>CAUZPL010000007.1:0-137865 GCA_963581585.1 Planctomycetota bacterium
TGGCAGCGAGCCATTTTTTCAGGAAGCGTTCGAATCCGCCCGCGGCTTTGATGCCCAGATTGCCGATCAGGTGGCGACGGTAGTGGTCACGGGTGCTGCAGTAAGCCGTGGCAAACTTCTGGATGTCGAGCCGATCCTGCTGTTGCAGCTTCCTGTTCCGCCGAGTTCTCTCGCGACCGGCATGGCAGGAATTGCACATGTGCATGCGGTCCGGTCGGCCCTGATATCGCCGCCGAAAACAGGTCACCGGCTTGAGATCGGAACAACTTGAGCAGAGGCGAATCATCAAACGCGCCGGCTTGAAGGTCTGGCCGAAGCGATGGCAGAACCTCAGAGCCACCAGGGCAACCGAACTGGAACGCATATTTCCGTCGCATGTTGTCACAGGTTGGTGCGGGCACACGGAGCGAATCGCAGAGCAACATTATTGGATGACGACGGAATCAGACTTCGCGAGGGCCTCAACTCTGAAGTCTGATGCACATATGATGCAGCATGGTGCAGAAGGCAGCGGAACTGGGTCGCAAGCCACCCAGGGCACCAAAGAAGAAAGCCCGGCAAAACCGGGCTCTGCGAAGCATTGCACTGTTGTGCGAAATTCTTCATTGGAGGATAGGGGACTTGAACCCCTGACCTTCTGGCTGCCAGCCAGACGCTCTCCCAACTGAGCTAATCCCCCCGTCTGGTCGTCATGAGATATCAAACAACCATCACGGCCCAAACGCTAGCAGTCGATTTTAGGTGTGTCAAGGAATGTCACGCGGGGCTGCAAGATGGCTGTCTGTTCTGCTTCCACTTCAATCGACGGTGGTTTGTTTGCGGACCGCCACCGGTTCGTCAAGCGGGTCGTCGACTGAAAGCAAACTGCCGTCAGATCGGCCAGGAGCGTCCGTGTAATTCAGTCGCCAGAGTCGATGAGGCCGTAGTTCGTGCAGGAACGACTGACATCCGGTGCCAGTCACCAGCAAACAGAACAGGACGGTGAGACGGATCATGATTGTCTCCTCTTTTCCATTTCAAGAATCGATGATGGATCAACCGGCTCGACCTGATGGGGAACCGTACCCTCTTGACTGGTGACATCTGGCGTTTCGAAGCTGCAGGCAGGACTGCAACCCAAACTGCGGATTCACAACTTCAACGAACGTGCATAGTGAGCCTTCGATGATCCGTTGATGGATTTCATTCCGGGAATCAAAGACGTTCTGAACACTGTCCGTGCAGCTGATAAAATACGTCAGTGGAGTTCTTCAGGATATTCGAATGTGGGATTGTTCTGAGATTCACACGTCCCCAACCGGACCTGATCAGCTGCCGGTCTGCAGTATTTGCCGTTCACTGAAGTTTCTCCTGTACATTTCTGCTGGTCGTGACTGTGGAGTGCCACATTCGTGATTCGGTTGTGTGCACCGGGACCATCGGTTACAGACTCCGCTCAGAATGACGCTGACTGCTGTCAGCCACACACCATCATGGGAACAGGAGAGGTCAACAGGTGAAGTGCCGTTCCGCGACATTGGTCATCGCCGGTTTGATATCGATCATGCCGGTCGTCAAATCCGACGATTCGTCCATTGAACTGCTCAGGTCGGTCCGGCGTGAGACGAACTCGGCAGCGGCGCGAGAAGCCAGCCGAAAACTCGCCGCTGACGGGGCAGTAAATTTGCTGCCGGTCCTCAGAGGGTTTCAGGGGGCGAGTGCACTCGGTGGTAACTGGCTGAGGAGTGTCTTTGAAACAATTGCCTCTCACGAAACAAGGGCAGGGCGGATGCTTCCGGCAGATCTGCTGACGGAGTTCATTCAGGACACCGGAAATGCGCCGGCTGCACGTCGACTGGCCTATGCATGGCTGCTCAGACAGGACCCAACTTTGGAACAAAATCTCATTCCGGGCCTCCTTGAAGATGATCATCCGGATTTTCGTCGAGACGCCGTGGCTCTGCTGATTGATCGGGCGAAGTCGGCACAGGGGAATGCGGCAACGCAACTCTACAAAGCGGCGATCAGAGGGGCCGTGCATGACGATCAGGTGAAAGTCATTGCGGAAGCACTGGAGGCCGCCGGACAACCAGTAAACCAGCAGCAGCATTTCGGGTTTCTGTCGAAATGGAAAATCATCGGCCCGTTCGACAACCGGGAAATGAAAGGTTACGCAGCGACGTATCCTCCCGAAGTGACACTGGATCCGGACGCTGCTTACGATGGCCAGCTGGCCAGGGTGAGCTGGCAGACCATCACCAGTGACGACAGTTATGGACTTGTTGACATTGCACAGCAGATCAAAAACTACAAGGGTTCACTGATGTATGCTGTAACAACATTTCACTCGACAGACGAACGACGGGCTGAGTTTCGTCTGGGGACGCCGAATGCCTGGAAGATGTGGGTGAACAGTGAGCTGGTCTTTGAACGGGAAGAATATCACCGCACTACTCGAATGGATCAGTACCGTGTCCCGGTCGCACTGCAGGCCGGTGAAAACACGATCATGCTGAAGGTGTGCCAGAACGAACAGGAAGAGAACTGGGCACAAAGATATCAGTTTCAGCTGCGTGTGGTGGACAGCAGCGGAGCGGCAGTTCTGTCGTCCAGAGGCACCGATGACTAACACAAAAACGACATCCCACAGAAACAGGGCGTACAAAAAGCGCATGGGCACTGCCGGGTGTCGACACCGGTTTCGTGTCGCGAAATACGGCTTAGTCACATGGCGTACCGCGACATCGTGGCTTAGAGCACATCAGGCTGTCGCACTGGTGGTGATGACGCTGATTTTACCGGTTCGCACAGCGATATTTTCGCCACTCGACGCTGCAGACTGGCGGCAGTTCCGCGGGACGTTCGCAAACTCTGTGGCAGTCGGTGAATCGCTCCCCACACAGCTGAGCCGGTCTGTCATCGCATGGCAGACAGACTTGCCCGGTCGTGGCTGTTCCGGTCCGATCGTCATTGGTGAACAGGTCATTGTCACCGCAAGTTCGGGCTATTATGACGACCGCCTGCACATTATCAGCATGGATACGGCTACCGGTCAGCAGCAGTGGGAACGAACATTTCAGGCGACTGGTCGGACCGTCTCTCATCCCAAGATGTGTGTGGCGACACCGACCCCCGCAAGCGACGAGGAACGCATCTACGCGTTCTATTCGAGTAACGACCTGATCTGTACGGATCGGGACGGCCACCTGCAGTGGTATCGCGATCTGGGCAAAGAGTTCCCGAATGCCAGCAATACCCTGGGAATGTCGTCTTCACCGGTTGTGATTGGGTCAACCGTGGTTGTTCAGGTGGAAAGTGATGCAGAGTCATTTGCGATGGGAGTGGACGTCCTGTCGGGCGAGTCAAAATGGAAACTGGATCGACCTCGGATGGCGAACTGGTCGAGCCCCGCATTTCTGCCGGCCGAAAAAGGGCAGCCTGCGCTGGTCCTGCTGCAGTCATTATCCGGGTTGACGGCCGTGAATCCGGACACAGGCGCAGAGAGATGGAATTTCACGGATGAAGCGGCAGTGGTTCCGTCAACGACGGTGAGCAACGGGCACATCATTGTACCGTCGAACGGACTGACAATTCTGCGGCCAACGGCAGATGGAACGTCTTACGAAACGTTGCGGAGTACCAGGAATGTGCGCGCGTCAACATCAACGCCGCTGGTGATGGACGGAATGTTTTTTGCAATTAATGGATCGGGGGTTCTTTCTGCCGGGAGTTTGAACACCGGAAAGCGATTATGGCAGTTGCGTCTGCACGGACAGTTCAGCAGTACTCCTCTGGGATCCAACGGTCATCTGTTTTGCTTCAGTGAACAGGGAACAGCAACTGTTGTACGACCGAACCTCGAAAGCGGTGAAATCGTCTCAGAACTGGACCTGATGGAGACAATCCTCAGCAGTCCTGCAGCAGCAAATGATGCGCTTTTTGTGCGCAGTGATCAGCACCTGTGGAAGTTTGCAGATTTGGACGGGAATCCTTAGGCAGGTAAAACGAGTAATGCAGCTTTCAATTCCATTGGCTGTGGGAATCGGTGGTTGTGCGGGCGCATTATTCCGGTTCTATATCAGCACAGCTGTGAGCCGTGCGGTGGGACACGAACTGGCGTTCCTCGGAACCCTGGCCGTCAACCTGATCGGGTGTTTCCTGATCGGAGTGCTCGCAATTGTGACGATTCGAACAGCGCATCTGTCGCCGTACGCTCAAAAGCTGCTGATCACGGGGGTGCTGGGTTCACTGACGACATTTTCCACTTTTGCTGTCGATTCACTGAACCTGCTGCAGGACGGCCGCCTCGGAGCTGCGATGGGAAACGTGCTGATGAATGTGCTGGCCGGAGTGCTGCTGGTATGGCTGGGGATACTGCTGGCGGAAACCGTGTTTTCCCAAACAGCAGTTGACCAGTCTGAAAGCCACAAACCCGGTCCCGAGACGGTTTCAGAGTCTGAATTGTGAACGTCCGAAAATGAATTTCGAGCCGCATTATGGAACGTTCGGCCGGAATGTGACAGCACCGGACTATCAGGCCTGTTTCGTGCCGGTGCATTTCGGTGTGGCATGACACGCCGCTGCCGGTGGGCTTCTCTCATTTGAATTGTGAGACCGGTATCTGATTCGGATATCAAATTTTCTTCGCTGATTTCCTATGACTCAGTCGGCTCACGATTCCTCTGTCATCAGACCACCTGCGGGCAGTTTGCGCGAGCTGCTGCAGGTCGCCGTGCCGCTGATGCTGAGCGCCGGAACACTGTCAGTGATGAATGTGGCCGATCGAGCGATGCTCACCGGTTGGTCTCGTGATTCACTGGCCGCTGTGACTCCCGCCGGCATGATGCACTGGACCGTGGTTTGCATTCCAGTGGGAATGATTCTCTACGCCAATACGTTTATTGCGCAGTTTGATGGAGCCGGACAGCCGCAAAAAATGATGTCGTCGTTGTGGCAGGCAGTCTGGCTGGCACTGGCCTGTGGTGTGATCCTCATGTTTTGCCCGCTTGTCTCCGGGGCTGTGTTGTCGCTCACGAGTCAGTCAGTTCAGGTTATCGCGGAAGAAAAGGCATATTTTGACACGCTGTGTCTTGGGTGTCCGTTGATGATGCTCACAACGGCGCTGAGCTGTTTCTACAGCGGACGTCGCCGCACGGGGGTAATTCTGGCCGTCAATGTGTTCAGCGTCACAGTTAACTTTTGCATGGATTATCTGCTGATATTCGGCCGGGCCGGCTTTCCTGCATGGGGTATTCGGGGAGCCGCAGCAGCAACTCTACTGGCACGACTATGTGAAGTTGTCGTTTATACGACGTTGATCACACGAAAGAAAAACCGAGTCCCGTTCGCATTATTTGCCTCCTGGAAACCTGATCTCGAACTGTTAAAGAAATTCCTGCGTTTCGGATTACCCAGTGGTATTCACTATTTCGTTGACAACCTCGGATTCACCGTATTTCTGTTCATCGTGGGAAGTTTGAGTCGCGATGCTCTGGCGGCGTCGAACCTGGCATTCGGTATAAACAGCTTGATCTATATACCGTTGCTGGGGTTTGGCACGGCCGTTCAGACACTGGTTGGTCACCATATTGGCGCCAATCTGGAGTCGTCCGTATCGCGTACGACATGGAACGCCGTCATCCTTGCAACGCTCTGGACCGGAGCGACTGCCGTCCTTTTGATCGTTTTCCCCAGGTTGTGTCTGCAGCCGTTTCTGGTATTTGCGGAAACCGGTACGGGAGTGCATACCATAGAATCCATTCTGCCAATCGCTGCGATGCTGCTGCAGTTCGTGGCCGTGTATACAGTATTTGACGCACTGGCTATTGTGTTTGCCTCGTCATTGCGCGGCGCAGGAGATACCGTGTTTCCGATGCTGCTGACAATGGCATCCAGCTGGTTTGTCATGGCAATCCCTGCATGGCTCATTGTGCAGGCAGAGGGTGCGCAAATTCAGCACCTTTGGTGGACGACGACGGCGCATGTGCTGCTGATGGGGCTGATGATGATGGGTCGGTTTCTGTCCGGGCGCTGGAAGCGGATCAGAATCGTCGAGACTGCGTAAGCTGCAACCAAACTCCACTTGTCCCCTTGAGGTCCCGTCGAACGGTGTGTCGTGTCTCGATGAGAGCTTCCCTTCATCAGAAAGTCACGTCTGTCCAGCCGGAGACACCGACACAGATGAAATTCAGGATGGACTTTGTGGCAACTTAAGCAGATAATTTAAACGTCTGCATCCTGTGAAAGTTGTGTTGCCCATGCATCATTCCGGTCATGCTTTTACGAATTATTATCCACTGGCCAGAGAAGGCCTGGTGGTGGGCAGCCGGCGGAATATCCTCAAGGCCGGCTTCGCGGGACTGGCCGGACTGACTCTGCCGGAATTGCTGCATGCGCGGGCGACCGCAGTGGAAACCGGTCAGCCGATGAGTCACAAAAGTGTCATTCTGCTGTGGATGGCCGGTGGACCAAGCCATATCGACACATGGGATCCCAAGCCGCATCGACCGTCCAACAACCGAGGCCCCTTTGAAACAATTTCCACGGCACTGCCTGGAACGATCATCTGTGAACATCTGCCAAAACAGGCCGCGCTGCTGAACAAGTTCACGTTGATTCGATCGGTGGATTGTCGCAAGAGCAGTCATGAACCAAATCACGTAATCCAGACCGGCAATCGCGAGGCTGCTCCCCGAACGAATCCCAAGGGTGATCGCCATCCGGCCATTGCCTCAATCGTAGCCAAACATCGAGGCGCAAATCATCCGGCTATGCCACCCTACGTAGCGTTTAAGAGATCGAATTCGCACATTGCGTGGGGCGGGTGGCTTGGCAGAGAATACGATCCGTTTGTTGGAAACCAGGCGGCTGTGTTGCCTGCTTATGATCTGGTGGGTCAGCGCCTCAACAAAAACACGGGTGCAGATCTGCTGAAAATGCCAGGGCAGCTGAACTTTGACCGTTTGTCAGATCGTCGCAGTCTGGTGAAAGATCTGGATCGGATCCGCGTCGGACTGGATCAGACCGGGACTGTGGATGCGCTGAGCACCTATGGTCAGCAGGCCTACGAAATGGTGCTTGGCGGTCGAGCACGCCAAGCCTTCGATCTGACAGCCGAACCGGAAAGTCTGCGGCAACTGTATGGTGATCACCTGTGGTGTCAACAGGCATTGCTGGCGCGGCGACTGGTTGAATCAGGTGTCAGTTTCGTAACACTGGATCTCAGTTACCACACGGCTTCCGGCACGTGGGATAATCATGGAATTCCGGGCGGTGTTTATGGCGGAATCTCAAAAGGTCTGCAGCCGTTGCTTCCACTGTTTGATCACCTGCTGACAACACTGGTGACCGATCTGGAACAGCGTGGATTGCTGGACGAAGTGCTGGTAGTCGGCATGGGTGAGTTTGGCCGCACACCCCATATGGGGACTCAGAACAGTATCGACGGACGCAACCACTGGCCCGTAGTGATGTCCATGTGTCTTGCCGGCGGTGGACTGCGACATGGCCAGGTCATTGGTGCGAGTACCAGTGATGGTGGGTCGATCAAAGAGCGTCCGGTGACGCCGGCTGATCTGGCAGCCACGATTTATCGCCATATGGAAGTCCCGCTTGACGGCACATACCTCGACGACCGCGGACGACCGCGCTATTTCGTCGAAGAGAACGGCCAGCCGCTGAGCGAGCTGTTTTGATGGAACTGAAAACCGAACGGGACTCCATCTGAAAGTGGCTGATGAACGATTCTCATGTGCGGTCGCTGGTCTGTACACTGCTCTGCGTGAGTCTGCACCCTGAATGTCTCGGGTAGAGTCTTCAAACCGCAGTCACTGTTTGAGAAGGCACACGACTGATTGCCGGCAGCGCTTCGCGGCTCATTGGGAACGCACGAGACCGTCACATCCGGGCAAGACGACACGTATGTGTGATTGCCCGTCACGTTCCAGCCACAGACCCATTCATCGTGGGACTGACTACTTGGCCAGTTGCTCACCGATAAGCGTCACAACTTCCTTCGCGTCCGGTTTGGTACCCGGGCTGAAGCGTCCGGCGACCTTACCGTCTTTGCCCACCACAAACTTTTCAAAGTTCCAGCGGATGTTGTTGGTCTCACCAGCACCCTTCTTGCCGTCAACTTCAAGGCGGGCACCTGACTTCAGATATTTGTACAGGGCAGCCTGTTTTTTGCCGTTGACTTCAATCTTGGAAAACATGGCGAATTCGACACCGTAGTTTTCGACGCAGAACTCACTGATCTCTTCAGCGGTTCCTGGTTCCTGCTTCCCGAACTGGTTGCACGGAAATCCCAGAACCGCCAGCCCTTTGTTTTTATATTTTTTATGCAGCGCCTGCAGTTGCTTATACTGCGGAGTCAGCCCGCACTCGCTGGCGGTATTCACGATGAGCAGCACTTTGCCTTTGTATCGCGCCAGGTCGACATCCTTACCCTTAAGAGATTTCATTTTAAAATCGTGAACGGTATCTGCAGCGAAAGCAGAAGATGTCATGGTCACGGCCAGCGTGAGCAGAATAACGGTAAGCAATTTCATTGGAAGGTCCTCTATGGATCGGGTGGGTTGTCGAACGTTTGATCAGTTATTCTGTCGTCGAATCACGCCGGGACAAGTGTCCCCACCAATTTACAAAGACGAATTAGAACAACGGTCCACAATCGAGTAGAACGGTGATTCATACAGCTGACCTGTCACTCAGGAAGACTACCGTGATGATCGGCACGGGAGGCTCCGGGTGGTTCGTGTTACGGTGATCAGAAAGGAATGTCGACAGATGTGCGTTTATCCCCGGATATTCCGAGTTCGTCAGAAATTTGACGACCCGCATCTGGACGACATTGCCGGAGCGGTGGAGAACGAGTTGACGCGTCTCCGGTTGTCGAACGTCATCCTGGCCGGACAGTCGGTGGCAATTTCCGCAGGAAGTCGTGGCATCACCAATATCAATTTCGTCACCAGAGCCATTGTCGATCACATCAGACAACTGGGAGCTGAACCTTTTATTGTCCCGGCGATGGGAAGCCATGGAGGTGGTACGGCTGAGGGCCAGCAACGAATCCTCGAGTCGTACGGTGTGACCGAGGAGTTTTGCGGATGCCCGATCCGATCCAGTATGGATACCCAGGTCGTGTGCCATGCGGCGGAGGGGTTTCCGGTGCATTTCGATGCGCTGGCATTTGCCGCAGACCATGTCATAGTTTGCAATCGCGTGAAGCCGCACACCACATTTGTGGGAGACATCGAAAGTGGCCTTATGAAGATGATGTTGATCGGGCTGGGCAAGCACGCCGGTGCCAGGATCTACCATCGAGCTATCCGTGATTTTACGTTCGGGCAGATTGTACGCAGTGTTGCCAGGGAAGTGATCGCCCGATGTTCCATCGTCGCTGGCCTAGGGATCGTCGAGAACAGCTACGGTGAGACTTGCAGAATCCAGGCCGTGGCCCCCGGTGAACTGGAATTACGCGAAAAGGAACTGCTGCAGCTGGCCAAACAGTGGATGCCACGATTGCCCTTTGATTCGGTCGACATACTTTTAATTGATGAGATCGGCAAGAACATCAGTGGCTCCGGTCTGGACGTGAACGTCGTCGGCCGCAAAGATCGTTGTCACCAGACAGCCGCCGACACAATTCCTGGAATCAAGATGATTGCCGTCCGTGATTTGTCGGTGCAGACCCACGGCAGTGCTGTTGGGATCGGGTTGGCGGAGTTCTGTCGATCGCGCGCCATTGACAAGATGAATGCCGACATGACCCGGATCAATGTGCAGACCGGGGGCTACCCGGCGGAGGCCATGCTGCCGCTGGACTATCGGACCGATCGAGAAATGTTAGATGTCATGTTGCCGCAGATCGGACTCGCCGCACCACCGGACGCCAGGTTGCTCTGGATCCGAAACACGAAAAGCATAGCGGAACTGGAATGTTCCGCGGTGTACCGGGAGCAGGCTCATGAACGAGACGATCTGGAAGTCATCAGTGAGTTACGGGACTTACCCTTTGACAATAACGGAAATCTGCCCGATCGGCTTTGAATACCACAGTGTGGAGGCTGCCTGGTCCATCGCCGGAGCCTGCGATTCCGGTTGACGCACAGCCATTGTAGAACGGTCGCTTCACGCCGCGCGACGGCCCGGAACCCGTGCGTCAGATCCATTCACAGCGTTGTCCCAGGCCGCTGGTTGCGGGGAGGTGGAGATATCCGAATAGCACACTATCCGGTGCAGACCATCTGGCAGCCAGCTGATCCACTTGTTGGCCATCGTGCTACGAAGTGGCTGGTTTTTTGTCTGGCCGGATGACTGTGACGACAATGACGACGGCCAGTTGTACTGCGATGAATCCCATCAGCATTCCCATCCGGCCTTCGGTGAAGCCGTAACTGTGCAGTCCGGCTCGTAGTTCGTTCACACCAAACCAGGACCACGCGGTGACGATGTTGCCACCCATTGCCAAAACGGCGGTTCCATAGTCGCGTACCATCCTGTCCCGGCGAGCGTGAAGAACCAGGGCATTCCACATGACGATGATCAGGGCGCCATTTTCTTTCGGATCCCAACCCCAGAAACGCCCCCAGGAATCATCGGCCCAGAGTCCCCCGAGCACCGTGCCGACAAGGCTGAAGAATAAAGCGAAACACAGAATTCCATAAACGACCTTACCCAGAAATACGAGGTCCACAGGGCCACCCGCCTGGCGGTTGCCGACAGAAGCCGATCGCGACGCCCACAGACTCATGACCACGTAACACACGCCAAGCATCCCGGCGAGAAACGTTGCTCCATAACCAAGCGTAACACATACGACGTGGGTGGCCAGCCAGAAAGTGGTGTCCAGAACCGCCTGCATGACACTGAACGTGTCGCCTTCGTCGATGGCCAGGTAGTGTGCGATCATCAAAGTCGCAGAGCCAACCGAGGCCGAAACGATGTTCCCGATCCCGAAACCGACAAGACGTTCAACCACCAGCGCGGAAGCCACGATCGCCCAGCCTATAAAGATTGCTGAACTGTAGAGACTCGTGACCGGTGGGCGTCCCGAGATCTCGATCCGCAACAGCAGGGCCACTGTATGGACCGCGAACGCGACGATGATCATGGCGAAGGCGGTATTTCGAAGAACCGATGGGAAGAGGACCCAGCCAGCAAAGGAAATCAACATGGCCAGCAGGTAAAGTTTGATGGCGGCGCCAAAAGGATCGAATCGGTTGAAAAACGTCTCAAGTCGAACGACCGGAGTGTCAATCCGAGCAATTTCATTTGCACTCAAAAAATCTCTGTAGCTCGAAACTGATTCATTAAACGAATTGACGTCTCCGGCTGTCCATGCCTGCTGGGCTCCCAGCATTCCACTGGCGGACGCCACAAACACCGGATTTTCAGCGGCGGGAAAGATCAGCGTGTCGGCACGCTCCGACAGGTCGTCCAGGAGAATAGTGAACAACTCATGATTCAGGGCACTGCCCAGACCATCCTGGTCAGGATCTGAAAGCTGAATTTCCTGCAGACGAACGCGCACGGCATCGAGTCGCTTATCACCTGCTTCCTGCTCCAGCGTGCGAAAGACGTCAAACAGATCCCGAGTGATCCTCTCACCGGAGATTTTTCGCGTTCGTTCTTCATCCAGATCATCCACGACTCTGCTGATGGGCCGACTGGAGTCGGCGGAGGCGATCAGTGACAACAGTTCACGGTCGAAACCGTCTTCCGCAGCCGGGATCAGTTCTGCGGCCAGCAGATTGACAGCGTTGTCGGCGACAGAATTGTCTCCGGCACGAGTGATTACGGACTTCTGCAAAAGACGAACACTGGATTCCAGGGAACTCAACAGAGTTTCTCCAGGCAGATCCTTCCGGAACCATGATTCTAGGTCGGCGCGACTGCTGATGTCACGATCCATCATTTTGTCACGACAGTTCTTCAGGAGACTTCCTGCACGAACTGTTTCCCAGGCTCCCTGATCGTCATCGATTCCGGTCGCGATGCCCATGGGAACCGGAGCATCTTTGAGCCGGCTGAGAATGCGCCAGGATTCGACGAGAGACGGCAGAAGTTCATCCTCCGGAGCACTCTGAAAAACCTGCTGCATCGTCTCCAGTCTTCGGATTGTGTTGAACAATGCCATCACTCGTCTCTGTAACGACGACAGGCGATGGTCCTGGTTGGCTTCCAGCAGCTGACGAGCGTCTTTATCGAGTTGTTCGAGGTTACTGAGATTTGGCTGGATTTCTGCCAGCGAATACACGAGTCCCTCTCGCTGTTCCAGACTGAGCAGTGCCAGTACCTGATCATTGTCGATTCGAATCACTCGATGACGGACAGCACGGTCCGGTCGTGCGACCATATCCAGGAACCAGCGTACAGCACTCATCTTTTCGATCATTTTGTCACGGACCCTCGCTTCGACAGCTCCTTCGCTGGATGATGTCAGACTTACAATCTTTGCAATCCAGTCTTCGTACTCTCCTTTGAATGATTGCAATGAATCGAAGTTCACATCCGGCCAGCGATCCCCGATGGCCTTTAGCAGTTCCTTCCGTTTTACATCCAGTTCGGGTGCCGTGAGTTCCCCTTTGAATGTGGATTTGTGAGATGTCAGCATCAGCTGGCTTCGAGCCCAGGAATCGACCGGCTGACTCCGACCACCACCCGCGACAGGCAATTCCGCGAACTCATAGAGATTCATTGCGTTCTCAACAGCCCGAGGCGTCCGCGTCTTGCTCCCCAGCCATACAACGCACAGGACAGCCATACCCACCGGGATCCAGATGGCTGCCGGCTTGCAGCGTGGAACGCCAGCGGAATCAGCCGAGGCTTGTTTTGCTGTCCGAACAAGAAATCGACGCAGAGTTTGCCAAAACTGTGCGAACATGCCGAATGCGACCACGATGCAACCGATATAAGGCAGCATCCATCCGGAATTGCGCACCAACTGCAGGGTTGTGGCCTCTTTGCCGGACGGAAGTGGGTGATATCCACTTTGGTAGAACGTTTCACCGTTGAATCGAAGAGGGTTATTCATCCAGAGCGTAAATTCCTCCGCCTTGCCGGATTCATTATTAGTGATCAGGACGGTGGACTGGAAATTCCTGGGCGTCGAAGATCCAACATAAGTGTCCCGCCGAACATCCAGCAGTTTGACGTTGTATGGCCGATAATTACGGTGGAACCTCAACAACAGATCCCAATGCTTACCGTCAACCGTTAAACGTTCAGGCAGGGCGACCGAGCGTGATTCGCTGGCGTCGAAAGATGCGAGAATCCTTTCAATGGGTTCCTGAGATTCACGATCGATGAGGTCGATATACGCAGCACTCATATCGGTTTTGTCGTTCATGCCATCGACTGGATCGAGTCTGACGGGAACCGCAAATGATCCAATGCCGTTGCTGGTCACTTCGTCACCAGGTTCGGCGGACCGCAACTGGCAGTTCCGGTAAAACTCAGTAACTCTCAGATCAAACGGAACGCCGTGGTCTGCCAGTGAAATCACACCTGCCCCGAATTCCCCCGCCTGTGTTGCCGATTCAGACTGCAGCAGCATGGCTTCGGGCACGGCGACCACTGAGTCCCGATCGCCGTCTGATGAGACGATGGCCAGTTCCACTTCACGAATGTCGCGTGCGAAGCTGGTCGATTCTCCCTCAACAATTGTCATCAGGCTTTCGTGACCATACAGCCCCACGACCAGTTCACTGATCATCAGGATGGCCACACCTGTGTGTAGCAGCACGATGCCACTGCGTTTTTTGAACAGCAACTGACAGCCAATCAGCAGAACCATGGAACAAACACAGGCTTTCATCAGCTGCCAAAGGATGCGCATCGAGGAGAGGTTGACCGGCCCGGAGACAGCGAAGTAAACGAGGACACCGGTAATGATTCCTGCAATTCCAATTAAAAGCGTCTTTTCAGATCGACTTTTCGTAACGCCAATAAATGTCTGCGCGGCCAAAACGACGACAGCGGTGACCATGATACCCAACAACAGCCGCCAAATCTGATTGGCGCTGAGTAACGTGTTTGCCTGTTCGACACCGGTTTGCCCGTTGCCCATCACGATGATGAGCGCCATCAGCATGAATCCACCGACAATCACCAGCAGACCGGCCAGCATGCGCATGCCTTTTGCCTGGATGTGTATCCGGCCAGCATGAGCTGCCACGAGATTTCCCAGCAGCAGCCAGCCGATCAACCAGCCGCCAGGAAATGGGAATGAGGCAAATACACCAAGCTGCCTGTCCCAGTCATAGTCCAGCAGCTGTGGAAACATCGACGGCGGGAAGAAGTCACGGACTTCGACTTCGGCAACGTAGACACGGAAGTATTGATTCACGACCTGCCAGACGTCACGTCGGCTTTGAGCCAGACTGCCGACGAAGACAATGAACATTCCCATCACGAACAGGGTGCAGGTGATCTTGAGCGACCCGGCGACAGCAAATGCCTGCTGAATTGGATGAACAGCTGCTCGGGACTTTGGTGTTGTCTCAACGAAATCCTGAGGGACAGTGGTAGACATGACTAATCTCCCTCCGCAGACGACTCGTCAGCAGATTGTGCTGCTTCGCCGTCGGAATCTGGGCTCGTGGCTGATGCAGATCTGGCTCCGTCTTCGATCGATTTTTCTCGTGATCCCAGCCGAGGCTGCGACGCATTTCGCTCGTCAGCTGTCTTCGTTGTCGTTGCCGATGGCTGGACGTACTCGACCGACTGGCAGAACTGGTGGAACAGGTCACCGTCGGTTTCAGAAGTGGAGTTGGGGCCCCTAAATCGAAAAATCCAGAAGTGCGATTCGACCGGCAGAATGAACGCAAGGATGGTTTCATTCTCTCCTTCGATTGTGGCAAAGGAGCCGGCTCCATTCTGAGTCCTGAGTGACTTCACATTCTGCATGGCGCCGTCGATGTTATCAGTTTTCAAACCCAGCTGACGACGCCATCGCATCACCTGCGCAGGAACTCCTGTGTGTGCCGGAAACTTTCCGAGCGTAATTCGTGCTGGCTGAGTCGGCGGCCCGGTTGCCCAGGCGCGCATGCTGAATTGATCGTTGGATGCGACAGCCCATGCTTCAGGGACAACCCATAGAAAAGGGATGCGGGGAAAGTCGCCTCGCAGCACCTCTGAGGTGAGGTCCTTCTGGTTTTCTCTGGCAACCACATACTGACGAATACCGGGTGATTCGCCGCAGCCGGCAATGATCAGACACATACCTCCTGCAAAATGAGATGCCCGGAATGCAATCGATGGCAACATGAGACCTGACGACGCTGTTTCAGATAAGGAGCTGGCCAAAGCTAGAGGATGGCCAGTCGATTGTTCATGTGGAATGATGGGAGACAGAAATTGACGGCGGGAGGATGTCTTAACTGCGAAGGTACTGAATTATAGAGTCCATTGTCGGGAACGCCATGGGCCATTGGCACAGTCAGACAAAGGAGAATAATTCTTCCCGGCGGTGCTTCATCCGGTATCTCGCATCTGAGTTGGTTGATTTTTGCTCGATGGCGGGAGTAGGATCGCGACGGCGTGGTGCCTGCCGCTATGCCGCGTTATTCGTATTCCCGGTTGTGAGATTCCTTCATGATACGGATTCAGGTTTTTCTCTGTTGTACCCTGTTTGCCGCACTTATATGGCTCCCGGCAAGTGTCTGGTCCGACGATTCGGACGATCACAAGGTGCTGGAGTCCGGACAGCAACCTGGTGATATTCGACTGAAGAATCCAAAAGATCTGAACGGTTATTTCCCGTTTGAAGTGCCCGACTCCAAAACGTCGTGGGAACAACGTCGGGCAGATCTGAAACAGCGTGTTCTTGTGGCCACGGGTTTGTGGCCGATGCCTCAGAGGACACCGCTGAATCCAGTGATCCACGGCAAAGTCCAACGCAATGGCTTTACTATGGAGAAAGTGTATTTCGAAAGTCTGCCAGGACACTTTGTGACTGGCATGTTGTTTCGCCCGTCCGAAGCAGCGGCCAAACCACGACCGGCGATTCTCTGTCCTCATGGACATGGCGGCCGGCTGCAGGACGCTGGTGCAGACAAAATCAAACAACAGATCGCCAGGGGGGAAGAGTTTCTGCCGCAGTCCGGTCGCATGCCGAAACTCGCTCGATGTGCTCAGCTGGCAAAGATGGGATGCGTCACCTTTATGTATGACATGCTGGGGTACGCTGACAGCCAGCAGATCTCGCATGATGTCGCTCATCGCTACACAACGCCACGCAGAGAACTGGAAGGAGATCAGGATTGGGGCTTCTTCGGAGTACAGGCGGAGGCGCGACTGCACTCGATCATGAGCGTCCAGACGTGGAACGGCATTCGTTCGCTGGATTTCCTGGAAAGTCTGCCAGACGTCGATCCCACGCAAATTGCGGTGACTGGCAACAGTGGTGGAGGTACTCAAACCATCCTGCTGGGAGCCATCGATGACCGGCCGGTGGCGGCGTATCCTAACGGGATGGTGTCGACGGCGATGCAGGGCGGCTGTCCCTGCGAGAACTGCAGTCTTTTGCGCATCGATACCGGAAATGTCGAACTCGCCGCCGTGTTTGCGCCTCGTCCTCAGGCGATGACAGCAGTTGACGACTGGACACGAGATATGATGACGAAAGGTTTTCCCGAACTAAAACAGCTCTACACAATGCTGGGCATGCCTGACAATGTCGACTGCGTGCAGATGCTGTACTTTCCTCACAACTACAACGCCGTGACTCGGCAGCTGATGTATTCCTGGATGAATCGCCATCTGCAGTTGGGCCTGAAAGAACCAATCGAGGAAACCGACTGGCCGCTGTTTACAAACGGAGAAGCAGCCATATGGACGGATGACCACCCCGCACCGCCGGGCGGTATGGCCTACGAGCGACAACTGCTGAAGCAGCTTGATGAACGTGATCGGGAGGCGATGTTTGGTCACGCGCCGAAATCGGTGACTGACCGGCAGGAATACACCCGGATCGTACGTACCGCCTGGGAAACCATCGTGGGACGTGGAATGCCAGGTGCCGATGAGATCCAGCGAACAAAGGTCTGGAAAAAGGAACGTCCGGGTTATCTGGAATTCGGTGATCTCCTGACACTGGCGAGTCGTGAGGAACAGCTGCCCGTCATTTCGCTGTATCCGAAGGCTGTCGCGTGGAATCAGCAGGTAGTGATGTGGGTGGATGGTGATGGCAAGGCCGGTATGTTCTCCCGAACCGGTCTGAATGCGAATGTGGACAGGCTGATCAACGCGGGATACGCCGTCGTCGGTGCAGATCTTGTCGGGCAGGGTGAATTCACCACCGATCGCCGGACATTCAGCGACAACCGCCTGGTGAATAATCCGCGCCCGTATGCCGGATACACGTACACCTACAACAACACAGTTTTTGTCCAGCGTGTTCATGATTTACTGACAATCACAGCATGGATCAATGGAAAGGATCACAGTCCTGACGCGCTGCATGCAGTGGGTGTGAATAAAGGAGGCACTTTACTGGCAGCCGCTCGCGTGATCGCTCGGACACAGCTCACCAGTGTTGCCGTCGCGACGGAAGGATTTCGATTCTGCAATTTGGATCGGTGGCAGGATGCTTTTTTTGTTCCCGGCGCCGTCAAATACGGAGACCTGCCGTCACTCCTCGCCTTGTCCGCCCCTAATCGTCTCTGGGTCGGTGATGAATCAGAACAGCTGTCGCTTGTTGCTGATGCGTACACATCGGCAGGTGCTAATGATGCCGTTACATTTGGGCACAATTCCGGCACCACAGCCAGTGACGCAGTGACCTGGCTGGTGCACAACCAGCCGAACACACAACGCTGACGACCGACCGATCAGGCCCAATGCCGCTGTCAAATCTGTATGCTTCAGCTCACCCGGAGTGTTCCATGGGACGCCATCAGGCACGTGTCATCACGCTCATATATTATCTGGTCCAGCTGGCGCTCAGACATAATCACCTTTGCCGTGTCACTGTGGCACACATTACATTGCCGAAATACGATAGTCGCAACAATGGACGCGCGGATCCGGATTGTTGATCCTGACTTTCGTGAGCTCCTCCCGTTCTATGTTGTGAGCTGGTCCCGACTGCAGAATGGCCTCGACCATGAACTCCACGCGTCTGATCCGGTTGAGGTCAGCAGTGTGATTTTGGCTGCTATACTGCCGCGCCCGCGTCGGTACGCGCGAATTGATCTGCCTGCACGGTACTGGAAATACGCTGATGGAAGCTGGGATTGCTGGATTGCCCAGTGTCGAAAAGAGCACTTTTGTTCAATGTACTCACCTGCAGTGAGGGTGCGGAGAGTGAGAATTATCCGTTCTGTACGATCGAACCCAGTGAGGGAATTGTCCGTGTCCCCGATGACAGGCTGAAGACGATCACCAAATACATTCCGCCTCAGAAGGTCATCCCCGTGATCAGCAAACTGATCGACATTGCCAGCATTGAAAAAGGGGCCAGCGAAGGCGAATGACCGGGCAACCAGAGGTTCACAATCGGCCAGCTGCACGAATCCCTGTGCCCTTCGACATCTCGTCGCCTAGCTCCAGCCGCATTGCTGCAGCAAGCTCTGAAAGTCGCGTCACAACGGCTGGATACTGGGCGGCAATGTTCGTTGTCTCCCCGATGTCCGATTCCAAATTGAACAATTCTTTGCCGATCGTTGCCTGTGAGTACTTCGACGGTATCCCTCCGGTTCCTCCAGGTCGGCCGGCCATAGTGCGATACTGATGAGGGAAATGCAGTTTCCACTTGCCGCTGCGAACCGCCTGCAGCTGGTTCCGATAATAGAAGTAATACGCTTCGTGAGGTGATCTGGCTCCTTCTTCGCCGGATATCAGCGGCCAGATGTCCTTTCCGTCGATTCTGTGGTCTGGAAGACCGGCCTCGATCAGTCCGGCTATCGTCGGCAGTATGTCGATCGTCATAGCCGGTTCGCTGCAGCGTGAACCCGCGGGAATTGTTCCGGGCCACCACATCACACAGCTTTCCCGGCACCCGCCATCGAACATTGTTCCCTTCCCTTCTCGCAGTGGTCCTGCACTGCCGCAATGGTCGCCATAACTCAACCACGGCCCGTTATCTGAGGTGAAGATAACCAGTGTGTTTTCCTGCAGCTGGTGCTTCTTCAGCGTGTCCATGATCTGCCCGACTGACCAGTCGACTTCCATCATGACGTCGCCGAACAATCCACGTCTGCTTTTACCTCGAAACCTGTCCGACACATAGAGCGGCACGTGAACCATACTGTGAGGCAGATAGATCAGGAATGGTTCATCGTGGTGGTCTTCAATAAAGCTGACAGCTCGTTCTGTATACCAGGTCGTCAATTGTTCCTGATCCTTCGGCGAGACTTCTGCATTGACGATGTCATTCCCATCGATGAGCGGCAGGTGAGGCCATCGCTCGAGCCTCTGTTCCAACGGCAGATGCAGCACCCCGGGATGCCAGGGCCACATGTCGTTGCTGTAGGGCAGTCCGAAATAGTCATCGAATCCGTGCTGCAACGGGAGGAATTTTTTGTGGTGCCCCAAATGCCATTTGCCATAGCAAGCCGTGGCATAGTTTTTCTGTTGACAAATTTCAGCGATAGTGACTTCATCTTCGTGGATGCCATGTTTTGCTTTTGGATCAAGCGCACCAGTAATGCCCACCCGAACGTTATAGCAGCCTGTCATCAGACCTGCCCGCGACGCCGAACAGACAGCCTGAGTAACGTAGAAATCGGTGAAGATACGACCTTCGCGGGCCATCCGATCCAGGTGTGGAGTTTCATAGCCTTCGGCACCGAATGGTCCGATATCCGCGTACCCCATGTCATCCATGAAAACGATGACAATATTCGGCAGCCGATCAGCCCGGACACTGGCGCTGCACAACATGATGCAGGTCACTGCCAGGACACTGTGTACCACATGCTGCCTCCGCAGAGACCTGCAAACCAGTTTAAGCCAGAGTTCGGAAACAGCTGATCGGCTTCGAGTGATCCCGCTAAACATTGTAAGCACCCGGTTCACAGGACAAGAATCTAAACGGAAATGTGGTATACCGCCAAAGCCACTCCGTAGAATTACACCGAAGGCGACCGAATCCACGGAACAGCCCATCCGCAGCTCATGGCTCGGTCACAAAATGCCGCACATTAAGGATGCAGCACGATTCCGACGTGTCCATTGAACGCCATTATCCCGCCTCACGTGTTCAATTCGAACCGACTTTCTGCGGACCAGCACCGTTCTACCACATATGCAACACTGCTGCAGCTTCTCGCGTAACGATCGTATGCAGTACCACCTGGTCGTCGAACCGGCCGCATTCACCTGGGCATGGAAAATCCGCTGAAATTTTTGACTCCGTTAGCTTAGGCTTCCGAATGATCCAGCACCCAGTGTCTGTAGAGCTGCTGCACACGCTCCGGCAGCCGAAGCCAGACATCACGGCGAATCGAAGGGACAATATTGTCAGTTTTTCCGGATTCGTCACACATATATCGTCGTTCGTCCGATTCGGGGCGCAGGACTTCCAGGTTCAGCCACCAGGGTGCGTACCGCACGGCCAGTGCAACGCGAGGACCATCCGAACAATTGGGAGCGGTTGCGTGCCAGAGACGGCTGTCCATGATTAACACACTGCCCGCCGATCCGCAGGCGTTCATTTCAGCTGGCAAAGGTTCGTATGGACGAGGGCCGTCTCCGGCAGTCGGATTCGTCGGCGAGTGATGGCTTCCAGGAAGAATCAGCGTTCCGCCGTTTTCACCGTTAAAAGGGGACAGCATCCACAACGTGGTGATGTGCATCACAGCGTCGGGATATGGAACGGGAATATGACCCGCGTTTTTTTGATTAAACGGCCAGTCCGCATGCCATTCTCCGCGCTGGTTTCCCGGTTCATTGATGATCGCGGACGTAAACGACACGCGTAGATGCGTACCAAGAAGATTCTCGATTAATGCCAGCAACAGATCGTGGGCAAGATATTCAGCGAAGCTTTGATCATGGTTTATGATGCTGGGAATAAAACCGACATGTGCGGGTGCATTACGGAAGTTCTCACGCTCACGCTGGACTGCGCAGGAAATACTCTCACGAATGGCTTCACACTTATACACCGGAACGACATCGGGCAAAATGCAGAAACCGCTGATCTGTAACTGCCGCAGGCGCTTTTCGAGTGTGCAATCCACCGAATTCATCACCCTTCTGACTGAGACAAAAGCCTCTGTTGTGTTGATTCGTCCAGGCTCATCTGTTCCGCCTCAAATGCCTGATCGACTTGACCGGTATTGCGGGCACCGATCAGTACACTTGAGATATACGGCTGGTTCAACGTCCATGCCAATGCCATCTGGACCATAGACCGCTCCAACTGTTCCGCGGCCCGTTTGAGTCGATCCAGTGTGGCGTAACCACGGTCCGTAAAGTAAAGAGGCTGGTGTCCGGGAATTACGTCAAATCGACTGCCTTTCGGTACCTGCTGCCCGCGCACGTATTTTCCGGTCAGAAATCCTGCGGCCAGCGGACTGTAACTGATCACGCCAATTTTCTGGTCTGCACACAACGGCAGCAGATCCGATTCAATTCCTCGTTCAACCAAATTGTACGGTGGCTGGACAGAACGCATCCGCTGGAGCCCCGACGCCTGGGAAAGCAGGAGGGATTTCGCCAGGTACCAGGCCGCCCAGTTGCTGCAGCCGATGTATCGCACCTTGCCGGACCCAACAAGTGAGTCAAGTGCCTGCATCGTTTCATCCAGCGGCGTCACATTGTCCTGAATATGCAGCTGAAACAGATCGATCACGTCGGTTTGCAAACGACGCAGACTTTCTTCAGCCGACTTGGTAATACGAGTTTTGGTCAAAACGCCTGACACTTTCGTTGCCACAACGATGCGGTCACGAATGCCGCGATCACGAATCCACTCTCCCAGCACCGTTTCGGACTCACCCTGAGCGTATGACTCCGCGGTATCGAACAGCGTCATCCCTCGCTCCAGTGCGCGGTCGAGAACCTGAAACGATGTTTCACGGTCGATTTCCCGACCGAATGTAACGCAACCCATACCAATTGAACTCACATACAGATCGGTGTCACCCAGTTGGCGATATTCCATCTTTGAATTCCTGTTCTATTTTGGCTGGACAATGTTCCGGACTCGTGACCAACACATTCCCCGGTCGGTTTGTTATCTGCGGTGTCCAGTCCAGCACCGGCACAGCAAACTCCATACACATCCGGTCATAGTTCCTGCGGTCAAAGACACGGGGAAGATCCACTGAAAACTGATTGTCGGTAATCCCGTCAGCCGATCCCAGTAGGCAACCTGAAACGCGGCCACAAACCCGACGACAGCTCCGGCGATGGCTCCCCCTTGTGTTGCAAACGGGATGAACAGGCTGAAGAGAAACAGAAGGAACATGGGTGTCACGAGCAATCCAAAGGTCCGTTTGGCCTGCTCCAGAAAATTTCCTGGCACCTCATCAATCACAAATGAGCTCAGCAAGACCACCACTATATCCAATCGTCAACGCGAGCCAGCGAGCATACCGAACGCGCGATTTCTCGTCCAAACGCCTGGAGCGAAACCGGTCCACAAGATCGCTCGTAACAACTGCCGTGATTGAGTTGATGCCTGAATCGATGCTTGACATGGCCGCCGCGAACAAACCGCACATTACCAATCCGGTGAGACCCACCGGAAGGTGGTGCGAGATAAAGTAGGGAAACAGCGTATCACCATGACTGGCAATCGTATTCCCCGGAGGCAACCGAGACGGATCAGTCTGATAATACGCCAAAAGAGCGAATCCAAGCAGGACGAGCAACACGGCCACTGCTCCACCCGCAAGCGAATTCACCAGAAAAGACCGACGGGCAGCTTCGGCATCCCGTGTGGCCATGAATCTTTGTATCGCCGTCTGATCGCCACCCGCGGTACACACCCACCACAGCACGCCATAGAGAATGGAACCAAAGACCGTCACGCGTGTGGTCGGATCAAAGGAAAATAATGGTTGCTCGTCCCACGACTCGTTCCAGTGCGTCGGCAGCCAGCCCAGTCCACCCATATCATAAGTCACCCTGCCGATGACCAGTAACGCTCCCGTAAACAGCAGGAGGGACTGAATTGAGTCGGTTATCACTACGGCTCGCAAACCACCCATCGAAGCATAACAGATCGCAATACTTCCAGTTGCCAGCGTTACAACCGGCAGCCAGGAATCGCTCAGGCCGAGCATCACCAGTATGGCTTTGGATGCAAAGTAAATTCAGTGTCGACATCCACATCAGCCGCAGCAGGACAAACATCAGTGCACCGGTCGTCCGCGCACCCAACCCCAGCTGTGATTCAAGCAGAGCGTAAGCACTGGTCACACGATACCGCATATACACCGGGACGATCAGATAGCCGACGATGTAGTAATTGATGGGAATGACCAGCAGTCCCATCAACGAGACGATGGGACCGTGGTTGAGCACTTCTCCCGGAAGCGTCAGATAGGTAATCGTGCTGAACAGGGTGGCGAACATCGAAACACCGATGAGCACCGGATTCATACTTCCATCACCGGTGAAGTATTCGTGCGTGCTTTGCTGCTGACGTCCGTAATACCATCCCAGAGCAATCATTGTAGCGGCGTATAACGCAAGGACGATGAAGTCGATCCAGTGCAGGCCATGACTCATGATTCGAAATCAACCTGGTCTTTTCGCGAATCCGAATGTTCAAATGCAGCGAATTTCTCTGTCGAATTAAACTCGACGTGTCGGTACGAAGGTGACGCATCGATTCTGCACTGAATATTCCGCCTTGCCATGTGACTGCTGGCACTCGAAGTTTTAATGCGCAATGTCGACACGACCTGGCATCATGCTATTGGACACATGCCGGGTTTGTCACATCGCCATACGGGAGGTGCATGCGACCGCAGTTCGATGGTGACCTATACAACTCCACCCCGGTTATCACTGCAAGGTCGGTGCCTGCCCCAGCTGCTTGCGCCCCAGTTGCTCAACATCCGGTCCAGACGGCCGTCCGGCTCTACGGCCAACTATGGCCTTCCGGAGGGTCCCACTCAGCATTCAAAAAGTGGTTCACATCCCGGGTCAACTGATACGCAGAAAAAACACTGATGACGAGTGTTTTTCAGGAAGAAGAACGTAGTCTCGGATGCTCCCACAAGGACTCGAACCTTGAACCTACTGATTAAGAGTCAGTTGCTCTACCAATTGAGCTATAGGAGCAGAACCCAAAGTCTAGCGGTGTGCCCCGGAAATCCAAGTCATCGCGCAAATGAGCAGATACAAACTCTATGACAAACGTGACATAAGCGTTACGTTTACTAAGTTCCGCAATTCCGCGAAAATTTGCCGGCTCTAAGCATGGTCACATCAAAGGCCAGCCGACACGAAGCCGATGAACCATTCGGAAGCTGAAACCTTGACTCTGCGCAATTCGCCAGCAGCACCTCTTTCTGCAAGGACTCACTCTAACTTCCATTATCTATACAAGCATGGCATTGGTCATGGCGAAAATCGGCACCGAAATGAATCGAGGTCGATCATCCAATTTAACTTGCCTGGTGTTTTCCACGCAGTAGTTTTTTCGGCGACAGATACAGCTCCCGAGGCCGGGTATTAACGGGTTAATTCAGTGATCCTGGGTGCCACCCAGGGGACCGGAGTCCGCGCAGAATGTGGCTGTATTCCTGATGGTTGCATTGTCTTCGTCAGCACGTATCTATGTCGCCGGGCATCGTGGCATGGTCGGCTCCGCCATGGTCAGGTTCCTAGAAGCCAGGGGGTTCCAGAACCTGTTACTGGCAACCAGATCAGAGGTTGATCTTTGTCGACAGACGGAGACAGATCAGTTTTTCGCTGATGCTAAACCCGAGATTGTTATTTTTTCTGCAGCTCGGGTGGGCGGAATTCATGCCAATAATTCAATGCCAGCGGAGTTCATTTATCAGAATCTGGCCATGGCCACCAATTCCATTCATGCCGCCTGGCAACACGGAACTCAAAGGTTTTTGTTCCTTGGCAGTACCTGCATTTACCCTCGCAGCGCCCCTCAGCCAATACCGGAGGATTCTCTGCTGACGTCCAGTCTTGAAGCGACGAATGAAGCCTACGCCATCGCCAAGATTGCAGCCCTCAAGATGTGCCAGTTCTACCGCCGGCAGTACGGCGTCCTGTTTCATTCTGCGATGCCCACAAATCTCTATGGCCCCGGTGACAACTATCATCCGGACAACAGCCACGTGCTGCCCGCATTGATTCGCCGTTTTCATGAAGCGAAGATTTCCGGTAAAAAAAGCGTGAGCATTTGGGGCACGGGCTCGCCACTCCGTGAATTCCTCCACGTCGATGATCTGGCGGCTGGCATTTCCCATGTTCTGTCGCTCTCGAATCCACCAGATATTGTCAATATCGGGAGCGGAGAAGAGATTTCCATCCGGACCCTCGCCAGCTCCGTTGCTAAGGTCGTCGGCTATGATGGAGAAATCAGGACCGATCCAGACCACCCCGACGGAACACCAAGGAAACTCTCGGATACCAGTCGGATTCGCGCCACGGGCTGGGGACCAAAGATCAGCCTTTCCGACGGCCTGAAAAGCACGTACGCTGCCTTTCTCGATGAATCACGACGGCAAGTCCTTCGCGCCACTTAACCTACCTGGTCGCAACCGACAACTCATGAAACAAGCGTTCATTACCGGGATCACGGGGCAGGATGGTTCTTATCTGGCCGAGTTGCTGCTCGAAAAGGACTACGAGGTTCATGGTCTTGTCCGCCGCTCAAGCACTTTTGGAACGGAGCGGATCGATCATTTGTATCGAGATCCTCATTCCGAAAAAGTGAGACTGTTCCTGCACTATGGAGACCTCACAGATGGTCAGGGGCTGACAAATCTTGTCCTCGATCTCCAACCCGACGAGATTTACAACCTGGGCGCTCAAAGTCACGTGCGCGTTTCATTTGATCAGCCTGCCTACACACTGCAAACGACAGGTGCAGGAGCTCTCAACGTTTTGGAAGCCGCGCGACAGCTGAACAAGCGAAAGCCGGTCAAAGTCTATCAGGCGTCTTCCAGCGAAATGTTCGGCGATGTCTTTGAGACACCTCAGACTGAAGCGACTCCGTTTCGTCCGCAAAGCCCTTATGCCTGTGCCAAGGTGTACGCATTCCATCAGACGGTCAACTACCGTCAGGCTTACGATTTATTCGCCGTCAATGGAATCCTGTTCAACCATGAGAGTCCACGGCGCGGTGAAACATTTGTGACACGCAAGATTACGCGGGCCGCAACCCGCATCAAGCTGGGGCTGCAGCACAAGCTGTATCTTGGCAATCTGGAGGCAAAACGAGACTGGGGATATGCGAAGGACTACGTATATGGCATGTGGCTGATGTTACAGCACGATGAGCCGGACGATTTTGTTCTCGCGACTGGTGAAACACAGACGGTTAGACGCTTTGCAGCGCTTGTGTTTGAACACCTGGATCTGGCCCTGGATGACTTTATTGAGATCGACCCACACTATTTCCGGCCAGCTGAAGTGGAATTGCTGCAGGGGGATGCATCAAAGGCGAATCAGAAACTTGGCTGGACGGTCACGACCTCATTAGGAGAACTGGCGCAACTGATGGTCGACCATGACCTGGAACTGGCGCGGCAAGAAGCAGTGGTTCTTGGAAGCAGTAACCCTTAATGGCCAAACCTCGAATACTTTGACGAGTGGCGTGTGGATTCTCAAAGTTCAATTCGTGAAAGTCTACAGTTGGTGGTCGTCAGTTTTTACTCAGAAATCTTGGAGTTCGTCTGCAAAAATCCGAAGTCGAAAATCAGACATCCGATGTCCGACTCGGCAAACGTGCCGAAGTACGCGGCACCTGTTTCTCCGCTTTCAAAGTCCCAGCGAAAGCAACGGGACACGGTGAACCTTTATCGTCTGACCCGAACTGTCCACTCTGACCGGGACCAGTCAGTCACTCCGGCCGTGGGGGGACGGGCCCAAGATACCATGATGGGGGTATCCTTCACTTAGTCGACTGCGCGTTCAACGAAATTCCCCTTCCAATCAAACTGTCAACGGCCAGTCAATCTTGTCCTTAACCGCACTCGTTACCGGAATAACAGGCCAAGATGGCTCCTACCTGACGGAGCTCCTGCTGGACAAAGGCTACGAAGTTCACGGTCTTGTCCGTCGTTCCAGCACGCTGGAACGATCCCGACTCAGTCACCTTTACGCTGACGATCAAATTTACAACCGTCGATTGTTTCTGCATTATGCCGACCTTTCGGACCCAACGACAATTCGGCGGGTCGTGACGAAGGTCCAGCCCAGAGAGTTTTACCATCTGGCCGGCCAGTCTCATGTCGGTCTCAGCTTCGACATTCCGGAAAGCACATGTGATACGACGGCCATCGGCACTTTGCGGATCATGGAGATCCTGCGAGATCAGCCATCGCCACCCAGGTTCCTCAATGCCAGCAGTCGAGAAATATTTGGGTCAGCAAGCGTGAGTCCGCAGGATGAAACGACTCCCATCAATCCCAATTCTCCGTACGGCTGTGCGAAAGCATTCGCTACGCAGATGACCAGGATTTACCGTGAATCCCATGGTCTCTTTTTCTGCAATGCCATTTGCTACAACCACGAATCGCCACGCCGCGGCGAGAATTTCGTGACGCGTAAAGTCAGTATGGCAGCCGCGAGGATCAAGGCCGGTCTTCAACACTCCGTATGTTTGGGTGATATCGACGTAGCACGTGACTGGGGCTATGCCAAAGACTTCGTCGCTGGCATGTGGCTGATGCTGCAGCAGGACAATCCGGCTGACTATGTGCTGGCAACCGGAAAGTTACATACGCTGCGGGAACTGCTCACCGTAGCATTTGACCGCGTGGAACTGGATTGGAAGGATCACGTGAAGACAGATTCACGATTTGAACGACCAGCCGATGTTGAGGGTCCCGTAGGAAACAGCGCGAAAGCGCGGCGAGAAATCGGCTGGGAACCGACGGAGACGTTTGAGTCTCTGATTGAGATGATGGTTGACTCTGACAGTGCCAGTCTGGATCACCCGTCGGCGGGCAGCGAAACCGGTGTTGTCGGTGATGCTTAATCCAGTCTTAGGAAACATCAGAACTCGTTTAACAGCTTGAACGAACAAGGCAGCGCATTCTGTGTCGTCAAACGAGTACAGGCTATGAAGTGGTTCACGGGGTGCAATCAGAGTAGTCTCGAAGACCCTCAGTTCCGTGACTTGCTGCGCGTTGCCGTTTTGTCCGCCAAACACAATACCTCATTGGACAGATATCTGATTTATGATGGAGAACAATGCGACGAAATTGACTGGCTGGAGTCGCACGGAGTCAGGGTTCTTCGCACCACACTGTCATTCTACGAACCTCTGAGAGAATTCGTGCTGGCAAACTTTAGCCACGAGCTTTTGAGAATTCGTTCCGGGGCGTTTCTGCGAACGGAAATTCCCGTTGCGATGGAAAAGTCCGGACTGTGCGATCCGTTTGTTCTTTATACCGACGCCGACGTTGTATTTGCCGCGGATCCTCGGCTGGACAAATACAGACCGCAATATTTCGCGGCATGTGGCGCAAAAGGTGGAGGTCTCACACGGTTCAATATTGGAGGCGAGTACCACTTTAATTCCGGCGTGATGCTGATGAATACAATTGCATTAAGATCGGAGTACGACCGATTCGTGGAATTTGTGATCAATAATGGCTTCGGAGCCAAACGACCTCCTCATCATGCCCTCATGCAGAAGAATTTGTTTTTGTCTGATCAGGCCGCACTCAACCTGTACTACAAGAACCGAATCAAACGTCTGGATGACGTGTTCAACTGGAACCCTGCTCGCGGCCGCAACCCGCACGCGCGCATAATCCATTTCAACGGCTTAAAATGGACGCAGTGGGACAGCTTTCTTCAAAGGAAGCTGCGGCCGGATCGCCAGGCTAAATTTGAAAAGCAAATCAGACGGAATCGGAGTGATTACGAGCAGTACGTAACGTGGTCGGCTGCTTTCCTGACCAATAACCCGTCAACTCGTCCGGGAATGCAAGTCTCGGAGAATGCCTGATTCCGACACGGCTTCAACGTGGATTCTGGAAATTATCGCTACCAAAGTGAACGGGATGGCGGAGAAATCGTTCCAACTTGAGTTGGGGCCGCGTTTGATCAATCTATCAACGAATCTGTGCAGAAGGCAGGACGAAATTCGCTCGCTGTTTGCCTCATCGCCAGTGCTTCGCAGGCTCTACAGTAAGGATGCGACCCAGGTAATACACATTGGTTGTCTATATCCGAACAGAGCTCTCACCACCGTGGACATGAAATGGCAGTGAGAGAACAGATTCGGTGTGCGACGTCTGTTTTGAACCAGTATGAGAAACGACGGTGCGCCGTAATCGTGAGTTTGAACCTTCTTGGAGCGGTTATCGAAATCGCACTCATAGGGACAATTCCATTCTGTGTTGCAGTTCTGGCAGATCGCTCGGTGTTAGACCGCCTGCCACTGGTGACGCCGGACATTAGTTTCGAGAGCATTCCGGACGCGACGCTGCTTGGATGGATGACAGTCACGATCGTCGTACTGGCAGCGTGCAAGCTACTGTTCTTTTTTGGCGTGCAGATCTACATTTTTCGAACCGTTCATCGATTGCGAATTCGCATGTCGCGGAATTTGTTTGACGCATACTTGCACGCACCGTGGACTTTTCACCTGCAGAATAACTCTTCCGAGCTTCTTCGGAACTGCACGTCTGAGATTAGTGAATACATTCACGGTGTCTTCCTTTCCGGGCTTTCCATACTGCACGGGGTCATCATGCTCGCGGCAGTCCTGGTGTTTATCATTGCAACGTTGCCCGCATTGGCGATCCTGGCGCTGGTTGTAACCCTTGGCAGTATTGCTCTGCTGATGCTGTGGCTAAGAAAGCGACTTGATTCAGCCGGCAGGTCGTCTCGGCTGGAACGAAAGCATATGTTGGCCCACGTTCAGGAAGGGCTTGCCAATCTGGTTCATGCCAGATTGACAAGCAGTGAGAAGTGGTTCCTGGCAAGATATGTTCAAAGTGCAACCACGTTTTCCTTGTCTCAGGTCAAGATCGCTTTGGTATCTCGTGTGCTGCCGTTCACCGTTGAGTTCGTCAGCGTCATGGGGTTAATGCTCGTCGTCACGCTCCTCGTCAAAGAAATGGGCAGCGCAGCAGCAGCGGCACCGCAGATCGCCATAATTTCCGTCGGGCTGCTGAGGATGAGGCAGGCCACCAGCAATGTTGCCTCAAATGCCTCTCGTTTCCAGTTCAGCCTGCCTACGGCTGACAGCATTCGAGAACACACCGTCGAAATTGCGCGCGAACCACTTTCCGAGTCGGACAACCCATTCCAGTTCAACACCCAAATGCAACTGGAAGGGATCAATTTCTCATATGAACCGATTGGCGAAAAGGTTCTTAGCGATGTGAGCGTCACGGTTGCACGTGGCCAATCGATTGCGTTCATTGGTGAAACGGGTTGCGGGAAATCTACTTTGTTGCAGGTTTGCCTAGGGCTTCTTAAACCTCAGACCGGACGGTTAACGGTCGATGGGAAGAATGTGTTTGCCGATCTTCGCGGTTGGCAAAATATGATCGGCTACGTTCCTCAGCAGGTTCATCTCCTTGACACCAGCATTATCGAGAACATCGTACTTGGGGACAGTAATGTTGACCGCGCACGCCTTGATCAGGCGATTCGCATCGCACAGTTAGAGAGTGTGATTGCTTCACAGCCACACGGGCTGGAAACAGTGGTTGGCGAGAATGGCACAAGGCTTTCCGGAGGACAAAGGCAACGAATCGCACTAGCTCGCGCACTGTACCGCCAACCAGAGGTAATTATCCTGGACGAAGCAACCAGTGCACTTGATCATCAGACTGAGGCAGCAATTACCGGAGCATTGAGTAATGTCCCCTGGACCTCCACAAAAATCATTGTCGCACACCGGCTGAGCACAGTTCAGGACTGTGACCTCATCGTCATGCTAAAGGATGGCCGTGTGCTGGACCAGGGTGCGTTTGACGAGTTGAGAAGTCGCCATAGTAGTCTCCAGACGCGTACTGCCGGGTGAAGCGGTTTCCCTCCAACGATTCAGCAAAAGCCGAATTGCAGGTGAAGACCGTTGGGATTGCGGCTTCCGCGTGAATGTGATTCACAAATACTTGGGCTAATTTCCCGAAGATGAATTTAGAGCAACTGAAGAAATATCTGGGCGCGACCCGTAGACTCTGGCACCAGCATCCCCTGTACCTCACGCGCAGCGATGCTGTATTTAACGTTCGTGGCCTCGGCGAGGAATTGTTCGAACTTTTCGTCCTCAAAAATCTGGAGTGTGGCTCCCCATACCTGCTTCAGGTGGGCGCCAATAAGGGAAATGCCAAACATGACCTGATCGATCTGATCAAACGTTATGAATTGCCGGGCCTGCTGCTGGAACCGCAACCCGATGTCTTTGAAGTCCTTCGTCGAAACTACTCAGATATGTCGTCGATCAAAGTGGCGAACATTCCTCTTTCAGCCCAAAACGAAAAACGGCAAATTTATCGAAGCTCTAAATCTGCCAGCGTGTACCACCGGGATTCGGCAAGGTTTGGTGATGGGATCGCCTCTTTCAGCGAAGACCATCTCTGGAAGTATTTTCAGAAACGGGCCACCGAAGAAGGAAAGCTTCAGCCGCGTCGCGAAGTACGGGAAGCGATTCCTGTACAGTGTCGGACAGTCAACGAAATCGTATCCCCGTACAGGGTCAGAGCCATAGACATCCTCATGGTGGATACAGAAGGCTTTGATTTCGAAATCCTACAAGATGGTGAATATCGACACGTATTAAGCCTCAATTGATCAAATTTGAGCACAGGCACCTTGGCTTGGATCAGATCCATGCATGGAACTATCTGCTTGATCGCGGATACGAATTATTTGTCCTTCAACAATCCGGTAATACATTTGCCAGGCTGACACAGGATTGACTGCGATTTCCCTGTCAGATTCTCTCGTTCATTGAAATTTGTGAGATTTGGTGCAACGTCTTAAAAGAATTCTCCGGCGAATCCATCACCAAATGGAGACGCGATTCGCTGCCATCGCGTCGTCGTCGCCTTTCCTGAGTTCCCTCTATTATATGGTCGTTAACACGGCATTCCGCCGTGAGCAACAGGTGATCCTAGCGGGCCGAAAGCAATTTGAGTCAGATAAGAACTGCCCAGCCGATTCGTCCAGCCTGTTGCGCCGGAATATTCATCGGCTGGAAAAAGGACTCATTAGCCGTCCTCGACGTGATGTGTTTGCGCTCCAGTATATCCGGGAGACCGTGAGTGTTTATGAAAAGATCACCAAGCGACACAAGTCGCACGGAATTCCGGAAATAGCCTGGGCGAATGACGTGTTGAATCAGTACTTTCGAGTTGCTGAATCTCACCCACTAATCGACGAATTAAGGGCAAAGTTCATGGCTTTGCCGAATATTGCGCTGGGCAGTCCGCCGGATCGCGCCGACTGCCGCGCGCCATACGTCAGGCAACTCGGCGACCCTGCGGTACGTTATGAACAGATGCTGCAGCTGTCGCGTCAGCGACGCTCGATCCGATGGTTTCGTCAGAAGACTGTGCCACGTGAACTGCTGCTAAAAGCCCTGGCTGTTGCTACACACTCACCCAGCGCCTGCAATCGACAGCCGTTTCAATTTAGGATTTTCGATGAACCGGAAATAGTCCGGCAGGTAGCTCAGCTTCCAGCAGGAACCGTGGGGTATGAACATAACTTTCCATGTGTCGTTGTCGTTGTCGGTCGGCAGCGCTATTACTTTGATGAACGCGATCGACATCTGATCTATATTGATGGTTCGCTTGCCGCAATGTCATTCGTGTTAGCGCTGGAAACTCTTGGCTTAAGCAGTTGCTGCATTAACTGGCCGGACATTGAGGAAAGGGAACGCAAAGCTGCGATCCTGCTGAAGCTGGAGCCCGACGAACGTCCCGTTATGTTTATCGCTGTCGGGTATCCGGATCCGGACGGACTTGTTGCCTATTCAGAAAAGCGTTCTCCGGAAGAATTGAGCAGATTCAACTTTGAATAGGTGCTGCGCTCAGCACATTGCGTCCTGGGATCATGCCCGTCAGTAGCGAAAGACAGCGGCACCAGCGAGGTAATTATTCTTCGACAATTGAGGTTAATAGACGATGGCAAGTTCTGACATTCAATTGATTCCGTACATCCTGAGCAATATTGCTCAGGTTGGAATCAAGTCTGTGCTGGATATTGGTATCGGATTCGGCAAGTACGGCTATCTGATCCGGGACTACCAGGATTTAATGAAGGCAGAAAGTCCTGAGGAATTCAAACGTGAAAACTGGCGGTTGAAGATTGACGGCATCGAAGCGTTCGGGGAATTTATCACCGACAGGCAGCATGTCAGCTACGACAACATTCATATCGGTGATGCCAGAGAAATACTCCCTACTCTTGGAAACTACGACTGCATTATCCTGGTGGCCACGCTGATCCATATGAGCCGCGAAGACGGGATGAAACTCATTCGGACCATGTACGAACATTGCAACAAATTTGTTCTCTTCACAGCACCGCCACAGGTACTTCCTCAGGATGACGTATTCGGGAACCCGTACGAGGTTCATCACGACGTTGTCTGGAAGCCTGAAGATCTCGAAGAATTTCCGGAACTCGTCCATGGCAACACGTTCAAGGCTAAGACACAAATGTTCATTCTCCCAAAACCGGGGGTAAAAATGCGATTCGTTGATCTGTTTGCCCCTACACCTTTTGTGACACGAATGCGACCTTACGTGAAGGCGGTGGTGGGAGAACGAGTTGCCCGGGCAATTGGAGCGGTCATCCATCACCGTGAACGGTCTTAAAGCTGTACCCAATCCGTGATCCATCCTTGAATCATGATCATTCAGGTCACAGGAACAGGAACAAGCAACAAGGGTGCCGAGCTGCTCCTTGTGGCTGTTCAGCAGCAGCTGAAAACGGCATTCCCGAATGTGCAACTGGCAGTGAGCGCAAGTTTCGGTGACTTTACGGAGCGCGCTCGCTACGGACTGCGATTGGTGCTGCCGGAAACCCCCAAACGACGCTGGTGGCTGGCCGGGCGTTTGATGCCAAGTGTCTTTCGTGAGCACCTCGGACTGGTTATGGAATCAGATGTCGATGCTGTGCTGGATGCATCCGGATTTGCATTCGGTGATCAACTGGGCGCAAAGCGAGTGACGGAGTTTGCGCATAACGTGCAGCGATGGAAACGGCAAGGTAAACCAGTCATCCTTTTACCGCAGGCGCTGGGGCCGTTTGAGAATCCCGAAGTTCGTGATGCATTCGGTGAAGTGATGCAGTCCGCCGACATGGTTTTTGCACGTGACGATATTTCGTTTCAACACGCGTCGCGATTGATATCCAGCGGAGAGAAGCTCAGGCAGTCGCCGGATTTTACCAATCTTGTGCAGAGGCCAGCCAATGATGATCTGGACGAGCGTAAGTTTGATAGCCTGCTGGTCCCAAACTTCCAGATGATTGCCAAGGGGACCGCTGGCAGAGCTGACCAGTATGTTCCGTTTCTCGCGCGGTGTTATCAACAGCTGGAAGCTCAGGGACTGTCTGTTGCAGTTCTGTTGCACGACGATCGGAAAGATGCTCGGTTGATCGACCCTCTCAGAAGAGAACTGAAGCACGACTTTGTCGTTACCAGCGAAAGAGATCCACTGCGTCTGAAGGCCATTCTCGGAACGGCCCGCCTTGTTGTCGGGTCACGATTCCACGCACTGGTCGGTGCTTTGTCGCAGGGTGTTCCATCCGTGGCGGCGGGCTGGAGCCACAAATATGAGACGCTGCTGGCGGAATATGACAGTCGTGATGCGACCCTGCCAGTTGATGCAGACGGTCGTGAGATTGGAGATCTCTTCGGCTCTATTATGGGCGACTGGGAAGCTCGGCAGGCTGCTGTTGCTGCTGCAGCCGAGCGGTTGCGGGAGAGTGCACGGCAAATGTGGAAGGTCGTGATACTGAGCTTGCAATCCTCAGTCGGCGCTGCCTAGTTCAGTGAGAATTGCCCTTATCCAGTACAGTTCGAATTTCGGTGGTTCCACGATCAGCGGACAAATGATCGTGAAGGCAATTTTACATCAGAGGTGGACTCTGGACGTCGTATTTGGCTTCCCCGGACCTTTTGTTGAACGAATGGCGTCGTCGGATTGTGCAACACATGTTATTCCGCACCGCAATTGGCTGCGCACGCCCGGATTGATGAGATTTGCGCAAAACCTGTTGCGGGAAAACTCGGCTGCCCGCAACATCGAAGTCTTTCTCCGGGAGTCACGACCACAACTGGTCTATGTAAACTCGCTGGTAAGCTTTGCGGCCGTTCGTGCAGCCAATCGACTGGGAATACCAGTCATCTGGCATATCCGAGAATTGTTCTCTGACGAGGAAGGCGAGTTGTACTGGCCGACAAAGTGGAGCAAATCCTTGATTCGACGTACCGTCCGCAAAATGGCAACCACCATTGTCGTAAATTCTTCCACTGTGTGTCGAAATGTCCTGGGCAGTCAGGCTGGGATCGTCACGGTCATCCCCAATGCCGTACCAGACAACTTTTTCAACTTACAGGAATCAAAGAACGAAGCGCGGCAGTCTCTGGGACTGCCACTGGACGGGCACATTGTAGGATTCCCGGGCACGCTGCGACCGGTGAAGGGACACCAAACATTTCTGGATGCGACTTCTGTAATCAATGCGGAGCAGCACGATTGCCATTTTGTTGTTACTGGCGCCGTGCAATCGGAATTTGCTCGTGGCGTGGTGGCAAGTGCAGAATCATCACCAGTCTCAGAGAAGATACACTTCATCGGAGCTGTGGATGATATGAGCCGTTTCTATCGCGCGTGTGATGTCTGCTGCATTGCCTCACAATCAGAGTCATTTGGACGCACGGCGGTCGAAGCCTTTGCCAGTCAAACACCGCTGGTGTCGACAACAGTCGGTGGGCTCGCGGATATTATAAAGGATGAGAAAAACGCCTTAGCGATACAGCCGGGTGACTCCGCAGCTCTCGCACATCAGGTCATACAAATTTTGAACGACAAACGTCTTGCCGTCAATCTGACAGAATCGGCGTATGCCGAAGCCCGCCAAAAGTATACCGAGCAACAGTGTTCCGACGCCGTGATCAAATTAATTAGATCAACCGCAGGATTCACCCGGACACTTGTTGCCGGGTAGATGATCACCGTGCAGAACTGGAATGATCGAACATTGAGCCCTGAATCAACGATCGTTAGGTCGGCTTTGTGACCAGGAATCGACCGGACTTCTTCATTGTTGGAGCACCCAAGGCCGGTACGACGTCGCTGTACGGGTACCTGTCGCAGCATCCACATGTATTTGCGCCGGAGATCAAAGAACCCCATTTCTTCTCATGTCCGGAAGTTCTTGATACATACTACAAAATCAGCTTCGTTGAAGACGAGCAACAATACCGGCAGCTCTACGCAACCGTCTCGGACGATCAGCTCGCCGGCGATTTTAGCCCCTCGTATCTGTTTTCGGAGTACGCCGCTGAACGAATTCACCAGACGCACCCTGACGCAAAAATTATCATGATTTTACGAAACCCGGTTGAGCGGGCGATATCGCACTATCTGATGGACGTGCGTTTTGGTCTGCAGCAACTGTCATTTGCGGAGTGCCTTGTCCTCGATAAAAAAACACGACTGTTCCATCGCGAATACGTTGAGGTGGGGCAATATGTCAGGCAGGTACGGCGATTCACAGAGCGCTTCGCGGCAGAGAATGTGCTTATCCTACTGCACGAAGATCTCATTCGGTCCACGGTGGGTACAGTCGGTACCATCCTGAAGTTCCTCGGGTTGTCTGCGCTGTGCTGTGATTACGTGTCGCGCCGCAATGTTCACAAGATGGTTCGTTTCTCGTCAATGCGAAAGATAATCAGAGCAAAGGGAGTTCGATCTTTCGGAAAGCTGCTGCCGCGCAGCGTAAAGTCAAAAGTTGTCGATTGGATGTCAACGAGTGAAAAACCGGAATTCCAATCGGAGACAATCAAGCTTGCGGACATTTTTCGCAAAGAGAACGGGCAGCTGTCTCAACTGATTGATCGAAACCTGGACCACTGGGATAAAATCGGCGATGACTGATCACATCCCGGAAAAAATCACAGTAATTGTTGTTGGCTACAACAGTAAAAAATGGCTGCAGCGATGTCTGTCGACTTTACGAACGGCGAGTGCGTCTGCTCTTCAGCTTTGCTTTGTGGATAACCACAACAATCCGCCTTTTGACTCGACAAACCGATCTGATTTCGATGTCGAGATACTGAAGACACCGGAGCCGACTGGATTCGCTGCTGCGAATAACTTCGGAATACAATACACACGGTTTGAGTCTGACTTCACAGTCTTTCTGAATCAGGACACGGTGAGCACAAAGCACTGGATTGATACCTGTGTTGAGTGTTTTAACCGCGACCCGAAACTTGGTGTACTTTCACCTGGTTTGCGCACCTACGACCTTTCAGAATGGGAACCCAATCTGGTCACGTGTGTTTGCGATAACAGTATGGAAGTTGACATTCTGCAGACAACGTCCAGTGATCCAGTAAAGCTGCGTCAGGTGACGGCAGCCGCCATGGTTATTAAAACTGAGGTACTGGATGAGGTTGGTCCATTCGACCCGATTTTCGGCAGCTACTACGAAGACTACGACTTATGCCGCCGCGTGCGAAACGCTGGATACACCGTCGGAGTCTGTCCCGCAGCTCGCGTCGGCCATTTTACTGGATCAGTGACATCCACACCCGAGGCAGAACACCGGCGCAGCAGGACTGTCGTACGGAATCGATTGATTCATAAAGTTAGAGAAAATACTCACGGACGACTGGGCGTTCTCGCGAAGCAGCTGTGCTTCGCTTTGCCAATCAACCTGATTCGAGGACTGATACGAACAGAATCATCCCAACCGATTTCAGTAACGCTCGGAGCCCACTGGGATTTGATTAAAATCGCAGACCGTTTGCTCTCAAAACAACGTGATGAATCATGCTGGCTGCAGTTCCTCCGGAGTTTTAGAACTGCGGCAACTGAACGGATTTCGCCCTGAAGATTCTGCATATCAACGACCATCTTGCACTGAAGGGCGGAGTCGAGACCTATTTGCTTTCGTTAATTCCGTACCTTGAACAGGACGGTTTCAAACAGGGCGTGGCTTATGCCCACGGAGACGCAGAGCTTGTCAAGCATTCGTTCGAGATTCCAGAGTTGTCAAGCCCTGGCTGGGGAGTGCGGGACGCAGTAACGAACAAATTGACGGCAGCCATGGATTCGTTCCAGCCTGATGTCGTTCATCTGCACAACATTCACAATCCGGACGCCATCGAATTCCTGCTGGATCAAAAACCAGTGGTCATGACGTCGCACGATTTTCGTTATCTGTGTCCGGCGTCGAATTTTTATTACCGCAAAACTGAGACTGTTTGCAAACGCACGTGCGGACCGGGTTGTTTTGCCGTGACCCTGGCCAATAAGTGCATGACACCACGGCTGCGTTTCGGCTGGAAATACTATCAGCGGGTCATTCGTGTCCGCCGTCGCTTTGGCGATTTTCGTCAGCTGATTGCTCCAGGGCAGGATGCAGCCAATCGTTTTATCCGCGATGGGTTTCCCGCTGACAGAGTTTCGGTGCTGCCGTATTTCTGTCGGATCAAACCTCTGGAGAGTCCACGACCGGTTCCGAATCAATCGCTGATCCTTTACCTGGGTCGGTTGAGTGGCAACAAAGGCTGGCACTATTTCGTTCAGGCTTTGGGACTGCTTCCAAACAACGTCAAGGGGCTGATCATTGGCACCGTTGATGACTCGATAGAAGGCGCCCTGCGAAGCCTGATGAAAAAGCACAACTGTGAACAAAGATTGTCGTGGCGCAACTGGGCTACTGCGGAAGAAATTTCTGAGCAACTACTTGTGACATCCGTATTAGTCTTTCCGTCACTATGGCCTGAAACATTGGGGATTGTCGGCCTGGAAGCTATGGCTCATGGCGTTCCCGTAGTGGCGTCTGACATTGGCGGCGTACCGGAATGGTTACGTGACGGACAGAATGGATTTCGAGTAGCCCCAAAGGATGTTTCGGCGGTTGCAGATCGCATTCGTGGTATCCTTGCAAATCCGGCCAATGCAACACGAATGGGAGAGAGCGGACTATCTTATCTCAATGAACGGTTTCTTCCCGAGCAGCACCTGGCAGCTATTAAAGACATCTACCGGGCCGCCCTGTGACGGGGTCCGTCCCGGAGATCGACTGCAATGCAATTGACGCGAGGTCGGAAGTCATCCGAATCCTTATGTACCTGTATTTTCCTGCAGGCGGAATCGGCCGATACACGGCGCGGCTCATGCCCGAGCTCACTGCCCTCGGCGCCTCTGTTGAAGCGGCAGTCGTTCCTGAATTCCAATGGCAGAATTCACCTGGATTTCAGACCTGGCCAGGGCTGAATTCAATCAGTCACCCAAATCGTCTGAGACGCAAAGCCAGATTTCTGATCGGACAGTTTTCCAATCCCCATCGTTTGGCGTCACGCGTTAACCAGATCTGTCCAGACATCATTCACATTTGCAGCATCAATCATTTGTCCTACCCGTTTTGGGAACGAGCGTTTCCCCGAAAAGGTCCACCACTCACTGCTACAGTTCATGATGTTCAGCGGCAAAAGGGAATCCTGTGCAAGTCGTGGGAAGCGTGGCAACTAAAACGATTTTATCGGCGGGCGGATATGCTCGTTGTGCACAGCCAGCAGCAGGTCGAAGAACTCAAGCAATTCGCGGGCGTGTCGGAAGAAAAAATCTGTGTCGTTCCTCACGGTCCTTACGAATATCCTGCTGCTGCCGAATCGAGGAATGCAACCAGGGAGCGGCTGGGGATCCCGGACGATGCATTTCTTGGACTGGCGTTTGGACAGATTCGCGACGAAAAACAACTGGATCGGCTGGTCGAAGCACTGCAGAGCCGATCAGACAATGTCCACTTACTGATTGCCGGAAGCAGTGTCGGGGGCCATAAGTCCATTCAGTCTTATCAGGCATTAGTCAAATGCCGCGGGATGGAAAAGCGAGTGCACTTTCTATCTGGGTTCATTCCGGATGAACAGGTTGGAAACCTGTTTCAGGCGAGTGACTGGGTGGCTTTGACTTATGCAATGTCGTTTACGTCACAGAGCGGGGTGCTGAGCAGCGCCGTGCACTACAATGTGCCGGTGCTGGCCACGCCAACACCGTCGTTTCGCGAATTCCTCGAACAATTCTCGATTGGAGTCTTATGCGAGGATGATTCGATATCAGCGATCCAGGGTGGCGTCGAGCGTCTACGAGGGCGTTCGGCGGCCGACTGGGATTTTGAAACTTACCTTTCCCGGAATAGTTGGCATGAGAACGCTCGCATCTTAATGACGCAGTACTCCCGGATCGTCGAGTCTGTCAACCGGTGACGCATGCTCTTTTTCCAGTCTCCCTTCGTCCGGTCCTGACAGTCTCCGCAGCTGTGCGGCCTTGTAGGTCTGTTTCCATCATTTATGCGATCTGCTGTGAGATCAATCGCGGATTGGAGTATTGGGGCAGTCGTTGCCCACGGACATCTTGATTTTCAGGTGTATTTGTGATGTCGGGGCTCGTCGTTTCCTATGCATTGCTCCAAAGAGATTACAGCGTGGATGAAATGTTTCCATTCCTGGTGAAGTGACTTCTCCGTGCTTATGAGCCTATTTGTCAGCTGTCGTGCTGGCTGCTGCGCTGCATGAGTCATCCTTCTTGTTGCAGAAAGATCACGGTCCGGGACTACCCTGAAACTGCTCACCCACGACCGTCTGCCAGTTGGTCGGGTCAAACAGATTGTCGACAACGACATGGAATAACCGGCCGACCCGTAAGTCTTCCGCCAGGAAAATATCCGAACGTACAGGAGAGTGAAAAGGTTCCTTCTCCACCGAGGGGAGAAGGGATGCGGCACGTCCGGCAAACATGAGACTGGCTGTAGTTACATCCATCCCAACACCGTACCGCGACCCGTTCTGGAACGAAGTCGCAGCGCACCCGGATGTTGATCTGCTTGACGTCTACTATTGCGCTGCCGGCAAACCGGATCGTCCGTGGGAGGTGAATTGGAAACGCGAATTCAATTCGCACCTGCTACCATCGTACAACCTGCTGAAATGGGCAGGTGCGGACCGTTCAGCCTACTGGGTGAAGGGATTGCAGAGTGAACTGAAACACGGCGGCCACGACGCTGTCATCATCGGCGGCTACAATCACCCTAGCATGCTGCAGACGATACGCAGTTGTATCAAACGCGGGCAGCCGTATTTTCTGATGTGTGAAACCTACAAACGCCATGCGACGTGGAAGTCGTTCGCGAAGGATCGCCTGATGACATACTTCTGTCGGCATGCAGCTGGCGCAATGCCCACAGGTAATCTTGCAAGTGAATACCTCAGGTCCTACGGCATTCGGGACGAACAATTGATTCTGGTGCCGAACGTTCCGGATGTCCGTCGGCTGCGAAGCCTGACTGAAAGTCTGCGACAGCATGGCTGCGAGATCCGTGACCAACTGGGCCTCCCGCAAGCGTCTCCGGTTATCACGTTTGTTGGTCGGATGATTCCCAAAAAACGTCCTGAACTCGTGATCCAGGCGTTTGCTGCGTGTGCTGCAGAAAACGCATGGCTGGTTATGCTGGGTGATGGACCCCTGTTGCCCACGTGCAGGATGCTTGTCAAAGACCTCGGTGTGGCCGATCGCGCTTTGCTGCCGGGCTTTTGCCAGCCGGAGGAAGTTCCCCGTTATTTGTCGGTGTCAAGCGCGTTTGTGCTGCCCTCTTCCGAGACTTGGGGGGTCGCGGCGATTGAAGCCGTGGCGATGGGTGTTCCAGTGATCCTGTCCAATCAGGTCGGATGCCACACGGATCTGATCCAGCACATTAATACCGGAATGGTGGTCCCGATCGACAGTGTAAATGCTTTGGCGGATGCAGCGACTTATTACCTGAACCAGTCACCTCAGAAGATTCTGCAACGACCAGCAGCCCAAACCGAAGAGCTCTTTTACGCAAAGATCAGTGACAGACTGGTTGATGGAATTCAGAAATTGATTCAGGCAGATGGACACGTCACAGGAATGGCATGCCAAAGGGTGAAGTTATGATGGAAGTTGTTGCTGCAGTCGTTTTCTCAGAGCACGCGCTTTCGATTACGCCGGACTACCGTCCCGAACAGTGAATCCCTGTTGCTTATGGAACCGTCCGCTGGAAACACCCTGACATTAAAGTCCGGGAGAAGATGAATGCTGGTCTGTCTGTGAGGTGCAGGAACGTTTGAATGAATAGTTTAGCAACGCGAAACATGTCCACGGCCGGTGTTTCAGTACAACAACGCCTGCTGTTTCTGCTGATCGGTGCCTTCCTGATTCTTGCCCCGGCATCTGTGCGTGGTGGAGATGTCGAAGACCCGACTTTGAAGTGGATACGGGTGGGCATTCTTGCGGTCGCGACGCTTGTCGGCGCCCAGTGGTTTCGCCTCCCGCGCCTTTCGGATTTGTCCGGCAAGCTACTGCTGATGGCAGTTGTTTTTATGGTCAGCGCGCTCTGGAGCAGCTCTCCGTACTGGGGTCTGCTGTACAAATCCATGTTCGTCTGTTCTGTCTGTGCATCGATCTCTCTGGCGAACTGCCTGCGCGGTGAATCCGATTTTCGAACTCTTACACGGACACTGACATTTACCGCGTTTGTCGCGGTCATCATCGTTGCTTATCTGACTTTTATCGCTGAGGACTATGTCATCTGGAATGGACGTCTGGTGATCGCTCACATGAACGCAAATTCTATGGGGCTTTCCGCAGCTATCTTTGCACTTCTGTGCCTGTTTCATCTGTTGATCCGGGATAGCAAGGCGTGGCGTATTCTGGCGATCAGTGTGACTGCGGTCATGTTTCTGCTGATCGTCTGCAGTGGCAGTCGGGCAGCAGTATTGACTGTCATTGCCGGGATCATGGCTCTGATGCCCGCACTGGGCAGGAATCGGCAAAGTGTTGTGGCATTCAGTATCTTCAGCTTTTTGTCGCTGACGGCCGTGGCTGCGGTGTGGATCAGCCTGCCTGATACGGAGACAGCGGACTCGTATCGATTTGCGTCGGATTACGGCGAATCATCCGGTAGCTTGCGAATTCTGGATGAACTCACCAAGGATACTCGCATGAAGATCTGGCGTGGTGTGGCGGAGAGATGGTTGGATAATGACTTCGCTCTCGGTGCGGGTTGGCTGCATCGAAATAACAGATGGGCACTGGTTCAGTCATCTTACCTGCAGGTCGTCGCAGAGGCTGGTATCCCAGGCCTGTTGTGTGTTCTTATTTTTCTGTTCGGTGGAGTCAGTACCGTCCGTCGTGCGATTCGCCTGGCGCCCCAAAGACGGAGATTTGGCTCAGTGTTCATCTATGTGTTCGCAGCCGCCTTTTTTGCACTGGCATTTCACGGTTTTTTTGAGTCTTCAGCGGTGGCAGGGTCTTCACCTAATTCGATTCTGCTGGGCTTCAGTGCGGCGCAGCTGGATGTGCAGCTTCGACTGCACAACATCAGGCGCCGCCATCCCAACGGTCCGGCAGGACTCCGGGCAGTACCACAGACAGAATGTCAAGATCAGCTGACAACTCAGATCACTCTCGGTACCCGATCACGTCCGGCATCAGTCAAATCAAGCGGTCACCAGTCGAAATGAACTCACTTGAATCTCGCCCCGCCGCAGATTCCTCCGGTGATCGTTTCCGGGTACTGCAGGTTGTTCCGGCAATTACTCGGCAATCGAGTGGCCCTTCCTATTCCGTTGTTCGCCTTTGCGAGTCGATCCTCGCCACAGGTGCGGACGTACGATTGGGGGCGCTTGACTGGTCACCAATCTCTGATCCTCCTGAATTTCTCCACGCGTTTCCTCTGGGGGTAGGTCCGCGACGTCTGGGCCGGTCGCCGAAGATGCGGGCATGGCTGATTGATCAGGCGGCATCTGCTGCTGTGATTCACAATCATGGTACATGGCAAATGAATTCAATCTATCCGACCGATGCTGCCAAACGCACCGGTATTCCGTTAATTACCTCACCAAGAGGCTCGTATTCGGAATGGGCAATGAACAGTGGATCCGTCTTCAAACGCCTTTTTTGGCCGCTGGTGCAAAATCCTGCGGTTCAGCATTCGTCACTGTTTCATGCAACTTCGGATAAAGAATATGAAGATATCCGGCGTTTGGGATTTAAGCAACCGGTTGCTGTGATTCCAAACGGAATTGACATGCCGCCTCATGTCACCGGTGACAATTTCGGCCGCCGTGAGTTGCTCTTTCTCGGCCGAGTCCACAAGGTCAAAGGATTGGATTTGCTCCTGTCAGCGTGGCAGCGCGTTCAGTCAGAATTTGCAGACTGGGATTTGGTGGTTGCTGGCAGCGATGATGGCTACCACGGTCCATCAGGATATTTGGACGAGATGCGGCACTTGGCAGACACGTTGCAACTTCAGCGCGTCCGGTTCCTTGGCGAAGTCCATGGTGAACAAAAGCGAACAGTATTCGCATCAGCCGAGTTATTTGTACTGCCATCACACTCAGAAAATTTTGGAATAGCTGTCGCGGAAGCTCTTTCCTGCGGAACGCCGGCGATTGTCTCGCATGGTGCACCGTGGGCTGACCTAGAGGATCATCGTGCGGGCTGGCACATTCCGATCGGAGTGGATCCGCTGGTGGAGTGTTTGCAAGCCGCTCTGTCATGTTCTCCCACCAGACTGGAAGTCATGGGTCAAGCAGGTCGCGAATGGATGCGGCAGGATTTCGCCTGGCCGGTGCTGGGGCGAAGAATGTTAAATGTCTACAGGTGGCTGACCGGCGAAGCCGAGCAAAGGCCGAACTGCGTGCGAATGGACTGATGATGATGTTGTTGTTTGGTGTCCTCAGCGATATATCCAGGACTGGTGACGTCACAACCCTCGGGTCCGAGAATCAATGATGAGCACGGCCGTCGCCCACCCGGATTTTCTCGTTTTAGGTGCACCCAAATGTGGCACCACTTCGCTTTATTATTATTTACGACAGCACCCGGAAATCTTTCTTTGCCCCAAGGAAACTCATTATTTTATTTGCAACGATCCCAAATACGACTCCATTCAGACACGTTCCTGGGAAGAATACTCAGCGCTCTTTCGTGGCGCCCGGCACGGCCAGGTCCGAGGCGAGGTTGCAGTGCGTTACCTTTACAGTCCGGCCGCGATGGAGGAAATCCAGCAGATGTTGCCTGCTGTTAAGCTGATTGTGTGTCTGCGAGAGCCGGTTGACAGAACATTTGCACATTTCCTGATGCGATTTCGGACAGGAGGGATGTCTGGAAGCAGTGGTGCTGTGCTTCCGACAGCAGCGGACACAGCCAGTTTTTTTAGTGACCTGAATCACGACATTATCCAGTGGAGCCTTTACGCAAAGTATCTTCGGCCGTGGTACGAACGATTTTCGGAGGACCGGCTTGCAGTTTTCCTTTTGGATGATCTGCATAGTGATCCTGCTGGAACGATGAATCGGCTGTTCCGATTTCTTGGGGTCGACAGTGATGTAACGGTGAATACAAACTACCGCTACAATGTTTCGCAGTCGGTCGATTTCAATCCATTGATTGTTCGGTTTAAGCGAATTCAGCTGCTGCGACAACTGCGAAACAGTCGCCTCCTGCGTTCAGTGGCCCAAAGCCTGGTACCCCGAACTGTGCGGGATCGGATCAAGTGGCGGCCGGCGAAATCAGGTGATCACATCTCCGACAGAGTAAAACTTCCGGAGTCTGTGCACCAACGACTGCTGAATTTTTTCGCAGCCGATCGAGATGAGCTTACGAAACTGATCTCCCGTGAGATTACTGAATGGCCCCGAGCACAGACATCAGAGGCAGCCAAGTGAGTGTCAGTATTGAGACTTTCTTGACTCCGTGGATCGGTCTGGGCTGTGCTTCGTTTGGCAGCACATGTACTTACCGCCAGGGCCAAACTATTCTTGACGCTGCTTACCAGGCAGGTGTCAGATATTTCGATACCGCGCGTTCCTATGGCTATGGAAGGAGTGAACCAATCATAGGTGCTTGGCTGAGTCGTGTGGTTCGTAGTGATGTCATTGTGGCCAGCAAAGTCGGCAAAGACTCTCTAGGCACGCATCTTACTGGACGATTTCTGCGCCAGCGGGTCGGTCGGTTTGCCAGACGTTTGACGCGTGTCGGCCGACCACGAGAGTTCTCACGCAGAGAGACGACTCGGCAGACAACCAGTTGTGCAGATGTCGGTTGCCTGCGTGAGTCAGTCAGCCGGAGCCTCGATGCACTCCGCACCGATTATCTCGACGTACTGATGCTGCACAGTGTTGGGGCAGACACCTACGACGATAATCTGACACCTGCACTGGAAGAATTGACTCGTCAGGGCCTTGTTCGGAGAATCGGACTGGCAACGAATCGGACCGATTGTGAACAGCTGTTGGCCCGCGGTGTCCCTGCCACTGTCGTGCAGTTCCCGGACAGCGCTGTCTGGGACCAACCGATACGATGGCGGCCAGAACAGGACGTCGCAGTTGTGACTCACTCAGTGCTGGGACGTGACGGCCTGGTGCGTCAGATGATCCGGGATTTCTTTGATTCGGCCTCACTGTCTCAAAGACGCTGGAATCGAATACTGGGTGTCGAGGCGGCGTCAGTGTCAGGCGTTGTTGAATGCCTACTGAGATGTGCTATGGCGCGTAACGCCGACGGTGGAGTACTGTGTGGTGTATCGCGCCCGCAACAGGTGGAAGTGATTCGTCGAATCATTGATTCACCGATGGATGCGGCGTTGACAGATGAACTGCAGCAACTGCTGGTGGCCTGTTTTCATTGACCGGTTCGTTCATGGACTGGAGTTGAATTTGACGTGGTCCTGACAGCTCCAGATTTTGCAGACTTGTCGCAGTCGCCGGCACAGTTCCAGTCGACGTCGTGCGACGTTTGCGTCGTTGGTGTGGGTGCCGCCGGTGCTTTTGTTGCACGGCGACTGTCAGAGTGTGGATTATCCGTGCTCTGTCTCGATGCCGGAGGCCGCCGCTCTTCGGCTCCTGGAGAACTGGGATTCGAACCACGGTTCGGTGTTGACCCATATCCTGGAGCTATTGATGGGAGATCATTTGGGCTCGGTGGTTCAACGTCACGCTGGGGTGGATTGCTGGTTCCGCATTCGCGACACGATTATCTTGAGAATGATCCTCAGGCGAAAACATGGCAGCACATCGTCGAGACGGTAACGGAAAGAAGTGAGAGTGTCCTGAAATGCCTAGGTCTCCGCGGATCAGCCGACTTTCATTCGTTTGCCAAACGACATCTCAGGACTGAGGAAGCGTTGCTTCGTGAAATGGGGATTGCCGTTGTCAGTAGTTTGTTTCTGCCGTTTCGTCACAAGAATCTCATCAGGCTTCTTGAAGTTGGAAATCGGCGCGACACTGATGTGAGAGTCTTTATGTCAGCAGTCGCGCGTGACTGGTCCATTGGATCGAACGGAGCCGTGACGAAGCTGCGAGCGGTCGCGGCAAACGGGAATGCAATTGAGGTTACAGCTCGATGGTATTTGATTGCGGCTGGTGCGATCGAATCGGCACGCATACTTCTTGAGATTCGGAACAGCGCACCCCCTGACGTGGTTATGTCATCGCGGATTGGTGAAGGTCTGGCGGACCATCTGTCGTTTCCTGTTGCAGACGTGGCATCGTCGAGTCTTCGGCAGGTAACGTCTCAGTATGCACCTCGGTTTCAGGGTGCCTGGATGCGCAGTTTTCGGTTCGTGCCTCCTCGACTCAGAGTCAGTGATCCGCGGATGTTTGCCCATTTCGTGTTTGAGAATGATAATCCGGGATTTCGGCTGGCCAAAAATGTGCTGACATCACTGCAAGCACGTCGTCTTCCCCGCGTTTCAGCCCAAGACCTGTTCACAGGCTTCGCGGGTGTTGCCCGACTTGGATATGGTCGGTTCATCGAGAAAAGACTTCATATCCCGCCGGCGACTCCCACACGAATGCAGCTGGACCTCGAGCAGGCACCTGATTCAGTCAATCGGATTCGTCTAAGTACCGACAGGGATGTGTACGGTCGCCGGGTTGTTGAGATCGACTGGCGAATCACGGGGATTGATATGGATCATGTACGGACTGCATCAGAGCGGTTTATTGCTCTGTGGAGGAACGCGGGATCAGGACTACCTGTGTTGATTCCTCGTGATCCGGCATCCAGCGTGAAGAAACCACACGATGCTTACCATCCCGTCGGAGTCTGTCAGATGGGCTTTGACGAGGATCCTGTTGTAGATCATAAGCTTTCAGTTTGTGGTCTGAAAAACCTGAGCGTTGTCAGCACAGCAGTTCTTCCTTCTGCAGGAACAGCAAATCCAACCTTTACAATGTTGTGCCTTGCTGAGGCACTGATTGAGCGACTGGTAGAAATGTGCAGTTACCAGTCATCACAGTCCTAAAGTTGCAGGTTCCTGAATACAGGTACCTGCTGAGCTACGAATCGCCGCTGGCACCGCTGCAAAAACTGAGTCGTCAGAAACATCAACGGAAGACACATTGAACTGCTCAAGTGCCAAAGACCCTATTCCAGTCACTGTGATTGTTGCTGTACGTAACGAAGAACGGAATATTGCCGAGTGTCTTCGGTCCGTGGCCGAGTTCGATCAGATCTTTGTCATCGATTCACACAGTACCGATCGAACCGGTGAAATTGCCGCTGAAATGGGAGCAACTGTTGTCCAGTTTGATTATGAAGACGGCTGGCCGAAGAAACGGAACTGGGGCCTGAAAAATTTACCGATCACGTGTGACTGGGTGCTTATTCTGGATGCTGACGAACGCGTGATGCCGGAATTGCAGGCAGCGATCAATCAGGCAGTGAAGCGCGATGATATCAATGGGTTTTACACTCGCTGGAAATTTATGTTTCTCGGTCGCTGGATGAAGTATTCATGGAGTCACGGCTGGATGCTGCGTCTGGTCCGCCGCGGACAGGGGGAATATGAAGATCTTGGGATGCGCGGAGAAGGCGGCTGGGACAATGAAGTCCACGAGAACATTGTCGTCAACGGTCAGTGTGAACGCCTCGAAGGGTACTTGCTGCACGAATCCAATGAAGATCTCGAATTTTGGATTCGCAAACAAAATGAGTTTTCGACCTGGAACGCGGTACGCCGCAGCCAACAACTTACGGCCGGATTCCCCCCGTTGTCTGAGTTATTTTCCCGCGATCCGGTCAGGCAGCGCAAATGGCTCAAGGCCATGTTCCTGCGGCTGCCGTTCAAGCCGACTCTTGTATTTGTTTGGTTCTACTTTGTGAAACGTGGGTTTTTAGACGGCAAGGCCGGATTCTATTTTTGCAGATTGCGAGCCATACATGAGTTGAATATCCAGGCAAAACTGTTCGAACTAGGACAGGAACCGTATTTGTAAAGACCAGGGCGGAACATGATTTGAATTTGAATCTCGTTTGGTCTGTTACGCGGGCGGACTAACGAATCTCTCGTGACCACTCCTGCTGGAGGAAAGAGCGGTCAGGAGTCTCCATCGATGGATCTGACATACGGTCTCGCCTCACGTACCGATCTTTGTGGTCGGTTCGCCTCAGAATGAGACAACACTGTTAAAGACGACGCTGATTGTTCGTTCGCAATTGGCATGTGCAGACTACGAATTGACTGGCGTGTACCGATATCGCGACCTCGACGAGTATTGGTTAGGCGATCTCGAACAGGAACAGCTTGCCCGCATCACCAAAAATTAGCAGCAGGTGGGCACATTTTTTGATGAACTTGTCAGTCTCCTTCCCGCTAGGCACAAAGCCACTCAGTTCGTGGATATGTTGACGATCCGGAACTGGCGCCTCAGGTGCGTGCTCAAGTATTTCCCGAAGGCTCAGTTTTGTGAACATCGTTCGCAACGGGCATGACTGTTGATATTCGGCTCGACGATACCCAAATGTCTCGCAGTCAGGTTCCGCTGCAGGCTTCGCAAAATATTGGCATGACTGGGTGGAAATACCGTGTTTGAAAATACCACTCGACCATATGACGACTTTTAGCTACGAAAATTTAACTGAAATTTCTCAACGGAGGTTTTACGCACTGAGGACATTTTTAGGTCATGAGTTTGAATCACGTCCGCTGGATCCGGACGTTTTTTCCGTAGCCTCGATCATGTCGAAATGTGATGTTCACAAGAATTTGTCATCGGGGCCACGACGCAAAGTCAACAGCAGTGGCGGTCAGACTGCATTCTACTGTGTTGCTACATCGTCGCTTCGAGCAAACGGGTACCAAACGGAATAACGACTTTGATTCGACTGGAGTTGACACTGCGGCCCAGGAATACTGCAACAGGAAGGATACTGTTTACCAAGAACACTCTGACATTTCTCGTGAACATTTTTTGACTTTTTGATCTCCAGGACCTCGGCATTATTGTGGCACCGCGTCCGGAGGTCGGTTGAAGAGACTTCATGAAACAGGTTTTACAAAGTATCAGGAATGGCAGTCTGACCGTGCAGGAATGTCCTGCGCCTGTAGCTCAGGCGGGTCAGGTTGTGATTGGCAATGCGGCGTCGCTGATTTCAGCGGGAACCGAGAAGATGGTCATGGATCTGGCCGGAAAATCACTGCTGGGTAAAGCCAAAGAACGTCCCGACCACGTGCGACGTGTACTGGAAAAAATTCACAACGAAGGATTGCTGAACACAGTCCGTGCAGTCCGGGAAAAACTCGATGAGCCAATGACCATGGGCTACAGCTCAGCCGGTACCGTGCTGGCGTGCGGAGCGGGTGTCAAAGCATTCAAGCCTGGGGATCGCGTGGCTTCCAATGGCGGACATGCCGGTGTGGTGTCCGTCCCCGCAAATCTGTGTGCGTCCGTGCCGGACGGTGTGTCACTCGATCATGCAGCATTCGCTGTTCTGGGTGCGATCGCGATGCAGGGTGTACGACTTTCAAAAGTGCAGCTGGGAGAAACGGTGTTTGTGATTGGGCTGGGATTGGTTGGTCAGCTGGCTGTCAGCCTGCTGTATGCTGCTGGTTGCCGAGTCATCGGCACAGACCTGGCAACAGATAAGTGTCAACTTGCGTTGAAGATGGGTGCAACGATCGCAAAACCAGGATTATCTGTTTCACAGGTCCAAGAAATGACTGGTGGCGTCGGAGCCGATGCGGTTCTGATTGCAGCGTCCGCAAAATCAAATGAGCCGATTGATCTGGCAGCCGCAGCTGTTCGGAAACGAGGGCGGGTGGTACTGGTCGGTGTAGTCGGCCTGGAACTGGATCGCCGCCCGTTCTATTTCAAGGAAGCGGAGTTCGTGGTTTCGTGTTCGTATGGGCCGGGACGCTACGACCCGGTGTACGAAAACATGGGACAGGACTACCCTATCGCACACGTTCGTTGGACTGAACAGCGGAATATCCAGGCTGTGTTGCAGATGATGGGAACCGGGCGGCTCAATGTCGAGTCCTTGATCTCTCACCGATTCACAATTGATCAGGCGGAATCAGCCTACGAAATGATTAAAACCGGCGCAGAACCGTTTCTCGGCGTGGTGCTGCGCTATGATTCGGCGTCCGACGTTGAATTGCAGCCAACGATTCAGCTGTGCAGTCGGAGTGAAACAAGTGGTGTTGCTCGCGTGGGCGTCCTGGGTGCAGGCAACTTCGCGAGAATGGTGTTGATCCCGCAGATCGTCGGGAATTCTCGCATGGTACCGGCAGTCCTTTGTTCGGCGGGCGGCGTCAGTGCGACACACAGTGGCCGAAAACACGGTTTCGAACGAGCCACTACAGACGACAACAACGTACTGAATGCGGACGACATCGATGCGGTTTTTTCGGTCACCCAACATCATCTGCATGCGTCTCACGTAGTGCGGGCTATCAATCGTGGTAAGCATATCTTTGTTGAAAAACCACTTTGCCTGTCCGTCGATGAATTGGCCGAGATTGATGAAGCGGTGGCAGGCAGGGCAGACAATCTTCCGGTTGTGATGGTTGGATTCAATCGCCGGTTTGCTCCGTTGGCTCAGAAACTCAAGGCCGCTTTTTCCGGCACCGATGCTCCGCTCACGATCAGCTTTCGGTTCAATGCCGGGATGATTCCGGCGGATCACTGGACGCAGTCAGATGAATTGGGCGGCGGACGCATCATCGGTGAAGCCTGTCACGGCATTGACTTCGCCACGTGGCTTACCGGGTCGCTTCCGATTCGAGTTTACGCAGAGTCGATTGGTGGGCCGGCGGCTCCTGAGAAAACCGATGATCAGTGCTTCATCACCATTCGGCACGCAGACGGCAGCATTTCGAACATTGCATACCTTGCCGGTGGTGACAAAGCATGTCCGAAGGAACGCATTGAAGTATTCGGTGGTGGTCGGACAGCGATCCTGGATGATTTTCGTACACTCACAACCTATCACCGTGGTAAAAGAACAGTAGTGAATGGTCGGCAGGACAAAGGACACGCGGCAGAAGTCGATGCGTTTGCGGCTGCTGTGGTCGGTGTCGAGGGACCGCCTATTTCATGGCCGGAGCTCCGAGCCACAACTCTGGCATCGATACTGGCGATGCAGAGTCTTCGCGAAGGAATTCCGTTCGCGCTGTGATTTCGAGTCACGAATTACACGAATCCTGCGAAAGAAATGCAGCAATGGACCATGGGTTCCTTGTGATCATATGTTGGCAGCATCTGCTCTCGATCGGGTGTGCGCCTGTGTTGGCTCTTCTGTCCAAAATAAGATTGCAATACGTGTCATCCGTCGTTGCAACAGTAGACAGGCCTGAGATACGGTGAGAATTCTGTTCTTTTCGCACTATTTTCCGCCCGAAGGCAATGCACCGGCATCTCGAACGTATGAGCATTGTGTGCGCTGGGTCAGGGCAGGGAATCAGGTCACTGTGGTCACGTGTGTACCGAATGTACCAAACGGCATTCCCTATGACGGCTACCACAATCGCTGGCGGCCCCAGCGCGAACTCGTCGATGGTATTCAGGTGATCCGCGTATGGACGCTGCTCGCCGCAAATGCGGGATTCATTCCGAGAATCCTGAACTATCTGTCTTACATGTGTTCAGCGATATGTGTGGGACTGTTTGTGAAACGACCTGACGTTGTCATCGCCACGAGTCCGCAGTTCTTTTGTGGCTGGGCCGGGGCAATCGTACAGTTTTTTCGGCGAGTGCCGTTTGTTCTGGAGATTCGTGACATATGGCCCGAGTCCATCACCGCCGTCGGAGCTATGCAACTTGGATTCACAGTCGAGCTTCTCAAATGGCTGGAACGAAGGCTTTACCTCAGTGCTGACCATGTGGTCACTGTTGGCAAGGGATATCGTGACAACGTGATGTCAAAGGCCTGTGTGAACGATCATATTTCGGTGATTTATAATGGCGTCGACGGAGAGCGTTTTTCTCCGCGTCCTCCGGATGCGGAATTTCGTGACCGATACGGGATGCGAAACCGGTTCCTGTGTTCCTACGTGGGCACTATCGGAATGGCCCACGGGTTGGAAACGGTACTGAATGCCGCAGAGATACTCAAAGACTCCGGTCGCGATGATATCGGATTCCTGTTAATCGGCGATGGCGCTCGCCGCGAGACACTCGAACGTGATGCTCTGAAACGAGGCCTGTCTGATATTGTCAAATTCACCGGGCGACTGAACAAGTCGGAGATGCCGCGGGTGCTGTCGAGTTCTGATACTATACTTGTGCATCTCCGTCGCTGTGACCTGTTCACCACAGTGATTCCTTCGAAGATCTTTGAAACAATGGCCATGCAGCGTCCGATTATCATGGGCGTGCGCGGTGAGTCCGCTGACATTGTGCGTGACGCGGGTGCCGGAATCGAAATGGAACCAGGTAATACTGACTCACTGCTCAGTTGCCTGAGTCAGCTGAGCCGTGATAAGGATCTGTACAAATCTCTTACTACCAAGGGCCGTCGATTTGTGCTGGAGCGGTATAGCCGCGACACCTTCGCTGCTGATTACCTGAGACTCTTTGCTTCTCTTGTCGTTGATAAGAATGCAGACGGTTCAGCCAAATCATCCCAGTCAGCCAAATCGTCGAAACAGCCGGCCGCGAGCCAGACCTGATCCTTAATGTCTTTCCCTGGCCAGTTCTGGCGGACGATACGCCATGTTCCTTTCAAACAGCTTTACCTGCGCGGGTGGCTCACGGTTCGCCGGTGGCTGACAATGTCGGCACTTGGATGCTTTGCCAGAGTACGAAGAAATGAGCAGCTGCCGATGGCCCGGAGTTTACCGGTCGCTGTCTTTCCTCCGCGCCGACACCTCGTTCAGAATGTCGATGGCGAGTCAGCTCTCTGTCAATTCAATCGAATCTGGCCCATCCATGGTCGATTCAACTGGCAGCTGACTCGCGAAGGTCGGTCAACTCACCTCGAGCGGCTGGCGTTCCACTATCTGGAATTCATTGAATCTCTGGATACAGCTCTGGGCGAATCCATTCTTCTGGACTGGATTCACCGGAATCCACCGTGGCAACCGGATTACTGGCTGGATTCATGGAACAGTTACGCCGTTTCAATTCGCTCTGTCTGCATGATGCAGTGGCTGTCGGCGTGTCATAACGACATCTCCCGTGAGTCTGCTAAGCAGATTGCAGCGTCGGTGGTTGAGCAAATTCGATTTCTGGAACGGAACCTGGAAATCGATATTTGCGGCAATCATCTGATCAAGAACATCAAGGGGCTGCTGTGGGCAGGAAACTTTTTCCATGGATCTGAAGCAGCCCGGTGGTATCGTCTTGGCAGTGAACTGCTGTGCGACGAGATGAACGCACAGTTTCTTGATGATGGGATGCACTTCGAACTGTCTCCGGCATATCACTGCCAGGTTTTTGCGGATCTGCTGGAATGTGCGTCGGTTCTTGAACCAGCTGACAGAAGCCAGCTCATTCAGCGGCTGGATTCAGCGGCAAAGGTGATCGCGGACCTCACGCATCCGGACGAGCGCATCAGCCTGTTCGGCGATGGAGGACTGAATATGGCGTATTTGCCAGCGCAATGTCTGTCGGCCTATCAGCATCTCGGAGGCACTCGGCCTGATCCACGTGCCGTTTTTGGTTTTACCGCCTCAGGCTACTACGGCATTCGATCCGGCTCGGGCTATCTGACTTTTGACTGTGGTCCCTCGTGTGCTGATTCCCTGCCGGCACACGGCCACGGCGACATGCTGGCGTTTGAGTGGGATGTGGGAACCTGGCGGATCGTAGTCGACGCAGGTGTGCACGAATATGAAACCGGGGCAGAGCGCGACTGGAACCGTTCGACTCGGGCACATAACACAGTCACAGTCGGTAACCGTGATCAATGTGAGTTCGTTAAGTCCTTTCGAGTCGGACATCGGGCCCATGGTCGCTGCATTGATGCCGATTTGAGAGAAAGCGGTATTTCAGTCACAGGCAGTTATACATCACACAGTGCTGATGGACAGCGGATTGATCACACTCGCACGATTTCAGGGTCGCCATCAGCATTCCAGGTTGTGGATCAGGTCCTCAGTCGGTTCTCTGAACCAGCTGTCTCAAGGTTGCTCCTGCATCACGATTGTTCTGTGAGTGCACTCAGTGACACATGTGTCGATATTCTTTGCGGCAGAATCCGAGTTCGGCTGTCAAGTGAGTCGCCGGTTCAGATCAGCCGGGCTAAATGGTCACCGGATTTTGGAACCGAATATGCAACGTGTCAGCTCGAAATGCTCTACGGCAACACACCGTGTGAAAGCGGCTTCACACTGACTGTGGAAGATACAGCATCAAAATGAAGCATTTTGCCTGTATTGTTGGAGCGCGGCCCAATTTCATGAAGATGGCACCGATCCTGCGCGCGTTTGAAGATTGTGTCGATGCCGATCCCATACTCATTCATACCGGTCAGCATTATGACCACAATCTGTCAGATATTTTCTTTGAAGATCTGGGTCTCCGTTTTCCGGATATCAGTCTGGGTGTCGGATCCGGCAGCCACGGTGAACAGACAGGACGTCTGATCATTGAACTTGAAAGAGTCTTTACTCAGGCTCAACCCGCATTCGACCGTGTTGTGGTTGTCGGCGACGTCAATTCCACGATGGCCGCGACACTGGCGGCGGTCAAGCTCCACATTCCGGTGGCACACGTAGAAGCCGGCTTGCGCAGTTTTGATCGTCGAATGCCGGAAGAGACAAACCGGATTGTGACGGACAGCCTCTCTGATTTGCTGCTGGTCTCAGAACCGTCCGGAGTGGAGAACCTGACCAAGGAAGGGCATTCCGGCGATCGGATTCGACTGGTGGGCAACGTGATGATCGATACATTGTTCCGCTGTGTTGCCGAAGCTGCAAACCAGCCATTGCTGACTGAACTTGGACTTGAGGCCGGTACATACGCTGTCGTTACTGCGCATCGTCCATCGAATGTTGATCGACCGGAGACATTGCAGGGACTCGTCGAGGTTTTGATCAGTGTTTCCGAGGAATTACCCGTCGTGTTTCCGGTACATCCGAGAACACGAGCGCGACTGGAGTCTTTCAAATTGATCCGTGCACTCGAATCAGCATCCGGCGTACGGATACTTGAGCCGCTCGGATACCTTGATTTTCTGGCACTGACGTCGCAGTCGCGAGTCATTGTGACTGATTCAGGCGGATTGCAGGAAGAATCAACCGCGCTGGAAATACCATGTCTGACGATGCGTGAAAATACGGAACGTCCTGTCACCGTCACAGAAGGGACCAGTACTCTGTGTGGTTCAGATCCGCAGGTCCTGGATGACAATCTGCGTGCCATACTCAACGGCACGTATAAGTCCGGGAGCTGTCCTGAACTTTGGGACGGTCAGGCAGCTAATCGCATCGTCGCCGAACTCATGTCTTCGCGGGACTGAGCAGGAGAATCCTCCGAACACAGAAACGATGAGCATTCTGAGCGTGCGTATCCACTGCGACCGGTGACTGCCGTTCATGAACGGTCTGCTACAGCGTGAATCTCAGTGAGCACCCGGGAGATCGTTTAGTCAGCTGTATTTTCTGCCCTCAGCGCCGAATTCATCGATCCCGATCAGGTGTCTGTTGCTCTGAAACAGGTCTGGCGTTAAGTCCGGCTAATGAAATAATCTACCGGGTAGTGAGCCGCAGATTCTTGATGCGCAATACACGCGCTGTTGAATGCCTTTTGTCCGCACTGATACAGGGTCTCGCTCCTGCATTTGTTGTCTGAGGGCTGTGTCCGTACAGACAGTCGCACGTTCAGCCGGTAAAGAATGGACTCTTAATGAAGCCGCGACTTCTATTCCTGAACCGGTCGTACTGGCCGGACACGGAAGCCACCGGCCAGTTGCTGACAGCACTTTGTGAAGACCTGACTGATCAGTTTGACGTGCATGTTCTTGCTGGTCAGCCTAATGCGGCTTCGACGAAAGCCGGCTGGGAGGAAATTCGGGAACGGAACGGCGTCACAATTCACCGTGTGAAACACACTACGTTCTCCAAGAAAAACATGGTACAGAAAGGTATAAACTTCCTTTCGTTTGTGCGGGCCTGCAGCAGACAGATTCCACTGCTTCCGCAACCGGATGTGATTGTTTTCGAAACGGACCCGTTCTTACTTCCCTTCGTCGCAGAGAGATTTCGTCGACACAGTGGTTGCGGCATGGTGGCCTATCTTCAGGACATTTATCCGGATGTTGCGGTCGCACTTGAGAAAGTCAGCGACAGCTGGCTCATCCGAAAACTGAGAGCAGCTCTGTTTGACGTGTATCGTCGCTGTGGCAAGATCATCGTTCTCAGCAGAGACATGAAGCAACTGCTTCTGGACAGTGCAATTCCGGAAGAAAAAATCTCGATCATACCGAACTGGGCGGACACCCGGCAGATTCAACCAGTTGAGTCCGACAATCGATTTCTGCAGAGATTTGGCCTTGAGAACAAGTTTGTCGTAATGTACTCCGGAAATCTGGGACTGACTCAGTGTCTGGACGAATTTGTTGAAGCGGCCGCACTGTTGCGGAGTGACTCCGAAATTCAATTTGTATTTGTGGGGCAGGGTGCACGCAAAAATAACTTGCAGCAACGGGCCAGGTCTTTGGGTTTGTCTAATATTCTGTTTTGCGATTATCAACCCCTCAGCGAATTGTCCCACAGCCTCAGTGCCGCCAGTCTTCATCTGGTGCCTCTGTCCGCCGACGTCAGCCGCTGTCTGATGCCCAGCAAGTTGTACGGAATTCTCGCTGCCGGGCGGCCGATCCTGACCAATGCACCTGCCTCCTCGGAACTGTTTGAAATCACCAAGACTCACAGGATAGGAATCACCGTCGACGCGGGGTCCTCATCCGTGATTGCTGAAGCAATTCGCACTGCGAAAAATAACGGAGCGGCATTACGGGAAATGGGGTGCAGAGCCCGTAGTCTCGCTGTAGAACGATATTCGCAAACCAGTTCTGTGTCAGCCTTTGCAAGATCGTTGCGAGAGGTGATTCATGAGTCATCGAGGCAGGTTGTGCCAGTGACTCGGATATCGAAAATACGCCATTCAATCATGCAAAGTTTTGCCGGCCATGCTGGTTTCCGCCGGCGACTTCCCGCGGCATTCGGTCGGCGTTCATTTTATGTTGCACCGGACTCACAACTGGCCTGCGCGAAGCGTGGTTTTCCAGAGTTCAAAAGCCTGATCAAAATCGCTGCCGACTGTGTTCAGGATGGAGATTGTGTCTGGGAAATTGGTTCAACCGGCGGATTGTTTAGTTTTTTGGCGTCGCATCAGGCTGGTAGTGGCGGAACAGTGTTATGTGTCGAACCGAATCCAGTCCTGGCATCACTGCTTCAGCGATCCGCGCAGCATATAGACAATCGTGATCGCATGATTCATGTTCTGTGTGCGGCAATGTCTGCAAGGACCGAGATTGCCCGACTTTCAAATGCAGAGATCGGTCGCCGATTCAGCTCATCATATTCAGCAGATTATCCCAGCAGTGAAGTGAGTGACGGACACAGGTTTTACATACCTGCAACCACTTTGGATTCACTGTTGTCTGTATTCCGACCACCGACGTTCATCAGGATTGATGTCTGCGGCTTGGAACAGATGATTCTTGAGGGCGGGCACCGACTGTTGAAAAAATACCGCCCGCGGATTTCCGTGGAAATGGCTGAAAAACAATCTCCCGCCGTGACGTCATTTCTCAAATCGCATGGCTACCGATTGTTTGACGGAGATCTGCCTGTGGCGGGTCAGCAACCTTACGAGAGATGTGCATTTCACACCCTGGCCATTCCACTGAGCCAACCAAACAGAGAACTGCCAGCAGCCGCATAACCCACCGGTCCATGCCGAATATTGACAGGAGTGAACAATTCGTGCGGAATCACAAACGGAGTGAATCGGAGTGGATTGGTCGCGACGAACAGCTGTGCTGTTCGGTAGTCATCCCCGTCTTCAATCGGACCGATCAGTTGCGTTCGCTGTTGCAGCGACTAACAACTCAGAGCACTCCAACGTCTCAATTCGAAGTGATCGTGTGTGACGATGGCAGCACGGAGTCATTGAAAAATGTTTTTGCGGAGTTTCAGAGCTCGATTCCACATCTGAGATATTTGCGCCAGGAGAACCGCGGGCCCGCAGCTGCACGCAACACTGGAATTGTCCATGCGGTGAGTGATATCGTGGTGTTTTTGGACAGCGATGTTGAACCTGATCGCCACCTGATCCGCGAATTAACACATTCCCTGATTGCCCATCCGGAATGGCAGGGAGCTGTAGCCAGCCTGAGGTCCGTGAATGGCGAAGACACACCTCGATGGGAGGTACCACGAACGGCAAGCTGTGGACACTACCACACGGCGGGAATCGCTTATCGAACAGATGTCCTGCGATGTGTGGGCGGGCTGGACGAAGGCTTTGTCAGCGCGTCATGTGAGGACGTGGACCTGGCAGTACGCGTGCTCGAGCAGGGCAAAATTGAAATGGTTCCAAAAGCGATTGTTTATCATCCTTTGGGAGGTCGTACCGCTGCGTCCTGCTGGAAAGCCAGAAAGAACTGGCGGTTTGTTCGAATTGTGGCATGTCGGTATGGTTTTCTCGCATGGCGTAACCAACAAACGCGGTTCCCTCGTCTAAGGACCGCGGTAGCCGCGTCGCTGTTGCAGCCGCTGAACGGGCTGTGGATGGCCATGAGGCTCATCAACAGGACTCCACACGAGTCGATTCATGGCCTGTTTTTGTCGGTCGTGGACTGGATTGGCGGTATGTCAATGGTGCCATCGATTCTGTTCGAAACCACACCGTGCCGTTTGTCCAGTGTCGGAAAGCGTGATTCAAACCGAACACAATCAACAGCAGCATGGACGAACGACCAGGCGGCGTGACCGAAGTAACACCGGATGTATCTGACTGTCCGGTGAATCGGGGCTAAGCCGTCTCTTCGTGACTCGCGTGTGAACCGGGGAAGTGAAGCGTGTTGACAATCATTCTGGCTGAGTCACTGGCGTGACCGTGCCAACCGCGTGGAAGGTCAATGGGCCGCGGTTGACTCAAAGCCGTTGTCGAAAAAGTCCGCTGTATTTTCGGAAACTACCGTCCGGCAGGAAACGGCCAGGAACGACTCCGGCCTGCGTGGCATACGCTGCCACCATCTGAGATCAGGCCAAGAACAAGGAAGCTGTCGTTCTGCGACCAGGTCGTTCACCGCTTTTCACCCGGAGATGCGCGTTGTCCTGATATTGGAATGTCGATCATGCATCCACTAGCCTCGCTTCGTTCGGCACACGTCAAACTTGAAAACACACGACAACCTACCGTATCGCGCGAATCTCCTGTGGAAACCTCGTCATGGTCTAGTCCAGCAGTTCAACATCGGCTTCATCGATCGTCACCGATGCCCCCTGCTGCATAAAATTGACCAGCACTGTGAGGCGGTGCTGGGAGTGAGTCTCGGTAACGGTACCCTGGACCCCTGTCATTGGACCTGAAATAACAATTGCACGACGGCCGACCAGTGGTTTGGATTCCGGTCGAATGTCTGCTCCCTCATGGTTGAGCAGGCGGATTCTGCGGAGGTCGATGATGAGCTCTGCGGAATCAGTAACTTCCAGGCAGTTCGCGACACAGCCTGTTGAGACCGTTAAATAACGGTCCTCTTCTTTGCCTCGCACAAACACGTAGCCGTGAAACAACGGCAGATAACTTGTGCGAATTCGACCGGCAGGCGATCTCTTGCGTGTTTCTGCCAACGGGCAGTAATGCGAGATTCTCGCCGACCGTAGTCGTCGCATCAGCTCCTTTTCCCGGCGACTGAGCGTGTGAATTGCGTACCAATCGGTACCTACCGGGCAGGGAGTCGTCTCGTCCAGCAGGTTGTCCGGAAACATGTCGGGTTCGCGTGCCAGAATTGGCATATACCTTATCCTGTGTAGCAGGAGGAACGGGTTCGCCCCGGATCCGTGGCGGAGAAGACGACCTCAACAGGGTAGAGTGTGTGATCCGGGCTCTCAGGGGCCTGGAGTTCTTGTTCGGTTTCCCTGGCCGGAATACCATGGGATCTGAGTGGACATGGCCTGATGTCGTCACTGGAATCGGGTGCGCCCAGTCGGTGACGGGGGAGTGGTTCGAAGAGTTATGTTCTCCCGTTTTGATCCGGGAGGGTTCATCCATGTGGACGGCAGCTGCGAGCGAAGTCGCCACACCAAACCTTGTTGACTCGATGGCGCTGGTGATTCGTCATCGAACCTGTTAGCCACCCTTGAACAATATCGGGATCTCAAGACTTCTTCTCCTCCATGGAACGAACCGTTCGCTTCCGACATAGTCACCACGATCTCGATTGATTCACCCACTCACTCTCCGGCTAATGTGGTTACAGCGTATTAGTATTGGCAGGAATCATACGACGGTCAGTGAGATTCGGTCAACGACAACAATCAGGAAAGAGAATGTTGATTTTGTTAGGTGGTAGCGGATACGTTGGTCAGGCACTGCAGGCGGGGTTGGCCGTGCGCGGAATGGATTTTCGGTCACTGACTCGTGCCCAGGTTGACTACACGGATGCAGCGTTGCTTAAGAAATACCTTCGGAGCTGCCGGCCTCAGTTCGTATTCAATGCTGCCGGATATACAGGGCAACCGAATGTCGATGCCTGTGAACAGCACCGGGCCGACTGCCTCGCGGGCAATAGTGTGTTGCCAGGAACAGTGAGGGCCGTTTGTGAAGATTTGAAGATTCCCTGGGGACATGTGTCGTCTGGATGCATCTTTACGGGAACTCTGGACGACGGTACTGGTTTCTCAGAAAGTGATAACCCCAACTTCACCTTTCGCCAGAACAACTGCAGCTTTTATTCCGGATGCAAAGCACTGGGTGAGGAGGTGCTGGAGGGTGCCGAGCGCTGCTGGATCTGGAGACTGCGGATACCGTTCAACCATGTTGATTCCCAGCGTAATTATATCAGCAAGATGGTGAATTACGACCAACTGCTTGATGCGACCAACAGTCTGTCTCATCTGAACGAATTCGCCAATGCCTGCATTGATTGCGCTGTGCGGGAGTGTGACTACGGCATCTGGAATCTGACCAATCCAGGATCCGTCAGGACTCGGCAGGTGATCGAACTTATTCGACGACATGGGCTCAGTAACAAGTCCTTTGAGTTTTTTGAAAGTGAAGACGAGTTTCTGCGGATTGCAGCAAAGACACCACGTTCCAACTGCGTACTTGACAGCAGTAAGGCTGTTGCCGCCGGGCTGCCACTGAGCCCCATCGAAGAGGCTCTTGAAAAAGCAATGAAAAACTGGGTCCCGGCATGAAGACGATTTTGATCACCGGCGGAGCCGGGTTCATCGGCAGTTGCTTTCTGCGACGGCTGGCATCGCGCAGCGATCTCAGACTGATTAATCTGGATAAACTCACTTACGCCGGCAATCCGGATTCACTTCCGGATACCGCCAACCATGAGCTTATCGTTGGCGATATCGGTGATTCTTCGCTGATTCGCGCATTGCTGGAACAGCATCGGCCTCAGACGATCGTCAATTTCGCCGCGGAGTCTCATGTGGATCGCTCGATCGACGGTCCACTCACATTCGTGGAAACCAATGTACTGGGGACGTGCCGATTCCTGGAAGAAATCCGAAATTACTGGAGCCGGCTGGATGGATGCGCGGGCAAAGCATTCCGTTTTCTGCATGTGTCGACAGATGAGGTCTACGGGTCCCTTGGTGACACCGGGTTCTTTACCGAGACGACGCCGTATTCTCCTAACAGTCCCTATTCCGCCTCCAAGGCGTCTTCCGATCATTTCGTTCGCGCCTGGCATCACACTTACGGGTTGCCAGTGCTGCTCACAAATTGTTCCAATAACTATGGACCGTATCAGTTTCCTGAAAAGCTGATTCCACTGATGATTCTGAACGCTGTTGAAGGACGCCCGTTACCGATCTACGGCGATGGTCTCAACGTACGCGACTGGCTGTTTGTCGAAGATCATTGTGAAGCCATCGAAACAGTTTTGTTGCGAGGAGAAGTGGGCGAGTCCTACAACATTGGCGGCAATACAGAACGTACAAACATTGACATTGTCAAAACGATTTGTGACGCCGTGGATCGGCAATGTCCTGGTTTATCACACACACCGTGCAGTTCGCTGATTACGCATGTAAAAGATCGACCGGGACACGATCGCCGTTATGCGATCGATGCCTCGAAGATTCGTGATCATCTGGGCTGGATGCCCAGGACAGATTTTGCGACTGGCATTGAGACAACCGTGCGCTGGTACCTCGAACGTTCTGATTGGGTCCAACGAGTGCAAAGCGGCAACTACCAACGCGAAAGACTCGGTCTAAAATGAGCAAGTTCAAAAAGGGCATCATTCTTGCGGGAGGCTCAGGCTCACGCCTGTTTCCACTGACGCTGGGGATCAGTAAACAGATGATGCCGGTTTACGACAAGCCGATGATTTACTACCCACTATCCGTGTTGATGCTTGCCGGAATCAGAAATGTGCTGGTGATCTCGTCACCTCGCGATATTCGTGGATTCGAACAGCTGTTGGGAAGCGGCGAGCAGTGGGGAATGGCGTTCTCCTATGTGACGCAGCCAAAACCCGAAGGGCTGGCTCAGGCATTCGTTCTGGGAGCCAACTTCATAGGGGACGATCACGTGGCGCTTGTCCTGGGTGACAACATATTCTACGGCAGAGGACTTCGGCAACTGCTGTCAAATGCGGTATCGCTGGAGTGCGGGGCAACCATCTTCGGTTATGAGGTACGTGATCCTGAACGGTATGGGGTTGTCGAGTTCGGTGACACTGGCAGAGTCGTATCGCTGGAAGAAAAACCTTCAGCACCTCGATCGAATTTTGCCGTACCAGGTCTGTACTTTTATGACAATGACGTGGTGGAGATTTCGCAGAATCTGAAGCTGTCGGACCGTGGTGAGTTTGAAATCACAGATGTCAATCGCGAGTACATGAACCGTGGCCGTCTGCAGGTTGAATTGTTGTCACGCGGATTTGCGTGGCTGGACACGGGGACACACAATTCACTACTGGAGGCGGGGCAGTTTGTGGCTGCGATCGAGAATCGAATGGGGCTCAAAATTTCCTGTCCCGAGGAAATCGCATTTCGCCGTGGGCTGATCGATGCGGTGCAACTCCTGAATCTCGCCGAACAGTATCCTAATGATTACGGCGAATATCTGAGGTGCGTGGCAGCGAGGCGGTAGAGCCTTCAGAGCCGCGTTTGAAAACACCGCTCCGGAGGAGTCTTTAACGGTTCCCTGACAGTGTTGAAAATTGTGCCGCTGGGCAGACCCGCACAGCCCGGAACGGACGTGTCGAAGGTGTGGAGTCCTGATCTGTCGTCAGTACTCAAAAACAAACCGGGACATCCTATCTTCGCGCTGCACACCACCTAACCGCATCCGATCTCGCAGCCGGCGTCTGCAGACAAGAGACTGCCAGCCGTCCGGTCCTGAAAACAGGGCTAGCATTGATTTCGGAAAATAAAATAGTCTTCCGTGACGGAGACCTGCAAATTCTGCGTGTTGGCATGCACTCTCGTTCGCAGTGGCTCACGGTCAGCGACACAACGTTGGAATTCGGCTTTCGGTCACCCAGAGGGGCGGAGTCTGCGCAAATTGCTGCTCGAATCGAAGGTGTCGTGTGCTCAGAACAATCAGTGAACGCATGGCGAGACATGTTGTATTTCGTCGTCGGCTGCCGGCCAAATTCGGCCGGCGTCCTTTCTACGTAACTCCGGACTCGGCACTGGCCTACCTGAAGCCCGGCTTTGCAGGCTTCAGCGACCTGATTACCGTCGCTTCTGAACGTGTTGGGAAAGGTGACTGTGTCTGGGATATCGGAGCCAACGTGGGGTTCTTTGGGCTTATGGCATCGCATAAAGTTGGATCGGAGGGCACGGTCGTTTGTGTGGAACCGGACCCGATTCTGGCCTCCTTAGTCCAGCGATCTGCTGGGTTGTCGGTCAACCAGGATTGCTGCATAAACGTCCTGTGTGCAGCCGTTTCCAGTACCAGGGAGATCACACAGTTTTTCATCGCGGGACGCGGGCGTTCCTCCAGTTCGCTGCTGGACACCAGTGCTTGTAGTCAGACAGGCGGAACGAGATACACGCAATTTGTGCCCACAACGACCTTGGACACAATGTTGTCAGTCTTTCCCCCTCCAACGTTACTCAAGATCGATGTGGAGGGTGCAGAAGAATTGGTGCTTCAGGGTGGACGACAATTACTTGAACAGTTCCGCCCGCAACTCTATGTAGAAGTTGGAACACGGCAGTCTCCCAACGTGACTGCGCTATTGCGGTCATTCGACTACGAGTTGTTCGACGGAACTCAGTCTCTGGCGAGCCAACAGCCTGGTTCGAAATGTGTGTGCAATACGCTTGCAGTTCCTGCAGAGCGGTCACGGCTGACAATCACAGCATGACACCACGGTGAAACACACAAGTAGGTGCTGAATTTGGGACTTTCGCATTAGCAATGTATGCTGAATAGTCTCCGACAACTTTTCTTGTTCCTGACCATTCGCCAAACGTGGGCATTCTTTGCGCTGTTCATCAGCATGCTTATTGCCGCCGCACTCGAAGTAGCCGCGCTGGGAGCAGTCCCGACCTGTATCCAGGCACTCACAAGTTCTAGTCCTGACGATGGTATTACATTACCAGCGTGGGTACTGAAATTACTGGGACTGGATTCGATCACGAATCTTGCCGTTGCTGCCGGACTATTGCTGTTTGGAGCTTATCTCATCAAAATATTGCCGCCTTTGCAGTGGCAGTGTTTCGCATTTTTCTCGTCAAACGGACCCAGTGGCACCTGATCTCGCAACTATGCCGTCGCTATATCGATGCAGACTTCGAATTCCACCTGCAGCATTCGAGTTGCGAATTGCTCCGCAATGCAAACGTGGAAATACAGAAGATCATGAACGGCGTGTTAATTCCACTGACAGTTGTTGTGCTGAGTGCCACTGTAACAAGTGCCGTCGTGGTCGTTCTGTTCTGGTTCGAACCGGTCGCGGCCGGATTGTTGTTTGCGGCGACATCTTCGTTCACAATCATTTATTTCACCGCCATCCAGCGCAAAGTAGCCACGCATTCCCGACGGGCTCAGCGGCAGAAAGCCGACTTCATCAAACATTTCAACATGGTGATCGGAAGTCTGCCTGAAATCCGAATTTTGGGGAAGGAAGACTTCTTTCGCCGGGAGCTCGGTCAATCGGCAAAGTTGACGGCAAGTGCCCAGCGATTCCACATGCTTGGAAACCAGGCAGTGAGCCGCTGCCTGGAAACAGTAGTGACGGCTGCCTTTGCGATTCTGATCGCTTTCATGGCCATCGGTGCCGACGATGCTTCCCAGTTAGCTCCGGCGCTAGGCCTGCTGGCGATTGGCATGATTAGAATCCGCGGCCTGGCGGTCCAGATTCTTAGCGGGTTCACTCAAATTCAGGCTTCTCATATCGCTGTTGGCCCGGTCTTCCGCCATCTTCAGATGGCCGATTTACATTCCGCGAGAGCAGGTGGGGGTGGCATCACTGAAACTGAAACGATGGATTCTCGAATCGGGTTCTCGAATGTTAGTTACCGGTATCCGGGGGCGGAATCATCTTCGATTTCCGAGGTTTCATTTACAGTTGGTGGGCATCTGTGGGCCGAGTGGATCCGGACAATCGACTCTGCTAAAGATGCTATTGGGGCTGCTCAGACCGTCGGCTGGAAAGTTCTGTGGCTTCGGAATTGATGTCGCACAGAATCCAACTGTCCGGCAGGAGCAGGTTGAATACGTGCCTCAGTCCATCTATGTGCTCGATGACACAATCGAAAACAACATCGCATTCGGTACGCGTGAAAACCGGATTGACCACCGATGAGTTCGCCGGGCCGCGGAGCGGGCGCAATTAATGTCATTTGTTGAATCATTGCCCGAAAGGATTCAGACGCACGTTGGCGAATGTGGTGGGAGGCTGTCCGAGGGACAGAGGCAAAGGCTCGGTATCGCTCGAGTGTTGTACAAAGAACTAGCCGTGTTGATTCTGGATGAGATCACGTCCGCGCTTGACCTGGAAACCGAAGCTAGGATCGTCGGAGAACTCCTCAGGCTCAAGAGTGTCTGCACGACTTTTTTTGCGGCACACGACCTGGACCTGATGTCTGAGTTTGACCGTATTATTGAGACGGACTCCGGGCATTTGCGCGAGCTGTCATTATTTCGGCTTGCTGCCTGACTGCTCTTAGAGAGCCTTCCTGATGATGTTTTCACCTGTCCACAATTATGTCTTCATTCACATTCCCAAGTCTGCCGGCAGCAGTATCCGAAAATCGCTTTCTGACATTGACCGACCACCACGGCCTTTACGGATCTGGAACCGACTGACCGGGAGAAAAATTGCACAGCCGGTCGTGGAGATACAGAGTCTTCACACACACTCGGACGCAAGAGATGTGCTGAAATCGCTTGGTACAGAAACGTACGGAAAATGCTTCACGTTTGCTTTTGTACGCAACCCATGGGACCGAATCGTGTCCCTATACAATCATGTCTGGCAGGGTGCACTGGACCGAGCTGCCGGGCGACAACAGCCAAAAGTCCTGACTGCTCAGGAAGAGATCGAAAACTCAAAACGCGTTGAGTCGTTAGGATTTCGAAAGTGGCTGTTGTCTGAGGAATATCAGAGTGACAAGTATGGCCAGAGCCTGACGCAGCGGAGCCAGCTGCAATGGCTCTGCGATGACAACGGCCAGCTGATCACTCAATTTGTGGGACGTGTGGAATCCATTCAAGACGATATCCGGCAGGTTGAACGTGGGATCAACGCACGAATTCATCTGGTTCACGTCAATAAGTCCCGTCATCGAGATTATCGCGATGAGTACTGCGATGAGACCCGTGATTTTGTGGCTCACCATTTTCGGGAAGACATCGAGACCTTCGACTATACGTTCTAAGCTTCCGTCGTTGAGTATTGTAACCTGCTGACGGAACGATTGGCAGAATGAACAAAATATTCTGATTGCATATCGGGATGCACAAAACAGGCACGACAGCCCTGCAGCGGTTTTTTCGCATCAACGCAGATCACCTGAGCTGTTCCGGATATCTGTATCCATCTGCAGGCCGTGGCATTCATCGGGGACAGCATTTACTGGCTCACGGAATTGAAGATACTCCGTCGCTGCTGGCCGAATGGGAAGATGTATATCGCGAAGCGGACAGGTCGTTATGTCAGAACCTGATCCTCAGTCCGGAAGACTTTGAATTCCGCCGCGACGATCGCTTTCAGCAGAAAGGTCAGATGACCGGTCAGAAGTGTGGTTGGTTTGAAACGAAGATCGTCGTCTATCTAAGACGCCAAGATCAATTTGCTCAGTCTGCTTACCTGAAAAATCCGCGCATAAGCGGCTTGACGGGAAGCGTCCTGGATTTCATCGCGATCAATCGGACCAAATTTGATTACTACCGTTTTCTGGAACCTTGGCGCGAATGTTTCGGGAGGCAGAATATTCTGGTTCGGGTCTACGAAGAGGCAAGGTCTTCGGGTGGTCTCTTCGCCGACTTCGTGAATAGCGTTGGTTTGTCCCGGGACACCGACTGGAGAATTCCTGAGGGGCGCATCAATTCGTCGGTCCCACCCGGAAGCGGCGGAACCCTGCAACTGCTGAACCAACTGCCAATCACAGACAGGATTCGACGGAGATTGATTGGGCGACTTCTTCGATCCGACGATTCTGAAAGGCCTGGCTTGTGGTGCCACCGTTTGATATCGACATCCGATCGGACGGCAATCCTGCAGCAGTTTGAAATATCAAACCAGCGTGTAGCGTTGGAGTATCTTGGACGTTCCGACGGAAAACTCTTTAAGAGCGGCCCGTGAACAATACATACAGGCGGTCAACACACCCTGGCCGGAGATTTCGGGCCAGCCTTGATTCTGCCACAGCAGGACCTCAGTGAAACAGGTGTCTTCAGCGCTCGAAGCTGATCACGCATTGCTACCCGGTGGTCGATTCGCCACGGCAGCGACCAGGACCGAATCCCTGGTTCTGCCGGACGGACTATATACGCATTCAGATATGAGACATTGTCGGGGCGAAAGCGTATGATGATTCTTTCTCGTTTACGTTCATCCGCAATCCGTGGGCAAGAATGTTGTCGCTCTACAACAACGTCCGGCAGGGAGCACTCGAGCGGGCTGAAGGACAACCTGCCCCCGAAAATCCGGACTGCCGAGGAAGAACTGGCAGAATCAAATCGCGTTACCGAGATGAGTTTTCGGAAGTGGTTGCGGTCTGAAGAGCACCTGAACGAGAAATATGGTGAGAGTCTCACGAGAAGAAGTCAGATCGAATGGTTGCGGAACGAGTCTGGCAATCAAATCGTCGACTACATCGGTCGTGTCGAAACGATCGCTGATGACTTCCGGCTCATCGCCGATCGCCATGTTAGAGGAATGAATCAGCACACTCGACAACACCGCAATCGCTGAAGTGTCAGAAAAAAAGACCATGGTCCTGGTAGCGGGACCTGAATCATCCGGAACGCGAATTTTCACGGAGGTATTTTCGCAGCATCATGCCGTCAGCGGATCTCCAACGGCCAGTGATCATTATGACCTGATGGATGACATCTGGACGGATATTCGCAGCGGAGACCGGGACGCGGCAGTCTCGAAACTCGCCACCACAAAACTGCGAGACGTCGTGATTACCAGACGATCATTGCCACATGGCCCAGCTGTTGGAAAACCGCCCGAGTACTTGAAGTTTCCCGATTTTGACATGTTTCTTGATGTCGTCACAGAGTGCGGCTATCGCCTTGTCGTATTTGTACCAACCCGTTGTCCACTCGCGACGGTGGCCTCCTCTGTATTGCAGCGGGATTCGGTCAGGGGCGATCCTCAAAAGTCACTTAATCAGTATCAGGCGAGTCTGACGCATATCACAGGATTCTGTATTCGAAACTCAATTCCGTATTTTATTCTTTCACTGGAAGCGGCTGTGCTGGACGGGGCAGCGTACATAAATTCCATGTTCAGCCTGCTGGGACTCGTTTCACAGGCGGATCTGCAGTTCTGTGGGTGTTCAGAGGTTAACAGGCGACGCTATGAATGGGCAGCAGCGAATCTGACCCCACGCCTGATCGCTGATGAAATTTCGGCTACGGAAATGCGTGACACCAGGAAACAACCGAATCCATCCGGAATCAGGGGACTGTGGCGAAAGCTTGCCGGTTAACGGCGGCACGGTTCAGTGTTCTCTGAAGATCCCAAGTCAGGAACCGATCGACCTGAGGAGTATGTCCGAGAACTGGCGCTCAACGATTTTCTAACAGATTCCTGAAGCCAACCGACACTCCTCTGCGATGCGCCAATCCGAAACGATCACGACCTCATAAAGTCGCAAACATTCAATCGTGAACGCCAGATTCCAAAAATTGTTTGAAGAAACGAGAGCATTGCTGACCGGAACGCCTTCTTTCGTTCGACGTTATGAGTGCCTGCTGCAGTCGATGGGAGCTGCTCCGTCCCCGGAATACGACCTGGTCTATGTACTTCCTCCCTCAAAACATCAAGGCTGGATTCTGGACGCGATCTGTCATGAAATCGACGAGCACATTGATGTCAAGACTGCCTTCGTAAAATTGGGGGACGACCTGCCGACGGCCCGAGGTTACTTCTATTCACACTATGGCTACCTGCGGGACACAATCCTCCGGCAACCTGATGTGCTGCATGGCAAGAACCTGCTGTTCTACACGCATCCGCGACAAATGTGGTATCCGCAGGAAGAACTGGTTCATGTGATGAACATGGCCGACAGTGTTATCAGCATGTGTTCTCTGTTTGTCTCCCAACTCATCGAACAGGGAGTATCACCGGAACTTGTGAAAGTGGCGTTGGTCGGTGCAGACGCCGACCGGTTTCAGCCACACGTACGCGGGAAAGGAAGAATCGGACTTTGCTCGTCGTACCTGCCGCGCAAGGGGGGCGACCGTATTCTGGACCTTGTCCGAGCAATGCCAAAACAAAGTTTCGTGCTTTGCGGGAAGAAATGGCCGGATTGGGACCGCTTCAGCGAACTGACATCACTGGCGAATTTTGAATACGTTGACATTCCTTACAGTGAATATCCGGAATTCTACAACTCAATCGACGTCTTTTTGAGTGTCTCCGAACTGGAAGGCGGACCGGTGCCGCTGATCGAAGCAGCCATGTGCAACGCCGTCCCGGTTTGCTCAAACACAGGCCACGCCCCGGACATCATCGTTCACGGAGAAAACGGACACCTGTTCGATACCACGGCACCAACCTCGGAAATCATGGCACTGATCAAAGAAGCACTCAGTTCCCCATGTGATGTCCGCAGCACCGTTGAGCATCTGACATGGAAACGGTTCAGCTATCAGATTCAGGAGATCGCAGGTCTTCGGCATGCAGAAACAGCAACCTCGGTATCCAAGGCAGCCTGAAGCGAAACATTGGACTCTGTATCTTCCATCACAGTATTTGACTGGTTTGCCACATACGGACAGCCAAATTGTCCGTTTCTGGTCTTTGGAAAGGGACCGAGTTTCGGACTCCGCGATCAATACGTTCTGGAAGACTACATTCTTGTCTCATTGAATCATGTGGTTCGTGAACAAAAGGTCGACTTTGCCCACATTGTTGACATTGATGTGATCGAGGACTGTGAGGACTGCCTCTTCGCAAATACTCGTTGGCTGATCATGCCGGAAGTACCGCATGTAAATTGTCATCCCACGGCTCTGGTTCTCGATGATTTCATCGACACAACACCCGTGCTGCGTGCATTTGCAGAACATGGCCGACTGCTCAGTTATCCACTCTGGAGTGCACGCCGGCATGGATTCCCGTCACCTGTTCAGGGGACCTTCAGCGGATCTGTGGTCATCAATCTGCTCGGGCGACTTGGCGTCACAAATGTCCGAACGCTGGGCATGGACGGCGGGGCCTCCTACAGCAGGGCGTTTGATGATCTGACCAAAAGAACGCTGTTCAAAAATGATCACACTAGCTTCGACATTCAGTTCTCAGAGATTCGGAAGTCCGTTGAGGAATTTAAAATGAGCGTTGAATCTTTAGTGGACCCAATTCGTATATTCACTGGTGCAGATGACAGTCAGATGGTTGCCGCTCACGTACTTGAGTACTCCATTCGAAAGCACACGCAACATCCCGTTCAGTTTTTCTGCATGCGGAATATGCCGGTTCCGCTCCCAAAGGACCCAAAGAACCGACCAGGAACGGGTTTTAGTTTCAATCGATTCCTGATTCCGAAGCTGACCGGCTATGAGGGCAAAGCCTTGTACATCGATGCCGATATGCTGGTGTTCGATGATATCGCGAAACTGTGGAATACTCCGCTTGACGGAAAGCTGGTGCTGTGCAGTACGCAGAACGAAGTTCCCCACGGGTGGGAAGGTGGCAATAATAACGACCATGGCGAGGGGCGCTACTGGACACCAGGTCGTCAGATGAGCGTTATGCTGATGGATTGTTCGAAGCTGAACTGGGATATCGAACGCATCGTCGAAGGTCTGGATCGTGATGAATACAGCTACAAGCAACTGATGGCGGAGTTATGTATCCTGCCCACGGATTCTATTGCAGATACAATCCCGAACGAATGGAACTGTCTGGAATGGTACGAAGAGGGGCGTTCCCAACTTGTCCACTTCACGGTTGTCCCGACTCAGCCCTGGAAAAACGACAAGAGTCCCATTAAGGACCTTTGGGAAGACGCCTATCGCGAGGCGCTGGCCGCTGGTGCGGTCCCAATGAGCATTGTAGAAGAATCCGTGCAGCACAAACTGGTAAAGGATTCTTTGCTGGACATTGCAACGGAAGTCCGGTCATCCCCTGACGCCAGGCCCGAGGCGGTACCCGAACAGGACGCTCCTGGTGGTCACGCCGAAAGTCTGCGATTACGGCGCATGTTGTGGAACTCCATGATTTCTTCCCACGAAGCCAGCGCCGAGCTGAACCGAATCAAGTCGTCACCGGCGTTCTTTTTGGAAGACATGCTGATCCGCCGGCCCGCCGCGTTTGGTGCTCGAGTCTACCGGGGTATCAAGCGTCGTGTCGTTTAGCAGACCCTCAAAATTCAATGAGTCCGGTGACAATGACCCTAAGAGATACAGCTTAAGGATCACTGTTGGCCAGCACGTTCAACATGCGAATCCAGACGACCCGGATAACAACATCAAACGCAAAATCCTGCTGGGCCTGTTCGGGCAAGGATGTGAAACCTACGATCAAATTCAACGAATGGCAGATCCGGCGTTGCACTGATTACAGATTTCGGTTTTCGGGTGAATGTCGTCGACTTGCAGACCTTCCAGCTGCCACTCCGGACATTCAAGGAATTCATTGTTGAGTTTGGTATTGTCAAACTTCGCAGAATCAAATTCATCTCAATCTGTGATTCCGTGCAGCGAATGAACAACCGTGGACTCCTGCGTCGCCTGGTCAGTGTGGCAACAAAGCTGACGAGCGCGCCAACGCGCAGAATCAGATCTCATCGCGGTCTTGGAATCATCTTCCATGGACCATTGCAGCAGATATCTACGATTCGCAGAGCTCCGTAGTGTCGTAACCGAATTCAGCATCTTAACGATGTTACGGCCCATAGGACTGAATTGATTGTGAAAGAACAGTTTCGGCTGGCGATGACGTATCTTAAATCGCCTCGAGACATTCTGCGTAATGCCCGGTGGCGACTGAACTGCAGTATCTCTCAGGAACCCATTGTTTTCGTTCTGGGAGCACCTCGAAGCGGCACGACATTGTTGCAGCGTGTCCTGACGCTGCATGACCAGCTGTTCTCGATTCAGGGGGAGACCGGACTTTTTTCCCGTCAAAATATTTTTGCGAGGAAACACTTTCACCTCTCATGGGATGAAACCCGGACACTGTTTGAGCAGAGTTCCGATATCGTTGATCTTCTGCAAAACGGCGTCTGCCGTCTCCGGAAACTACAACAGTTGTCCAGTGATACACGGATGGTGGAAAAGACACCTCAACACGTATTACAGCTGAAGTTTCTGACACGGCACTTCCCCAATGCCAGATTTTTGCACATCATCCGGGACGGACGCGACTGTTATTGTTCATCGCTCAATCACCCGAACATTCGGCAAGAAACGTCGGTGCGCAGGTTTGCGCGATATTGGGCGGCCTGCGTTCACACCGGACTTGCGTTTGATTCCCATCCGAATGTCACACGTCTGACTTATGAAGAATTTGTCGAATCTCCTCACGCCGTGCTCTCTCGCATAATGCTGGCACTGGGCCTGTCACCGCAGGAGAAACAGTTGGACACATACGCAATCGGACTTGATGTGAGATCAGAACGGCAGGAATTCGCTCGCCTGTCCCAACCGATTCAAACGACATCTGTTGGGCGCTGGAAGGAGGAACTAACTACAGCGGAGGTGCAGACTTTCAATCTTTACGCTGGAAAAGTTCTCGCTGAGCTGGGTTACCCATCGTCGTCTCCGTCATCAGCGACGAAATTATCTGAGACCGGACAAATAACCGGGTCCGCGGCGTGAACCCCATGAAGCTTGGAATATTGATTCTGAATTACAATGGCCTGCGGTGGCTGCCGGCGCTGCTGCAGTCGCTTAAAGAAGAAGCACTGCCGACCCAACGCATTTACGTGGTCGACAACGCAAGCAGTGACGAGAGCCTGAATTACGTGGCTGCCGAACATCCCGACGTTCGTATCATTCGACACTCAGAGAACCTTGGATATGCGGAAGCCTACAATCGAGCAATTCCACGCGCGTTTGGCGACGGCTGCGAATGGGTCTGCCTGCAGAACACGGACACCATTGTGCAGCCGCACTGGCTGCAGCCGATGACGGCGGCAGCAAACGACCAGTCGATCGGTCTCATGGGACCCGTATTCACAGAGTGGGAAAGTGGCGAACCCAACTATTACATGAAAGGGCGTTGCCGCAACGTAATCCCATACATGATGGATCCTGTTTATCCCCCATCGGACCGTGACTGGGTCGAAGGCAGCTGCCTTTTTGTGCGGAAAGAATGCTTCGAGCAGATCGGCGGACTGAATACGCTGTATTTCATGTACTGGGAAGAAGCTGACCTGTGCCGTCGTGCCCGGCACAAAGGGTGGCGTGTTGTGATTGTGCCGGGCAGTGTCTGTAAACATTTTTCCGGCGGATCAGCGACTCAGACTCGTCCAGGATTCCTGCAGCTTCGGAATCATTTCATTTATCAGCTTACCGATCCCTTTCACAGTTTTGCCCGAAACATCATGGCCTCAGGGCGACTGGGCCTGACCTACCTCAAGCAATACACCTGGGACCGACCAAGCGCGTCGGCTTCATTCCGCCTACTGCAGGCATTAGGGTCCACAGTGGCCAATGTCGGCCACTGCTACGGTTCATGGAAACAAACGTGAAGATTAAAACCGCGCCAGTTTCAGAGAGTTGCTGTGTCACCTGTCGGGGGTATTTCGATATCAACTGCACTCACGCCGTTCAGTCATAAAGAACAACTCCGATGAACTCCATCAGAAAAGTTGTCAAGAGACCTGCACGAGCAGTGATGAACGTCTTGAGTCCGCTGGAACGCTCGTTCAATGAGGCTGCATCCACATTTGTACCATCCTTCTATCGAATGCCTGATTTTCTATGCGTTGGATTTAAAAAATCGGGGACGACCTGGCTTACTGCAAACCTGCGACATCACCCCGACATATTTATACCACCCGAAAAAGAACTCCATTATTTCACGGCAAGACCATTTCTACCCTTGCTGACTTACACAAGGTCGTTCCCCACATCAAGAAATGTTGTCTGTGGAGACATGACGCCGGACTATTGTAAGGTCAGCGGGAAAACCGTGCGTTACATCCGGAGAGTTGCTCCGGAGACAAGAATCATTTCAATGGTGCGCAATCCAACAGATCGCGTTTGGTCGCTGACCAAAATGCACTGGAGAGTCAAATACCGGGAACGTGATCTCAAACAGGAGACACCGTCAAGAATTATCGAGCTATGGAAATCCCGAAATATGCAGAATGCCGGCGACTATCTCACGCCGTTGCGCAGCTGGTTCAGAGAATTTGGTAAAGAGCGAGTGCATTTCGTTATTCATGATCACGTTATTTCGCAGCCAGGTCAGGTGATGAGCGATATCTTTCACCACCTCAATGTTGACGAATTCAAGCCTGATAACGATATCCTGAACCAGGTCGTTTGCCGGGGGCAAGACGCCGGATTACCGGAAGAACTAAAGAGCTGGCTCGACACTCATTATCGTCGGTTCAACATAGAGCTCAACGACTACCTGGACGGTGCTGTGAGCAATTGGCTGCATTACTGACACATTAATGTTTTCCCGAAAGCGGCTTTGAAAGGATTTCACATGTCTGAAGTTGAGTCGCCTCGAATGGTGCAAATGGACACCGGAGGTCTTCAAAAGACCGCTGGCAGACACCGCTTACAATACTGCAGTGCCGAACCGTTTCCTCATATTGTCATCGATGATTTTTTCGTGCCTGAGTTGCTGACCGAGATTCTCGAGGAGCATAAGGACTTCGGTCAGCACGTGAATGGAGCCAAACGGTATGCAACAGCGACCGAGCAAAAGATGGCGTCTCGGAATGAAGATCACTTCGGCACACGAACTCTGCAGCTCATGCGTTCTCTAAATTCAAGTCCGTTTCTTCGCTTTCTGGAAAAATTGACCGGCATCGAATCACTTATTGCCGATCCGCACTTTGTGGGCGGTGGTCTGCACACGACTCGGCGTGGAGGATTTCTGAAGATTCACGCGGACTTCAACAAGCACCCTGAATTCAGACTCGATCGCAGACTCAACCTGCTTGTTTATCTCAACAAAGACTGGGAAGAGGATTGGGGTGGACACTTTGAACTTTGGAATCCGGAAATGACCGCGTGTGCGAAGAAGGTGCTGCCTATCTTCAATCGGATGGTTGTTTTTTCGACGACTTCGACATCATTTCACGGTCAACCGGACCCACTCATGTGTCCTGATCTGCGTGCCAGACGATCGATCGCTTTGTACTACTACACGAATGGTCGGCCAGCGGACGAGATTCGCGAGCATCACAACACACTGTTTCGGGAACGAAATGTCAACGATCGCGGACCGCGGCTGCGTCGAGCGAAGGATTCGTGCAAATCATTGATCCGCGACATGACACCGCCGGTCATCTGGAACGTGTCAAAGCAGCTGCTTGGCCGTCGCCCCTGATTTCTGGACGTCTGTTCGCCGCTTGAAGAATCCGTGCCACGGAAGGTGAGATTCATGAACGCCACCATCGTAATTCCCGTATTCAACCGCGCGCAAGAGCTTTCAGTTGTGCTTGACGGTTTGGGAAATCAAACAGAAACAATGGCTGATATCGAAGTTCTGGTATGCGACGACGGTAGTACTGAAGACCTGTCTGCCACCACAGATACGTACAAGACGGTCCTTCCGAACCTTCGCTTAATCCGTCAGGCAGCATCAGGACCCGCAGCCGCCAGAAACCTCGGAATTCGTGAATCCAATGCTGATACGATTATCTTCCTGGACAGTGACATTGTGCTTGACGAGGACGTTGTCGCGCAACTTATCCATTCGCTGAAGGTCAATCCGGATTGGGTCGGTGCTGAGGGCCGCGTTGTTGGATCCGGCGGTAATCAAGGTCCGCTGTGGTATGCGCCGACCTGCAGGAACGGGGGAGTCTACCTCACCGCAAATATTGCCTACCGAAAAGACGTTTTGCTGAGTATCGGCGGGTTCGACGAAGGTTTTCCGAGAGCCGCTGCCGAAGATGTCGACCTTGCAATCCGAGTGATGGAAAAAGGGAGTATTGGATTCAATCCGGAGGCTGTCGTGACACATCCTCGTTCTCGAAAAACGTTCCGAACTCACTGGAATAAGCGACTCGACTGGGAATCCGTCAGGATCATTGCCGACCGGCATCGGGTTGCTGCGTGGCCGGGCAGATCAACTCGGTACCCACGACTGCGAACGGCGTTTTGCGCACTCATTAAACTGCCGGCCGGCCGTGCCCTTGCTTCACTGAGGTTTGCAGTTCGAGAGAAGTTTGTTGACGGTATGATTGGGTCTTGTCATGCCTTGTTCGACATCATCTGCAGCGTAACGGTCATGCCATCAATCCTGTTTGGGAAGACGCCGGATGTGAGAGACTATCTCACGATGCAGCCTGCCGGTCCGGAAATGCTAGCGGAAACACCTCAACCGGCATGATGGCTGAAATTGCCATTGTCCCTCAAGTACAGCACCCATCCTGTGACACAATTACATAACGGCATGGACGTTCAACGTCTTCAACAAGGTCAAGTTGGCATTGTCATTGCCACGCACAGGTACTGCTTTCCCCTGGAGCGATGTATCAGCAGCCACATGGAACTGCTCGAATCACCCACGGACATTGTGTTCGTGGACAATGGGTCCGACGGCGAAATGACTGCATGGGCGAAAGAGCGTTATCCTGAAATCACGATCATCACACGGAAAGAAAATGGGTTCTTCTGCGGTGGCTATAACTCAGGAATGCAGCACGCCATTGACCACAACTACGAGTACGTGTTGATTGTGAACGCTGACACGGAGGTCTGCAATACCACGTATATGTCAAGGCTCGTTTCTGCCGCGGAGCGCCACCCAACAGTGGCATTCCTCGGACCTAAGGTGTACCTTCGCGAACCGGGAAAGGTGCAGAATACGATGCTGCGATACCCATGGTTTAGCCGTCATTTGTCTCACTGGTTGACGTCGCGATTTAGAGCCAGGAATGGTAGCGCCGTCACGAATACCGAAACGAGGGTGGATTCTCTAAACGGTGTTTGCACGCTGTGTCGTGTTGATGCTCTTCGCAATATTGGTCTGATGGATGAAATAATGGGAGGCTATGTCGAGGATACTGACTGGAGCTGGCGCGCACGCCAAAAGGGCTGGCACAGCCTCTATGTTCCGGTTACCAGTATTTTACATCATCAGCCCGCTGAGGAGTATCAACACTGTTCCATGAAAACCTTTATGTTGCGTCGCAACCACATCTACTGGCATATGAAAATCGGACACATATGGCAGGCACGACTGTTCGCATTCTTCTCGATTCTTCTCGCCAGAGTGCGCGCCCTGCAGGCGGTCCTTAGACAGAAAAATGTCAGGGAACACCAACGATATGTCGCAAGGTTTCGAGATGTCGCCCGCCGAATACTGGCACGTGAGCCAATCGGTGACTGGTTCGGTCCGCCGCTGGGCAGACGTTAGACGCATGAGCGTTCAGTTCCTGACGTCACAATCTGAATTGCTGTACACGACAGTCGGGTTAATGCGACATGTTTGAATCAGGGCGGCCGTCGGCTCGTGCTGTTCCGCTGATGATTGGCCGATAATCGGCTATGAACATTCACCCGCGGCCCATCGAAACATCAGGTTCACTGTCTGTGTCTGCAGGAGGTGCCACCCATCATGACGGGTCTTGAACACCGCCCGACGATCACAGCAGACCGGTGTGACCACTGCAGATCCGAAGACATGTCACTGGCACTTGACGGCACACCATGGTCTCTGATGCGGTGCGCCATATGTGATTTCGTGTTCACCTCACCGCGGCTGACTGATGAAGCCCTGTCACACATCTACGCAGACGAATGCTACGAGAACGCGGACACATGCGCAGCTTAACAGGTGGAATCACCGTCCAATGGTCATATCGCTTTGGCCCGTCGCACCAGAGTATTTCTGGAGAGTGGTCAGGGTGTGCCGACTCCCCTGGATGTTGGCTGTGGAGGCGGAAGACTGGTCGAGGCGTTTTCGATCGCTGGCTTCGCAGCATCGCGTATTGAGCCCAGTGAGGGAACTGGGCGGGCCGCCAGCGCGGCGGGTCGAAAAGTGGTCCATAACCAACATCTCTGAGTTGCCTGATGACAACTGGGACTGTGTGACAGCGATGCACGTGCTGGAACATATGATCTCACCGTCTGTGTTCACAGCTCAGCTGTATCGAATCACAAAATCCTACGGACTGTTGTATTGTTGAAGTTCCTGACTTCAGCAGCAAAGCAGCCGGAGAGCAGGGGCGGACTGGTTTGCTCTGCACCCGGGCACGCTTCTTTCGCATTTCACGCCAAGCTTACTGGAAAACTGCATAAAACATCCGGGTTCGAAGTGCAGTCACAGCACCGACTGGGAGGGGCGGGAGTTTTTTCTGATGTTTCCGAAGCTACGGCACTGAAGGTAAAAACAGCTAATACCGTCAGTGCGAAAAAAACAGGTATCATTCACAGAACACTCATTGTTGTCTGGCGTGCTCATTCAGCGGTGACCACGATTCCGGCAGCCCGCCGTCTTGTTGGATGGGTGAACTGGGAACTGCTGGGGCAGGGTGAGTTTGTTCAGGTCTGTGCAGTCAAACCACGGAACGAAAAGACCCGGCGCTGAACGGTGACGTCCTGTCACCAAAGCGGCACAGTGATTCGCGGCTGACCACCCGCGTTCAATTCGTCTGCATCCCTTTAGTTTTATGATTCGAATCGGCTTCATCCTCAGCAGTCCCAGCCCGCATCAGGTGGATCTGTTGAATGCTGTTGCACGACGCAACGATGTGGACGCATTTATTGGTTACGTGAATACGCGTAATCCGTCACGTCATTGGGGGCAGCCCAGACCCAACCTGCCCTGGGAAAACCTGCCAACCGGAATCCTGCAGGTTTGCACCGGGCAACTGGAAGGATGGGTTCAGTCGAAACCGGCGGACGTTTGGCTCTTGAGTTCTGTCTACACCAGTCCCGCGACGCAAGTACTGGCTAGGATTCTGCGCAAGCACGGGAAGCCATTTTCATTCCTCGGCGAGCCACCGCGACCAAGGACCGGAATTCGGAGATTCATCCAGTATCACCTGATGATGTCCGTGATTAAACGGGCCAATGCCGTTATCGGCACAGGTGTTGAATCTGTACGCCGGTATCGAAAACTGGCAGGTCCGCATCAGCCAGTGAACTCCCTGCCATACTATATCAATGTGACAGAGCATCTTTTGAATCCGCCGATTGTCCCACCTGCTGCGACAGAGCCATTTCGATTTGTCACATCGGCTCAGTTGATTTACCGCAAGGGACTGGACGTTCTGATCAACGCATGTCGGCGACTGCCGGACGATGGCTGGACACTGGAGATCTACGGAGAGGGTCCACTCAGAGGCGAATTAGAAAGCCTCAGTTATAAGGTTGGCAAACCGATTTCCTTTCGAGGCCTGCTGCCGTATGCACGGCGAGATGAAGTTTTCCGAGGAAAACACTGCTGCGTGTTCAGCACGCGCTGGGATGGCTGGGGCATGGTCCTGCCCGAGGCATTGGCCATGGGCCTGCCCGTCATTACCACCGACCAAGCGATGAGTGCGCACGACTTCGTTCGCCACGGCGAAAACGGACAGATTGGTCCGGCCGATGACGAACAGTTCCTTGCATCTGCCATGCTTAAGGCGGTGTCTTCGCGAGATACGCTGGCAGCTCAATCACTCGCGGCCAAAGCAGCACTTCTGGGTTACACACCGGAAAACGGTGCCGATCGTTTGGTTGGCTTCCTCGGCGAAATTGCCGACAAAGCGGCCTGAACAGAACTACGTCCCTTCGAAGGCATTCCGGAAATGATCAGGCAGCTCCTTAAGTCCTGCGTGCGTCTGGCAATCGGCATCGCCAGCGGACACACCGTACCAGTTGTGATGGGGCCGTTGAAGGGATGCAGGTTGCCCCGGCAACATGAGCTCGATGCTGTTTGGTACTTACGAATCATAATTCGCGACAGCCTTCAGTGCCCGAGTGAAGAGTCACTCTGTTATCTATGATATTGGAGCGAACACAAGCTGTTTTTCACTGCTTGCCGCTCAACAATATCGGCAAAGCAGCCGGGTCGTCGCCTTCGAACCTGTGCCTGTAATTGTCAATGACCTTCGAGCCATGATGGTTGCAAACGGATTCAATGACCCTGTGCATACCTGTTGGCTCGCGCTCTTTGATTCTGTGGGCAGAACCAGAATGTATACACCGGCATCAGCACGGTCCGGTATTATTCAATCGGAGATACGGCACGAGGAAATTGACGAAGCTACTGCCATTGATGTGGATATGTCTACGCTCGACAACTTTTCTTTTGTGGATGGAAACCCGGTCAGGGAAGTGGTCAAGCTGGATGTCGAAGGTGCCGAAGCATCTGTGCTCGCCGGCGCGATGTGACTGCTGCATGAAGCGCGACCGACAATCCTGGCTGAAATCCACGGTGAACAGCCAGCCTCAGCGGTCTGGCATATCGTGGTGCCTCGGAGATATCGGATTTATCTGCTGACCGCAGCCGGCGAAACTGAAAGTCAGGACCGAGCGACATGGATGGGCCACTTTGCTGATTCCAAATGGGCCATTCATCACTGTGTGCTGGTACCCGGAAATGTCATTTCTACAGCTGAGTAAATTACGAAACAACACGAATGTGTTCAGACGACGACTCCACGAACACGATGGCGCCTGGCGAGTCTCCGACTGGTTAAAGCAAATCCAGAAAATGCAGTGAATATCATTCTTGTCAACAGATAAAACCACCGTGCCTGCACTCTGTCAAACCGGAAGTTCGTTCGCCGCAATCGGTGCATCGGTCCGAAGTCCGCGAAATGCGCCTCGTTCGACACCTATCGGGATTATGGTCTGCTCGGCGTTTCTTGTTGCGGTGTATTTCCTGCGGTCCAGTTCGATTCCCACAGGACTAAGCTCCCAGTTCTTATTCCTCGGATGCTGTGCCGGCTTGGTCATAACCTTCGCCTACCTTTGGTTTAGCCGCGATCTGTCAGTGAGCCTCGTCGCGCTCGTGACTGTCCTGCTGACGCTTCCAAGCCTCTGGATTGCTGAAGATTCGAGAACAGCGGTGTCTCGCTGGTTCGGATGGTTCCTGATCATGGCTGTTGTGGGTCCATTGTTTTCGAACGAAATCAGATTGAAGCTGCAGGTACTGGACTGGACACGGCGGCTACTTCTGGTTTCTGCCGTTGGTTCGCTCCTGTTGAACATCGCCGGGATTCGTCTGTCGGGTCGCGGCATGTTCTTCGGGCTGATGGGACACACAATGATCCTGGCTCCCGTCTGTGCGCTCGCTGCCATCGACTTGTTCTGTACTCTGAAACGGGAGCGGTCGAAGTGGCGCGTTGTTCTGCTGGTGATCTGTTGTGTGACGTGTGTTGGAGCCGGTTCTCGTGGAGCTGTACTGGGACTCACGTTAGGAATTCTGACACATGTCGCGCATCGTAAAGAAGGTTTCCTTGTTATTCTGATGGCTGCAGCCGCGTTGATTGGAATCAGCTATGTGCAGGCCGGCAGAGCCACCGACAGAGTTGGAAAGGATTTGAGCAGCGGGCTTTTTTCAGAACTGACCGCCAAGGGCACAAATGACACCCGAGGACAGCTTTGGGACTTCAGGATCAGTGAATTCCAGAGCAGTCCCGTGTTGGGTATCGGCTTTCAGCAACAGCGACTCTCCCGTGAGGATTCAATTGAAGGATTCATTGAGCCGGGCTCCGGTTATCTGGCAATCCTTTCGATGACAGGAACCGTTGGTGCCATTGGTTTTGTCGGGCTTGTAGTGACGATGATCTCGTCGTTGTATACCAGGAACTCGGCGATTCCCGGCAAATACAAAGACCTGCTGCGGGGATGGACTGCCTTCTTCAGTTTACATCTGGTAATCGAAGGTTACATCTTTGCCTGTGGTTCACTTCTTTGCTTTCTGTTCTGGCTGACGGTCGGATGCTCGATGTCTCTGCATCATCTGAGTCGCAGGAAACAGATCCGGAATCGAAATATCATGCGTGTTGGTCTCAGCCGCACCCGCGCTGCCGCGTGACAAAACCGTCATAGGTTTGATTTGTGTCCAGCACCTTCAAAACACCATCAGACCTTCGAACAAACGTGTTCCACAGAGGAGCACGTTTGTTTCCGTTCTCGGTGAACATTAGATCCGTCACAGTGTGCCATTTCTCAGGAGCGATCTTGCGTTCGGGTTCCTTTCCGACAGTTGGGCCACTTGAACCTCTGAGTTCATCGTGAACAGTACCAGCTGGCTTCATCTTACACCCAAGGACCACCTTAATTCTTCGTACGATGACGACTAATTCAGGTCCGGCGCCACCACCTGTGTCCAGATAGACGGACAGACAACTCATGCAAAATGGCGCCACAACCACGGTAGGTTTTGAAAATGCCACTTCGCGTTCTGCATTGCGTACCCAGCCTGAGTGACCGGGATGGAGGTCCGGCACGGTCTGTCCCCGAACTGGCCGAAGCTGAGGCCCTGCAGGGTGCAGACGTCCGTGTCTGGAGCTACCAGGCACCGACGATCCGTCTTGAACAATATTGTTCGACGAGCTTTGTGACGGGTAAGCTCCAGGGTTTAGTTTCAAGGAGCTGGACACCGGATGTCATTCATGATCACGGCCTATGGTTACGATCAAACCATCAGACAGCTCGGGTCAGTCTTCACAGTCGAATCCCTCGGATCGTAAGCCCGCGAGGCATGCTGAAACCCTGGTGCTTCCGATATCACCGGTATCGCAAGCTCATTGCCTGGAAGCTGTATCAGCATCGGGACCTGGTCAACAGTTCGGGTCTGCATGCAACATCCGCGAGTGAGGCCCGCCAGTTCCGCGAACTTGGACTGAAACAACCCATCGTACTGCTCCCGAACGGAGTTACACTTCCGACAACAGGACATCTAGGTGACACTGGCTTCGAGGCTCGGTTACACGGGGAACGTGAGGTCCTGTTTCTGTCGAGAATCCATCCGGTCAAGGGCTTGCCTCAACTGGTCAAAGCGTGGCAATTGGTCGTACGACCCGGCTGGCGGCTGCGAATCGTGGGGGAAAATGAACGAGGGCATAGACGCGAAATCCAGAACCTGGTCATGCAGAAGAAGTTGGGAGGCACAGTGACGATCTGCGATGCCGTTCACTCAAAAGACAAATGGAGGCTTCTCCGCGTCGCCGATCTTGTTGTGCTGCCGTCGTTTTCGGAAAATTTTGGGATCGTCGTCGCAGAGGCTCTGGGGGTTGGCACACCAGTCATTACCACCACGGGAACTCCCTGGAGGAATGTCAAGTCAGAACGCTGTGGCTGGCATGTGGAACCAACTGTTGAGGGTCTGGCCGAGGCTCTGCGGGAAGCTATGAACATGTCGCGGCCGGATCTTAAACAAATGGGAACCCGCGGCACTCACTGGGTGAGGCAGGAATTCGCGTGGCCCGACATTGGGAAGAAAATGCTGGGCGCTTACGAGTGGCTTCTCGGACGAAGTCGTTATGTCGACTACGTGCAGACCGATTCTGAGACGCAGCCTGCGGCGTGAGATCATGACCTGGCAAAGGGAAATATCCAAGCAGTCTGCCGGTGAATTGATCTCACAAATGACTCCAAGGTGGAATCGATTCTTCAGAAGTAATGGATGACAACCGTGAATTTCCAGAATGATAAAGACAATCAACAGCAAATCGATGTGAGCAAGAGAAACTGCTCCAGCTCTCATTCCATCTGGAACAGGATCGGTCGTGTGATCTGGGCTGTTGTCTGGTGGGGTTTATTTCGACCATCCCCGCGCATCTTTTTCGGATGGCGCCGATTTCTCCTGCGCACGTTCGGTGCCAGAATTGGGAAGAATGCACGTATCTCACCGAGTGTTCTGGTCTGGGCACCATGGAACCTCACCGTCGGAGAAGAAAGTGCCATTTCACATCATGTTGATTGTTACTGTGTCGACGAACTGGTAATTGGAAATCACGCAACTGTGTCGCAGTATGCGATGATCTGTACGGCGTCTCATGACATATCGATGCCGAACATGCAGCTCATTTCGTCCCCCGTCGTTCTTGAAGATCAATGCTGGGTCTGCGCCAGGGCCTTTGTCGGTCCAGGGATCACAGTGAAGGAAGGGGCGGTTGCAGGCGCGATGTCGGTGATCACCAAAGACATCGAAGCATGGACGGTTCATGGAGGGAACCCTGCCCGCATGATCAGTCGACGCCGGATTCTGATGACAGGTTCAAAGTCTAATCATGCCGCTGAGAATCAAACCACTCGATGCGCCCAGAATGCAGTCTTGTTGAACACGTCAGCGGACTCGGATACAGCCTGACCATAGTTTGATTTCTGCCGACAGCAGGAAATTACTGAACGGACTTCAAATGTCAGCATTGTCTCCATGAACTCCAATACATCGAGAATACTTCCCGTGACGGTTTTGATTGCGGCGAAGAATGAGGAGGCCAATCTGTCAAAGTGTCTGGCCGCTTTGACTGATTTCGAACGGGTTGTGGTTGTTGATTCAGCCAGCACAGACCGCACGACAGACGTCGCCTCAGCGTGGGGTGCTGAAGTGATCAATTTTGATTACCGGGGAGGCTATCCCAAAAAACGACAGTGGGCCCTGGACACACTCAACATCACCACACTCTGGACACTTCTTCTGGACGCCGATGAAGTCGCGCCGCCAAAGCTCACCGACGAGCTGCGTGCAATCGTTGAAAACAAAGATTCTGATACCGCGTATTTGGTTGCGAAAGGTTTTCATTTCCTCGGACAGCGTTTTCGATTCGGTGGTTTCTCACACACGGCTGTGGTGATGTTTCGGACCGGTCAGGCACGGTTCGAACATCTCCTGGATGAATCCAGTGATGGACTCGACATGGAAGTTCACGAACGAGTGGTCGTCAATGGTCCCGTTGGCAAAATCGAAACACCGCTGATTCATGAAGATTTCAAAGGACTTGAAGCTTATCTCCAACGCCATAACCAGTATTCAACATGGGAAGCAAGGGTCAGATATCAGTACCTTGCCAGAGGCCACTGGGGAACGACCACAATCAAACCTCGACTGCTGGGTAATGCCCAGGAACGCCGGCGATACCTGAAACAAATCGCGATCCGTATCCCATTCGAACCGGTACTGTGGTTCGCATATCACTTTATATTTAAGCTGGGTTTTCTGGAGGGTTGGCGAGGCCTCCTCGCCAGCAAAATTCGAAGCAGCTACATTGCGCAGGCGCGCGCAAAACTCTACGAATTGAGATTACAGCAGGAATGGACCCTAGCAGCGGTGGCACTCGAACGATGTTCGGAAGGCTCCGGAGCCAGACGCAGGAATGCGGCGTAAGGCAAGCCACAACAACAAATATTCTGACAAGCTGAAGCTATGCAGTCATGAGTTCATGACGGACACACAGTCCAGAAACTGACGTCTCACGCTCACTTTGGATGAGGCTTGATAGCCACCGAAGCCGGACGTCAACGGGAGATTTCATTCATAAAATCGCAAGTCCCCCGGTGCGCGGATGCTCCAGTTATTCCTCACATTCAACCGGACAACCACGGATTGCGTGGGCATGCTCCGATTTTGCAGTGCTGAATTACCGGCTGCGGATTCAGGCAGCATTTGCGTTCGAGGGGCCGATGGAGCGTGCCCCTTCAACGCCACGAGCCTTGAGGTCGAACAGTCCGAAGATTTCGTCGGTGTTCAGACTCAGTGACACCCTGTCGTTGTCCCGGTCACCGAGAATGGCTTCGAACAGTTCACGTTTTTCCCGCAGCACTCGGTCGATACGTTCCTCGATTGTGTTTGCGCAGATGAATCGAGTGACAATGACCGGGTTCTTCTGACCGATCCGGTGTGCTCGGTTGATTGCCTGATCTTCAACTGCCGGGTTCCACCAGCGGTCAAACAGAAATACGTAGCCGGCATACTGCAGGTTAAGCCCGACGGCGCCAGTGCCGTAGCTCATCAACAGCAGGTGAGTATCCGGGTCCTCCCTGAATCGGTCCAGGACAGGTTCCCTCATCTTCGCGGGAACACCACCGTGATATATCAATGGATTGAATGGCTGCAGGCGTTCTTCCAGCCAGTCCAGTGATTTAGTCCACTGGCTGAACAGGATAGCTTTGCCACCGCTGGCTGCAATTTCTTCCATATCCGCCGTGAGTCGTTCGAGCTTGGTACTTTCGCCAGTGAGCGGGTCGAAGTTGGTGATCTGTTTCAGTCGAAGCACAAGTTCAAACACGTGCTGTACGGTGATGGCATCCCCGAGGTCATTCAGCTGAACAATCCCTTCGTCTTCGGCAGTGCGGTATGCGGATTCCTGAGCGTCCGAAAGCTGGAGTTCGGCGTCGCGGTCTATCCGAGGAGGCATGTCGGCCATGACCAGATCTTTGGTTCGACGCAGGATGTGTTCGTCGGCCAGCTTTGACAGTTGACGCGCATTCAGGACAGCTCGTGGCGGCACAACATCCAGAAACTCAAAAAGAGAGACCAGTTCTTCCGTTCGATTCTCGATCGGTGTCCCCGTGAGTGCCCAGTTGCGACGGCGGTCGATACTGCGGGCCACCTGAGCCGTCAATGAGTTACGATTCTTGATCCTTTGTGCTTCGTCCAGAACCAGGAGATCGAACATCGGCCGATCCTCGTTTGGGATGTCCGGCAGGTCGCGCGTCATCAGTTCATAGTTGGCGATGAGAATCGGGATGCCTGGCATCGTCCACAACATGCGGCGCCGTGCGGGACTGCCCTCAATCGTGACGACCGGCAGCTCTTCAGCCCACAAACGGAACTCGCGCCGCCAGTTAGGAATCAATGGCTTGGGACAGATCAGCAGGATCTTTCGAATCTGACCGACACGCAGCAGCAGACGGATTCCGGTAATAGCCTGCATCGTTTTCCCAAGGCCCATTTCGTCTGCCAGCAGTGCACAATGACGCGAGAACAACCATGCGATCCCTTCGTATTGGAAGGGAAACGGCTCAAACGGCAGGACCAGTTCCTGACCGGCAAGCCACGTTTCCAATGGCGGCTGCAGCAGATAAAACAGACGATCCTGCAGTGAGACGGCTCCCGGCGGCGGTTTGACACGCGTACGTTTCCGACGACGGTGACCGTTTGCTTCCGTTGCTGCTATCTTTCGGGAACGAATCTCACGTGACTGACTTCCGTCGGAAGCTGTTTTTTTTGCATCCGTAGAAACAAGGAGTTCGACACCTTCCGGGAGCGTCAATCCGATGCATTTCATCGGGATATTGTGCGGCCTCCATGACGGAACCAAAGCAGGTTGTATGATCAGCGGAAGCACCCGGGTGTCCAGCAGGGGAACTCGCTGCAATGCTGAATTGAAGCCACACACAGCTGTGTCGACACTGAGTGATAGATTGGCCGCTGTGCAGACGGTATGCGAAGCATGTGAAAGTGGCTGCGGCGGACCATCGTCAGTCATCATGCCAGAACCGTTCTGACGGTTTCAGTTAATGCTTCGCGAACACGATCCATTGGCTCCTGCAGATCCGCCTTGCAGGGTAACAGGTGGGCTCGGCTTTCCACGAAATCGGAGTCGTCGGGATGGTCTCGGTGGAAGTGGAGCTGGCGACCGCCGATGCTCCGGCAATGGTTGGTGCCCGTGTCTGCACCAGCATCGTCGAGAAACGCTACCGGCGTTTGAGTGTGGTTACGCAGTTCGAGCATCTGTTTGTCATGGACGACGACAAGATCAGGTTTAATGGTGACTCGACTGAACAAGGTACTGCCGATCAGTTCCCCCAGAACCCAGGCTCTGAGTGTCCGTCCGTAGAGTATTTCCTGTGTTCGATCGGGTTTCACAGGGGTTGTACACTGAAACTCGAGTGGACGTCCGGACCGCGAGGTGACGAGCAGTCCGCCCACGTAGCCTCGACCATCCACCTCCAGTGCGGCCATGAAGCCAAGGCAAAACTGTTCAGAAGTACGGTTCGCCGACATCCATTGTCCTTCACTGCGGGATCTGACCGGCAATTCCTACCGTTGCTCTTTTATCTGCACGGCGAACGCGGAGGTGAACTGTTTCAATCATCGACGCAGCGCATATAACGGCTTTAACGGTTCGGCACCCTGCTCGCCCCGTGAAGTAGATTTCGATGGGCTGACTGATTGCGATTACTCACGAAGATGTCGTGCAAACCAGGCAAGCGTTTGCTGCCACATGGCATCTGACAGTACATGACCGGCACCGGCCTCGATGAAGGTGCTGAACCGATCAGATGCATTCGCATCGGCGTACACCTTGGCAATCCGCCGAATGCCGTCACGAACATGTTCAATCGGTGAACCCGCATCATTCTCACCCAGGTTGAGGTGCAGGGCTCGAGGAGCAATAAGTGCTGCGATTTCGGGCGTGTCACCGTACTGAAACCACCCGGGCACAAAGTTCGGGAAACAGTGTATCAGGTGATGATCGTGGATCGCAGAATAGGTCGGCAGGCAGCAATTGCCCACCAGGGCTTTGAGGCGCGGTTCATGAGGCCCGACCAGCCAGGTATGAGTGGAGCCCATTGAATGCCCGTAGCACCCCAGATGATCGGTATCAACCTCCGGCCGTTCACACAGAAAATCAATGGCGCGACGCATATCCAGAATGCTCTTCCACGCCAGGCTCCTGCCGTCAACCACGTATCGCAAAAACACGAACCGCTCGTAACTCATTCCCGGCTGTTTGCCGGTCGGATCCTGGCGTTCTTCGAAGCACAGGGCGTCCGGGCAGAGTGTGACGTAGCCTTCCTTTGCCAGTGCAGCACCGGTGTGGTGCATGGGATCACCACCGAGCCCGGCTGGTTCGGTCTTACCGAACTTAAATTTTCCGGCGTGCTGATGCCAAACAGCGACCGCAGGGGCGGGCTTCTTCGCGTCCACACCATCGGGGATCAGCAGGTAAGCTGCAACATGCTCACCTGGTTCAACTTCATACGTGACAGATTTGATACGATATCCATCCTTGTGGATTGTCTCTCGAATTTGCGGATTCAACGGGCACGGATCGGGCCATGTTCCACCGAGGCACTCTACCAGTTTTTCGTGAAGCTGAGGGGGTGACATCGATTCTCTGTCATTTTGGAATCCGGCGGCATTAGTGACTTCCGCTGCCAAACTGCCTGACAACACACCAGCCGCCGTTAGTTTGATAATATCTCGACGTGTTTGAGAGTTCTGCATCTGAGGTGTCGCTCCGGTTACATGCTTCAGTGATGCTGAAACCTAGGACCGCGTGCTGTTATGTCATAGTCCTGCAGCGTTAAGTGTATTCGTAACACCGAAAACTTCGGGCGAGAATCGCAGAAAATTATCCCATGTACAGCGTCAACATACGATACAGCAGTGCTGGTTTTTCTGTTCCGATCACATGGACTGCAACCGATGTCTCGACGAGGGTGCCGGTCTTTTTCTGGACAGCCTTCAACAATCGTAGTTTCGCATGCACCTTTGAACCGGCCGGAACTGGTGCGATAAAACGAAGTGTATCAGCTCCGTAATTTACGACATTGCGGAATCCGGTAATTGGCAGCTGGCCGAGCACCAGTCGCGGTAACAGGCTAAGCGTGAGGAAACCGTGAGCAATCGTTCCACCAAACGGACCGGCTGTGGCGAGTTCGAGGTCCACATGAATCCATTGACGATCACCAGTGACTCCGGCGAATGTATTGATCATATCCTGAGTGACTTCAATCGGTGGACCGAAATCGCCAAAGTCATCCGAGACGGCTGCAGCCTGGTTGAGGGCATTGATGTCATCGTATTGGATTTCGGTCATCATATTGGTCCTCTGTTGGATCGTCTCAATAGTCCATCACAGCGGAATCACCTCGGAGCCGCCGTTGCAGCGGCTCGTGAAAATACTATAGCATTTTCCATTTGTGCGCAAGGTCGCTGGAATCAGGCAGCGGACCACAGACTCGAAGTCGATGTGGCAGCAGGCGCGCAGTATTCTGGCCACGCCTTACTTCAGTCAACGTTCGTCGATACACTATGGAGCCGGCTGACGAAGGCTGTCATCCCCAGCAGCCGGATTTTGTTTTTCATGGACCGAGTCTCCCCTCTGTGATGTGTCAGAGATTGACGAGAGTTGCTTTGATTTCTCGAAGTCTGTTTTTCTTCGCAGCGGCTGCAGCAACGGTATCGAATTGTGCTGCCGATGAACTCAGTCATGCAGTGCGGTCGGCGGTGACTCAGGTCAGTCCGTCTGTCGTGCGGGTCCAGATCGTGGGTGCTCCCGACCGAGCTGGTAACATTGCATCTCGTGTGACCACTGGAGTTGTTGTCTCGACCGATGGTGAAATCGTTTCCAGCAGTTTTGGGTTTGGCAGTGATATCGCAGCCATTTTCATTCAAGGTGCGGATGGTGAGCGTCACGGTGCCGTCGTCGCGGCAATCGATCAAGTGCGCAAGCTGGTACTGCTTCGTGCGAAGACCAGTAAATACGCGCCGCCCAAATGGGCAGACAGTGTTCCGGATGTCGGAGCCTGGGCCGTTGCTACAGGCAGGTTTTATGCCACCTCAATGCCCTCAGCAGCTCTGGGAGTCGTCAGTGCTGTGGATCGAGTCCACGGGCTGGCCATACAGACAGATGCCAAGGTTTCGCCGATAAATTATGGTGGCCCGCTCGTCGGTTTGAATGGCAGTGTTTTTGGAGTTTTGGTGCCGCTGGCGCCTGGAAACGAAGCCACGGGAGTTGCGGCAGGTGTGGAGTGGTATGATTCCGGCATTGGATTCGCTGTGCCGGCAAAGGATGTTCTGGAAAGCGTTGAGCGTCTGCGCACGGGAGAAGATCGAAGGCATGGCGTGCTGGGTATCAGTCTGTCGTCGGACAACCAATTGTCTCCGTACATTGAAGTAAAGACCGTACATTCTGGTTCGCCGGCAGATTTGGGCGGCATTCAGGTCGGTGATCAGATTATGACAGTGAATGGACGTTCAGTCGCACGTATCGGGACCCTGCAACGTATTCTCAAGAGTTCCTGGGCCGGCGATCTTGTGTCGTTCGGCGTTCGGCGCGGAAGTGACGAATTACAGATAGAAACAACGCTGACAGACGAAATAAAAGTTCCCGACAGTGGATGGCTCGGAATCGTGCCCCTGGCAGCTGTAGTGACCGATGACAACAAATGCCAAGGCGTTTCCGTTGGAGTTCTAACGGGGTCATCTGCCGCCATTGCGGGGTTGCCGAATCCCTGCGTTGTATCACGTGTGGATGATGTGGCCATTACCAGCCTCCAGCAACTGCGTGGTGCATTGAAAGACATCAGGGTGCGGAAAGCACTCAAGCTGACATTCTTTTCACCCGATCGACCGATAGAGCATCAGACAGTGCGTGTCGTCGCCGGAGTTCGGACGATCGGAGAAGCTGCGGATCTCGTATCAGAAGTGGCAGCGATTCGGGCTCTGGCGACCGCTGAAGCAACGCTGCCCGAATGGACGCAGTCGGTGTCTGATCTCGGGGAAGAAAAATATGCATGGGTCTTTGGCCCCAGACAACGGTTGCCGGGAGTTGAGTTGGGCATCGTAATCGTGCTCCATGATGGTGAACCGGTCACGGATACGCTGTTGCAGGACTGGAAAGATTTGTGCCAGCGGCATCATTTGGTTCTTGCAGTGTTGTACCATGAATACGCAATTCCCTTAGAGTCAGTGGATGCAGTCCCATTGGTCATGGCCCGGATCGCGAGAATGGGTACAATTGACCCGGATCGCGTTGCGGTCGTCACGCGGCAGTCGCATGCCGAATTTGTGACACGGCTACTCCTGAGTCCTCGATTTCGACGGTTGCGCCAGGCAGTTTTCATCAGCTGCCGGCCGTCAATTGCGGGTGTGTCGCTGGCAACCGTACCCGATAAGGAACTGTCGCTGTTGTTATTCCCATCCGGGGGTGACACACAAGCACAGGTGCTGCTGACGTCTGCTGTCACGGCTCTCCGGAATGCCGGAGCCACGGTCCTTGTCCATCATTCATCCGACGATATTGGTGGTAACGTGCGAGCCGGTGAGATTGCGCGCTGGATGCTGCTGCAGAAAATCCGATAGGGTTCCCCACAATGACGGAGTATTTTTATGCGGCGATCCTGGGAATCGTTCAGGGCATCGCCGAGTTTTTGCCGATCAGCTCATCCGGACACCTTGTGATTGTCGGCGAACTCCTGAAACAACTTGGCGGGAGTACGGTTCCTGCAGAATCCGCCACGATGTCCATTGCGCTGCACCTCGGTACGCTCTTCGCGATCCTGGTCGTCTATCGCAGAGAATTACCGGGGATTATCAGGGACTTTAGCCTGCTGAGGTTAATCATGCTGGCGACGATTCCGGTGGGCGTGGTTGGACTTCTCTTCAAAGACCCGGTCGAGACAATCTTCAACACACCGTTACTGGCCGGTGAAGCGTTGATTGTCACGGCCATTTTCCTCTTGATTGGACGTCATCTGCAGCGTCGGCAGTCGCTTTCGACGGAAATGACCGCTGTTTCTGCCGGCATGATTGGTGTGTTTCAGGCGGTTGCCATTATTCCAGGAATCTCACGATCGGGCATTACGATTGCCGCCGGCTTGGCCTGCGGCCTGACACGTGATCAGGCGGCACGGTTCTCGTTCCTGATCGCGATTCCGGCTATTGGCGGGGCGGCTCTGGTCAAAGCAAAAGATCTGATCACCGGACAGGTGGCTGTCAATTCAAATTTTGCCCCGGTGGCGCTGGGAACATTGATCGCCTTCGTGGTGGGTATCGCAGCGTTGACATGGCTGCTCAAAATTGTCACAGCTGATCGACTGCATTGGTTTGCCTGCTATTGTCTGGTGGCTGGCATCGTCACGATTATCTGGCAGGTGTCGGGAACTCCGGGTTCCCTGTAGACGGCAACGACTCTTGTGAGCGTTCATCATCAGGCTGTCCTGTCACCTCGATGATAAACCAGCAAGACTCTGCCGCAGTGGCACGGACCGAATGGCCGAACCGTCTGCACACGGTCACATTGTTCAGCTACGCGGGAGCTGACGAAGTGGTGTCTGATTGTCTGGCGGGCAGCCTCTCAGCCTGGCTGGTTGCATCACTGTCGGAAGTGCGTCGTGCTTCATGGGAGCGTTTCCGGAACAGCCGGCGGCTTGCCGTCCCTAAACAGGCTGCAGCCAGCGCCATGATTGGGATCCACTGAGGCCACGGAAAACGACGTCGGCTTGTTACATAGCCTCCGTCCGGATCAGTCAATTCATAGATGCGTTCAAGTGGATCCGGCGTTTTGTGCAGGTCGCTGAGGAATCCTGCCGCCGATGAGGTCACAACTGCAGGTCTGCCCCTCGTAACAGACTCCGGAAACGTCGCCGCAATTCTTGCGTGTAATTGTGTGAATGTGATCTCGATCAGATCCTCTCCGACAGACCACAACTGGTCATCCGGAGCATGAATCATCATAAACTGTTCCTGTTCGGTCGCCTCAGTCGAAGGAGTTAATAGGTGGTGGTGGTGTGGCAAATAGCCGACATTTGGTGTTTGAATGAACCAGTCAATGGTGAGTCGTTGAATCGGGAATTCTCGCTGGATGGAAATCACATCCGGATTGACAGCCTCTGGCAGTTCCGCACCGTCCAGTCGACAGCTGAGGATTCTGACGTCTCTTGGAATGACACACCGGGTTTCATCAGCTTCACCGAACTCAATCAGTATATCTGTCGTCGCGGAAATCAAGCGGTGCGTGGGAGAAAGCCTGGTCACAGAAAAACTGCGTGCTGTCCGGTGGACTGGACTAGCCGAGAGCGATGATTCCACCGGTTGAATGGCAGCAACACGAATGGAGGAGTCCTGTGCATCGTCATTCTCCTGCTGATCAAGCTGAACAAGGCCCAACGGTGGCGGTACCGCCGTGACACTTGCCACAGAATTCAACATCCACTGCATATCAGATGATTTCGCTGTTTCGGAGTCTCGCATTCGACGGAATACCTGTAAGCGATGGATAATGACGTCCGGCTCCAGAATGGGCAGCGGAATTCGAAGCGTGGTCCCATTGGCCGGGATCCGCACTCCTCGCAACACCAAGGTCGCAGCCTGCCCGGACGACAGGTCGCGGGCTGGCAGTTCGCCACGTTCAATCGATTCTAAAGTGGTGGATCCATCCATGATCCACTCAGCTTCAGCCTCAGAGTATTCGTCCTGCAGCTGGATTAGGCCTTTCCAACCCTGGTCACCGGCCTGAATCCTGATTACGGCGTCACATTTCAGGTGCTGCGTCCGTTCGTGAGCAACAATCACCATACAGGCGCTGGTCAGATGCTGTATTCTTGTACTCAGTATCAATGGCTGGCTGGGGTCGACAATTGTCAGTCGCTCTGGATACGGCGGAAGCGTCGATCCTCCGTCGTTTTCTAGCTGTACAGTTGCATCGGCCTTTGAGTACAAAACCAGAGTCGAATCCACAACGTCGGTCGACTCAAGTTGAACAGGCAACAACTGAATGCGGCCGTTTCCGGGGACCGGCACGATACCGTTGAAGCTCAACCGATAGTTACCACCCGTGCCTTCTCGAAAAGAGACAAGCAGCAGGCCGTCGCGGCACGACCACGACCGCAGCCGGCTGGCACCTTCTACGGATACGTCAACTCGGTCAATCAACAGTTCGGGCGGCACCCGAATTCGCTGCCGAAACGTATCAGGCCCTGTGACTTTCATGTCGCAGCGGCAGCTCCAGGCGAGCTGTTCCACTCCGACTTCCAGTTTCTGTGTCATGCGAAGTGCCACGCGACGCGTAGCCTGCATCCCCAGCTGAAGATGAATGTCGCCTGGACGTGGTTCAACCGCAAACACCAGATCGTTTGAAGTCAGTTGAAACGAAGCGCGTTCGTCATCTCCTAGATTCACTTCGTTGAGGCGGATTCCTGCCAAAACGGCCGCCCGAACTTCAAACGGGTCAGATACCTGGACAGCGAACAGAACCCTGTCAGCTCTGCATCCCGTCGGTGGTTCCAGAGCGGCCACCGGAATTAATCTGTTAGTTGTCATTCGTTCCTGGGGCGACTCCCAAGTCATTTGGAAGTCAGCCAGCTGCTGGGGATTTCCCTGGACAACCGGAAGGCCCTCAGATGATGTCAATTGCAGTGGATTCCCGTCATTACCGAGAGCCGTTCCAGCCTGAAATCCGGGTACGCGGGGGAGGACCAGCTCGGTCGGGGCAGGCTGTTCAGCAGTATGCTGATAACGACAGATGAGTCTTGTTCGGTTTTCCGTCGTTTCAGCTCGACAGATCACAGTTACAGAACGGCTGGTATCTGAGATTTTAGACTGCGAAAGCTGTGTCACGATAATGATATCAAGCGGACCCCGATTGTATTGGACTGGGAATGTCACCAGACCGAATTCATCGGATAAAGTCGAACTGCGGGATAGACGGGCACTGAGGATTGGGTCACCGATTGTTTCCAGCGTCAGTTGACTGCGGACGGAGAATGGCAATGGAACCCGGATGTTCAAACGTCCGGAAACCGGAGTCACATCGGTGCGGAGAGTGTAATTGACTCGATGTTGGTCCCACTCAGCCAGCGACGCGATGTTCGTTGCTGCTTCAATCTGTGGCATGCTGATTCTCACCTGCGGTCGTCCCTGTGGACCGCGAACCGGCGCAACTCGAATTCCGTCGAGCGAACATTCTGTCAGCGTGGTTGATTCGACAGGCAACGTGAATCGTGAGGTATTGTCCGACCGGCGGCTGGCAACGGTCGCGCCAACTGAGATCTCCGTCCCACCACCCTGTTCGACACGCACATGAGCGACAACGTCGATTACGCGGACGTCAAAATCTGTGGGCCGTGCTGCAGCGGGCAAGAGATCTTTCCGAACAAATACAAATGGTGACGTCGTTTGCGCTTCTTCGTTAATCAGGACTGGAGGAGAATCAGAATCTGACGGAGCCTGGCCTGTCAGGAGCAGAGCGACGATGGCAGTTGCCACGGCAGATGCCGTTGAATCAGTTTGTCTGTCCGGTGACAACACCACCCGACTGAAAAAGTCCGCAAACGGTTGCCAGCACGTGCGCAGTACAAGCAACACAGCGAGTCCCGAATTCAACCCAAACAGTAACCACGCTGTCACCGGTGTGCCGAATGCGGCAAGCAGTAATACGGCCAGCATCAGAGCGGCCATGGTGCGCAACCGAACACCAGACAGGAATCGGCGTACAACAATGACAGACAAGAATGCCAGCACTGTGCCAGAAAACAACGATCTACGGAAGATAATGCGCACGACAACATGACCGTCTTCTGCAAAGCCGGAATTGCTGATCCCCCCCGACTCTTCAGTCAGTCGCCATCGAGTCAGAAAGTCTCCGATGGCGGCGTTTGATGCGGTCAGTTGCGGCGGGAGGTGGCAGTCAGCATTGGAGACCGCTGCAAATCCAGGCAGGGCTGGCGCTGCTGAATCGTAACCAGGTGGCAGCTGGACAAACTGAACCATATTTAGGTTTGTGACGCCATCGAAGTGAGGCAGGGTAATTTTGCCGACACGATTAATCCACCCTGATCTTGCGACAGGGCTCATCCACAGAATCCGAACACTGGTTGTTGTCTGATCGTGAGGGAGCAGAATGTGGGTGGTTGAGTCGCTGACAGGAAATGAGACCCGCTGATCATCAACGAAGACATGAATGTTGGACGCGTCAGACCACTGAACAGTCAGAAATTCGACCGGACCGCTTCTGGTGACAACAAGATCTGCCAGACACTGACATCTGTCGCCATCAGTCCGAAGAGACACAGCAATCCAGGCTGTTCCCCGGATCCCCAGAAACCTGTCTGGCAGATTTGTTCGACTGAAACTGAGGCGGAACCGGTTTGTGGTTCGGCTGATAGAGACAGGGATGTCTGGTTCCAGGATAAAGCTGTCGGATTCTCCATCGTCAGACGATTCACTAACAAGCGCAGGTGGAGTGAAGCCCGCTTCGGTATCTGTGACACTACGTGCGGTCAGAGAGACATCAGATGTGTTGGGCAGTCGTGGAAACGCGGCAAAATCAACGCCGGCAATTGGACGCCTGACACGTAGATTGACGCTGAAGACGGAACTGGCGGGATCAGTTTGTGGAATTGCCAGCAACCATTCCTGCCAATGATTATCCGTTCTTCGCCCGGTCGGGGACAATTGCTCTGTTGATGAGGGCTCCTCCAGCTGCACATCAATTCCTTCCGGAAACAACAAAATCATGGACTCCGGCAGCTGATCCGCCGATGTCAGTCTCAACTGAATATCTTCAGTCACCTGTGTTTCAGTCAGCAGAAGCTGATAGTCGACTGTCGCACGTGGAATCGCGGGTTTCGGAGTCTGGGAGGAATCGGCTGACTCCCACAGTCGGTCTGTTTTGGTCATCTGCAGACGGCTGGAGTCAGGCAATTGGAGATCGTCAATCAGCCATAAGAATTCGTCTTCAAGTTCTGCCTCGATGTCGGAGACTGTTTTAGCCTGCACGACCGCTGGAAATGGTGCCGTCGCCGCAGACAGAATCCATGTACCAACAGACCGAAAGCTATCATTGACCAATATTGGCAACAACGACGTCTGTGGCGTGATGGCTTGAGTGGAACGAAATTCGATACTAAGCCGGGCAGGCTGGATGGAGGTGGCTACTGAACGAAGTTCGATCTGCAACACCTGTCTGGTTCCGTCTTCGGACGCTCTAATGCGTGAGTAGACCGGCAGATCCGAATGCAGTTCTTTCACACTCGTTGGCCGCCATGGTCCCGAAATATGCCACTCGATTTCGTACGTCTGATGATCACTGCGTGGTTCAAGTTCAGCATAGACCGTGACAATCCCAGGAGTTGCGGTCGGTCGATTAATCAGCAACTTTTGGTGGATGGCTGCGTTCGATGGTTCCACATGAATCGTTGCAGCTACCTTGTCATCGAACTGTCGCAGTTCGATGACCTGCTCACCGATCGAGTTAAAGCTCACTTCCTGTTGATACAGACCGTCCAGATCAAGATTCATAACGGCGAGTTTCGGGTTCACGACTAATCGAAACCCCGTTGACCTGAACCGTACCGGGATGCGTGTATTATTGACCAGCCTCTGAGGAGCAGCAGTCAGCAAAGGAAGAACAAGGGCTCCGTCGCGCCGTGCAGTAGAGACACCATGCACCAAGACACTGCGCCCGGCCGGCAGGCCGGAAATCACCAACTCGCGATCAGACTCTCCCGTCAGCTTCCAGGAAATACGATTGCCCGACTCACTCAGCACATCCGTGATTCGGCAATCGTGGTTGACAGCGACGGCCACTGAAGCATCATCAAGTTCAGGCGGGACAACAATGGTCCATTCTACAAAGACCGTGTGTTCTGAAACCCTCAGTGTTGTGTCCACCGCCAAAGTCGAATCGACGGCAGAATCGATTGAGTCAGCAACCCGTTCACAAAGGAACGAGATGGACTGACTTGCACGTGGAAAAAGAGTCCAGCGGCGTTGGGTGCCGACTGTTTCAGACTGGACGACTGCATTCGGGCTGGTCACACGAAAATTGCCAGCCGTCAGCAGATGGACTTGAGTCACCGCTGCTGGAGGCAGCAGCAATTCAAACTGGACACCATCGGAGCTACGGATCCCGCGAGCTGACCAGGACCCTTCCAGTAGCGCAGCTTGTGGAACTGTCAGCAACGCCAGACGCCCATCGGTCAGAGATGCGGTAGGAATCAGATGACCGTCCTGGCGGAACTCAAGCTTCTGGAGATTTGTTCGGCCCAGGACATGTGGATCGAGTGTCTTCGCTGCATTCAGCTGCAGCTGCAGTGTACCATTCTGCAGCAAGTCACCGTAAAGTACACCACTGTATTCTGCACGTGTAATTGCCGGCACGAACAGCTGGCTGCCCTCAGGATGTTGGTCCTTCATTCGGGACAGTTGATGTAGTTTGGATCGTGGAAACAGGACGTACTCTGCGGATTCAATCGCTTCCCGGATTCTTTTTGTCGGCACAGCCAGAATCGACAGAGTGTCCGTGGACGGCGCCGTGACTGTTTTGACGAGCGGGCTATCGCCTGTCGAATGACGCTGGTCGCCGGGGGCTGAAGCCTGTTCAACTTCGTTTGCCCTGGAGTCCAATTCGTCAGCCGCGGTGGTTTCTGTGGGGGACGAGGGAATGGCTTCTGAACTGTCAAGACTATCCAGCTGAGCCGTCACCGGACTGCTCCACCCAATGGCCACCAGACAAAGCAAGCTGTATTGAATTGTCACTCGTGAGGATGTCATTTCCTGGAAGTCTACCGATGGCCTGGCTGTCTCAATCGATCACAAATCTGTCTGCTGAACAACAGGTTCAGTCCCCGAAAGCGGAGTGGACAGCACCAACAGGCTGGACGCTGACGATTGTGTCAAAGTTCGTGGTGCAGAGACAAAGATGGATTTTCGTTTGCGCCGGGAGCGGCGTTGATGTCCCGTCGGCATCAGCAATTGACGGAGTATCCAGGCAACTGTGACTGCGGCTACAGCCGGCAGACCCGGAAGCAGCAGCGCGAGCGTTTGCTGGGGTAACGTCGCCCAGACAAAGGCACATACAGGTATCAACACTCCTGACACCAGCCGCAGATGATGTCTAAGGGCCAGCAATCCACAGTACAACACGACTGCCAAACCGGCCGCCCCGACCCAGCCCATCGCCCGCGAGTAGATCAACAGAGGGATTGTCCGGAATTCCGGACCCACGATAAATGCGAGGGTGGCTCGCTGATTCATGAATGAATCGTCGAACTGACTGCGAAAGTGACTGCGAATGCTCTCCGGAAAGCCTGCGAGAGTCGTTTCGACAGTCCGGGATATTCGATTGTTGGAGGAAAACAGAAGAGCGTCTGTCAGCGTATGGTTTGAGACCGGCTGCTGATAAGCTTCCAGCGACACGATTCGGGCGTCATCAGATGTGCCAACGACCCAGACAGTCGTCATCCAGTCTGGCGCACCAACCACTCGGGGATATGTCACGTCTGCACGCGACAGAAGATGATGGTGAGGATCTCTTGGTGTTTGGCAGCTTAGACTAACTCGCACTGAGCTGCCCTGAAAACCAGAGGGCACCGAAACCTGTCGCACTTCACCTGAATCCATGGGGCCCAACTCAATGGATGTGGCTCGCACACTGATCCCATTGACCATCGCAAACACTCCGACATCCGGCGGCACTCGAAACAAAACTGTTGGCGGAGTTTCTTCGTAGACGGCCGTGGTTGTTGTCCACACGTTCAACGGATTAATCCGGGTCTGCACCAGACAGATCGAAGGCACGAGGGACCGATGATGGCGGAGAGCCTGCGGAACGCGTATTGCAACATCAGTTCGAGATTCACTGGTGGACCAAGCTGCCTGGAATCTTCTTGAGTACTGCTGACGCAGCGTTTTGTCCTCCACCACACTTAAAACATCCGGGATGTTGGTACCAATGATGAGCGAACCAACTCCCAGTGATGGCAAGACCAGCGGCAGGCGGTTGTCGTCAACTTCTGACCTAGGTGTCCAGTGATAATCGATCAACACTGAATGTTGACCTCGAATGGCCTCCGGCAGTTGCCACACGCGTTCACCATCGTTCACTTCAGGCCGGGGCAGGGGATCTTCGTGATTACTCAGCCGGACAGTCGGTTCCACACCATCGGGCACGGTGAACCTAAGCTCTCTCAGATCACGATGGCGGACGTTGAGATTGATTTCTGTGTGGACGTAGATGCTGTCACGTACTGCGTCCAGAGCGACAACTGCCGTCGAACTGACTTCCTGAATCTGCGGCGTTTGACGGATTCGAACAACGCTGCGGGAATCGTTGATGAGCCATGTCGTGGCGCGTTCCACACTTTCGTGTCTGGGTGTTTGCCGGTAGGGTGCCATTGAGAACAGACTGTCGGCATCGCCATTGGTCAGCGACAGTGAATAAGTGTCTGATTCAATCAGCGAAACGACTGTCGGATGAACGGTGGACGCAGCCACATCGGGGAGTCGGAACACCACGCCGTCCTCGGAATCGACATCCAGACTGCGAAACGCGCTGAATTCAACGGAGAACTGACCCGATTGAAAATTCCCCAGCGGCAGCCGGATACCGTTTGCAGATGGTTCATGTGACAGTTTTTGCTGTTCGCCATCATCTTCCGTCAGATAAATGGATGCGGGATCAATTTGCCATTCATCTTCTGCGTATCCGACCCAGTCGATCTGCAGTTCGTCGAGTGATCCTGGGCTTACATTGACGGGAAACCGTGCCAGCAGCAGCAGTCTCTGTTCATCCGTTGAAAACTCCAGCTGGGGTTCGACCGCAAAACGTGCTTCCACTTCGCGGACCTTCAGCTGCAAACTCGCGTCCGTCGACAACAGATCGAACGTAATCGCCTCGCTGCGCTGATCCGACTGTGATTCCACACGAGCTCGACGTGTGAGTAATCCGGGCCTGATGTCTACATCCAAGCCCCGTGGAATTCGGATTTCAACCTTTGCGGATTGCTCCGCAACGCCATCGATGTTTGGTATCGAAACAGAAATGACCTGCGGGAATGTCGTGTCTTTGAGTCCAAGATCAAATCGAAGTTCAATACGTCGGCGAATGGGTTTCGTAAAAATGATATCTGCCGTGGACACCCCGTCAGTTGTCGACAATCTGCGTGACTGGACAATTGAGTTGCCGCTTTCATCTCTGCCTGTAATCGCGGCCTCGCCGTAGCCGGACGGCAGCCGAACTGTAAGTTGCTCGATTGCCCCATCCGCGATGTTAACAGTCTGGGTGCAGGTCAGCACAGCTCTCCTTGCGTTCAGATCAAGAACTATGGAAGCTGGTTCGGGAGTGCTGACCACAATGGCCTGATCTCCGGCGGGAGCCAGGGATTGCCAGCTGATTTCTGTTTCCTGCTTCAGTCCCCAGAATGTCAGCTTCGACTGCAGATCAGAGGAAGTGGACAGCTGCCGACGGCCAGCGTTGTCGCGTACGCCTTCGATTAATTCATCGAATGTCAGTTCCAGTGTCGAAACCACGGCGTTCGGGAGCGACATTTTCAGACGGTGACGACCCGCATCCTGGCTCCGTACCTCAGCGATCAAGTCCAGTGACAGTTGATGCGAACCTTTTCCCATCAGAAGCCACTCACGGCTGTTCGCCGCATTACCGGCAAACCGGGATTCAAAATTTGAATCCGCTGGTGCATGCTGAAAACCGATGATCGTCCATGAAGGGAAGTCAATTGGAATACGAACCCAATCATTCTCGGCATGGACCTCAACTTCCAGCTCAACGTGGATCTCAGCGCAGCCATCCTGAACTTTGCCAGACGCATCAATGTTGGCAATTTCAAAACTCGGAACATTGAGTTGGGTTGTCAGCCATTCGAGAAACTGACCAATCTTCTCAGATGGAATCGCCAGATCTTCCAGCGGGACAATCCTTCCATCATCCTGACGCATCAGGATCTGGCCTCTCGGGGCCTCCCCGGGAGTCGTTACGTCATCCTGAGCCGACAGTACTGCTGGCTGATTCAACATCAGAAACAACGGTAGCGACAGTCGAAGTGTCAGCATCCGGCTGGAAGCAGAACAGCAAACAAGATGTACTGGAATCATGAGTCCGCTGACATGCGGGAGACAAAGACGGATGAGCACAAAGTGGGAATATGGGAATCCCCAATCTGGCAAACCTATTTTACCTTCTGGACAGATGGCAGTGAAGACTTCCGGAGCGTACGACGATCAATTCAGGACGTCTGAGAGTTGCTTTTGGATTTTTCTGCTGCTCGCGGCAATCAGTGACGAAACGAGAATATCGACGGGGGCACCTGTCATGTTTGTGACCGTTCCACCGGCCTCCTGAACCAGCAAAACACCGGCGGCCACGTCCCATGGATTCAAACTGGTCGACCAAAACACATCGACACGACCAGATGCAACACTTGCCAGATTGAGCGCGGCCGATCCGGTGCGCTGGACTGTTTGCAGGTGCTGCAAACCAATCAGGAACCGCTGAATCGCCGGATGATCCGGGGCAGGGGCAATCGGCAGACTGGCCATGCCCATAGCCCGCGACAAGTCTGTCAGACCACTCGTATAAATCCGTTCACCATTCAAAAACGCTCCGCCGCCGGTCACAGCCGTAAATATTTCCTGACGACTGGGATCATAAATCACACCCACCAGCAATTTGTCACATCGCCGGAGTGCGATGGAAACCGCATAGTAAGGAAAGCCGTGAACATAATTCGACGTTCCGTCAAGTGGATCGATGATCCATTGATACTGTGAGCCGTGTGGATTCCTGTTGAGCCCTTCTTCGCCCCGAAATCCGTGTTCCGGAAACCTGCTTTGAATGTAATCGTAGATGGCCTGCTGCGATGCTTCGTCCGCTTCCGTCACCAGATTGGCGTGGCTCTTTTCACGAACAGTAAATCGACCACGCCAGTCCAGCAGGATCTGACCACCCAGTTCAGCAGCCTCACGCGCGGCCTGGAGACAGACATCAGGGAATTCCGGCAATTCGTTCATGACGAGATTCAACTTGTTGAGCGCTGTTCGGCGGCCCGTACGTATTGATTGTCCGAATTCTTTTGACTTCAGAGGAAAACGCAACTCACCATCGGGTCGATTGGCGAGAATTTACAGCAGGTAAGGGATTCTGAATTCAGGATGAGAGTGATATTATCCGACTTGTCGCTGCAGAATTCCGCGACGTCTCGACACATGACGGTGTTTGCCAGCGACTGCCCGCAAATAGGTGACTCAATGGACTTTTCTGTGTCTTAAATTGTCTTCCTGGCTGAATCTGAATTCGGTCCGATTCCTCCTGTCATTCCTGGCACTGATCACCGTCGATCTGGCATTGGTTGTCGCTCCGCCGGTCGCGCAGGTCGGCGCTCCACTCCTGGGCTGGGCGGTGCTCACATCATCCAGAGCCTTTGAGGGCAGAGCAGATGTCGAACGCGGGCTTCCGGATGCCCTGGACATGCTCAACATAGGTGTCAGCCAGGGATGGACAGTTCAGTCTTTGCTGTGTCGGATCGGTGCTGAAATCGCTCCCGCTCGTCCTGCACTTGCCCGGGAACTGAGAATTGTGAATCAACAGGTACATTTTGGGTCGCTCAACGTGGCATTGTATAATTTCGTGAAGCATCTGGGTTCCGCAGAAGTCACATCGTTTACGTCACTGCTGATCCAGAGTGAAGCAACTGACACGAGTGTATCGAGAGCACTCACTGACTACAGTGACAGTATTCGCAGCACAATTCGAGAGCGGGCAGACACCAGGTCAAGTGCGGCTGCGTTCAAAAACGTTGTTTTCCACAGTCCTGTGTCTGATGCCGCACGTGTTCATGTTCCGGCTGGTCCCGCCCGTTGTCGTGCTGAGCAACTTCTTTGGTGGCACGGCGAACGAACTACTGGAAGGACGCCAGAACGTGATCAACGTCCTGGACCAAGCACAGCGGATCGTGGAACCACCCCAGCAATAGAGTCCGGTACAGCCAGCCAACTCGCGGGCCGGGGCATCATCGGAAAATGAAAAGTCCGGCTCTGGTCAGGAGTCGCGGTTTTTTGTATGTCGGTTCTGCCTCTCGACCTGTTCATCTTTTCACCGTAGGAAGTTCTCTACACTGATTGTGGCTTTACATTATCGCCGAGGACCTCCAAGTCGACGAAAGTCCAAACGAAACCTAACTGATTTGTGAGACAGATTCTGAGTTCCGACGGTTCGAGCCCAGGTCACCAGGATTCAACAAAGCTTACATCTCAGAAAACGTTGACTGCCAGCTCTGTTTGAGCGAGTCCAGCGAACTGTTGATCAGCGCAGACCCGGCACAACTCTCGATCAATAGTCTGGTTCTGTGGGTGACATTACCGACTGATGTCACCACTGCATTGGCAAGACAGGCTTCAAATTCTTCCACGTGGTCTTGCCTGACTTCCACTAAAAACCGTGAATTGCTTTCGGAAAACAGTTTGACAGCATCATCCTGATGGCCGGCAATGCCCGACAGCGAAAGTGTGGCTCCTAAACCGCCGGAAAAGGCCATTTCGGCTGCGGCGACCGCCAAGCCACCTTCGCTTAAGTCATGGCAACTGCGGATAGTTCCCGCCCGAATCGCCTGATGCAGTTCTCGAAAAACTGTGCGAGCCTTCTCCGGATCCATACGTGGCACAATTCCCCCTGACAAGTTGTTTACCAGAAACAGATGACTGCCACCCAGTTCATTGTAAGTCTCACCGACGAGAAACAATCGATTGCCAGCCTCTTTGAAGTCCATTGTCACACACTGTTCAACGTCTTCAACCTGCCCCAGCGCGCTGATCAGCAGCGTAGAAGGAATAGCCGCTGTTTGACGATCACCATTCCTGTCAACCCATGAGAATTCATTATTCAAGCTGTCTTTGCCGCTGATGAAGGGTGTCCCTAACGCCACTGAAACATCGTAACAGGCCAAGGCAGCTCGCACGAGTTCGCCCAAAGTTTCAGGGCGATCTGTATTGCCCCAGCAGAAATTGTCGAGAATGGCGATGCGGTCGGGGTCGGCTCCCACGGCTACGCAGTTTCTAATGGCCTCATCAATCGCCGCTGCCGCCATCCACCATGGATCTGAATCGCCGAAGCGAGGATTCATGCCGCACGCAACAACCAGACCACGCGATGATGTCAGGTCGGGACGAACGACGGCGGCGTCAGAGGGTCCGTCGTTCGCTGCTCCAACGAGCGGTTTGATGACACTGCCTGCCTGCACTTCGTGGTCATACTGGCGAATAATCCATTCCTTGCTGGCCACATTCATAGAACTCAGAATGGAATTGAGATCTTCATCCCAGCTGGATCGCTGAGGCAGCGCGGAGCTATCCTCGTCCGGGATCGTAAAAGTTGCATTTCGAATCACAGGTGGCCGTCCGCTGTGCAGAAATGCCATATCCAGGCGACCGACTTCGTGTTCACCGAACTTAAGTACAAGGTCGTTTGTATTCGTAAAGCAACCGATAACCGTACCTTCCACGTCTTCGGATTCGCACAGCTGCAGGAAGTCGTCCCGGTTAGGCTCTGGAACGGCCAAGATCATCCGTTCCTGTGCTTCCGAAATCCAGATTTCTGTATATGACAGCCCGGAATACTTCAGCGGGCAGCGGTCAAGCCAGACTTCGGCTCCCGTTTCTTCCGCCATTTCACCAACGGCACTGCTGAAGCCGCCCGCTCCACAGTCAGTGATCGCGGTATATAAATTGCGGTCACGCGCCTGGAGCAGCACATCCAGTACCATCTTTTCAACGACGGGATTCCCAATTTGTACCGAACCTCCACTGATGGATTCGCTGTCTTCGGTGAGTTCGGCAGACGAGAATGTCGCCCCGTGGATGCCGTCGCGGCCTGTCCGACCACCGACGGCCACAATCAAATCTCCAGGCTGCATGTGACCGAAACATTTGTCATTCGGAATCATCGCAACATTGCCACAGTAAACCAGAGGATTGGCCAGGTAGCGGTCGTCAAAGTAAACTGCTCCGTTGACCGTCGGAATCCCCATGCGATTACCGTAGTCGCGAACCCCGGCGATGACACCCTGCATGACGGCTCTCGGATGCAGAACCCCTGGCGGCACTTCATCACGGGGAAAATCAGGTCGACCAAAACAGAAGACATCCGTACTGCAGACAGGTCGGGCACCCAGACCTGTGCCCATCGGGTCGCGAATCACTCCACCCAGTCCGGTGTTTGCTCCCCCGTAGGGTTCAATGGCAGACGGATGGTTGTGAGTCTCCACCTTGAAACACACGCTTTGGTTTTCGTCGAAACTGACGATCCCGGCATTGTCGCGAAAAACACTCACACACCAGTCATCTTCTCCAAGCTTCTCCCGAATCTCCTCTGTGGCCTGGAAAATAGTTTCCTTCAGCATGTTGTCAAAATGGATGTCGCGAACCGACTCGCCGTTCGACTCTTCGCGGTAGTGAATCCGTCCGGCCAGTGTCTTGTGGGAACAGTGTTCGCTCCATGTTTGTGCAACCGTTTCGAGTTCGATGTCGGTCGGGTCACGACCCAGCAACCGGAAGTGGTCACGGATCGTCTGCATCTCCACGAGACTTAGGTACAGCTGACCTTCGCTGCTCAATCCTTCAAGCGCAGTATCATTCATCTCTCGAATCGCGACACACTGCAAATTGAAGTCGTAGACACTGCCGATGGACAGGTCTGTCAGCTGCAACGGACCTTCCAGCACATATTCGACAGCATCGTTGGCAAGGACCCGTGAAACCAGTCGTTTCCGATCATCGTGGGCCAGGTCGCCGCTGAGTCGATACTTGCGACAGGTCACCACTGCCGTCACGGCGAGATTCCGCCCCGTCAGCGCCTGTGCCGCATTGTCGGCTATGCTGTCTGTAACACCCGGATGTAACAGAACGTTGATGCAGTCCTTGCCGTTCTGAGCGGACCGATCGGGAAGAGCGGAGACCTGCATCTGTTCGACAACACGATCATACAGGATTCCCTCCGCCGATTCCGTAATCTGTGACTCACTGATGTTGCCCTGAATCAGAAAAGATCTGGCTGCCTGGACGTCGTCCAGTCCCGGAATGCCCTGTCGTCTTGCGTCATCGAGTACCCTCAGACCTTCGCGGTCAACTTCGGTTGCCCGTGGCAGAATCTCAACTTCCCACAACATGATGACGTCGTTCCTTTGGCTGCGAATCACTAGGAGGGAATAACAATCCACACTAAGGATGTGCGCAGCATTCCAAACCGGACGATAATATTCTACGAGTGACTCCGAGAATTTGTTTTCACTCCACGCCAGCCCCCGGTTTCAATTGGACAGGCTTGAAACATCATTCGCTTCATATTCGCGTTCTCGTGCAGTCAATGGAGCTGACGATGGGCTATCCACTCGGCCAGTCCAGATCGACAGACACCGGAGCGTGATCGCTAACCTCAAGGCCACGTTCCCGGTGCACGAGTGTCTGCCGGACATATGGCCGCAGAGAGGCATTGACCATCAAGTAGTCAATCCGCCAGCCTCGATCCAGCTCCCGAGCTCGACCACGATTGGACCACCATGAGTAGGGACCCGGGATGTTGCCAAAGTGTTCCCGAGTGATGTCATGCCAGCCGGACTTCAGGATACGGCTGAACCATGCCCGTTCATGTGGCAGAAATCCAGACGTTTTCCCATTCGATTTTGCGTAAAAGATGTCCTTCTCTGTATGCGCGATGTTGAGATCACCACCGAAGAGAAACGGCTTGTGGTGAAGCCGGTCGGCTGTCCACCGTCGAAATCGCTGGAGCCATGTGTCTTTAACTCTCTGCCGTTCATCGCTGGAAGACCCGGAAGGCAGGTAAATGCTGGCAATACCCATCCCATTGATGGTTGTCTCAATCAGACGCCCCTCATCATCACCGGCTTCATCCAAGTCCATCGAATTCAGGACGATTGGCTCTCGTGACAGAACAGCAGTGCCCGAATAGCCTTTCTTTGCCGCTGGATTCCAAATTACGTGCCAGCCGTCCAGTCCGTTCCAGTCGGAAGGAAGTTGTTCTCTGAGGGCCCGCACTTCCTGCAGGAGGAGCACGTCTGGAGCGATTTCGGCAACGTGCGCGTCAAATCCCTTGCGGATGGCTGCACGGATGCCGTTAACATTCCATGTGGTGATTCTCATCTGGGTCTATTGTCCGGCAGCGGGCAAAGCCGCGGCCGCTGTGTTACGTGCAACTAGTCTAGAATGGATTGCAAACTTTAAAGGGAATCGGTGGAGGTAACGCAGGTCTGGATGCCGGCTGGTCTCGCCAGCAGCGCCGGTTTCAGCAGGCCTGCCTCTTGCAGGCGACACATACCACGAAATATCTGCGCCTAGCCCTGATGGACCTGAAAACTCCTTTATTCTTCGACCGTCCACGTATCACCGCTGTTAAACAGAGCATCGAGCTTGCCGTCTCCCAGTTCCTCCCGTGCGGCAGTCACCTGATGACGCACCACTTCGTCATACACTGGACGTTTGACATTACGGAAGACACCCAGGGGTTCCGGGAATTCCGGATACTTCATTTGAGCCAGCAGGAATGCCAGCGATGGATCTTCCGCCTTTTCATCGTGGAACAGCAGGTCGTCCTCAGAAATACCGGTTTTGAGATCCACGACTTCGGGTCGGCCGTGAGCATTAAGACGAACACCTTTATCACGGCTCCTGCCAAAGATGAGAGGCCTGCCGTGTTCGAGATACATGATATTGTCTTCCTTTTCACCCTTCTTTGACGCGTAGTAGAAAGCCCCGGAATTGAACACATTACAGTCCTGGTAGACTTCCAGAAATGACGTGCCTTTATGGTCGGCGGTTCGTCGAAGGATCTCGGCCAGGTGCTTGATGTCCACATCGACGGCACGAGCTACAAATGTCGCTTCACAACCAATCGCAACGGAAAGCGGGTTCAGAGGATTGTCGACTGAACCGTAGGGCGTGCTCTTTGTCTTCGATCCCCGTGGACTGGTCGGTGAATACTGTCCCTTCGTGAGGCCATAGATCTGATTGTTGAACAGAACAATGTTGATGTCGATGTTACGTCGTATGGCATGCATCAGATGATTGCCACCGATGGACAAAGCGTCCCCGTCACCAGTGATAACCCACACCTGCATATCCGGCTGTGACAGTTTGAAGCCGGTTGCTACGGCAGGAGCTCGACCGTGAATGCTGTGGAATCCGTACGTATTCATGTAGTACGGAAACCGACTGGAGCAGCCGATTCCAGACACAAAACAAAATTTTTCACGGGGAATTCCAAGTTCCGGAAGTATCTTCTTCATCTGTGCCAGGATGGAATAATCACCGCAGCGGGGACACCACCTGACTTCCTGATCACTGGCAAAATCTTTGGCCGTCAGTTGCGGCAACAGGCTGGACATGGGACGTAAATTCCTGAGTTGTCAAAATGTTTTCGGTGTGTTGAAAGACCTGCTGGTTCAGTTCACCAAGACCTCGTTAATTTTCGCCGTTATTTCGCGGATTTTGAACGGCTTGCCCTGTATTTTGTTCAGCGAGACGGCGTCAACCAGAAACCTGCTGCGGATAATGAACGACAACTGTCCCAGATTGAGTTCCGGAATCAGCACCTGCTCATAATTCTGAATGACGGATTCCAGATTCTTCGGAAACGGGTTCATATATCGAAGGTGAGCATGGGCGACAGATTTTCCGTTTTCCTGGCACTGTCGTACGGCTGTACGGACTGAACCAAATGTGCCTCCCCAGCTGATCACCAGCAGGTCGCCGGAATCGGGTCCATCCACTTCCTGGTCGGGAATGAAGTCAGCAATACCCTGTACCTTTCGCAGTCGTGTGTCCGACATGTGCTGGTGATTGGTCGGGCTGTACTCAACGTTGCCAGTAACGTCAGCTTTTTCCAGCCCGCCGATTCGATGTTCGAGCCCCGCCGTGCCTGCTTTGGCCCAAGGTCGAACGAGCCGTTCATCTCGCAGGTAAGGCTGATAGCCCTCTGCTGTATTTGGCCCCTGCGGATGGTCGACCTGAATCGGCTTCAGTTCGTCGACTGCCGGAATCAGCCACGGTTCAGCACCGTTTGCAATATAGCCGTCCGAAAGAAGTACAACCGGTGTCATAAACTGGACTGCGATTCGCAATGCTTCCTGAATCATCCAAAAACAGTCGCCGGGTGTCGCGGGAGCGACTATCGGCAGCGGCGATTCGCCGTTCCGGCCGTACATAACCAGCATCAGGTCGGACTGCTCCGTCTTGGTCGGCAGCCCGGTGCTGGGACCGCCGCGCTGCACATCGATGACTACCATCGGCAATTCAGTGATGACACCCAGTCCCAGAGCCTCGCCTTTCAGGCAAATCCCCGGACCACTGCTGGCCGTGACGGACATCACACCACCAAAGGCAGCTCCCACAGCGGCCGACATCGCCGAGATTTCGTCTTCTGCCTGAAATGTGGTAATACCGAAATGCTTGAATCTGGCCAGTTCGTGAAGTATGTCACTCGCCGGTGTGATCGGGTAGCCGGAATACACGAGATCCAAGTTGGACAGCTTGGTTGCTGCGGCTATGCCCATGGCGAGAGCTTCGTTTCCGGTGATTTTCCGGTACTTTCCAGGTGCCAGACGCGCTGGCGGTACTTCATAGTGGACCGTAAACGACTCGGTTGAGAATCCATAGTTGGAACCGCCTTTCAACGCACGCAGATTGGCTTCCGCGACTGTCGGCATTGAGCCAAACTTGTCACTCACCCATTGTTCGGTCGGCTTCGGGTCTCGATCGTACAACCAGTAAACCAGTCCAAGCGCAAAGAAATTCTTGCAACGATCGGCTTCTCGCTGTGACAGCCCCAGGCCTTCGACCGAATCCCGCGTCAGTCGCGTCATCGGAACTCGGTGAACACGAAAGGCTGCGAAAGTGTCACCGTCATCAAGTGGGTTGAAATCGTAACCGGCTTTCTGCAGATTGGATTTCTCGAAGGAGTCCTCATTGAGGATCAGTGTGCCGCCACGTTTAAGGTCAGCGATATTTGACTTGAGCGCTGCCGGATTCATCGCGACCAGCGTGTCAACTTCATCACCCGGGGTGAAAATGTCCTGACTGGAAAAGCATATCTGAAAACCACTGACACCGGCGATCGTCCCAGCAGGTGCACGGATTTCGGCGGGAAAGTCCGGGAGAGTACTGACATCGTTACCGAATACTGCAGACACATTGGTGAACTGCGTTCCGACGAGTTGCATCCCATCGCCACTGTCGCCGCAAAAGCGGACCACAACGGTATCGACTTGTTCGTGCTGGCGACCTGAGGGACCGGACAGAGTATCAACGGCCGACATAAGAAAACCTCAACAACCCAGGAACAGGATCTGACCTGTTCCGAATACGCATAACTTTCAAAAGTACGGACCAAAGGATCAGACCCCTTTGACCGTCCGTGAAGCGGTCAGTTGCGACCACCCGTGCCTGCAGTCCACCGATCATGATTATAGGCCAGATATTGTGACAAGACTCTCCATACAGTGCATGCTGTCATATTTCCGGCATTCCAAGTGGATTTTTCCCAGTTTCAAAATTCGGAATGACGACCTTTTGTCTTGGGACTGGGTCCGAGGCAACTTAAATCCGTTTTTCGGTGCAGGGTGTGGTGGATCGTCGACAAAGGTCGGTCATCACCGGATTGTCGTGTGTGTGCAACTTTCACTCACTTTGGCCGACTTTAGTTATGAACTGCGAGCGGGGTGCCCTGTTTTCCATTATTTCGGCGCTTGACGCACAGCTTCTGAACATGACACTGAACGAGTCAGTGAATTTCCTGTTTTCGGAGGCAAATTGTGAGGTATTCAGTTTATTTGATGGTCGTACTGTTGTGCCAGCCCGTACCTCTGAATGCTGCCGACTGGTCTCAATGGCGAGGTCCCGGACGCAATAATATCGTCCCTGATGGCGAATCAGTCCCTACTGAATGGTCGGGATCAAAGAATGTATTGTGGCGAACGAACGTTCCCGGTCGCGGACATTCGTCTCCCACTGTTGCAGGGGACCTCATTGTTCTCACCAGCGCTGACAAACGCAGTCAGGCTCAGGCAGTCATCGGATTCGACCGCTATACGGGTGATCAAAAATGGATCACACCAATCAACCGAGGTGGACTCCCCAAAATCCACGATAAGAATACTCACGCGTCACCAACTGTCGCTACGGCCAATGGCCTGTTCTACGCGACTTTTTGCCACCATGGGAAAGTGGAAGCGGTCGCCGTGGATGAAGCCGGCGAAGTTGTGTGGAAGCAGGATGTCGGCCCGTATCGCCCCAAGGCCTTTGAGTATGGCTATGCTGCGTCACCGACAATCTACAAAAACAGCCTGATTGTCACCGCGTCATGCGATACCAGTGCCTGGATGAAGTCTCTCGATCTCAGGACCGGCAGACAACTCTGGCAGCAACAACGTCCGCCGGTGCTCAACTGGGCATCCCCGATTGTTGCCGAACTGGCAGGACGAGAGCAGCTGCTCATCAGCGGAGGACACATGATTGCCGGCTACGATCCGGGCAGCGGTCGTCGGATCTGGAGTGCAAATTGTCTCACCATGGCAACATGTGGTACCTGCGTCTGGACCGACGGAATCGTGATTGCCAGCGGCGGTTATCCTGACCCTGAAACTGCGGCCGTGGCGGCTGACGGCTCGGGTCGAGTTCTTTGGACGAATCGTGTGAAGTGTTACGAACAGTCTCTGCTATGCCACGAAAGATACGTTTATGCGCTTGCCGATAACGGTGTGGCTTACTGCTGGAACGCGTGGTCCGGGAAAGAAATGTGGAAGAAACGGCTGAACGGCCCGGTGTCGGCGTCACCCCTTCTGGCAGGCGGAAAAATCTACGTGCCGGATGAAAAAGGCACGATGTTCGTGTTCAGGGCATCGCCGGAGAAGTTTCAGGCCGTGGCCCGAAACCGGCTGGGCGATGAATCGTTCGCCACTCCAGCCGCAGCTGACAATGTGCTGTACCTCCGTGTCGCTCATGGTCGCCGCGATGAGCGACAGGAAGTGCTGTACGCGATCGCTGAACCTTAACGTGTTCGCCCGGACTGGATACAAACCTGTCGTTCGCGTGACTGGCTGGCTGCAGTCCTGTCCCACCCTGTTGAGTCTGAAACATCATGCCCGTTTCTTGTCCGGACATTCTTGTCGTCGGTGGCGGTGTCATTGGCCTGTCTACCGCACTGCGACTGGCAGATGACGGCGTTTCCGTTACCGTCGTCGATCGACAACAGGTCGGCCGCGAAGCGTCCTGGGCTGGAGCGGGTATCCTGCCACCAGGACTAAATCAGGTCCTGCCGGAGGGTGAAACAGGTGAATCTCGCGAACGATTCCTGCGTTGTTTGAGCAATTCAATCTGGCCGGACATGTCCGCGCGACTGCTCGAACAGACGGGCATCGACAACGGTTACCGCCAATGTGGAGCAATCGAAGTCATCGATTCAGAGCATGCATGGGTCGCTCAGCTCCCCAGCTGGGAGTCAGAAGGCATTACTGCTGAACTGTTGAAAGATCGGCCCGCCATTCGACATCACGTTCCGGGACTTGATGAGACATTTGCGAACGCTGTCTGGTTGCCCGAATATTGTCAGGTCCGCAATCCTAGGCACCTCAAAGCACTTCGCACGGCCTGCCAGCTCAGCGGCGTTGAGATCCTCGAAAACGTACCAGATCTGTTGCTGCGAGCCGGTGGTTCCGTTGTGACGGCCGTAACAGGATCGCGAACTTTCAGCTCGGAACGACTCTGTATTTCCGCAGGTGCCTGGACAGGGCAGTTACTCCGGCAGTTGAACGTCGATCTCCCGGTCCAGCCGGTCCGCGGCCAGATGATCCAGCTGAAACCGGCGCGATTATCGTTTCGCTGTGTGATTCAACAGAGCCGAAGGTATCTTGTGCCTCGGCCGGACGGTCTCATTCTGGTTGGTTCGACTGAAGAACAGGTCGGGTTCGAAAAACAAACGACAAATGGCGGCATCCGAGGTCTGTTGGACTTCGCCGAATCGCTGGTGCCGGAACTGGCAACTGCAGAACTTGTTCGTCAGTGGGCAGGACTGAGGCCGGGGTCACCTGATGGATTGCCTTTTCTGGGGCGCGTCGACTGCTTCGAAAATCTTTACGTGGGAGCGGGCCACTTCCGATCAGGTCTCCAAATGTCACCGGGGACCGCTCAACTGCTGGCACATGCGCTCATTACTCCGGACAACAATGCGGTGCCCGTCATCCGGTCGTCACGGGAACCGAGCCCACCGGAGTCACTCTGACAGCTCAATTTCGTCGTCCAGCATTTCTGACAGCTGGTTGTCCAGATCCCGCTGGGTGACACGTTTGAAGTCCGCTGCATCAAGGACAGAAGGTTCAATTCCGGCCAGCTGATCGTGCACCCGCGACTGTTCCCGACCAAGGCTGTTCATCCATTCGGGAGTGTCGATTCCGGATCCCACGCGGCCTCCCATGTAATCCGCGATTTCGTCTCGCAGCTGCTGGAAGGTTTCTGCCGCTTCTTTTTCTGTCGCGTCCGGAAGTTCCGGATTACAACGTGCGACGCGAGCTGTCATTCGGTTGACCTGAAGTGGTCCAATCAGGCGGTCACCGATCAAATCGTGCAGCGTCGGCAGACGAACACCGTAGGTGACTTCCAGCTCCTGCAATTCTTTCACCAGCGATTCGGCCGCTTCGTGTGTTTCTTCGGTCAGTTCAGCTTCCACCAGCGATGCCATATCGGCCACTTCGATCCGTGTCATGATTTCGTGTACAAAATGATATGGTAAATGGTCCCATTCGAATCGGTCGTACAGCGACTTCACTCGCAGAAAGTCCAGCAGGCAGTACAGTCGGTTTCCATAATCCGACTGAGTTGTCGTCGTGTTGTATTCCAGAAATACATCGAAGTTGTCCACCACGGATTCGTAAACGAATTCCATGATGTCCATTGCGTGGTCGCGATCAATCCGCCCTTCCTGCAGGTCTTCAATGATTCGGACCTGATGATAGGGGGCGACATTATTTTCGAGTTCGTCCAGGAGCGAGTCGGCGCCGTGTACTACAATCGCTCGTGCGTTGCCCAAGGTCAGCATGCGCGTGTGGAACAGATCATCGCCGTAAGATTCAACAAAGTTGCGAACTTCTTCACATCGTTCTTCGTCATGTAATTCCTCGACGATCGACAGTCGCATTGAGCCGCTGTGCTGAGCCCAGAGCATTCCATACGAATCCATGAGCCGCTGAACGCGACGGAATACGTTCTTGCGTTGGTTGGCCGTTTCCAGTTTCCAGCGTGTGGCCGCATGCAAAATCGATTCAACAGAACTGGTCAGTCCAATACGAAAAAGCCGGTCAAATTCCGTTACTGCCTGGCCAGGTGGCCTTCGGGTCCGCTCCATGCGGCAAACCGTCTGCAGCAGCTGATAAGTGTGCCGCAGCAGTCCTAACCGAGGAAGTTGACTCAGCAGCAAACGAATGATGGCCTGTAATGTACGGGCCCGTAGAATATCTTTGGGATTACCTCCACTTTCGAACGGCACATACAGCAGTGGACGCTTTCGCAGATGTTTGATGAATTCTGGGAACTCCCGTTTCACTGCGTTTGTGTCGTCGGTCAGCACACATCGCAGCAGGCGAATGAGCCGCCCGCCAAACTGAGATTTTGTTTCTCCGTCGAACTGAGTCACTCTAGGCCGCAGCGCTTCCAGCAGGCGTTCAGCCAGCAGGAACTCAACGGTTGTTGAAATCGCGTTCTGCATCAATAAAAAACGTGACTGCATCTGAACATCAAATTCGATGTTCGCTTCCAAATCCGATGACCACGCCTGAATCTCAAAGTCACTGATTTCTTTGAGCAGGATCGAAAGCTTCTCCAGAAAACGACGGATCGTCGAATCCCATTCTTTCAGGTGCATCTGGATTTCACCGGACGCCAGATCATCGGAGGAACGGCGAGCCAGCGCAAGCGCTGCATTACTCCACAATGACCCCACCGTGTGAAGGAATTTCAGACGGGGTTCAATCTGCTGATACAGGATTTCAAACTCCGTTGTACCAGGCGACAGACTTTCGTCTATCGTATCGGAATCATTGTTGTCGTCCGTGCTGTCCCGAAAGACGACTCCTTCAAATGCAGATTCCCGCCACGCATCGTCTTCGGACTGATCGTCATCAAACAAATGTTCCAGACCCGTATTATCCTCGCCTGATGTCTTCTCTTTTCGGTGACGGTCTGCAAATTCACCGAGAGACGGAACCTGCCAGTAATCCCCGGCATTTGCTTCCAGAAAAGAGAACAGGCGTCGCATCAGCAGCCATTGATTCGGTAGGTCAGGCTGGCGAATGATCAGATTCAGCAGTCGCTGAAACTGTGTGTGAATTGAATGTCGCCCGGACTCCAAACCAGAGGTTTCCACTTCGCTCAGCCACTGAATCAGCAGCCCAGTTGCCGCGACCAGATCGTCTCGTTCCAGCAGGGCAGAAACCACCTGCGAAAAACTCCGCGCCGATTGGAAGTGATTCACATGTTTCTTCCAGAACGATATGTCAGCAGCAGCTTCCCCCGCCGTGCGCCATTCTGCCAGAGCCGCTGCCACATGTTCGGCCGCCGCAACAGATTCCCGGCCTCGGACTTCCGGCAAATCTGCCACAGTTGTCGTGGCATACTGATCCCACTGTTCGGCCAGTTGCCGGAAGTCACGCAGTACCGTCTCGTGATAGGAGTCATATCCCGCAGCGGCGGATTCGGCCATGACAAAGGAACACGAATCGAAAATCTGTTCCATCACGTCCATCAGCACCTCAACACGATTGTCAGGAATCGCGTCTTCACGGGCGGTGAACAGAGGAAACATCCCCTGAAAGCCCAGGATGTTCCAGGGATCCACAAATCCACCACAATGAATCCCCGTCCGCAGCAGTTGCATACAGGTGTGCAGCTGCTCGACGGCTTCTGTCACTTGACCATTGCGGACTCGCCGCTGAATCAGCATCAGTCTCGAACAGATTTCAGATTCAAACCGAGCCGACGTGCAGGGTATGATGCCGGCTTCTTCGCGGCTGGCATATTCGAAGCCCATCGAAGCATACAGCCATGAAAGATGCCGATGCTGAACCTGTCGCGCTCCGTAACGAGACAAATTCATGTTGAGTTCATGGCGCACGTGACCGAACGGTTGTCGCGATTCTTTTGTCAGGCGTTCCAGACGCTCACGGCGACCACCCTGAGTGGTTTCCAGCAGCGTCTGATAGAACGCATCGCGCTGCCGTGCGACCGCCGGCAGTAACGATGTCAGTGACACGTCGGAATCATGTGTTTGCGGGCCGGAACCACTGATCGATGATGCCATCAGAATGGTTCCGGCCAGCACTGCTGACGAATCGAAGAGTCGCTCTTCGTATGACGTACCGTTTTCAGTATGAAGCCAGTCCAGCAGCGTGTCCAGAATGATGTGACGAATGATAAAACGCTGGTAAAAGCCTTTCGTGTCGATGAGTTCGGGGTCCCATTCTCCGAACATATAATTGGTGCGTTTGGTGACTGGATGCAGATGATCGTGCGCCCGAACATCCAGGCAAAGTTCAACCATGCGACTCAAATTGAAATGAGCCGGTTCCGTCAGTTCGTCCGGCAGTTTACTGAGAAAGTCGAGTGTTGATTCCAGCAATTGGTGCCATCGTCCGGCGGCAACCCCAACTCCGCGCAGATACAATGGAATCGGGCAGAACCGTTCGTGACTGTAGACTTCCGCTTTGCGACCGTTCTCCAGCACGGCGACCGGCCGATACCCGACAAACTGATTGAGCGAGTCCAGCACTGCGGGGATCAGTTGAGTCTCGTTATTCCAGCCATGCCGACTTCCGCTCTGGAGCGTGACTTCGAAGATCCGTCCCAGAAAAAAAGGCGAATAGAACTCTGCGTCGTCCAGATGGAACAGTAGATTCCAATGATGCTGAATATAGGCCGGAATCACTCGATCGATCGCTGTTGAAATAACATTCTCTGCCTGAGTGATGTCACTGAATCCAGGTTCGTCGGTTGTCAGAAGTTCGGCAAGCGCCGACAACAACCGCTGTTTGAGGTCGATCGGATTCGCGGGGGCATTGGAATTGGTAAACAGTGCATTCACCGCAGCCTGAAACGACCTGCTCGGCGTACCGTCAGAGAAATTCAGATAGCCCAGCAGTTCTCGCAATGAGTTGGGCTGTGTCAATTTGGACGTGTCGACGGACATTCGGGCGGCTTGATGATCGAAATGAAAGCGAATGAACGAAGTCTGGGATTAGGAAGCGAGTAACAGACACATTACCGGACCGATCATAGCAGTTGTGCTGCATGCCTGAACGACCTTAAGCCGGACTGCCATCCCGAATCTCAGGAATTTGTGAATTGCCCGATCGGTTTGCCGGACAGAGGTCGGGGCTGCACAGCTGCCCGCCTGGGTTTGTCTGGCCGATGGCAGGTCACTCGGATACAACCAATGGCTGGTAAAGGCGTGGTTGAGTGCGGTGATGACCGAGTCTTTAACGGAGTTACCTGCATCCGCATTAACTGCAGTCTTCGCCTCCACTTCGCCCGGGGCCCGCAGGCGGACTAAAACGGCAGCCGCGGTCAGCGTAACAAACGCGTTGGTTCGAAAGACAACAGTCATCTCCAAAACGGTAGCGACTCCAACAGCAGGGATCGGCTCCGGTGACATATGAGCCTCTTGTTCGTTTAGCCAGAGAGTTGAGTCTCGTTTGAGAATTCAATGACAGCGAGTGAGTGCGTGCTCCTTCCGGATCCTCAAACAGACAAAGCCAGATGTCTCATGTCATTTCGCATACTCGACGGCACGGGTTTCACGCAAAACAGTGACCTTCACTTCACCTGGGTAAGTCAACGTCTGCTCAATGGCCCCCGCCACATCACGGCTCAACTTTTTCGCCTGCCGATCATTCACGTGAGAAGAATCCACGAGGATGCGAACTTCACGTCCCGCCTGCACAGCGAATGCGTGGTCGACACCTGGAAATCCGCAGACCAGCGCTTCGAGTTCTTCCAGCCGCCGAACATATTTTTCGAGGGTCTCGCGTCGAGCACCTGGTCGAGCAGCGGAAATGGCGTCGGCTGCCGCCACGAGTACAGTGTAGATATGTTCGGGTCGGATATCGTCATGATGGCCTGCCGCCGCATGGACGACTTCTTCACCTTCGCCGTAGCGTTTGAGCAACTCCGCTCCCACCGCCGGATGTCCGCCTTCCATTTCGTGGTCGGCCGCTTTGCCAAGGTCGTGAAGGAATCCGCAGCGTCGGGCAAGTGTTCCATCGAGCCCCAGCTGCTCCGCAATCATTCCCGTCAGATGAGCCACCTCAATGGAGTGCTGACGAATATTCTGACTATAACTGGTGCGGAACTGGAGTCGGCCCATCAGACCGACGAGTTTCTTGTGCAGTCCCCGAATACCAGCTTCTTCGCACGCTTCCATTCCCATACGGCGAATATGTTCTTCCATTTCCTTTTGCGTTTCCGCCACAACTTCTTCGATCCGCGACGGATGAATCCGGCCATCCTGAATCAAACGTGCGAGCGACAGTTTGCCGACTTCACGGCGGACGTTGTCAAACGCTGAGACGATGACGACTCCTGGAGTGTCATCAACGATCACGTCGACTCCGGTCGCCTTTTCGAAAGCTCGAATGTTACGGCCTTCCCGGCCGATGATACGGCCTTTCATTTCATCGCTGGGGATATCCACACTGGATACCGTCGTCTCCGAAACATGAGTGGAGGCGTATCGCTGAACAGCCATCCCAATGATTTCCCGGGCCTGCTTTTCGCAGGCACCTTTGACTTCGTCTTCGTGCTTCATGATCAAAGCACCGACTTCCTCGGATAAATCGCGCTCAATCCGCCGAAGCAGCTGTTCCGATGCCTGATCCTTACTCAGGCCGCTGATTTTGTAGAGCTGCTCCTGTTCTTCCTTCAACAGACGGTTCAGTTTTTTTTGCCGAGCTTCGGTGGCTTTGTTACGTTCGCTGAGTTTGAGCTGCGTTGCCTGCAGCATTTGCTCCTTCTTGGTGATGTTGTTCTGGAGGTCCTGCAGCTGGGATTCCCGCTTGTCCGCACCACGTTCACGGTTGCGGACTTTCTCGCGAAGTTGTTCCAGTTTCTGTTCCTGTTCTTCGCGGCGTCTGAGCATATCCTCCTTAATGGCGATTTCTTCGTTGCGGCGATAATTGTCGGAATCCCTTTTTGCCTGCTCAAGGATTTCGTCTCGACCTTTGTACGCACTTCCCTTGAGAAGTCGGTCGAGGAAGAATCCAAGCACGATACTAAGGACCCCGACAACAGCGGGGAGGAAGTATTCCATGGAAACGTCCTGATGTAAGGCGGTTCCTGAGTGCCTGACGTCTGCTGCTCACATTCGAATTCGGGCGACTGCAGAATCTGCCGCCGTCAAGTTTCGAATGGACGCAGAAAAAACGCTGGACGTGCAACAGTTGCATCGGGCTGCTCGAAAACTCGCGGCACCTAAACCAACGTTACGCTGTGCAGTCCCGGTGGAACCCCGGCATTGTACGCGGCTGCCCGTGAGCAGGCCGTGCACCAAATCGCCGGCTGGATTGACGTGGCGGTCCGCCAGTCAATCCGGGGCCGAAATCTCCGTCCAATCGAGCGGAAGCATTCCGGCCTGTACTGAAAACTGCTGATTTGAGTCAGCAGGACAGCCAGCAGCGAAATAAGGACCAGTAAGGGAAACATGTCGCACGTCGGAAAGGCAGAGGCGGTCTTTCAGGCAAACTCCAACGAACCGCTCACGAAAGCTGGTTTATGTGTCAGATTCACGTCAGGATCCGAAGATCTGATGGTTCGTCCTGCCTCATGCTAACACAGTGAGAAATCCGGTCAACCAGCACCCAAGCCAGCTCTGGCGATGTCTTTTACTCCTTATCGTGATGAATGACTGCAAACGTGGTTGACAGCGTCGAATTCCTGAAATCTCTGTCCGCGGGCTATGCAGATTGCGGGTGTGACGGTCCGGACGAGGGACTGGTACTGGCCGTGTCGGGCGGCGCCGACAGCATGTCACTTCTTCACGCAACCTGTCAGCTGTGGTCGGAACGTAAAGACCGGATTATCGTCGCACACGTTGATCATCAGCTGCGGTGTTCGCAAAGTGCAGCTGATGCTGAATTTGTTCGGGTAGCCACTGAATCTCAGGGATTACGGTTTGTGCATTTGACATGTGACGTGCGGAAACGGAGACAGACTGCCGGCGGTGGCATCGAAGAGGTCGCCCGGAAAAGTCGGTATCAACTGCTGCAGGACACAGCCCAGGCAATAGGGTTTCGCTCTGTCGTTTCCGCCCATCATCAGGATGATCAGGCGGAAACAGTTCTGCACAACATTATTCGTGGAACTGGTTTGAGAGGATTGGCCGGGATGTCCCGGGCCAGACCCATGTGTGAAGGAATTCGTCTGATTCGCCCAATGCTGAATGTCGCCAGAAGGATGATCGATACCTTTCTTCGCTGCCAGCAGCTGGCATGGCGCATAGATGAATCGAACGCTTCTGCCAAATTCACCCGAAACAGAATCCGCCGGCATCTGATGCCATTGCTTTCGGAGGAATACAATCCCCAGGTTGTCAGCAGCCTGGTCAGGCTTGCCGGTCATGCATGTGATGCGGAAGACCAGGTAACCCAGGTTGCACAGCGCTGTCTTGAAGATGTAGTACTCGAGCTTCAACCAAGCGTCTGCCGACTTGATCGTACCAAACTCGCCCTGTGGCCGGCGTCCGTTGTACGGGTATCGCTGCGACTGATTTGGGATCATCAGTCATGGCCACAACAGGCCATGACGCAGGCTCACTGGATCAGCCTGGCAACGAGTCTGCAACACGTTGATAAAAAACCGGATGCCTGTCCGGGAGTAGAACTTTCCGTCTCCCCCGCGATCGTTCGTATTTTTCGCTTACGCTGAGCGACACCAGCCGAATTCGATTTGCGTCCAGTGAAACAGCGCAGGTCAATAGAAAACCAAAATTCTGCCTGATATCGTGGTTACTTGGTCGCACCGGTCAGATGGTTCGACCAGACGACCGTCGTGCAAAAAATTTGTCGTAACCGCAGAGGCTTTCGTGAGCGATTGATGCACACGGCCGAGGTCTGCAGACCCGCAGTTGTTACAAAATCGATCAAGTGCCAAGACGGCAGGAGACATCAATGGAGCCCAAGATCAAACGTGGAACACTGCTCATCGCCAGTTTCCTGACACTTGTCGCAGCGGGCGCCGGATTTGCAACGCGAGGTGCGGCAGCTCCGGCCTGGGCCAAAATGGGGCTCGGTCCCGGTGATTTTGGCTCGATCATGGGTGCCGGTTTCATCGGATTCGGGTTCGTAATCATAATCGGTGGAATTCTGGTGGAACGGTTCGGGTACAAGAAGCTGTTGCTGCTGGCCGTCGTGTTGCACGTGGTGAGCGCCGCCATGATGTTCATGACACCGACATTGTACGATGGTTGGGTCGCGTCTGCGGGACAGCCAGAAGCCACAAAAGGAGTCATCCAGCTGCTTTGGACCAGCGTGCTGATATTTTCGATCTGCGCCGGACTGTATGAGGCGGTCATCAACCCGCTGGTCGGACAACTTTACCCGGAGAATCAAACACACTATCTCAACGTGCTGCACGCAGGTTGGCCGGGTGGATTGATCGTGGGTGGCCTGGTTGCTGCCGCCTTTCAGAACGAAACCGCCTGGGTACAGGAAATCCCATGGCATTACGCTCTGTCGGCGTACTCGCTTATTCTTGTACTCATCACACTGATGGTGATTGGTCAGCAATTCCCGAGGTCGGTGTCAGAAAGCGGAAAATCGTCGTTCGGCGTTCTGTTTAGCTGCTTCGCTTCTATTCCCTTTCTGCTGCTGTTGGTGCTTCATGCGTTGATCGGCTACATGGAACTTGGCGTTGACTCATGGATGACGCGTCTGATGGAGAACCTGGTCGAGAACTCTGTCACTGTCCTGATCTACACGTCGGTGTTGATGTTCGTACTGCGGTTCTTCGCGGGGCCGATTGTCCACAAGATCAATCCAATCGGCCTTCTGCTGACAAGTTCCGTGATTGCTGTGCTGGGACTGCTTTGGCTGGGTACAGAAATTAAGAGCGTGGCTGTCATCTTCGCTGCTGCCACTCTTTACAGCTTCGGCAAAGCCTTTCTGTGGCCAACCATGCTTGCAGTTGCCGGAGAACGTTATCCTCAGAGCGGTGCTGTAGCAATGAGTGCACTTGGTGCTGCTGGAATGATCTCAGTTGGATTTGTAGGTGGGGCGATGATCGGTGCTCAGCAGAGTGAATCAATGAATTTAGCCCTGGAGAAAAGCTCCCCTGAAACCTACAGTCGCTACTTTGAAGGAACGCAGGAAAAGTTTCTCGGATACAGTTTCCGTCAGCTGGATCCAGGTCTTCAACAAGCAGCCCTGGACGCCAATCCTGCGATCGAGGGGAGTCTGGACGACAAGCTGGATGAGGCTCTTGTCAATATTGACGGTCGCGAAGGATCGTCCGACGAAGACAAATCTGCACGGAAAGAACTCATTCAGAGCAACTTTGAAGTCGACAGTCAGGCGATCAAGATGGCGTTCAACGCCGGTGGACGTCGCGCACTAACGCTCACGGCTATGGTTCCGGGGGCAATGGTCATCGGTTTTTTGATTCTGGCCATCTATTATAAATCGATCGGAGGCTATAAGGTCATTCGGCTGGATGAAAATGACAATGAACCGGCGACGTCCGATGAATCAGCCTGAGGCGAATTGCGAAGCATTGCATGTCAGAAATCGAGTCTGATATCGCAATTCTTATGCTTTCGCACCAGTCTCAGCGGTATTCGTGATTAGCGGATAATCTTCGTGTTTCTCGGTCCCACCGGTATTTCGCTTCGCTGTGTGTGTCCTGTACCGACGTGTAGCGAAATTCACCGGTTGATACCGTATCCTGCCGGCCACTGACGTCTGCGACTGCGGAATTCGAATGATGTAGCCAGGATCTGCAGAATTGTTCGAACACTGTTCAGGAATTCTCTTGTGGTGACTGCTCAACGTACAGCTCGACTGGTAACTTTAGGTTGCAAAGTGAACCAGTATGAGACCCAATTGGTGCGCGAGGCACTTCGCACCAGCGGGTACCGCGAGGCCGCCGAAGATGAGTCTGCGGACCTTTGTGTCGTCAATACGTGCACAGTAACCAATACCGGGGACTCGAAATCCCGCCAGGTGATTCGCCAACTGGCTCGAAAGTATCCCGGTACAAAGACCATCGTGATGGGCTGCTATGCGACTCGCGATCCTCAGGCGGTCAGCGAACTGCCCAACGTCATTGAAGTTGTTACTGACAAACGGGAACTTCCCGACGTGCTGAGCCGGTTTGGGATCGTGGACATGCCTGCCGGCATCAGTAACTTCGAAGGCCGTCATCGGGCGTTCGTTAAGGTTCAGGATGGATGTATCCTGAACTGTGCGTATTGTATTATTCCGACGGTGCGTCCTGGCATTCGCAGCCGTCGACCACAGGACATCGAAGATGAATTCCGCCGGTTGATTGACAACGGATATCGCGAAATCGTCATCAGCGGTGTTCATGTCGGCCACTTCGGCGTCGACACAAACAACCTGGAACCTGGAGCGAGGCCGGAACGGTTATGGGATTTGCTGCGTCGTCTGGATCGCCTCCCAGGTGACTGGCGAATGAGACTCTCCAGTATCGAGATGGTGGAATTTAACGATGACCTGATTAAAGCGGCTCGTGACTGCGAACATCTGTGTCCCCATTTTCATCCGGCACTGCAAAGTGGGTCAGAATCTGTACTCAAACGTATGAAGCGGCGGTATCGGGTTGCACGATTTCTGGAACGAATGGAAGAGGCCCGTGAGATGCTTGGCGGGGATCCGGCGCTCACGACTGATGTGATCGTGGGGTTCCCCGGGGAAACTGAAGATGAATTCGAAGAGACGCTGGAAACTTGTCGGCAGGCACGGTTTATGAAGATGCACGTCTTTCCGTTCAGTCGCCGGGATGGCACATTGGCCACCAAGTTTTCAAATCAGGTGAATGGCAACGTGATCAGGGATCGAGGTCGACGGCTTGGTGATCTGGAACGCCATCTGGCACTGAATTTTTACAACACCCGAGTCGACACGGGAGCGAAAATGACAGTACTGGCCGAACGACTATCAGGCCGGAAACCGGGCTATGTGCGCGGGACTGATCAATGGTATATGCCGGTGGAATTCCCGGGAGGTATGGGGGATCTGGGTCGGTTTGTGAACTGCCGAGCCGAATCTGCGACCCAGGAGGGTGTGACGGCGGTAAGACTGTAGCGGTTCCTGGCGCGGAAAAGTGATCGATGACAGTGCTCATTGCGATTGAAGGAATTGATGGCTCCGGTAAAGGGACTCAGTCGAGCCTGATATCTCAACGACTGAACGACTTGGGCTATCGAACATCCAGGATTCAGTTTCCCCGATATACGGAGACGTACTTTGGTCAGGCCGTCGGAGATTTCCTGAACGGCCGATTTGGGTCACTGGAAGACGTTCATCCTCAACTGGTCGCTGTGCTGTACGCCGGTGACCGCTTTGAGTCACTAGGCATACTGCAGGACGAGATGGCCTCAAGCGATATCGTGGTGCTGGACCGGTTCACTGCCAGCAATCTTGCTCACCAGGCAGCAAAGCTACAAGGGGACGAACGCGAGAGACTCATTGGCTGGATCGAAGATGTCGAACACCGTGCATTTGGTTTGCCTCGCCCGAATCTCAACGTGCTGCTGGACATTTCTTCCCACTGGAGTCGTAAGCTGGTGAGTCGCAAAGAGGAGCGGGTCTACACGTCGGATGAAGCTGATCTTCAGGAAAACGATCAAGCGTACCTAGAATGTGTGCGACAGTGTTATCGGGATATTGCCTGCGTGCGAGACGACTGGGACGTGGTGGAGTGTCTCAGCGATGACGGAGAACTGCGGGCCGTCAATTCCATCAGCGACGATATTCTTGCGTGCGTCACGCCGCTGCTGAATGATCTTTCGAGTCCAACAGCTTCCGAGCGCTGAACAATTCCCCTGAATTGTCTTCAGATTTTTCCTCTTCAGAAACATTTTCACCTGCATCGGAGGTACGTGGATCGTCGTCGTCCGTTTCCGTCGGTTCTGTTCTGGGCCTCCTCAGTTGTTCGTAATCAGGCAGGTCGTCCAGACGTCTAAGCCCGAACATGTCCAGGAATGCCCGTGTGGTCGCATACAGGAATGGCCGGCCCAGGGAGTTGTCTTCACCTGCCACTCGAACAAGCCCACGATCGACCAACTGCCGTATCAGATCGATCGACTGGACACCTCGCACAGCTTCAACATCCGCTCGTGTGACCGGTTGTCGGTAGGCGATGATCGTCAATGTATCCTGAGCGGGCTGCGAGAGTTTCATACGGTCCTGTCGCTCGTGCAGTCGATCCAGCCAGCCTACCAGAGCGGGGCGAGTCAGGAGCTGGTAGCCAGCGGCCGTTCGTTCAATTCGGAATGCCGTGCGAGTTCGGTCGTAGCTGTCATTGAGCAGTGCCATCAACTGATGAGCCTCTTCGGCATTGATCAGACAGGCCAGTCTGGCCAGTCTGCCGGCTGATGCAGACCGCGTAACCATCAGAGCCGCTTCAAGCCTGGCCATGCGATTGGATCTCAGCAGCGACCCGTCCGTACGTATTTCAGACGTGTCAATAAATTGTCGCAGGCGAAAACGGGGCGAACAAAGCAGTGCGATCCGAGTACACTCGCTGGTAACTCCGAATCTCAATATAGGCCGGCAGTGCGCGATATTTCCTGGCCGGTGCCAATGCTGACCAAACAACATCAGTATGTTCTGCCATCAGCGGAAACAGTCTCAGCTGACTGCCAGATTTCGATTTGCCGAATGACGTCCTGAACGACCTCACGGTCTGCAGTGCCGATGGCAGCGAAACGGTAACGGACTCGTCCGTCCTGCGTGGGCACGAATGCAGCAAAACCGACAGTACCGGAATCTCCAGGTACAAACCAGACAGATTTGGTGACGCCCCAGTGCGTGAGATCCGGGTTTCTTCGCGAGTTGAGTCCGGACTCCGGAACTGCTGGTCGTTCCGGCTGCTCAACGTACGTTTTTCGCGTGCCAGCACGACCGGCCGTTTCGCTGTCGAGTTCTTCCAGACGTGACAACGGTTCATCAAGCAGTCTGATCCCTGACGTATGTTTGTGGTCGGCCGGAATCACTGCGTCGAACATGGCGTCGAAGTCATCGGGATCTGGTGGAAATCTGTCTCCGTCGGCTGCAGAAAGGTCGTCGTTGCCAAACCCGCTGTCCCGCTCCGGAGGTCGCAGAACAACCAGCACTGGCACGACGATAAGGGGCAGCATGAGAATCAGTGTTGTCAGCGGCCCGCTGCGTGAGGAATCCATTCCAGTCACCGTTTGAAATGTCGGAGATCCTGTTCCGGAAAAGGCAGATATTGCCGAAATCTAATGAGAACGACAGAATGTCACAATATCATTCATCCGAACATTGTTCTGATGATTGTCGGGCCACCCCTCGTCGGTCTGTGTCTCAGGACCTGGGTGCTGAATCATGTATATCGGAGAGAACCCAAGAATGCTGATGTCAATAAAACACAAGACCGGTTTGCTGATCGTTGGTCTGTCTGCAGTCATCCTTTCCGGACTGTCGGCCGCGGGGAAGTCGAAGGAACACCCGCTCAAGCCCGTGCTCCGTCTCGTTGAGAGGAGCCTGAAAACGATTGAAGAAATTTCTGGATACGAAACGACCGTCACGAAGAATGAACTCGTTGGTAACCGCATGGTCGCTCAACGGATGAAGATGAAGTTTCGCCGCGAACCGTTCAGCATCTACTTCTATTTTCTGGGCGATCTGGAAGGTCGCGAAGTCATCTATGTTCAGGATAGCAACGACGGCCAGATTCTGGTTCACGATACCGGCATTGCCAGCCTGGTGGGAACACTCAGACTCGCTCCTACTGACTCGCTCGCCATGCGTGAAAATCGACATCCGATCACTGAGGCCGGCATCGAAAACTTCCTGCTTGCGCTCCGCAGGCAGTGGACCAAAGAATCGAAATACGGCGAAACAGATGTGAAGTACTACCGCAATGCGAAACTCGGTAATATGACCTGTAAGGTCATTGACGTCAGTCACCCTCGGCCGAGACGGCAGTTTGCCTTCCATCGCACTCGACTGTGGATTGACAGTAAAACCGGCATCGCTGTACGGGTGCAGCAGTTTGGTTTTCCCGTGCGGGACGGGGCGAAACCACCTCTGGTGGAAGACTACAAATTCACTGATTTGCGTACGAATGTCCGTATTTCAAACCTTGACTTCGATGAAAATAACCCCAAATACAATTATTGATCAGACAGACAGCCGTTCTGACGTACCACCCGCAACCGTCACTAAACTGGACATGGCCAGTCAGGTCCCTGTCCCGCGCGACTGTCGGTCTTTCGACATACTGCAATAGCCATTCCTCCGCTCATGGACGTTCTCCAGTATCCGGCCGAGATTCAAACGTGCGTTCGTGAGCGACGACGTTCCTGTCAATCCATTGGTTTAGTTCCGACAATGGGGGCGTTGCATGATGGTCATCTGAGTCTTGTCGCCGCTGCGCGGGCCGAATGTGACGTCGTCATCACCACGATCTTCGTGAATCCGACTCAATTTGGACCTGATGAAGACTTCGAACAATACCCACGCAGACTGGAAATCGACCTCGAATTGTGCCAGTCAGCCGGCACTGACCTAGTCTTCGCTCCGACAGTGGGTGATATGTACTTCTCTGACAGCAACACGACGGTACATGTGTCCGGAGTGTCACAGGTTTTGGAGGGAGCATCCCGGCCGAGTCATTTCGATGGCGTAACAACAGTCGTCGCAAAGCTCTTCAACATTACCCAGCCGGATCGGGCATATTTTGGGCAGAAGGACTATCAACAGCAGTTGGTCATTCGCCGAATGGTCCGAGACCTGAACTGGCCACTGGAAGTAGTCACCTGTCCTATCGTAAGAGAACCAGACGGGCTTGCAGTAAGCAGCCGCAATCGGTTTTTAAGTTCGCGGGAACGAGAACAGGCCCTGATTCTGAACCGCACGCTGGTCCGGGCCCGTAATCGGGCAGTGGACGGCCAGAGTTCTCCGGTACAGATTCAGGCGGAAATGTCACGACAACTGCTGTTTGCCGACGGAGTGGAGCTGGACTATTCCCTGGTGGTTGATCCCGAGACACTGCAGCCTGCCGGAGATGATCATCAAACAGCCGTCGCCCTAGTCGCGGCCCGAGTCGGCAGGACGCGTTTGATTGACAATCAAATCCTGACGTTCGCTGGCTAAGTGGAATTCGTTACAGTTTGAACATAGCAGCCGAACCATTCTGGACCAGAGGCCACGCAATCAACAGTCTGCTCAGTTTTCAGGCTGTGCGATGTCGGCGGCGTCCGCCGGCGAATCTGTTTCAACTATGCGAAAAGTTCTGATACGGATTGTCTTTGATCAATTCTGGGTCGCTCAGGCAACTGACAACGAACTGCACGTCGGAGTCGGCTGGCTGATTCTCGTCTGGATGGTGGTGGCCATTGGCAGCGTGGCCGTGCTTTGGCAGAAGACCAGGAGCAGCAACGGTGTGGCGATGTCACTTGCAATGTGGGCCGTGATCCCGGCTGCACTGCTGCTGATTCATGCAACCAACATACCTTTGGCCCGAAGCGGCATTCCCGTGTTCGGTTATGGATTCATGATGGTTGTCGGATTCCTGACTGCCACACTTCTGGCAGCCCATCATACGAAGCACATCGGGATGGACCCGAACGTCATCTGGGATCTGATGATGTGGCTGTTGATTCCAGGTCTGATTGGAGCACGCACATTTTATGTATTTCAATATTCCGACCGAGTTTTCGACGGAGTTCCTGGACAGAGCCCTCTTGTCTCGATCCTTTCATTGTGGGATGGAGGATTGGTCTTCTATGGATCTGTCATCGGCGGTGCGCTCGGCGGCTGGATCTTTTGCTGGCACCGCCGGATTTGTCCGTTGCTGCTGGGGGACGTGGTCGCGCCGTCACTGTTTCTTGGACTTGGATTTGGCCGCATTGGATGTTTCCTGTACGGCTGTTGTTACGGTGGAGCATGCGAACTGCCCTGGGCGGTACGGTTCCCACCTGACAGTTTGACGTACCAGGCCCAGTTGCAGGAGGGCGTCATTCAACGGGGTGCTCTTTCAACAACGCCGCTCCATCCTACTCAAATCTACAGTTCGCTGTTAGCATTTGCGCTGGCCGGGACATTGGTGTGGTTCTTCAGAAAACGCCGGTTTGATGGGTTCGTGGTAGGCATGATGTTCACGCTGTACCCGATCAATCGGTTTATCCTGGAACTTATCCGTAATGATGAAACGGGACAGCTCGGCACTTCGCTGACGATCTCCCAGCTGATCAGCATCGCATTTTTTATCTCCGGCACCACGCTGCTGGTCCGGCTGTCAAAAAAAAGTGTCCCGCCGTAGTATCTTGTCTGATACCAGCATCGACTTTTATCTCTCGTCTCACGATTCGTTTTGTCTGACCCCTCTGATCATGAACTTATTGACGAGGCGCTGGGTGGCAGCGATGAAGCTTTTGATGCGCTGATTGGCCGATACCAGAAACGACTTGTGCACAGTCTGGAATATGCGCTGGGGTCACGTGAAGACGCTCTGGATGCAGCTCAGCAGGCCTTTGTTTCCGTTTGGAGAAACCTTACAGGATTCCGCCGGAATGCGGCATTCTATTCGTGGCTGTACCGTATCGCGTTGAACGCCGCCAGAACCGCACAGCGTCGGCAGCGTGTTGACGCAGCGTCACTGGACCGACTTCGAAACCATGGAGAGCTGGCACAGGATTCGGCACCATCGTCAAATCCGGATCACGTGGTCACGTCGGCAGAACGCGTTGAGCTTGTACAGCAAGGGTTACATTCGATCGCGGACGAATTTCGCCAGCCGCTGGTCCTGAGAGAGATCGACGGGATGTCCTATGAAGAAATTGCCGAGGCGCTGGATATCCCGGTTGGTACTGTCCGCAGCCGCATCTTTCGAGCCCGACAGAAACTGATTCAACGGCTGAAGCGCTTATTCCCGGACGAGTGGTGATGTTGGACTGGCTGCGCCAGGACATGCTGCCGAGAGGAAGCCGGCCCCCGAAGTGCCGACGGTTTCGACGTGTCGAACTGCCGTAATTGCGCGGGTTATCAGTACTTTCGATAACTGACCTGAAGCGACGGACGTCCTTCGACATCTTCAAGCTCTGCAACCCGGAGCACAAGCAGACTTTCCCGCGATCCACTCAGAGAGTCCGACTGGAAAAAGAATCGGCCCGTGGTCCATTGCTTGCCGGGATTGTAGCCCACAACGATGACATCGTCTTTTCGAAGTTTTATTTCGAACAGCTGATCAAACAGCGGTACACGTTTTTGCCGGACCGGCAGATGTTCCTGTCCGTTCTTCACAGTGAGTCGAATTGTCTCAGAACCAAACTGTAGTTCGGGAAGGAATTGAAGCAGCGTCCAGCCATCTCCATTTTCGACGCACTGGATTCGCAGGACACACCGGATTTCATCACCTGCGTCAATGTTCGTCAGCCCTGGCACCGCTGCGTCGGTCGGAATTTCCGCACCCCTGCCTCGTCGAATTTCGACCAGCGATTCGCTGCCCTCAGGAATGATGATCGGTGTTCCAGCCTCTCCGGACGCGGGAAAATATATATGCCCTGCGCTGCCTCCATCAGCGAAAACTTTCCGACGTTGCTGTTCCTGTGACGTACTCAGAAGTGTGTTCAGAGCCCATGGGTACGGAGGCTGGGAAACGCCAACGCGGAATCCGTTTTCGTTCAGGAGACGACGGGACTGTGGCCGTTGCAAGACACTTTCACACATCTGGCGCCAGACAGCCTCCCGAACTCGATCCTCTGAAACCGGCTGAGCGATCGAGGACGAAATAAGACGAACAATTCGCTTTACCGGGATTCTTCGAGGCGCATCATCCGGTTTTTTGAAGTGTTCCTCTTCGATTCGCGCCTGCAGCTGATTTGCTGCGTCGCTTCGAAAATGTGCGCAGCCATTCACACATGCGATCAGCAGCAATACGCTCAGAACAGTTCGTAAACGCATGGACGGACTTCAGATCTTGTGGCAGGATGCCGAATACGCCGAGGACGAATCGAGGCAAACCATCCTGTCGGCGACCGGCTGACAGGGCGGAGGCTACGGGTGAATTGTTCGGTCGGTCAACGGCAGACAATGTCTCCCAGTGAACATTTCATCAGCACACGCATCCCCGCTCCTGTGGTACCGACAGAATTTTCGAGAGTTGTTTAGAGACATGCAAAATCTGCCGATTTATCGCGTTGGAGAAGGACACGACATTCACCGTATCGTGGACGGCAGGCCATTGATTCTCGGCGGAGTGACAATTGAAGCGCCTTTTGGTCTCGAAGGTCACAGCGATGCGGATGTGCTGCTGCATGCGGTCATTGACGCACTGCTTGGAGCCACCGGGCGGGGTGACATTGGAGAATGGTTTCCGAACACGGATGATCGCTGGCAAGGATCAAATTCCTGTGTTTTGCTGCAGCGCGTGGTTGATTCGGTAATCGCCGGACAATGGTATATTCAGAATCTGGATTGTACGATTTCAACGGAGCGGCCCAGGTTATCCATCTGGAAATCCGCCATCCGACTGCGTCTGGCCGAGCTGCTTAAGGTCAGTGAGTCTGTGTTGAACGTGAAAGCCAAATCGGGGGAGAAAGTCGGACCAATTGGCCGCGGCGAAGCGATGGGCGCAGATGTTGTTGTGCTGATTTGCCGAGAGTCGCCGAAGAATTCAGCGTAGTCCAAATTTTTAAGTTGCTGCTACATTCCACTGGAGCAAGGCGAACGGAATTATGTCGTTTGCAGACAGCCCCCACGACTGCACCGTGCAGCATTCCCGCTACCTGGGAATTGATCCAGGTCTCAATCGCACGGGCTACGCGCTGCTCGAACGGCGCGCAGACGGCCCCTTGTTGCTGGAAGGTGGAGTTGTTCGATCGTCGTCCAAACAATCGTTCCAACATCGCGTCCACGAAATCGCTTGTGGCATTCGTGAGTTATCAGAGGAGCTGACTCCCGGCATCGTGGCTATGGAAGAGATATTCTCGCACGGGCAAAATCTGAAAACAGCTCTTCAACTGGCTCATGTGCGAGGTGCCATTCTTGCCACGCTGGCGGATATATCCATTTCAGTCGTTCACTATTCACCGACACAGATCAAACGCCTGCTCACCGGCAGTGGACGAGCACCAAAGGAGCAGATCCAGCACGCGGTGAAGGCAGAACTCAGGCTGGCCACGATTCCCGAACCGAATGATGTGGCAGACGCTTCCGCCATCGCGTTGTGTCTGTATCATTCTGTGCGATTCGCTGCATGAAGTTTATGCCAGGGATCTTCTGAGTGAGTCTCATGTCGTGATTACCCGTATCACTGGAACGCTTGTCGGCTTAAACGAAGTTTGTGCCACTGTGCGCATCGGCAACATTGAGCATGAAGTGCTGCTGCCGGATCTGGTCCGACGACAATTGCAGTCAAAACTCAATGATGAAATCAGCCTCAGGACAATCGAATACTTTGAAGGTAATCCCCAGCAGGGACGTTTGGTTCCGCGGATGGTTGGATTCGCCAGTGATGCCGAGAAAGAATTCTTCGAACTTTTTTGTTCGGTCGACGGTGTCGGTGTCCGCAAGGCCCTGCGGGCAATGATACGGCCGGTTCGTGAAGTCGCCGAAGCCATTGAAGAGCGTGACGTTAAACAACTGAGTACGCTGCCGGGAGTCGGACCCGCTGTGGCAGAACGAATCGTTGCCAAGCTGCGTCGCAAAATGGCGAAATTCGCCCTGATGGTTGACAGCGACGTTCCGGACAGTGGCGATCGGGATATGTTCATGGAAGCGTACGAAGCTCTCATCAGCGTCGGACACTCGGCTCAGGATGCCCGCACACGCATCGATACCGTGCGAAGTTCCAACAGGAAGTACAAATCGGTTGAAGACATTCTGGCTCAGATCTACCAGAACCAGCGTGAGACATGAACATCTCTGACCGTTGCGGAAGCTTCCGCGATCCACATGGATTCCGGAATGTCAATGCCGGCGGCACCGAGAATAACGGGCGGCGTTGTCATCAGCGCCTGCATCCGGTTTCGGAGCAGTCACACCACCGCAAGTCAGTCGTCAGCATGACGGATTTCCGTAATCTTGAAACTTAATGTGCCCACGGGTACTTCCGTATCGAACCTGTCACCGACTTTCTTTCCCAGCATCGCCTGCGCGATTGGGCTGGACGTGAGAATCTTCATTACCTCTCCGTCGTAGTCCTCCTCGCCGGGCCCGACAAGCTCGTATTGCTCTTCGATTCCATCGGACAGGTCTTTCACTTTAACCGAGCTTCCGAATGCCACCACACCCTTTGGCATGTCGGATTTTTCGACAATCCGACAATTGGCCAGTTTCGATTTCAGCTGACTGACTTTGGCCTGTATGTATCCCTGCTGCTCACGTGCGACATGGTATTCCGCATTTTCTTTGAGGTCGCCTTCATCTCGAGCCAGTTTGATGCGCTCAGTGACGGCCGGCAGCTGATTTTCCTCCAATGCGCGGATTTCTTCACGAATCTTGTCGTAACCGGCACGAGAAATCGGATGAGGATTCATGACATCATTCGGGATCAGTTAGAGCAGAAATCAAAGGCGGTGAAA
>CAUZPL010000008.1:0-134207 GCA_963581585.1 Planctomycetota bacterium
CCGGACTGAAGAATGCAGCCACCAAATCAACACGGGTCATCGCGCAAAAGCTGCGTGAAAAAGGCGTCGATGTTACGGAATTGATCTCTGCTGCAGGACTTCCGGAACCAGAATGAGCCGATGTTTGAGACACGGTCAAGGTTCTTTTTCGGTCGAATGTTATTGCATTGAAATGTGGCTTCCGTCCGAAATTTTTCCGTCCTCACTATGTTACCTGATCATAACCCAAGCACACTCATTGAGTTCCTGAATGATGATTCAAAAAATGACCCTGGCTCTGCTGGTGCCGACGTGTTTCACGGTGCGTGTGTTTGCTGAGGGGGATTACTTGAACTTCAGCCGCGACATTCTGCCGCTGCTGTCCGAAAATTGCTTCAAATGTCATGGACCTGATGAAGCCAATCGACAGTCCGGATTGCGCCTGGACAAACACGAGTCGGCCTTGGTCGCACTGGAGTCAGGGAAGCATGCCATTGTACCAGGCAGCAGCGGGCAAAGTGAATTGTTCGCCCGCATCACCTCCAGGGACGTCGACATAAAAATGCCTCCGCCTGATTCGGGAAAGAAACTGACCGAGTCGCAAATTGCAATGATCAAAAGGTGGTTGGATGATGGAGCAGAATGGTCCGGCCACTGGGCATTTCAATCGCCAGAGAAACCGCACATTCCTCCTGCGGTTGTGGGTTGGCAGACAAATATTCCAATCGACAACTTCATCCACACGAAGCTGAAGCAGGCCAATCTTGTACCGGAACACCGTGCCCGGAAGGAAACCCTGATTCGTCGAGTCACGCTGGATCTGACAGGTTTGCCTGCCACCATTCAGGAAGTGGATGAATATCTTGCCGACGAGTCTGATCAGGTATGGGAACACGTTGTGGACCGTCTGCTTCGCTCTAAAAAATACGGCGAGAACATGGCGAGAATCTGGCTGGATGCAGCTCGATATGGAGACACACACGGTCTGCATTTGGACAACGAACGGTCGATCTGGCTTTATCGCGACTGGGTGATTAAAGCTTTCAATGATAATCAGCCGTTTGATCAGTTTACCGTGGAACAGATTGCAGGTGATCTTTTGCCGAATCCCACGCTGAGTCAGCGCGTTGCGACAGGATTCAATCGATGCAATGTCACGACCAGCGAAGGAGGATCAATCGACGATGAGTATTACATGCGCTACGCCGTCGATCGGGTCGAGACGACATCAACTGTCTGGCTGGGTCTGACCGCAGGATGTGCAGCTTGCCATGATCATAAGTTTGATCCCCTGACACAAAAGGAGTTCTATCAGCTGTTTTCATATTTCTTCAGCCTGACTGAAAGGGCTATGGACGGCAACGCTCTGTTGCCTCCACCCGTTGTGAAAGTTCCCAGTCCCATCCAGACGCAACAGCAAAATCATTACACCCGGGAACTGGCGGCAATGGATGCACGGATCAATACGCTGATTTCTGAATACAAATACACCGATCCGAAGGCGACTGAACCTTTGGGTACGTTAACAGACGAACAGTTCGTCTGGATCGACGATGAGATTCCTGCCGGAGCGAAACCGGAAGGCACGAGTCCGTGGAAGTTTGTGGAAGCCCCGGATCACCCGGTTTACAGCGGAATGAAATCCACTGTCCAAACGGGTGAACGTGACACGATCACTCAGATTTTTTTTACCGGAGCAGCGGACAAACTGAAGATCAGTGTGAATGCACGGCTGTTTGCCCACGTATATCTCGATCCGCAAAATCCGCCACAAACGCTGCAGGTACAGTTCAATGACGGCACATGGGAACATCGAGCATCCTGGGGAGCCGACAAGGGATTTTTAGCTGGTCGCAACGACGTCACGAATCGGCAAATGGGAAAACTGCCGGAAACCGGGAAATGGGTCCGGCTGGAAGTTACGGCTGCAGCGGTTGGGCTTGCTCCTGGGGCAGAATTAAATGGCTGGGCGTTCATGCAGGTTGGCGGCACCGTGTATTGGGATACGGCCGGCACTGTGTTCCAGACAGTTTCTCAGGAGCAAAAACGTTCGCTGTTCGCCTGGGAACAGTTTCGAGCCGAAGTAAGGCATCCCGCACTGCCGACTGAGATTCAGAAGCTGCTGGACATCGAGAAAGGCCAACGATCTGCTGAACAAACTGAACATCTCACTCGCTACTACGTTCAGCACGTAAATCCGGATTCAGGGGCCAGACTGGCACAGCCGGTGGCGAAGCAGACTGAATTGAAGACTCAGCTGGCTGAACTGGAGAAATCCATACCGGCAACTCTGGTCATGGAAGAACGCCCCGAGCCCAGACAGGCTTATATTCTGGAACGAGGTCAATACTCGGCAAAACGAGAACAGGTTTCGTCTGCTGTGCCGGAATGGCTGGCTTCTCCAGTCGGAAACGCTCCGGACAATCGACTGGGCCTTGCACAGTGGCTGGTTCAGCCAAATCATCCACTCACAGCAAGGGTTACCGTCAATCGATTCTGGCAGCAGCTTTTTGGGACGGGTCTGGTAAAAACTTCCGAGGATTTTGGGGTGCAGGGCGAACATCCGTCACATCCGAAACTGCTGGACTGGCTGGCGGTCGATTTTGTTGAATCCGGATGGGACGTAAAGCGCCTGCTGAAACAGATCGTGATGTCGGCGACTTATCAGCAGTCGTCACGAATGACATCAGAGAAACTGACGACGGATCCGGAGAATCGACTACTGGCTCGAGGTCCGCGATTTCGACTCGATGCCGAAGTGATTCGCGATCAGGCACTGGCAGTCAGTGGGTTGCTGGTGGAAACGATTGGCGGGAAAAGTGTGAAACCCTATCAGCCGGCCGGTTTATGGAAGCCGGTTGGATTCGGCGGCAGCAACACAGACACGTTTATTCAGGACACAGGTGACAAACTGTTCCGTCGCAGCATGTACACGTTCTGGAAACGCACGGTCCCGCCGCCATCGATGGCGGCCTTCGACGCCCCCGATCGTGAGACGTGCCAGGTGCGTCGCGCTCGCACGAATACACCGTTGCAGGCGCTGGTGTTGATGAACGACGTACAGTACGTCGAGTCAGCTTGCAGGTTCGCCGAGCGAGTGATAACCGAGGGTGGAGTAGAGACAGAAGAACGTGTCACCTTCGCATTTCGATCGCTTTTGAGTCGTCGTCCGACGGCCACTGAACTGCGTTCGCTTTCGAATCTGTATGAGGAGTATCTGAATGTGTTCAGGAACGATCCTGAATCTGCAACGAAGTTGCTGGCCGCCGGAGAATCATCTCGTAACGATCAGCTGGACATCGGTCAACTGGCCTCCTGGTCAATGGTGACTCATGTGCTGCTGAATCTGAGTGAAACAGTGACAAAAGGTTAGTTGACCGCACGCGACAGTTTATCGGACTGCGATACGTTGACTGTGACTTTGTGTGTTGTCTGAGTCTTGTGTTTCCTGTGACAGGAAAAAACGGATCTATCATATGAATCCAGTCCGAGAATCAGCACTGATTGAAACGCGCCGACATTACTTTGGTCGAATGTCGACCGGGATCGGTTCCGCAGCCCTCGCGTCGCTTATCAATCCGCAGATATTCGCCGGGAGCCCTGTTGATTCGGTGAGGACCACGGGAGGCGTCCCAGGACTAAGTCATTTTCCCGCAAAGGCTAAACGTGTGATTTACCTGTTCATGTCGGGTGCACCGTCGCAGCTGGACATGTGGGATTACAAGCCAAAGATGAATGACTGGTTCGACAGGGATTTACCGGATTCCGTGCGGAATGGTCAGCGTATCACGACCATGACTTCAGGACAAAAACGGTTTCCGATTGCGCCATCGATTTTCAGATTCAGACGGCATGGTTCCAGCGGGATATATGTCAGCGAATTGTTGCCATACACGGCAAAAATGGTCGATGATCTGGCCGTCATCAAGACGGTTCATACTGAAGCCATCAACCACGATCCGGCGATCACATACATTCAAACCGGCAGCCAACTGCCGGGGCGCCCCAGCACAGGCGCATGGTTGTCGTACGGTCTGGGCAGTCTGAACAAAAACCTGCCCGCCTTCATGGTGCTGCATTCGACTGTCAATGGTGGCTTCGGCGGGCAGGCACTGTATTCCCGACTGTGGGGGTCTGGTTTTCTGTCGACTCGACACCAGGGAGTCAGCCTGCGTTCGACCGGTGACCCGGTGTTGTATCTGTCGAATCCGGAAGGGATGTCAGCATCAATGCGTCGACGAATGCTGGATGAACTTGTCCGACTGAATGCCGAGCGTTTCAGTGAGGTTGGAGATCCGGAAATTCAGTCTCGGATTGCTCAGTATGAAATGGCCTATCGTATGCAGACTTCGGTCCCGGAGTTGACCGATGTTTCAGATGAAACGCGCGAGACACTTGAAATGTACGGGCCCGAAGTTTCGAACCCAGGCACCTTCGCTGCGAATTGTCTGTTGGCCCGCCGCATGGCCGAACGCGGCGTCCGCTTCACGCAGGTCTTTATCCGCCAGTGGGATCAGCACGGAAACCTGCCCAATGACATTCGTCGTCAGTGCAGGATCGTTGACCAGCCGTGCCACGCACTGGTGCAGGACTTGAAACAGCGAGGATTACTCGAAGACACTCTGGTGATCTGGGGTGGAGAGTTCGGGCGGACGATTTACTGCCAGGGCGAATTGACAAGAACCAAATACGGTCGCGACCATCATCCTCGGTGCTACACCAAGTGGATGGCCGGTGCCGGGATCAGAGGGGGCATTGATTACGGCAGGACGGACGATTTCAGCTATAACGTCATCGAAAACCCGGTGCACATCCACGATCTGAACGCAACGGTTCTGCAGCAACTGGGTGTCGATCACGAACATCTGACCTTCCGGTACCAGGGACGTGATTTCCGTCTGACCGATGTGCATGGCAAGGTTGTAACAGGGATCCTGACGTGAGTCGCACCCTTCTGGAAATCTACTCCGACTACATTTGACCATGGTGCTATCTCAGTACCGTGCGTATTGACAGGCTGCAGACGGCGTGGAACATCGATGTCCGCTTCGTGCATTTTCCACTGCACCCGGAAACACCACCGGAAGGATGGACGCTGGAGCAACTCTTTGCCGGTCGCGACATCGACATACCCTCCGCGCAAGCTCGAATGAAACGTTTGATGGCTGGCGAAGGTCTGCGGTACGGCGAACGCACGATGACGTACAACAGTCGTCTGGCTCAGGAACTTGCCGCCTGGGCAGTTACGCAGCCTGGTGGCACGCAAATTCACGACCGGCTGTTTCAGGCCTATTTTGTAGACGGAATCAACCTTGCGTCAGTCGACAATCTCACGGTGATTGCAACCAGCGCTGGGCTGCCGGCAGAAAACTGCCGCGACGTGCTGGTATCGAGAAGATATCAAGATGCCGTGGACAGGGACTGGAAACGCTCAAGAACGCTGGGATTGACGGGAGTGCCGGCGTTCGTGGTCAGAGGAAACGCTGTCACAGGTGCTCAACCATACGAGGTACTCGAACAACTGCTGGAACATTCCGGTGCGGAACGCAGATCATCAATGCGGAGTCACGAGGACGCACGGCCGGAATGAAGTGCATTCCGATTATCACGCTCAGTTCGGGACGAAGGAGGAGTGACGTTTTCCAGGTCTTTCACGGTATCTCATCGAATCAGGCCGCCTCGCCGGAAATTGTTGTCGGGAAACACGGCAGACTCCAGATACGTGCCATTCGCTGGACGTCACATGATCTGCGTTACTCGAATGCATAAAATACACTGAAACACTTCAATCAGAAACGGAGGAAACTATGACTGGAACCGGGCAACACAGCCAGAGTGAAATGTCACTGAATCGCCGAAAATTTTTGAAGACCGGCACTTGTGGGCTTGCAGGGGCAGCTGCACTGGCGAAAACCTGGCCAGCCGCCATGGCGGCAAAAAAGACTTCAGATTCGACCCACGGTCGGATCACAATCACTGACATCGAAACGCACGAAATCAAACCCGATTACCTGGACTGGCTCCGGTATGAGTTGAATCACTACTACGGTCCGACCAGTCGCACCATATATGTTGTTCATACAGACAGAGGACTTTACGGGCTGGGCGAGGGAAACGAGTCGCCGGACGTACTGCAGAAATATATTGGCACAAGTCCGTTCGACTGGATTGGAGACGAAACTTCGATCGCGATGGCGAAGGCGACGTACGATCTTATGGGCAAGGCAGCGGGGGTGCCCGTCTATAAGCTGTTTGGGCAGCGGTATCGCAGGTGGGTTCCTGTCGGTTCCTGGACGGTCTCGACACATCCGTCGCACATGGCCGAGGCCGTGAGGAAATATTCGGCCATGGGATATCGGTGGATGAAATATCACCTTTCGCCTTTCGAGAACGTTTTCGATCAGCTCGAAGCAATGGAACAGGTCGCACCGAAAGGGTTCAAGCTGCAGTTCGATCTCACAAGATTTCAGCACTATGGGCACAACCCGGACCTGGTGGAACGGATCTCACGCTCTCCCATCGCCGGCAGCTTCGAAGATCCACTGGAAACGTCGGATATAGATAGCTACATCGATTTACGAAATCGCATCCGGCTGCCGGTGCTCATTCACGGCAGCCGGCTGGAATACGGCTATGAGGCAATGCGGCGGGCAGCAGACGGTTATATCATCGGGCACCATAAGCTGGGACTGGTCATGCAGAGAGCCGGACTTTTTGCTGCAGCAGGCGTGCCATTCATGGTGCAGTGGGTTGGAGGTCACATCACTCGGGCCATGACGACTCACATGCAGGCAGCATTCAAGACGGCCAGCCTCCACTTTCACACCGACGCCGAGACGTGGAAATCCGATGTAGTCCGGGAGCGACTTGAGCCCACGAACGGTTTCATTCGAGTCCCTGAACGCCCGGGTCTGGGGGTCACGCTGGATCGCGACGAACTGGAACGACTGAAGGCCAATACTCCTGTGGAACAACCTCCGTATATCCTCAGGAGCCGTTTTCAGAATGGGACAATGATGTACAACATTATGCGTCCTCCGGAAACGGCACACTTTATGGTGTTGCCTGATCGGTGGCGGTTGATCCCATTGAGTTTCGACGCACCGATCACGACCGATTACTGGGATGACGACGGTTCACCGGAGTTCAGGGTCATGTTCAGCCGACTGGAGGCTGAGCAAATGGTCCTCGAGCAGACATGATGCAGGTGATCCGAATTGGTCGTTTCAGGGCTGCAGTGATGGAGGGCAATGACTGATATGTTTGGCAGAGATCCTGTCACCAATCCTGGACTCGGTTGAAACCGACGTGTATCTGCGAATGGGGACTGCGGTGCAGACTGCACGCCGACAGATTCTTTTCGACTGCAGTGTGTGCATGTCCAGTAACGGCGACACAGATTTCTGTTAGGGGCCTGAAAACTTTTTCACTCCCGACACATCGGACGATGTGGTTCTTGAACCTCCCACACTGCTTCAGTGACCTCGATCGGTTGTTCTGTGAAGATCTGGCAGCAGGAATCCGCCGATTGAGTGATCTGGTTTCTGTGGCGCTTCGCCGCCAGAGGGAACAGTGCCGACGGCGTCACCGTGTCCGCGTCCCCATTTCATGCTGCGGTTCCGTTTCACTCTGTGTTGCTACATGAGGTTCTGCGGCATGGGTTCCTGCATCCGTTTTACCGAACGCCGTTTGAAATCAGGCTCAGCCGGCATAATTTCCAGTACGTGCGGTCTAGTGTTTTCTGTTTGTCGGTCCGGGCGGGGGTATTCCGGGCTGATACCAGGACTGGCGAGACGACGGCAGTGATGGGAAACCTCCTTCAATAGAAAGGTTCCCATTAACAAACAGCGGACTGTTCGTCGTAAAATGGAAATGCTGGAGTTGCACGGAATTTATCACCAGGCAAAAAAACAGTCTCAGAGAAAGTGCATCCAGCTCAACTCCGGCTGATAGCCGATGCGGAGGTCTCGTTCTGGACTGATGCCAATATCACCGAAGCATTCACAGCAATCTGGTCGTGTAGAATCCACGTGATTGAGGCCAGGACTCTTCGACTTTCGTCGGACGCCCTCTATGACTCGAATTCTCAGTTTGGTCTTTTTCCTCTCGGGGGCGTCCGCACTTGTCTTTGAGACTCTGTGGTTTCGCCTTGCCGGACTTGCGCTGGGAAACAGTGTGTGGGCTACGAGTCTCGTCTTGGCGAGTTTCATGGGCGGATTGGCGATCGGCAATGCGCTTGCCGGGCGTTACGGACATCAGATCAGGCGACCAATCCGCTTTTATGCCCTGCTCGAAGTGCTCATTGGTGTTGCAGGGCTGATTTTGGTTTGCGTGTTTCCGACGTTGAACCAGCTGTTGAGTCCATTCTTCAGTGGGCTGATCGACCGGCCTGTTGAGTTGAATCTGTTGCGGGTCAGTCTGGCCTTTTCCTTCATGCTGGCACCAGCTGCTGCAATGGGTGCAACACTGCCGGTCCTCGTCAAGGGCCTTAGCCAGTGTGGGGTGAGTTTCAGTCAGTCGCTCGGTGTCCTTTATGGCTGCAATGCCCTCGGTGGCATGGCAGGTGCGTTGTTGGGTGAGATCCTTCTGATTGATCTGTTCGGAGTACGTGGAACGGGTGTTGCTGCGATGGTGGCAAGCTGCGTCGCGGCAGTCAGTGCGGTCAGCCTTGACCGACGGGCGGGACCAGCAGATCTGAGTTCCAGTCGTGCACCGACCCCTGTTGCGTTCTCGATTCGTTCGTGGCGACTGCTTGCCGCCGCCTTCCTCTCCGGAGGTATTTTGCTCGCGCTCGAAGTGGTTTGGTTTCGCTTCATGGCGCTGTTTGCCGTCGGAACCAGCCTGAACTTCGCGCTGATGCTCTCAGTAGTACTTGCGGGAATCGGTATTGGAAGCGTCATTGCGTCTCGCTGGCTGTGTGGCCCGTCTTTTCACCGACTGGAATCCGCGGTGGCCCTCTTGTCCGGTTCGCTTCTTGTCTGCACATACACCTCTTTCTCCTCGCCGACCTGGGGACTTGAGTCTTTTATTCAAAGCGAGGAAGGGCTGGTCATTGCCCGGTCACTTCGGCTGATGCTCTTTGTTTCAATACTCTCCGGTGTGCTCTTTACGGTCATTGGAAAGGCACTCCATGACGAGCTGGCAAGCGACACGCGCGCCGCTGGCTACCTGACACTGGCCAATACCTCCGGAGCAATGATCGGAGCCCTTTTATCGGGATTTCTACTGTTGCCTTTCCTGGGCATGGAGCTCTCCTTTTTTACACTGGCGCTTGCATACGCCGTCGTGGCCATACTCACAGCGAGCCAATCCACTCCCGGGCAGCAGGTGATTCGTCGACTGATTCTGGGTTGCGCATGCGGGCTGTTCGGGCTCGGTCTGCTGTTCTTCCCCTTCGGCCACATGCACGCAGGAATCTTCTCCCACGTCCTCCGCTCTAATCACGAGCTGGGATATCAGACAATTGCGATCCGAGAGAGCCCGACGGAGACAATCTTCTACCTGCAGAGAAGCCGCTGGGGACAACCCCATTCATATGTTCTGCAAACCAACAGCCACAACATGTCTGCAACGCACGTCCAGGCACGTGCATACATGAAATTCTTTGTCTACTTGCCCGTCGCACTACACCCCAATCCACGGCGTGCGTTGCTGATCAGCTACGGTATCGGCTCGACGGCCAAGGCGCTGACCGACACTCGCAGCCTGGAGCACATTGACATTGTCGATATCTCGCGGGATATCCTTGAGCTGAACCGAATTGTCTACCCCAGGACCGAGGATTACCCTCTCGCAGATCCTCGTGTTGATGTGCACATTGAAGACGGACGCTTCTTTCTTCAGACGACGACGGACTCCTACGACCTGATCACCGCTGAACCCCCTCCACCGAAAGCCGCTGGAGTCGGCAGCCTCTACTCAAAGGAGTATTTCCAGCTGATTCATGACCGCCTCAAGGTTGGGGGAATGGCAACTTACTGGCTGCCGATGACGGAGGTCGAAGAGTCGGAAAGCCGTGCGATCATGCGAGCGTTTATAGAGGTCTTCCCCGAGTCGTCACTGTGGATGGGATCAGGGACCGAGTGGATTCTGTTCGGGGTGCGCGGGCCCGCCGAAGCAGTTTCAGCTCAGGATTTCTCCAGACAATGGAACGATCCAGTCGTTGGCCCGGAGTTGCGTGAACTCGGCGTTGAGTCTCCCGCGCAGCTTGGCGCGCACTACCTTGCAGATGGGGATGAGCTGCGAAGCCTGACCCAGGACCACCTGCCGCTGGTCGATGATTTTCCACACCGTCTTGCCCCCAGGTTTCCGGTCAAAACGATCGAGCGTGAGTACGCCCGACTGATTGAACCCAAGGGTTCCCAAGAGCATTTCGCCAAAAGTGCTCACATTCGCAGACTGTGGCCTGAGCAGATCCGCAGGGACAGCATTTCCTCATTCCCCGCTCGTCAACAACTCCATGACATCTTTGCGGGTCTGCATGCGGTCGGTCCGGACCAGACGACGCTGGCCAGGGTGCATTGGGTATTGACTCAGACCGATCTCAAGAATCTCGCTCTCTGGATTTTGGGAACGGACGCCACCGAACTGCGCGCTATCAGACGGCTCAACCGGCAGGACCACTTCATGTTACAACTGAGACTGGGAGAGGCGGCACTGGCAGAGCGAAACTACGAACTGGCTGTGAGGCATTTCACCAGATCACATCGCCAGCAACCGGGCATCGCGAGCTATCGACTGATCTACGCGCTATGCCTGACCCATCGCAAAACCGAAGCCGAGGCCCTGGCTCGTGAAGTGACCGCGAGGCAAGTCCCTCACCCTGACGGCCCGCGGGCGCTGGATTTTTTGGAAGACACTTTTGACCTGCGATTTCGTTAGCCGCACAGGAATCGGGTTCATGAAAGAGGTTGTTCTGAGATGTGACCGAAGATGCGGCTGCTGTGACTATGCGCGGTTGCACGTTAAGTCCGTCGGCACATATCGAACCATGCAGGATGGACACAGTTTGATGGACCGTGCAGAGTCGACAGTACCACGCTGCGAGCTGTTGTGTGATACGTGCTGAGTGAGAAACGCTCATCAGTCAGGTGACGTTTACCCATCATCATGCCCCAGATTTCGCCGCAGCCCTCAATGCAGAAGAAGTGTCAGTCCAATCGAGAGTGCGCACAGTAAGGCCGCCGAGCCACTGGCGAACAGAAACGCTTTCTGAACCGTGGTCCTCCTGGCATACATGCCGATCAGGATCGGAACTGTGGTCCAGCCGATTCCACCAATGCAGAAAAAAATGCCGACGGCCCGCCCGTGAAGCGATGGTTCAACATGTCCCAGCAGGATTGCGATCAATGTGGGGAAGATCGGACCGACAACAGCACCAGCCGTGATGATCAGTGTGCACATCAATATCGCTCCCTGACAAAATACGACGCCAAGCGTAATCGCGACACTGCAGCAGGCCATTACCATGACCAGTGTTGTGTCTGCTCCTTCCGGCAGCGTCAGAGCAGTGACCAGGCGTGACCCCATGAACGTGAGCCAGAACATGGACAACAGTGTCGATGCTTTGGTTTCACTGATTTTTTTGTCGACCATCAATGTCGTTGCCCACATCGCGACTGACGCTTCTGTCGGCACATGAAAAAAAAACGCGACCGAACAGACCCAGACAACCGGATCGGACAACAGCTTCGCCAGCCCGCCGGCCACAGAGTGGGTCGTTGGCACGTTTAATGCGTCCCAGTTGACGCCAAGTCCCAGGAGGAGTGGAATCACCGATATCGCAGCGAATCCGTAAAATGTCCGAATCAGCCCAAACTGCTTTGCGGAAAAGATGATGATCAGCGGAGTGGCAAAGGTTCCCATTCCAAAGATGAAATCGCCCATGTTCATGGCGTAAGCCATGCGTTGTGGGAGTTCGTGCGGTGGTACAAATGCCGGCGGAGAGGTGACATTGAGCACGTTCACCAATGCCGACCAGCCGGTTCCCAGCACAAGGACAGCCACGAGCGCAGAGGCATAGCGAGTTGAACGAGCCAGCATAACGAGACTGAGAATCACGAGTATGAAGCCGCCACCCAGGACAACCTGTTTCCCCAGTAAGTCGACGAGGAAACCGGCTGCGACCACCATCGGAATCAGGGTGAAGCCAAATACCGACACGAACCCGCCAACCCTGTCCTCGGCGATTTCCAGCTTGCGCGCCAGCGGCAACTTTACGCTGCCCAGCAAAGCGAAGCACATCCCGGCTGTTGCGAGCGCCGCGATCTGCATCATCGTCAGCATCGTATCCATTGTAGCGGTCGCCTCTTAATAGCTGTGCCTGGCTGTGGAAAAACACCGGACATTACCATCGCGGTCCCGGCAGATCAAAAAACCATAAGCGAGCACCACATGAGGCCACGCGTCGGTCTGACTGAACACTGTTTTCGATGCCAGCTGAGTATAACTCCCGGGTGATCGTTTTGCGGTTTCAGTGAGCAGCAGGTCTCCCTTATTGCCGTAGACAACGAGCCTCTCGTCCGCAGTGAGAATACAAGACCCCTGCGATGCAATCTTTCCTCCCGACCACTGTTCTGCTCCCGTTTGAAAATCCACGCAGTGGACACCTCGCCAGGCCCAGTACACGTATCCATTGTGAATCAACGGGCTGCAGACTCCGGATGCCATTGTGTTTTCCCAGACTCGTTCAGTACCTTTTTGAGTGATTCTCAGGCGGCACATGGCGAAGTGGTTGTGGGCGGAAGTGATGATGATGGAATTCTGGTGAACTGCCGGTGTGGCGATGTTGTTTCCGAAGTCGGTCGTCCATGGATATTCAGCAATCGTTGTACCGACAGATGGACCTTCCACGGCTGTCACAACCAGATTTCGCAGTGTGAGAACCGCCACGCACTGAGTGCCTTCAACAACGATCGGTACCGGGCCACCCGTGTGTCCCGCTTCGTCACGGTTCTGTGAACTCCAGCGCTCTTCACCTGTTCTCTTATTGAATCCGACAATGTTCCCCCCTTTGCCTCCGACTTCCACAATCAGCTGTTCGCCTGTCACCAGCGGTGAATTCATGTAGCCATAGTCACGTTGAGTCTTTTTCCGCACAGCGACTTCCGGTCTTTGCTCGGCACCGTATTCTTCGTAAAGATTTCGTGACCAGACCAGCTTTCCGCCGTCGGCTGTATCCCAAGCTGTCAGAGCTCCGTCGACACCAAGAGTGAAAATGAGTCCGCTGTCGTGATCAAATTCGGGCGTGGAACACGCACCGGAATAGAGACTTTTGTCACCGATGGAGAATCGGCCGTACCGCGGCGAACCGTAACTTTGCTTCCAGATATCTTTGCCCGTCATGAGATTCAGACAGAACAAAGTGTCCTGTTCACCTGACCAGCCAGTCAGATAGACACGATCACCGACCACGAGGGGGGAGGAACTGCCTTCGCCGACATTGGTCTGCCAGACCTGCTCTGTTGTCCAGAACTCTCCATCCCATCCGGACACCTCTGCGGAGACATCATTTCGCAATGGCCCTCGCCAATGCGGCCAGTCGTCTGCTGTCGCCATCGGGAGAATCAAATGTGTCGCAAAAACTAATGTGCATGGCAGGTTGGTCCAGGCTGGACGTTGAGACTTGATATGCAATGTCGTCTCCCTGTGGTTTCTCTGCTGGCGATTGCTCACACCAGAAATCCCTGTACAAACTGAGCGTTCGCATGCGTCGGCGTCACTCGGTTCTGTTGTGCCACATAAGTCGTTGTGTGAGTGAACAACTGGTGGCAGTTGATCGATCTATTCACCGACTGCGTCCGAGACCGACGTCCCCAGGCATACCAGTTGCTCACGACGGTCTGAGCCGCTGCCAACACCGATTCGCAAAAACAAACAGCCGTTGGCAGCGGCGGGACTGGCGTAGCAGTCATCCCCAATTCTGTTCCGGGCGATCAACTCGTATCGACCATTGGTGATGGCGAACACAAACGTGTCACCTGAGAGATTTGGTACGTACACTCGATTATTACAAACCAGCGGTGACGCGCTGAAGCTGCCCCTCAAACGCTTTCGCCAGATCGTTTCTCCCGTTTTCGCTGCCCAGCAGTATGCAATTCCATCGTCGCTGACTGCGATAACCTGATCACGAATGACCACTAATGATGGTTCATAAATCTGTGTTTTGTTGGACCAGACCTGCTTTCCGTCAGCAGAAAGACAAATTGTTTCTTTTTCCGGATATCCTCCGCTGGCAAAAATCAGGTCAGAGGTTGCGACAATCGTCCCGCAGGTTGCCTCGGCAATGCAGGAGGTTCTCCAAAGTTCGTCGCCGCTGGCAGGATCGTAACTCGTCACCGCATTGCATCCACTGATCAGTAACTGATCGCGATCACCAACGTTGGCAACCGTTGGACTGGAATGGCTGGCCACGTTTCCCCGAGCTACGCGCCAGGCGATCTCTCCGGTAGCCGAGTCAACGGCAGCCAGCCAGCCGCCACCCGGATTGTCAGCAGCAAAGATGACCAGTGATTTGTACAGTACAGGTGACGGAGCATAGCCGAACATCGAGACGAATTTTCCGAGTTCCTTTTGCCAGACGAGGCTGCCCATCAAATCGACGGCCGAAGCGACGATACTGTCGGAGTTCAGGAAGGCCGTATATAAACGCTCGCCATCGCACGCGATCGTGCCATTGGCATGCGAACTTTTGTTGTGAAGCTGACGCTCGGATGGCAAACTTCCGTCATGCAGAACCGTCGTCCATTTCGGCTCGCCTGAGCGGCCGTCAAAGGCCATGATTTGCTGTACCTGCCGCTGAACCAGTGCCGTCGCCAGATAAACCGAGTTGCCAGCGACAATCGGCGAACAGTGTCCTCGACCGGGAGTATCAACACGCCAGAGGACGCCGGTTGATTCGCTCCATGTGGTGGGCAGAGTCTGATTAACTGCGACACCGTCGCTGCGGGGACCACGCCATGATGGCCATTCTGTGTCATCCCAAACGGCACTGCGTTCAACGACATCAATACCGCTTTCATTCACTGAAATCTCATTGACGGTGTTTTTACCCCCGCAACCACTGCTGCCAACGATGAGTAGCACCGTCATGAGGAGCGACACATGCTGCAGTCGTTTCATCATTCTGTTCCCTCAGCGTTCTCTTCAGGACACACGTGGAATCTGTCGGCAGTAACTCGATCGGCGCACCGTCACTGCATTTCCTGGACAATGGCCGGTGCCATACCGCTGTCGCAAAGATCCACCTGTCCGTGATGCCGCGAATTTACCTGGACAGCGACTGTTCTTTGATGAACTCGCGGGCACGAAGGATTACCTCTTCGGTAATACCCATGTGTCCTTTGTCCGGGTAACGATGGAACGTGTGCTGTGCACCCGATTTTTTCAGGGCGTTAACCATCATCAGGGCATTGGGAATCGGGACGGATCGGTCATTGTCGGAATGCAGAATCAAAAGTGGCTTTGAGTCCTTTGAAACATGATTAACAGGAGATGCCAGTCTTCGTGCTTCTGTTACATCACCCGAAGTCGGGTTCCAGATATTGCCCCAGCTCAGCGTCGTCAGTTCGTAGTTGGCTGCCACGCTGATCACCGCGCGGAAATCGTTGCTGGCGTCTTCCCACCCACCCGTGCGTTCGAACGGACCATCGCCCAATGTCGCAGCCAGTGAGACCATGTGTCCACCAGCAGACTGCCCCATCAGAAAAATTCTGTCTGTATCGATGTTGAATTCCTGTGCATGGGCGTGCACATAACGGATGGCGCATTGCATGTCCTGATAGCAGGCTGGTGCCGGTGAAACGCCCACCAGTCGATAATCGATCGACATCGCAAAGAACCCGAATTCCGCCCACTGGCTGACCACGATCGTTGAGCTGTCTTTCTTGTGTCCGCCGCGCCATCGTCCACCGTGGACAGAGATCATTGCCGGGAGTGCTTTGTTGGTAACCGGCCAGGCGACGTCCGCCAGCAGTCCTGCCCCATGAACCCGGCCGTAGACAATGTCCTCACGGACAACAATCTCCGGCGATGTTGATTCCTGAGCGTTTGACAATGAACCGCAGAAAATCACGAGGGCAATGACTGTCGGCCTGATCATCAAGTGAATCATAAGGAACTCTCTGCAGAATGGTTTAATGGCAGTACATCAGCATCATTTGCCACGCAAGGACTTCTCTGATTCAAGAAATGCGAGCAGATCCGTGAACTCGCGATCCGTCAATTTCTTTTCCAGTCCTTCCGGCATGGTACTCACGGTCTGATCTGCGATCTCTTCAACGTCCTGAGTGGCGATCTCATGAAGTTTGCCCTGGTTGTCGCCAAGTACAAGTGTCTGATTCGACTCCGAGACGCGGATGCCGGACAGCACTTTGCCATTTTTCAGCGCCACGACGACTGTTGAATAGCTCGGAGCGACAGTCCGGCTAGGTTGCAGAATCGATTCAATCAGATGGATCCTCGAGAATCGGCTGCCAATGCCTGTCAGATCCGGCCCGATGCGTCCACCGTCCTGACCCAGACGATGACAGCGAATGCACGTCGATTTTTCAGCATTTGCAAAGACTTTGTGCCCGCGTTCCGCCTGACCCTGGTTCTTCAGGGCGTAAGCGATGAGTCGTTCGTGCTCAGCCTTCGAACTGCGTCGTCGGAATCGCAGTTGGAATCGACCTGGCTCGGCACTGCCTGGCTCAATTCTGGCAGCCAGCAGGTTCGTGCCGCTTTTGAGGCTTGTTGGAAAGCGGTCTGAGTCCGGCTGGAATTTACCCGACTCTTCACGGGCGTAAACCTTTTCACCATTCACCCACAATTTCAGGCGACCAGTGGCGGAGGTCAGGATTTCGATCTGCGTTGAACTATTGACTCGAATCGGTGTCCAGGCAATCCATCCAGTACCAACGTCTGCATTCACGGGCTTTTTTAGGCTGAGTGCAGCCGGAATCCCTTTGCCCAACACTGTGGAAACCTTCGCAATGTCTGATACCCCAGAAAGGTCACAATGAGAGTTTTTCAATCCTTCCAGCACATGATCCACCGTCGTGTCAGGAAGTGGCCCGCAAATGTACCAGAAAAGTGGTTGCCCACTCTCCCCATGCACGGCTGCGATCGCTCGCTCTGTCCTTTTGCGAGAATCTACGAAACGATCGTGCCATTCGGCAAGTGTCTCCACAACCTTGTGTTGAAAATCCGATGCTGGATTGCGCGCTGCGGACTGAACGACGGCATCCATCTGATCCACCGTCCCAAATACTTTGAGATATTCAATGGCAGCTGGCTGCACCGTCCGGTGGTTGAGTGCGTCTGTGGCGAACAGGACCGCCCGACCATCGTGCAATTTTCGCAATGCATCAAGACTTGCGGCTATCAGGTCTCGATCACTGCCCGCCGTGAAAGCCAGCAATGTTTCTGTCGTATCTACGGCATCGAGTTGTCCTGCGGCCTCTACTGCTGCCAGTCGCACTTCTGAATTCGTCTCTTTGAGAAAACGTCCGATGCGACCGACCGCAACTTTGTTGTCGCGTTTCGCAAGCGATCGAATAGCTTCGACTCGAACGACGGGTTTGTCTGAATCGAGCTTCTGCAGAAGCAGGTTATCTGCAGCGAGTTCCGGTCGTCGGCCGAATTCACGCAGCACAGATGCCAGTACCGGACCGTCATCCAGATTTGAGGCGAGCTGAAGCAGTGCTCCGGCATGGTCAGCCAGGACATTGACCAACATCGACACTGCAACAAGTCGACTGGCATCGGATAGATCCCGTCGCATGACTGTGTCAGCCAAAATTGATTGAACTGTTTTGGGGTCGCGAGTCGTCAGTGACTCCAGAATCGCGACAACATGCTGGTCGCTGGTATCGTTGCGGAGCCAGTGGGTAAGAAAGGAGATTTCCGGATCGACCCCTTCCCGAATCATCCGGCGGAGCACGAACGCGCGGACGTCGAAATCCGGATCATTCAGGCATGCGTTCAGAGCAGTCTGGATCGTAATGGTTTTTTCCCAGTCCACGGTCGCTGCAGGGCGCGGACCGGGACGAAACCCCCAGTATGTCCATGGTTCCGGTTTGCGGACGATTCTTGTTAGTGCATCCGCGTACTCGCGACGGTGTTCCGGATTCTCATCCTGCTCCAGACGCTCAATCAACTGTTCGGTCAGATAGGCGACCCGCTGTTCGGCGACTGCATGCAGGGCAACTTTCCGGAGACGAGGTGAATTGTCCAGCAGATCGGTGACCGCCGGCCAGTTCAATGCATTCCGAAGTGCCTGTTGCGCTGCGTGATTCAGAACAGGATCCAGTACGGGCAAATGATCGGTGATCCATTTCGGTGTCACCGACCATTTCAGCCGGCGCATAACGATCAGGGCCTCGAGAACAATGCGTGGATCGGTTTGCTCGGCGATCGATGCGATACGCTCCGCGACATCCACATCGCCGCGGTCACTGCTGACCCGTCTGTTGATCAGAATCGGATCGGTCAAATCGCCGATCGCTCTGATGGCCTGTGCTCGAATGACGGCATCCGGATCAGAACCGGCCAGATTGAACAGGACCTGGGGAACGCTTTCCTGCGCCATTCTCGCAATGATCCAGACAGCATGAAGTCGCGCGTGAAGTCCCATCTGACAGGAGTTCAGCGCCGACACTACCTCTGCCACGGCGGTCATGCCGCGTTTTTGAATCTCAAGTTGTGCCGAGACGCGACGATGGTAGCTGGCGGCATCCAGCCGCCTGATGAGAGTTGCCGTTTCGCAAGTGCTCTCATGGGCCGTTGTCTCGGATCTGCGGCCCGCAGTTTCACTGTACGAAATCCGATAAATTCGGCCTCGTCCGCGTTTCGGACGCTGACCATCGCACCAATCCGAGACGAGCATTGATCCGTCGTAATCCACGACCAGATCTGTGGGTTTGAAGCCATAAGGATCGTTCTGGGCACCGGTGGCAAAGTCGGTTTCAATCATTGGCTCAAAACTGCTGCCTCTGCGTGACCGGGCATAGCGTACCACTCCGCGACCCCATTCACAGAAGAACAGGCTGTCCCGGTAGGGGGACGGGAATGCTGTTTCAAGATAGCTGGTGCCACCGGCTGACGACCCCCGGCCGAGGTCGGCCAGTGGCGGCATCGGTTCCTCCGGCCGTTCGTAATAGTGATACGGATAGCCGTGATCAGAACCAGAGAAACAGTGACACACACGTATCATATAGTCACCGCCGTCGTTCTCATTGTCACGGACGAAGACATTGAGTTCATCATCCAGTACCACGTCATAAATGTTTCTGAGGCCGGTTGAGAACACATGCAGGTCAGAGCCGTCGGGCCGACACCTGAGTATTCCGCCCTGTTGAAACAGCAGCCGATCACCTTCCGGCCGCTGCACGTCACAACCCCGATCTCCCAAGGCCAGATACAGCCACCCGTCATGACCGGCAATAACTCCATTTGCACAGTGTAACCGGTTGTCGTTTTCTTCCGGTGGCAGTCCCAGACCACTGATTAAATCTGAACGCTCATCCGCCACTCCGTCGTCATTTGTATCGCGCAACTGCGTCAGCAGAGGTGCATGCATGACGAAGATGCTGCCGTCGTGGAATGCAAGTCCCTGAATTGAATTGAATTTACCTGCATACTTCGTTGACCGGTCGGCATAGCCATCACCGTCCGTGTCTTCAATCAGCCGTATTTCATCACGTCGCACGATTTCGACACCCAGTCCCGTCAGATAGTCATGAGCTGCAAACACTGAGCCGGATCGCGGACCAAGTGCGATGACTGACGGATATTCAACCAGTGGATCGCAGGCAAACAGCGTGGCGTGGAACCCATCGGGGACTTTGAGTGGCGGAAATCGCTCTTCCGTTTTTGGGCCGACCTGAGTTGCATCGGATGGTTTTTGTTGTGGCTGCTCATCAGCACGCAGTGCGAAACACGCTCCACAGACCACTAAAAGCACCACTGCAACACAAAAATATCGTTGCATCATTCGACTCTCGTGGCTGGATAGTTTTGCGTCATTCACAACAACACAATCCGGTTTTTGCTGTGACTGCGAAAGCAACGGTACTCGGCTTCAATACAACAGGGGCTTGTGCGGAGATTTGAGTCCGAAGAATTTAATCTGCGGGATTTGGTGCGAATCTGCTGGCTCAGCAGTGTGACATGATAGAAACCTGCTGAGATCAGCGATACTTCTCCAGTGGCGGCGAATTTTGTTCGTTAGCAGAAGCTACAGTCGGCGTCTGTCGTAGCCAGTGTACAGTGTCTGTGTGTCCCGCGTACCAGGTTCCTCGCCATGGCTTTGGAGTTGAACAATCAGCGTTCCAAAGTCGGCTGTCATGCAGTCACATCCACCCGAGCCCAGTGAACACTGAGACAATCAGGAACACCCGCATAGAACGCCACCAATATTCGGTCACCTCCAAGTGAACGAATGGCCGGGAGTCCGAAGCTCCAGCGGAGCATGTCTTCCCAGTATTCAGCGAAGTCGACATTATTTGTGCCCTGCGTCAATGCGGCCTGCTCATCGTGTTCATACACCAGCAGAGAATCCCCTACGGGCCAGGTCTGCCCACCATCTGTTGACTGCCAAAGCTTCATGGTCATCGGTCCGCTTCGATCAACGACGAATGCCAGCAGACGACCATCGGGCAGTACGAGTGGTGCGGCAACCTGTCCCGGAATTCCGGTGTCTGTAATGACCGCAGAGTCCGGATCATCATTCAATGAAAATCGACGCAGATGAACCGTCAGATCTCGCTCCTCCGGCAGGTCGTGAGTCCAGAACAAGGCGACGGCGTCTTGGTCACCCTCGCCCCGACAGAGACGCTGGTCCCAGTAATAGATTCGGTCTTCCGGGTGACGTGCAACAGGATAAGGTGCCGAGAACGACTGTCCATTGTCGTCTGACAGCAGCAGCCACGCAGCATGTGTGGATGGCGACGGATCATCGAAGTTTTTATAGCTTTCCAAGGCCAGTGCAATCCTCCCGTCCGGCCACTGCTGTATCGGACCGGTACATGAACAGCCGCTGAGGTCCGGTACACGAACTTCGCGCCACGCGGACCAGGTCTGACCATCGTCAGTGGATTCTGCCAAAAGTTGACGTGTATGCAGTATCCCTTCCGTCTCGGGATCGAACAGCGGGCGATCCGGATCGCTGCGATCGAGCCAGGTGGAGTACAGAAGCAGATGTTGCGGTGCCAGTTCGACAATTTCACCACAGCCTAATGATCCCGGCACGCCGCCCAGTTCCGATTCGAACCGAGCAGGCAGTTCCTGCCAGGTGTCACCATTGTCCTCGGAACGACAGAAACGGATCGTAGATGTGACGGCGTGTTTGGCCGATCCAAGCTGGAACCCGCAAATGAGTGATCCTGAGGAGAGACGACACAGACTGACGAATGACGCCACCCGTTCATCTGTCGCACGACCGGAGGCATCGTAAACGAGTCCGCGATGTTCAAGTTTCATGTAACTGGCCTTTAGGAGCTTCGTGCAGGCTGGATCGTCACGACACCGTTACGATAATGCAAGAACCACGGGTGGAGCAATTGTCGGATGCAGCCAGGTGAACCAGCATATATCCGAGTCAGTTAGTGGTCGTTCCATCAGTCACGGAATCAGATCAACCCGGCACGGTCCCGCCTGTATGGTTTCTTTTCCTGTTCGGGTGTTCTGTCTCTTCATGTTCAACAGGCGAAGAAATATTCACCATGCCGTTTGTATGTTGTCCGGATACATGGCTTGTGCCTCTCGCCGGTGGAATGAAAGAACCTGCATTGAATCATCCGTGTTTCGTCAACGGAAAACCGGCAGGTTGCGACCCGGGGCAGGAAAGATGTTCATTGCAGAGTGCAGAGATCCACCCTTGTGACGGGATGATTTGCTGTGACGGGATGTTGGTGCTGCGGCAATGATGCAGTTTATCGTGTCGACACGCAACGTTCAGATTGAATCGATCCCGGGCGACTGTCTTGGACCTTGGTATCATGAATTTTCAAGTGTCAGTGAGCCATTGGTCATTGACGGACCACTCACGACGTTGCCGGATCGTTCCGGGTTGGGTGTCGATGTGGACTGAGATCTTGTCGAAAAACACCGTTTGATCTGATCCGTCGTCGTATCACTCAGGAGAGTGAATGTTACTGATTTACCGCCGTTTCGAACTGGTGTTGTTAGTAACATGCCTGCACTGCTCGTAGTCACCCAGCACACATTTGAAGAATACGGCAGCGGATTTCTGGATGGACGTCAGCCAAGAAAGGTGGCTGCGGGCCGTACAGGTCACTTAAAATGCGGACTCCGGTGCGAAAGTTGTCCGCACAGCTAAGGTGGAATCGTTCAATGACTCGCGTTCGTGTCAGTTTTCTTGGAAAAACACAGGCAGCCCTGCTCGTTCTGTGGTCGCTGAACGCCTGCGCGGACGACGGGGATCGACTACTGACATTCGACAAAGATGTTTTGCCAATCTTTCGATCGAAGTGCATCCGCTGCCACGCAGGCGTGGAACCCAAAGCCGGGCTTAACCTGACAAGTCCGTCTTCACTGCTGACCGGAGGGACGTCCGGTTCGGCTCTGCGAATTCGGGCAGCGGAATTCAGCCTGCTGTACGAAAAGATCAGCTCCGGGCAGATGCCTCCGGTCGGACAGAAGCTGACGGCCGAGGAAAAAGGTGTCATCCGCAAGTGGATCAATGACGGAGCAGAAGGTGTCAGCAACGCTGCGAATGTCGATCAGTTCCATACTGTCACAGGCGTCGAACACTGGTCGTTTCATCCACCTGTTCGGCCAGTGGTTCCCAATGTTTCAGACGCTCACAGCGTTCGAAATCCCATTGATGCGTTTGTGTTCAGACAGCTGGAACAAAACGACCTCTCTGTGGCACGAGATGCAGACCGCATCACGCTGCTGCGACGTGCCTCTTTTGACCTCATTGGGTTGCCTCCTTCTCCGGAAGAAGTCGAGGAATTCACAAACGACGACAGGCCCGACGCGTACCCGCGCATGATTGACAGATTGCTGGCCAACAATCACTACGGAGAACGCTGGGCGCGACACTGGCTGGATGTTGCCGGGTTCGCAGAAACCGCCGGGATCCTGAACGAAGACCGTGAGCTTCCACTTGCTTTTCGTTATCGAGACTATGTGATCCAGGCGTTCAATGCCGACAAACCTTACGATCGTTTCCTGCAGGAGCAGATTGCCGGTGACGAACTCACCGATTACTGGACAGCATTTGAGTCCATGGACAAGTTGCCCCGCGCAGTCGTCGAAGGGATCACAGCCACCGGATTCCTGCGAACAGCGGCAGATCCGAGTCGACCTGATTTTTCAACAATCAAGAACGCGGCGTCGCAGTACTTCTACCCAACGCTGTTCGACACCCTGCAGATTGTCTGTTCGTCGACAATGGGACTCACCATACAGTGTGCCCGCTGCCACAGTCACAAATTTGATCCGATTCCACAGGTCGATTACTACCGTATGCAGGCCATTTTCATGACGGCCTACCGGCCCGGTGCCTGGATACCACAAATGGAGCGCCGGCTGCACATCGCGTCAAAAAAGGAAAAAGAAGCGGCAGCAAAGAATAATGCTGAAGTTGACTCCAGGGTCAAAAAGATCCAAGCCGAGCTGGCCAAGTTAAAGATGACGTTTGCGAGCAAACTGTTCGATGATCGCCTTGGTAAGCTTCCGGCAGACATTCGTGATGCGGTCAAAGCCGCATTAGGAGCTTCTGCAGAAGCGCGTACCGAAACTCAAAAATCCCTGGTGGCCAGGTATGAACAGCAACTCAGGCCGCAGGGGAGGGACCTGGACGCCGCACTTGTGGAACAGGCTGACTACAGGCAGCGTCTGGATAAACTCAATGTCGGTGTGGCTGCCGAGGAACGTCGGCGATGGCTGTTTGATGAAGTGCGTGCGCTGTACGACCTGCCTGGTGAGGCAAAGACTCCGATTCTTCTCCGAGGTGATGCGCTGACTCCCGGCCCTTTAGTTGACCCAGGAGTGATCTCCACGCTGGAAACTCCGGAAGCCTTTGATTGGACTGCCCCTGAAGGGGAGGCCAAAACGAGCGGAAAAAGGCTGGCGTTTGCTCGCTGGCTCACACAACCTGACCATCCGCTCGCTTCACGAGTGATAGTCAATCGCATCTGGATGCACCATTTTGGCACAGGTCTGGTGAACACGCCTGACGATTTCGGTGTTTCGGGAGCCCCTCCGTCGCATCCTGAACTGCTGGACTGGCTGGCAACGGAATTTGTGCGCAGCGGCTGGAGCGTCAAGAGGCTGCACCGTCTGATACTGACATCAGCAACATGGCGTCAGCTTTCACGGGTCAGCGTCGAACATCGCAGAGCCGGTGAACGTGTCGATCCCGAAAATCGTTTCTACTGGCGTCAGGAAATGCGGCGTCTGGACGCCGAGGTGCTGCGTGATGCAGTGCTTGCCACGTCCGGATTACTGAGCAGAAAGATGTATGGAACCTCTCAGGCAGTCGTCCGGCAGAAAGACGGAGAGTCGCTTGTTCCGGCCAGTGCAGAACGGAATCGACGATCGATCTACATAAAGATTAAACGACTGCGTCCCGAAACAATGCTGCAGGTCTTTGATCAGCCGACGATGTCGGTCAACTGTATCGAACGCAGCACATCGACAGTATCAACTCAGGCTCTTACGCTGCTCAACGGTGACACCACGACACGCGCGGCTGCTGCGTTCGCGGAGCGAGTTCTCTCCGAACACTCCAATGATCCTGCCGCTGGTGCATTTTTGATCGCATATTCTCGCCCGTCCGGAGATAATGACCATGGTCTGCTTTCACGATTCCTTGACGAACAGACCACACGGTATCTGGGCGAACAGGATAAATCGCAGCGGCGTTCGGCGAATGTTATCCGAAGTGTTCGTCGGCAGGCGTTAGGCGACCTTTGCCACATGCTGATGAGCTCCAATGAGTTCATTTATGTGGATTAAGAGGGATTGCAATGACATCTGCTGCGTATCCGATTACGGGCCCGGCAGGACAATTGATGTATCAACCAGTTGAAAGAACGGGTTTATGCTTGAAGAATTGACCTGAAACTTGTGCAGTACTCGGCTGGAGGTTCCTCATACCCCCAACTATGCGACCTGTAATCACTGTTCAGCCCAATTGTCAGTTCGCGCAACTGACAACATCACGTTGACAGAACAGTTCTATTGCCGTCCAAGAGCGAAATTGTCTGACAAACAATCATCTGAGAGTACTGGTTCTGCCTGAACGCAGGCACCAAACAGGGAATCGCCGGAAGTGAGCCATCAATGACGGTATTCAACTTCTATTCACGACGAGATGTTCTGAACCGGTTTGGTTCCGGATTTGGCGGACTCGCTCTGGGAACATTGTTGACTGAAGCCACCAGCAGTGCCGGAACCACGTCAGCTGCGGCACCTTTTTTTAATGCACCGGCCAAAGCTGTTATTCAGCTGTATATGCACGGTGGTCCAAGTCATGTGGATCTTCTGGACCCGAAGCCGATGCTGAACCGATTTGACGGGACTGCTCCACCGGCGGAAGTTGCGGATGACGAGAACCGTACCAAAAATCTAATGGGTTCACCGTTTCGCTTTCGACAGTACGGCTGCAGTGGTCTGGAATTCTCGGAGATTCAGCCATTTGTATCGCAACATGCCGATGACATTGTCGTAGTGCGTTCAATGTTCACTGAGCACCGTAATCATGAGCAGGCGATCTGGATGGCTCAGACCGGGATGATCACAGCAGGTCGACCAACACTTGGCGCGTGGACAGCCTACGGGCTTGGCACGGAAAATCGTAATCTGCCGGCGTTCGTTGCTCTTCCTGATCCGGAGGGTGATTCCGTTGACGGAATTCGAAACTGGTCAAACGGCTGGCTGCCCCCTCATTACCAGGGTACCGTCTTTCGCGAACAGGGAAGCCCGATTGTCAATCTGCAGCCGAAACAACAGCGCTCGCATGCGATTGAAGATGCAAGAGCCCGACTGCTGCGCAGACTGAACGAACGCCACCTTGCGGATCGTCCTGGAGAACTGGACCTCGATGCCCGCATTAAATCATTTGAGCTGGCCGGCCGGATGCAACTGGCGGCAACCGATGCTATGGACCTGTCACAGGAAAGCGAACATACGCAGCAGATGTATGGCCTGAACCATAAGACAACAAAATCATACGGGACTCGCTGTTTGATGGCTCGCAGACTCGTCGAACGTGGTGTACGGTTCGTGTCGCTGTTTATGACCGGGCAGCCCTGGGATACACATTCCGCAAACAATGATCGCACGAAGAAGTGCTGTGGGCGTACGGATATGCCGATCGGAGGGCTGCTTACTGATCTGAAGCAGCGGGGACTTCTGGATTCCACGCTGGTTCTCTGGGGAGGGGAATTCGGCAGAACTCCAGCGGCCGAACTGCAGTCCGCCGGCGCAGTTTTCGGACGTGACCATCATCCTTACGGTTTCAGTGTGTGGCTGGCTGGCGGGGGTATCAAAGGGGGCCAGCATTACGGGGCCACGGACGACTTCGGTTATCGTGCGGTTGAAAAAAGGACGCAGACTGCAAATCTGCATGCGACTATTCTGCATCTGCTGGGCCTGAACCACGAAACCCTGACCTGGCATCATAATGGTCGTGACGAAAGACTCACCGACGTCTACGACGCGCACCTGATTGAAGAGTTGATTGCATGATGGCGGGGGCTTCACTGGTTCTGCGGGTCCCCGGGTGCAGGCGATACAACATGCTGATTTGAAATCCGATGATGACAGTTGCGATGTCATCGGGTAAAAATATCACTTTGATAACGCTCGATATAAAATGATCCGGATTCGTGCTGACCTGCGACGCCTCAGCAAATGATTGTACTAACGTACTTCTGTTCAAAAAATATTCGCCGCGGGAACAGAACAGAGACTTTCGTCTGAACACTGAGATTCTTCCCGGCGACACGTCCATTTGAGAAAGGGAATTGTTGTGCAGCCGAGACGTTCGCAAGCACCTCGCCCCCTGAATCGTCGACATGCCCTCCAGCTGGGGGCAATTGGACTGTCCACATTGAATGCGGGGTTGGTCGGTGCAGCCGGCAGAAAAAGTTCCACCCCGGTACGGGCCGATAACTGCATCGTCCTGTTTTTGAATGGTGGTCCAAGTCACCTTGATATGTGGGACATGAAACCCCATGGGCCGGTTGAGATCCGTGGGGAGTTTCAGCCCATTGAATCATCACTGCCAGGAGTTTTGCTCAGCGAACATCTGCCGCGTTTGGCTCATCATATGCATCGAACGACGTTAATTCGATCGATGAATCACAGCGTGAATAATTCCCATGCGGCTGCCGTATATGCCGCACTGACAGGACACGACCGTGGAGAGCTGGGCGGCGGTGCCCGTCCCACAGATCGTCCGTCTCCCGGATCAGTGCTGGCGTGGCTGCGCCCACCTGATAACCGGATGTTTCCCTATGTTGCTTTGCCTTATAAAACAAAAGAGGGAGCGAGGGGGCCGTTGCAGCCTGGGTTCCTTGCGGGACTGATGGGTCAAACCTACGATCCCTTCTGGGTTCTCAACAACCCCAACAACAATGACTTCCACGTTGACAACCTGCAACTTCCGGCAAGTGTTACAGCTGATCGGATGAAGACCCGGGCCAGACTACTGCAGGGGCTTGGTCGCGACGTGGGGTTCCAAAATGAACAGACAGTTTCTGCGATTGACGACTTTCAGAATCAGGCGTTCGAACTCGTGACGTCGAATGCCGCTCAGCAGGCCTTTGAACTTCACCGGGAATCCGACGACACAAGAGCGCGTTACGGCCGCAACATCTACGGTCAAAGCACTCTGTTGGCCAGACGTCTGATTGAAGCAGGAACTCGGTTTGTGACGTTGTCATGGGCACCCGACGCCAATGCCACCTGGGACACTCACAGCAACAATTTCCGGAATCTGAAAGGAAGGCTGCTTCCTGAATTTGACGCGGCCTGCAGCAGTCTGCTGCAGGACCTCACCGATTCCGGCATGCTGGATCGTACGCTGGTGGCTGTACTGGGTGATTTCGGTCGTTCACCGAAAATCAACGCCAACGCGGGACGAGACCACTGGAATGCCTGCTACACCGTGATGCTGGCAGGCGCTGGAATTCGAGAAGGTTTTGTTTTCGGTGCCAGCGATCGACAGGGAGCTGCCCCCGCCGAGAGTCCCGTGAGCCCAGGCGACGTGATGACAACAATCTACCGACTGCTGGGAGTTGACTCTGCGACACAGATTCTGGACTCACTCGGTCGTCCTCACGAGGTTGTACCAAAAGGCCGGGTCATCCAGAGCATTCTGGCGTGACGGGATGAGCGACGTGACTTTTGAAGCTGAAAAACAGTCTTACGACGAACACGGTTTTGTGATTGTCCGCGGACTGCTGGACGATACAGATTTCGCTGAGCTGCGTGTGAATCTGGATCGGTATATTCGTGACGTTGTACCAACGTTGTCGGACGGGGATGCTTTTTACGAAGACCGTGGTCGGCCGGAGACGCTTAAACAAATGCAGCGGATGGGCTGTGATTCGTTCTTTTGCGACTACGTGCAGCACCCGCGGTGGATTGCCCTGGCAGAAGCTCTCGTTGGCGAACCGGTCACCATCAATCAACCGGAATGGTTCAATAAGCCACCCGGCACCAACCACGTCACACCGCCGCATCAGGACAATTACTATTTTTGTCTGGTGCCATCCAATGTTGTCACCATTTGGCTGGCACTGGATTCCATTGATGTTGGAAACGGATGTCTGCGTTATGTAGCCGGGTCACATCGATGTGGTATTCGCCCGCACGCTGCATCAAAAATTCTTGGATTTTCGCAGGGGCTTACAGACTATGCCCCGGCTGATTTCACACGTGAAGTCGCCATACCCCTGCGGCCCGGAGATGCTGTTGCACACCACTGCATGACGGTCCACCGGGCGGATGCCAACATGTCGGACGATCGCCACCGGCGGTCGTTTGCGATGGTCTTCAATGGAGTTTCCTGTGAGCGTGACGAACTTGCCCATACACGTTATCTGAACTCAGCACGCATGCAGCAGGGAAAAATGGGGCTAAGAACATAACACACGTTCTGAGGGCGGACGGGGCGGCACCTGAAACTGGCACGTTCGTCATCTTTTGTTACTGACGGCAGACAGGATATGGCTTGGTGCGCGTCAGGAACGGATTTTTGCGTGACCATGGTGCCGAAAATGACTACTCTCGAAACTGGCCACCACGAACACTCATCCGGAGGCTGTAGACTTTTTTGTTGCAGGTCATGAAAAGTGTCTTTCCGTCATTGCCGCCAAAAGTCACATTTGAACAGAACTCAGCAGTCGGAATCAGACCCAGAGACTGACCGGTTGGGCTGGCCACCCACACGCCTCCGCGACCGGAGAGGTACAGGTTGCCGTTTTCGTCAATCGACATTCCGTCGGGCGAGGATCTGTTTTCCGTATCCGGGTTAAAGAAGACTTTTCCCGCACCTACGGAACCATCCGGGGCAAGCGGATAGGATCGCCACAGTTTGAAATGGCTGTCGCCCACGTAGAGTGTACGACCATCAATCGACGCAATCACGCCATTAGGCACCTGCATATCGGTCACAACTTTTGTCAGCTCACCTTCGCGGGACAGTCGGTAAACGGCACTGGTCTCGTGTTTCTGAAAATCAGGATCGGTAAAGTAGATATCCCCGTTGGGAGTCTGGCAGATGTCATTCGGCTGGTGCCAGAGATCGCTGGCAATCAGCGTTTTCGGGTCTTCGGGCCCTTCCGGACCGAACGCATAGCTGACGACGCGGTGCCCATGCGCCTGCGCTCCCAGCAAGCGACCATCTAATGAGCGATAAGTTCCGTTCACCCCCTGAGTTTGATCCATCCAGACAGTAACCTGTCCTGGTGCATCCAGACGCAGAATCTGTTGACTGTCGTCAGCGAATGCTGTGAAGTAGAGACGCTGCCCTCTCCGGTCCCATGTCGGTCCTTCGAAGAAATTATCTGCGGCGAAGACCTCTTTCAGAGAGGCACCTGGAGCGACTGTTTTGGGCATCTCGGGTTCGGTGGCGAACGTGTTCTGAACTGTAACAACAAGAATCCATGCTGCTGAAAAAAATAATGTTCGGTTCATAGCAGCCGCACCTTCTGTGATAAAAAAAACAGCAACTGAAATTCACCACAGTGAAATTCAACGAGCGAACCAGGGATCAACACAGGATACAGATGGCTGGAGGCGGAGGCGAGGGAAGTTGGTCGGTCGCTTCAGGAATTCAGTGACTCGCACATTATTAGGGATGCCGGCAGACAAGCTCGGGTGGAATCGAAACTGCAACAGTCAAAAGGAACCGCGGGCAATGCTGCGCACGGTTACGATTCTCTGGAATAATCCCGCCGGCGTCGGAGAAGCGATGACCTGCGAAATCGCGAAATACAGAGGCTGGAATGCAGGCTGGGAATGACCAAAATGATTCGTCGTGATTCGTAACGCACATCATTGCCGTCGCGGCCCGGGACGGAGGGACTACAGTCGGAACAAATGTTGTCAGCGTTCATGCACCATATAGACCGCACCACAGGCCGGACCTCGAATACACATTTTCTGGACACCACCGTTACGCACGCTTCATACAACCGAATGCAGGGCGTGCTACACCATTCGAGCTGATGAGCAATGGCAGGATCCGGTAATTGCAGCATCTTATCCGGACATTCGATATGTCTGACTCCGGGGCGGTCAGTATGTCACCGTTTCTGCTCACCGGCCGCGGGCGCAGCGTTAGGTTCCCCCCCCCACTCCGTCCGGGTGCTCTCAGCCAGTCGTGACGAACGCGCGATGCCATCCGCCTGCGACATTCTATCCATCCCCGTCAGTCAATGGTTCCTCACTTCATTTCCTCCGGGACGTGAACAGGATGTGGTGAACCGTGTTCTGCCTCAGGTTTGAACGCGTTCATCATCGGTCCATAGTCTGAGCCATTTGACGGCCACGGCATCCGCACACTGTTTTGCCTGCAGCCGTCCAGCTAATATCATTCGAGTCTGGTGGCAGACCGAATGTGGGATACCACTGAATCAGGAGATCAGCAGCCATGATGAATCGTCGGGGATTCCTGCAGGCAACAGGGGCAGTGGCGCCGGTGCCCCTGGTTGCGACAACAGCCAGGGCGCAAGAAAACAACGACGTTGACGCCTCGATCAATGAATCTCACGAACCGCGCGTTTTTGTCCGTGAAGATTTTCACCATTTGTCCGTGCTCACACCTCCACTCACCCGTGCTGATGTGACAAAGACAGTGGATCTTCTCGCTGGTACAGGTGTCAATACACTTATCTTCTCACTGGGCTCGCGTGGCGGTATGTGTCTGTATGACACACGCGTCGGACAGATGCACAGCGACAATGTTGACAAATGGAATCATGCCGTCCATTACCGCGACGCACTGCATATACGTCAACTTGTGGCTGAAGGTTGGGATCGCCCGAAGCTGTTTTGTGACCGCTGTCATGAGATCGGTATGCTGTTCCTGGCCGGTGCTCCACTCAACATCGGTGCTTACACGACAGAGGTAGTGCGGGGAACCGGCCGGACGTCGGATTTTGTGTTCAACAATCCTCAATTTCGTGTCGGTCAGGAAGAGGACCCGCGCGCAAAACACGTCTCAGCCACGCGGATGAATTTCATGTTTCCGGAAGTGAGAGACGAACGCCTCCGGATTTATGAGGAGCTGCTTGCCCGTTACGAAACCGACGGTGTTGAAGTACAGTCGGAGGTGCTGCCGATCTGCAAATACAGCGAAGCGGCTCGTTGTGCACCGTTGCTGACGGACTGGCTGCGCAAACTGCGAAAGGTTGCCAAAACAGCTGAACAGGCACAGGGACGGCACAAACGGATTTACGTTCGTATCCCGGCCCATCCTGGAGTCTGGAAAACAGTCGGTTTTGATGTTGCCCGCTGGATCTCGGAACAACTGGTGGATGGATTGATCTGCGCGTCCAATGAGTCCGAGGTGCTCGATCAGGACCTGGACCTCTCTGAAGTTGTGGCGTTGGCTCGTGGCAGCGCCTGTCGAGTTCTGGTCGACTGTGGTACGACGCTGCAAAAGCGAGTCGAAAACAAGGCGACACCCGCAATGATCTGGGCAGCGGCTGCCAATGCTTATCACCAAGGCGCCGTAGGGTTCGGCCTGAATGAAATGGTACGCAGCCAGGAACTAAGTTTGCTTGGTGATATGTGTCAGACATTCCGTCTGCTGGGATCACCCGAACTCCTCGCAACCGCCGACAAGGTCTACCACGTCCGTGATCTGCCAAAAAAACCACAATCATTCGTATCAGGGCTACCGGGTACAACACCACCCCTTCCCAGAGTGCTCGAAGAAGGTCGTACGCGAAAATTTCCTCTGCGAGTTGCTGACGATCTTCACCACTGGCACAAACTGGGACGCGTCAAGGCCGTCAAGTTGCGTGTCCGCATCAGCAACATAGAACCTTCTATGAATGAAATCCGCATTTTTCTGAACGGCCGTCCACTGGCGGAGACGAGTCTCGAGATCACTGACCTCACTTATCGTTTCATCAACGAAGGAGTGGCGTACCAGGGAAGCCAAATCTATGAATACACGCTGCCACCGGACGACTTCCCGACATGCGGGAAAAACTATGTCGATATCACGCTCACGAGACGCGACCCGGCAGTTGATCTTGAGTTCCAGGTTGCTGACATAGACTGCACTGTCGAATACCGCGCTCACCGCAACTTCGAGCGCCATCCAATCGAATACTGAGAGGGAATTTCACACATACCAGTTTGTCGCGGCTGTCGTAGCTCCTCGACGAAACTGTATTCCAGAACAGCAACACTGCGCACCCTGATAAATTACTGGGTACATCCATAAGGCTGTCTAGAGATTTGGTGCAGTTCCTGAGGCCGATGGCACGGTCAAAATCTATTGGGGCGGGACAGACCGGGTGATGTGTGTCGGCGAAGCCATCTTGCAGATCTGGTCGGTCTCTGTGTTCAACACAGCCGATCGGTTGTTTGAGTGAATTGAGGGCCGAATCGTCTGAACCACGATGGGGATGCGTTCCGGCAAGGGAAATACAAACAAACAAACGACCACAATTCTGTCTGACTGCAGCGTTTGAGCTTTATTTTGAAGCCGATGGAGTTCAGGGCCTGCTGGATATGGAATTGCCGCATGTCAGCGTGGTCGACTACGATTTGTCCGTCTGTGACTTCGTTCTAGACAGAACCTCTATTGCCAGTAGGTCAGCGTGAGCCCGCCTGCCACGAAGGCTGTGATCACCGCGGTGATTCCAACCTGCATCAAACCGCTCAGCTCGGTCATCGTAGTCATCGCTACCATCGGAATGATCACAGACCAGCAAATCGCAATAAGACTGATGTTTCGACGATTGGCTTTCTCTTCGTCTGAAAGCGGTGCTCGCGGATTCTTAACAGGTGCCTTTTGGCTTGCCTTTGACGGGTTCGATTTTTCGCCGTCAGCTGGCAGCGCTGCAGGTGCATCACCGGTGGTTATCACTTCTCTGCGAGTCCCTGGGGCATAGTGTTTTGCGATAGCCTGATTAATCTGCCGCGGTACCGCCAATACACCGCGCATTGGTATCCCAAATCTGATCCGCACTTCATCTTCCAGTCCCGGTGCAGGTTGATTGGCACAGGCGACAAGCAAACGTCCGCCGTCTTCGAACAGGGGCAGGCAGGTATGACGTTTCACGAGATTTCGCGGCAATTCGTCAAGTACCTCATCTTCCGGCAGCATGTCCTCCAGATCGACAAACGGCATCCGCAGTTCTGCCGCCATCGCCTGAGTGGCTTCAGCGGGATCTACCAGTTTCATCTGTACCACGGCATCACGGTGGGACAGACCACGTGCATCAGCGAAATGCTCGATTTCACCGATCTGGATGCGTTTGATCACACCTTTGTTCAGGAGAAACTGCAGCGTTGTTTTTGCTTCATCTTCAATGACAGCTTCGGCGGGTTCACGTCCCAGTGAAGTGTCGTATTCGCGCTTGGATTCCGAATCCGTCAGGCACAGCATTGCTTTCGCGAATTCGTTGAGTAAATTCTGCGAGGGTTTCAGGTACCGGCCGGTGGCATACTTACGCACATGGCTGTTGAGTTTCCGGTAATTGTTGTGCACTTTCTCTGCATTGTCCTCAAACATTACCAGTCGCAGCAGCGTGTAGTGATCCGGTGGCCGGTCTCCTTCCGGGATTCCCAGCCATTCTTTGTAGACATCAATATCAGCCACGACGAAACCTTCTGCTACATTTCAAGTCGGTCGACCGGCCGGAGTTTTTTAGTTGGGCGCTGAATGTGATACAAGCTGGTCCCGCAAGATGCAAGATGGCAGCTTGTTCCCCATCGTGAGGGACTTTGTGGTGTCACGGTTTTTCCGATTGGCCGGTTTCATGTCCACGTGTTCTGTCTCAGACGACAGCCGCAGCCCTGTCGGAATTGGCGTCCCGCTTCATTTGCCAATGCAGAAGCTGCTGAAGATGTGATCAAGAATTTCGTCAGTCCAGGTTTCGCCCAGCATGATGCGTAGTTCTCGCAGAGCTTCTCGGAGGTTTATTGCGGTGATTTCGTCACCGAGATCTCCTGCGGTTGAATCCAGGGCACAATCAATACTCAATAAAGCCCGCTGAATGCTGTCACGACAACGCAAGCTTGTTGTCGCCAAAATTTCACCTCGTGGTAGCTGATGCTCTGTGAGCTGATCAGCGATCAGAAGCTTCAGTTCACCCAGACCTGCTCCGGATACAGCGCTTACGTGAATCAGTCCCTCTGGTTGATCGTCACCATGAACGCGGTCAGTACAGGTAACGATCGGAATGAATCGACACGCCAGTGAAGCAGCCAGGTTTCCAAGTTCCCTGTCTGCAGCTCGTTCGTCACGAGTCAGGTCAGCTGCCGAACACCACACAACCATTTCAGCAGTGTTCAGTTGCTGTTGTCGCAGCTCCTCTGCGGTGATTGTGATGTCGTCGGTGGGGCTTTCCCAGCCTGCCGTATCCACGAGTTCGATCGCAGAACTTCCAATTGTGATCGGACAACTCAGGTAGTCACGGGTAGTACCAGCAATCGTCGAGACGATAGCCAACTCGGCCTTTGCCAGCGTGTTAAAAAGTGTACTTTTTCCGGCGTTCGGCAATCCCGCCAGGACTACGCGCGGCCGACAGTCCGACGGAAGTCGGTGTCTGGCATCATTCAGCAGACGTTTCAGAACCGCCCGAGCGTCATTCAACCGCTCAAGCAACTTTGTCTTGGAAATGAACTCGATGTCATCTTCGACAAAGTCGAGGCCTGCTTCCAGGTCGCCGAGAATAGCGATGATCGCAGATCGGATGTTTTGGAGTTGCTGAGTAAGTCCGCCTCCAAGCTGCGTGAGCGCTGACAGCAGCTCATCATGATCAGTCGCATCAATCACACCTGAAACTGCTTCTGCCTGTAACAGGTCGATCCGACCATTCAGGAAAGCCCGCATTGTAAACTCACCGCGTTCTGCCGGTCGCGCTCCCATGTCAATGACAGCAGCCAGCATCAGCTCCAGCACTGGTGGCGCACCAATGACATGAAACTCCGCCATGGGCTGTCCGGTATAACTGCGACTACCGGGCCACACCAAGAGGTTTGCGGCCAACGGTGTTCCAAGACTCTCGGCAACCACATGGCCGGTAAGCCGCACGGGTGGTCCCTTTTGGGGGACACAGATGTTCAGTATTCGGTCAACAATCGATACAACGTTGGCGCCACTCACCCGAACGATTCCCCGGGACGCAGCACCGGGCGGAGTGGCAACCGCAACAATGGGATCGTCGAGACTGAATGGCATAGCCAAGGAGCATTAATCCGAGAATGAGCCGCGGCGTTGGCCAGTGACGGAACAGTTTTTCATTTGTCCTTGGCACGTTTGCCGCGCCTATTACTGTGCTTACGGGTACCGTTACTGCGGTTTTGTTCTGCCTGCGACTTTGCATTCTCGGCGGCTGCCATCAGGCGTTCCAGGAAACCTTTAGGGCGATCGGTAGGGTCATCCGTGGTGATTGCTTTGCCCTTCCCTGGTCGTTTGCCGGCCGCCTTCTTCGAGCTGACTTTCTCAGCCTCTTCGACTTTGACATTCTTGGTCAGCACATTGCTGCCCAACAGCTTTCGCTCACCGATACTCCACAAACTGGAGGCCACAAAATAAATACACAGTCCCGCGGGGACATGCCAGAACATGACTGCAAAGAGGATGGTCATCACATTCATCATCTTGTGTTGCATTTCCTGTTGTTCGTCCGTCGGGGGCGGCATGAACAGCTTCTGCTGGACCAGGAACAGCACCACGTTGATGCACGGCAGTAAATTGAAGTCGGTCCCCAAAATCGGCAGTGTGAATGGCATCCGGAACAAGGAGTCCGGTGCGGCCAGGTTGTCAATCCACAGAAAGCTGGACAGTCGCAAATCCACAGCCGTGTTCAAACAGGTATAGAGTCCGATGAACACGGGCAGCTGAAAGAAGAGCGGCAGACATCCCCCCAATGGATTAATGTTATGCTTTCGCCACAACTCCATCTGGGCCTTGGCCATCTTTTCTTTGTCTTCCCCGTACTTCAGCTTGAGTTCATTGATCTTCGGCTGAAGTTCCTTCATACGAGCCGCACTAAGCGCCTGTTTACGCGACAGCGGAAAGAGACAGCAGCGGACCATCACCGTTAATGAGATGATTGCCAGCCAGTACGGAAGGCCTGTTTCGTAGAGGACGCTGAGCACGTAATGCATGCCGCGGGCGATGAATCCAAAATAACTTCCGTAGTCCAGAACTTTCTCTGCTCTGAACGGCGCCGGGTCAAGGAGAGCACCGTGTTTCGGTCCCACGAACAGTGAATAATTGTGCACGACAGTGTCACCGGGCGGCAGCATTCGTGGTGTTGATGCCATCCTGAATGTGATGTCAGCCAGAGTTGACGTTTTTGATTCGCGTAAGAGAACCGGCCAGATTCGCTCAATCCACTGATCAGCTGTTTGCAGTTCGGGGGATCGATCATCCACAGGAGCAATCAACGCGGCAAAGAACTGGACGTCGACTCCAGCATAGCGTACGGGTTCGATCCACTTGTGTTCCCCTTCACGAACGACGTTGCTGATTTCGTGGTGAGTTGATCGTGGATAGCGGCTACGCTGCTCGTTCCATGTGGACTGAACCTCTGCGGCTGAGAATATTGCGGAGCTGCCATCCTCCACAAATTCCAGTTTGATGTCGCGGTACTTACGTGTGTGTTCTTCGTTCTCAAGAATCACTCCGCAGGGTCCCATGATTTCGTACTGCACTTTCCGGGTCTGCTCGGAAAGATTACGGATAGTCAGTTCGCATTGAATGGTGTACGCGATGGGATCTATGCGCCACGCATTGTGTTTTTCAGCACTGTCTAAAGAGAGAGGCTGGATGCGGTAGGTCTTCTGAATCTCCATCCCGGTATCGGGTGCGATGTAGGCGAAGACAACATAATCCCTCTGCTGTTCGCGGACTTCCCAGTCAATGGATTCCAGCGACATTCCAGGACCGAGTTGATCCAACTGCTGGTCGATGACATCCAGTGAGGAGCTGAAGGTCCGATGATCTGTTCCGTTGTTGCCCAACACCTGAACCTGCTGCCGACGATCATTGAGATCCTTCATGCGCGGATCGGTCAGTCGGACCGACGTGACGGCGGCACCCTGTGTCGTGAAAACGACCTCCATCGCGTACGAACTTGACAGATCGACTGAACCCAAAACTACCTGCTGCCGTTGATACACCTTGCCCACGGCAGAGGCTGTTTGGCTCGGCACGTCATTCTCTTCCGCGCTCGCATCACTGACCTCGGATATTTTCGGATCAATCAGGTCGGTCGACTGATCATTCTCAGCGGGAAACGGCTGTTCGGTGGACGGCCGGGGTACCGGGCGAGGCTGTTTGGTCGCGAACAGACTCTGCCAAATCAGGACAAACCCAAATGACACGGCGAGAAAGAAAAGAAGGCGTCGAGTATCCATCGTGGCTCGGTTTCAGCAATTTCCTGAGCTGACTGCAGAAACTAACAGCGATTTCAGGATGCCGGGTTGAGTTGAATTAAAAGCAGGGAAATCGTGACTGCAAACATTGGTGCAACCAACGGAAGCTCCGGCCAAAATCGGTCGGAATCGATTCGAGTGCGTCTACAAGAGTTTAGGGGGGACGATCTGTGCCACCTGTGGAACTCAGGAGGATATCCGCCAAACGGCGGCTCCTGGAGTCCGGTTCGAAGTCGTTCTCAGGAATGCTGTCCATTTTTGGTATTCGGACCGAAAAACTCAGGATTCTGCTCCACAAAGGTTGTTCTGTGGGTGATTCGATCCATCGTCGATGGTTATCGGAGGACGAGGCACATAAGAAAAGCCCGGCTGCTGAACAACCGAGCTTTATGGGCCAAATCACGGAGTGGCAGTCATTTGGGTCGCAGGAACATTTAATTCGGGGGTGTCCAATCCTCTGCCTTGTTGAATGCATGCTGTTCTTCAATGATTCGGTGCACCGTCAAAATCTCCGGCCCCCGATGTAGCTGTCATTTTTCCGAGGTCGCGATTTCTTGACCTCATAGGCCTCGTCCAACCGATCTGAGATGTTTGGTTTCTCTGTTGTCGAATGAACTATCTGATCACCATTGTTTGTCGTCCTGCTCACAATCACATTTCTGCTTTCGTTTTCGGCTCGTTGGGACGAAACCGCCCCGTTGAACGGTCAGCCGGGTCGTGAGTCCGTTGGATGCATTCTCCGGCGGGCGGTGCAAATCTTAATTAGCCAAAAGAGGTGAAGATTTATTGGTTTATTCGTTTGCATCACCAAATTCTTTGATGTTGTTTGAGTTTCCGGAAATCGATGATTCAGAACATGTACCCGGATATCTTCGGCAAAGCCGTTGGATATGGTCCAAAAAACCACGTTTCGTGATCAAACTTGTGAAAGGCGGGAACTGCCGGACCAATCCTGGAAGGCGAAGGAATTCAAGCATTGAGATCTGTACCAGTAAACTCCCAAATTCGGTGGCGTCGCTACCTTTTGCGGCAGCGGCACAGCCAAACAATATGAGCCGAATTACCGTGGTAGGCTTGAAGTTCACCGACCGGAAATCTTCAATACAGCCGGGGTTAGGGTCATTGGGTGCGTTTTACGGGACGTTTTTGCTGCGTTACAACTCTTCGATCGTCAGATCTGGCCACCGTGAGTGGTGTCCGCAGCACAGAGTCGCGTTGACTGAGAAGTGATAATGGGTTATCCATTCTTTCAGGTGGATGTGGCTCATCCGGCGTGGTTGATCTACGCGTCGCTGCTGGTGCTTGCCGTCTTCTTCCGCTTTTCGCGACTTCTAAGTGTACGCAATCTCGATATAGGATTCATTCTGTCTCTGTCGATGGCGCTGGTCCTTACCAGCACTTGGGGCAGCGACAAAATGGACGTTGAGTCGATTAGCGCTGAACAACCAGATGCGGTGGTGACTCAGTGGTCTTCCACTGTGCTCCTGTCGCTTTCGGTTCTGTTGATCTTGCGATTGATCTTCGACGAGAGTTTGACGCGCCGCCCCAGACTCGACCAGAACCTGAATCAGGCGGGCCTCACTTTCCTTTGTGTGCCCGCGTTCGCAGTCCTCATGACCAGCGTATTCATGGGGGAGCCGCCCGGTGGCAATGTGGACGCTGTCAAGTCCGGTAAAGCGTTACTCCAGCGTCAGGCCATCGGAGAACATGAATCGGAAGCTGAGGACGAACAACCGGCCCCGACTGAAACATTGATTGCCGCGGGAGCATCAGCCGTTGCCCAGCTCTCTGGCGGGATCTCCGATGCGACTGTGAGTGTGGATTCTGAATCCACGTCCATTGAGCAGACCATGGCGTGCTTCCTGGTAGTCCTGGCGCACACGATTATCATTGCCGGGTTTGTGTATATCGGTCGCACACATTTCAACAGTCTGCAGTTGGGCGTCTCGATGTGTTGTCTCTATCTGCTGCTGCCCTGCACTGCATTCAAAGTTCATGAACTCAGTCATGTATTGCCGGCTGCCTGTTTGATTTGGGCCGTGGCCTGTTATCGTCGCCCGGCCGTGGCTGGAGTGCTGCTTGGTCTGGCTTGTGGAACACTGTTCTTTGCCGTCTTTCTGCTGCCGTTATGGGCTGTATTTTACGGTCGGCGGGGCAGTATTAAGTTTGGTGTGTCGCTCGGAGCTGTTGCTGCGCTTGCCTTGTTCGCCGTCGCAATGACTTCTTCCACTGCCGACTCGTTTCTTGCTCGACTGGTGCACACAACCAACTGGACCGTTTACCGTTTGTTCACAGATCAATTGCCCGTCAGCAGTATGGGTGTTGGCCAGATCTTTCTTCGAATCACACTTGCCGCAGCTTTCTTTGTGATGCTGACTGCGATGACGGTCATTCCGCGCCGCCGCAATCTTGAGAACCTGCTGGCGGATTCCACAGCGCTGGTGGTTGCCGCTCAGCTTTGGTATCCGGAAGACGTGGGCACCTACGTATTGTGGTATATGCCCCTGCTGCTGCTGGTTATGTTTCGTCCCCGGCTTGACCGCTTTACACCTCGCGAGACTGATGACACGAAATCGGCCACCATTCTGAAAACCACGACAACCGCGGCAGGTGGTTTACTGTCTGGTGTAACGTTGAATCATTAGGTTGCTGTGATGTGTCAGGAGAATCGACGCATCGCGTGGACCGTCGAATCTGCCTGAGAAAACTTGCCGGGAATATAGTCAAACGGTCCACACCCGGCACGCCACAACCTGAATCTGATTCTCGAAGACGACATCGAGACAGACGTTACTGCTTGCCCGATCCCTTCACTCTGACAGTTGTCACCACTTGACATTCGCGAATCGGTCCGAAGTGCCGGTTTGACACGTCGCTTGCGGTTCCTGCCGTCATCAGCGGACCAATCCACGCAAGGCAGTCCATTCGACGGACCGATAATGGGCAGGTCGGGTTGTCTGCGTGTCATTGCAGTTGGATGGCCATATGGCCCGTCTCCTAACTCTCAAGCCGGTTAATAGGGAGGCTCTCATGTCTAAGACAGCAGTCAGTCAGGCGGACGATCACGAATTCGAAGAAGTCAGCAGCGAGGAAGTTGATCGCATTGTCGATGCTCTGGATAGCCTGATCGAAAGCGTCGAAAGCGACAACATTACGCATTACCTGGAAGAAGCTTCCAGCAACATTTACTATCTGGTTTACGAAGACGGAGACGACGAAGCGGAGTCCTCAGAAGAAACCGATACGGTGGCAGAGGTTGATGAGGGCGTTGAGCTGCGGGACGCTGCCTGAATTTGGTTCGTCGACAGATCACAGACAGGCCCGAAGAATACTCATCTCTTCGGGCCTGTTTTCGTTTCCTAATAGCCGTTCAACAGTTCATAATTCGCGTCATTCCTGAGCTTCAGGGTTTGGACATGTCCACCAGTTAATTTCCATATTTGGCGTTGAACGATGAATCGACCGAATTTTGCGACAGTGCTCCTGTTGTTGAGTTGTTGTGTCTGCCGGTTGAACGTTGTACGCGCTCAGGAGAACCAAAGAGACAGCCGCAAGCCATCACTGGACAGTGACGACGTACTGAAGAGGTTTGTTGATGAGCTGGTTGTGATCACGCCCGGCGAAGACAAATTCCCGCGGTCCGTTAAAGCACCATCTGGTGAGCTGCGTCCTCCAGTCATGCTCCGAATTGCCTGTTACGAGACCACTCAGGAACTCTATCAGCTCGTAATGGGGGAGAATCCAAGTGAGTGGAAGGGACCCAGAAACTCTGCCGAGTCCATGTCGAGGGTGGACGCTGATCGATTCTGCAGCCGTTTAACACAGATGCTGCAGCAAAAGAGTCTTATCGCATTCTCTGATATTGTTCGTCTTCCCACGGACGTTGAATGGGAATACTGCTGCCGAGCAGGGTCCAGGGAGCCATTTTGTTTCGGGCCGTTAACCGGTTCTCCGGGACTGCTCGATCAATATGCCTGGCATACTGGCAATGCTGCCGGAAATGATCCGGCTGTCGGTGTACTGCTGCCCAATACTTATGGACTCTTCGACGTCCATGGATACCTGTGGGAGTATGTTGACGTAGCCGACGGTGAGGGCGGGGATGCTCAGCGACCAGTTGGCTGGGCAATGGGCGGATCATGGCGAGACCCCGCCACTTTGCTGGCTTCCGACAGCAGAATTCCCGTACCACGTTATGCCACGAGTGACGCGATTGGATTCCGTTGCGTCGTTTCAAGTCATCCTCAGCAGCCGCAGAATCAATCAGACAGGTAGCCAACCGGGTGTTCTTCAGATATGCTGTATCGGTGATAGTCTAATCGCGCAGAGAACGTGAAATTCCGATTTCAGCGGAATGCGACACAGGCAAACAGGGCGAAAGGAACCGCGTTGGGCGACCGGTGAACAAAGTCTGAGAGCAGACTTGGCTGCAATCAGATCAGGGAATCGGATGGCGAGCTGCGTTGCCGACGGCGACGGGGTGGGAGGAATTCTAGCATGACGACGGAAGATGTGTACGCAGTGAAATCTGACAAGGATGACACTGGCACGACGAGTGAGACGCCACCGGTCGCAGAACAAGAAGGTGTGGCAGTCACGACAAACGCCGCGGCTCCACAGGGCGAACAAACAACTCCGTTGGATCAGGATGGTGCCCACCCGGCGTCGAATGTCGAGCAGACAGCTGGAACCGTCACGTCGCCAATTGCCACTCCAGACGAAGCCGCTACCTCTCCGGCGGAAAGTGTATCAATCGAAAACACAACGCCGGCAGCGTCCGATGCACCAGCAACGCCCAAGTGTGCGGCCGACGATACTACCCGTCCGAGTGCCGGGACCGGCCAGCGAATCCGTGAAAGACTGACGTCTCAGCCAGATGAAAAGGCTGTCGGGAGTTCTGACGACGGATTACCGCGACAGGAATTTTCTCAGGGTGGGCTGCCGGTAGAAATTCCATTTGAGGACGAACTGGATGCTTCTCTGGAAGCTCAGATTTCAGAAGCGATGACGTCCGATGAGTCGGCTCCCGTGGAAACGGCGCCCGTCGCGGGTATCGAAGCAGAGGAAGGCGAATCTGGAGCACCGGTTGAAGAACTCGGACCAGGTTCTCAACTCAAGGGCACCGTGCAGCAGATTCACGGAGATGACGTTTTCATTGAAGCTGGCGTCCGCAGTGGTGTTGTCGTTCCGCTTCGGCAGTTCGCGGAAAACAAGCAACCGTCGGTTGGCGACGAACTCACCGTGATCATTGACTCGGTCGACGCAGACGGGCTGTTTAGAGCCCGGATTCCACAAGGGCGCCACAAGACGGGCGGCAACTGGGATACGCTGGCGGTCGGACAGGTCGTCGACTGCATGGTCACTGACACGAATAAAGGTGGACTGCAGGTTACTGTCAGCAGTCTTAAAGGATTTATGCCCGCCAGTCAGATCGATCTTGGTTACGTGGCCGATCTCCAAGTCTACGTTGGTCAAAAGCTGACCGCACAAATCACTGAAGTCAATAAAAAGAAACGCAACCTCGTACTCAGTCGGCGATTCCTGCTGCAGACGGAACGTGAGAGTCAACAGGGAGACTTCTGGACTTCGCTCGAAGTGGGCCAGGATCATGAAGGCGTAGTCAAGACAATAAAGGACTACGGAGTATTCATTAACCTGGGGCCCATGGACGGGTTTCTGCACATCGGTGAGATCGCATGGTCACGGATCAGTCACCCCAATGAAGTTGTCACTGAGGGGCAGACCGTACAGGTCAGGATCCTGAGACTGGATGCTGAACGTCAACGCATCAGTCTGGGAATGAAACAGCTGTTGAAGAATCCATGGCTTACAGCGGTAGAACGATATGTCCCGGAACAGGTCGTTCCCGGCAAGGTCACGCGTTTAACAGACTTTGGAGCTTTCGTGGAACTCGAACCAGGCATAGAGGGGCTCGTCCACATCAGTGAACTCGCATGGCGACGGGTTGGCAGCGTCAGTGAAGTCCTGAGTTTGGATGAGTCTCGTGATTTTCAGGTGATCGAGGTTGATCCCAAACGAAAACGTATCTCGCTGTCAGTAAAGGCTCTGGAAAATCAGCCGGAAAATCGGGAAGCGGAAGACGTCAACCCTGCTCCAAACCGTAAGTCGAATCCTGATCTTCGGGGTGGTACCAGTGAGGAAAAAGGCGGCAGCAGTCTGTTTGGGAATCCGTCGGATTTCACATGATTCCCTGACGGTTGCCATCAAGCAGCTGAATCTGCAATCAACGTCACTGGAAGATTACTCTGACCCTGTTTCGGACCTCTCAGCATTCGCAATATTGCCAAATCAACACAGGCTCAAACCTTGCCAACCTTGAATTCGAAGTACTGCTCACCGATGGACTCCAGCAGTTCACGACGGAATTCGGGGCTGACATTCACGTCACACCCGGTCCCGGTGGTAAGGATGTACCGCAGACGGCCACTGGCGACGTCACTATCCGATGTGTTGTCGTCGGCTGGTTCCCTGGAATCCACTACCAGGATGACGCCGGTGGAACCGGGGTGTTTTTGAATGACGCGGTAAACGGTTTCGATGTCATTCCGCGTATGCAGACCCTGCTCGAATTTAATCGCTACCTGTGTCGTGAACTCTCGATCTGCATCATCCAGAGAGAACATGCGGTTCACGATTAGATTCGGTTCACGGCCACGTCGATCCACTCGTCCCTGCACGACTGTGATGTTGTCAGTCTTGATGAGACCTTCATACCTGGCGTAGTTGGCGGCCCAGGCGATACAACGTACGATTCCGCTCGGGTCTTCCAGGTCGAAATTCGCATACCGGTTTTGACCGCTGGCAGTGGGCTTCTTGGACGTTGCTGTTTTGATTGAGCCGACCATCCCGGTGACAGTGACGATCTCTCCATCTTCCAGATCTGCCAGCTGGCGCGTCTTGGTTTGAGCATACATGGCGATACGCTGACTGTACTGACTCAGCGGATGCGACGTCAGATAGAAGCCCAGCGAATCTTTCTCTGCCACCAGCTTCTGCAAATGGGTCCAGTCCGGTACGTTTGGTAAACTGACGCTGACTTCTTCCAGCTCATCTTCATCGCCGTCATTTCCGAACAGGTTCAGCTGGCCGCTGGCTTTGTCTTTCTGGTGGGAAATCGCAGCCTGGAGCGCCCGGTTCACGACTTCCGTCTGCTGAGCCTGCGTTCCAGGCAGACTGTCGAGCGCGCCGACTTTAATCAGGGCTTCCAGAACACTTCGATTGAGCGCTCTGGATTCGATGCGCTCCGTCAGGTCGAACAGATCTTTGAAGAGACCATTCACCTGTCTTTCCTCTACGATGGTCTGCATTACTCCTGCACCTGTCCCCTTGATGGCCCCCAGACCGAACGTAATGCGCCCGTTGTCAATCCCGAACTCAACTTCAGACCGGTTTACGTCTGGAGGCAGAATTTCCAGATTCTGACGACGAGCATCCTCGACGTGTTCGCTGATTCGTTCCGTACTTTCCATTCCACAGCTCAATAATGCCACCATGAATTCGACAGGATAGTGAGCCTTCAGGTAGGCAGTTTCATAGGCAATTAATCCATAGGCAGTGGAATGAGACTTGTTGAATCCGTAGCCCGCAAATGCGACGATCAGGTTCCATAATTCATCGGCCAGCTCGGTCGAAATACCGTTCGATTTCGCTCCGCTGATATAGTCATCGTAAAAATTGTCGATGGTGGACTGCTTCTTCTTACTGATCGCCTTAATGCATGTGTAGGCATTCGCCAGGTCCAAATTTCCGACGCGGTTTAGAATCCGCATCACCTGTTCCTGGTAGACCATCACACCATATGTTTCTTCCAGGATCTGGTCGACGACCGGATGCACTTTTCGAGATTTCTTGCGTCCGTGCTTCACCTCCACGTACTCGAGCACCATCCCACCTTCCAATGGTCCCGGACGATACAGGGCCGAGGTCGCAATAATATCTTCGAAACAGTCGGGCTTCATTTTTTTAAGCAGATCCCGCATACCTCCGGATTCCAGCTGGAAAACACCTCTGGTCTCGCCTCGCTGCAACAGAGCAAATGTCTTCGCGTCAGAGAGGTTGTTCTTGACGTCTTCGAGGCTGAATTCAGGATGCGATCGCTGAACATTCCGGACAGCCTTATCCAGGATGGTCAGATTCCGCAGACCCAGAAAGTCCATCTTCAACAGACCAATGGCCTCAATTGTCGGTCCGTCCCACTGTGTAATAATGTCCTGCTTACCACTGATCTTTTGCAGAGGGACCACTTCAGCCAGTGGGACATTGGCCACGACAACGCCTGCCGCGTGAGTCCCCGTGCTGCGCGCCAGGCCTTCCACGGCGATTGCGTAATCAATTAATTCCCGAGCTGTCGCGTCCGAGTCGTAAGCCGCCTGCATATCCGCACTCTTTTTGAGTGCATCGACCAGTTTGATATTCAGTTCGTCCGGGACCAGTTTTGCCAGATCATTGACGCGTGACAGCGGCACACTGAGTGCGCGGCCAACGTCACGGATGGCATTCCTGGCTTTCAGTGTGCCGTGGGTACCGATCTGAGCTACGTTCATCGTGCCATATTTGTTTTTGGTGTAATCGATCACCATTTGACGACGATCTCGACAAAAATCGATATCGATGTCCGGCGGCTCATTGCGACTCGGGTCCAGAAAGCGTTCAAACAGCAGGTTAAACCTGAGTGGACAGACGTCGCCCAGCCGCAGCAAAAACGCCACGATAGCACCACACGCTGAACCACGAGCACCACATGGAATCTCATTGCGACGCGCGAACTCAACCAAATCCCACACAATCAGGAAATAGCTTGCATACCCTTTGGATTCGATGACCGATAATTCGTATTCCAGCCGGTTCCAGTGTTCCTTCGTGAGTTTTTCGCCGTAACGTTCATGCATTCGTTCTTCGCACAGATCTTTCAGGTACTCGGCGTCAGTTTTATTTTCCGGTGGGTGAAACACGGGATACAACTTACGATTATGCAGCTGAATATCGACACGATCTGCAATCTCCTGCGATCGAGCGACTGCATCTTCCAATCCATGAAAGGTGCTGTACATTTCATCCGGACTGCAGACGTAAAGACCATCGTTGTCCATCTTCAGGCGATTCGGATCATCACGGGTTCGTCGTGTGTTGATGCACAGCAATACGTCCTGAATTTTCGCGTCGTCTCGCGTGAGGTAATGGGCGTCATTGGTGGCCACGAGCGGCAGCCCCATTTGATTCGCCAGGTCAACTGCGGGCTTCAGACACTGCCGCTGAATATCAAAGCCGGCATCCTGGATCTCTATGTAGAAGCGGTCACCGAACACACGCGAGTACCACTCAACAAGCTGTTTTGCTTCAACCTCACGACCGGTCAGCAGGAGTTTCGACAGTTCACTCGACGCACAACCAGAAAGGCAGATGATCCCCTCGTTGTGTTCTTCCAGAAGTTGACGATCGATTCGCGGCTTATAGTGGAATCCTTCCAGGTAGGCCGCCGATGCCATAAGAATCAGGTTGTCGAATCCACTGCGATTCATTGCCAGCAGTGTCAGGTGTGACTGTGCATCTTTCTGCCGGGTTGTACTGCGATCTGTTCGACGGCCGGGGGCTACATAGGCCTCATATCCGATGATTGGATTGACATCCTGACTGCGGCAAGCGCCGTGAAATTCAATTGCCCCGGAAAGATTTCCGTGGTCCGTAATGGCAATTGCGTTCATGCCCATCTCTTTGACACATTTCACCAGCGTTGGTATGCGATTGACGCCGTCCAGCAGACTGTAGTGAGTATGGCAGTGGAGATGAGCGAACGGTCGTGTGCTGCCTGCAGGTGAGGTTGACCGGGTCTCCGTGTCGTTGATCATCGTGATCGTTCCTGTGTCTGTCGAACTTGTACTGGTCACTCGGCACCCGTTCAACAGTGGGGCGTACTTGACCTTCGTGATGTGCCACCTCGTGAATACAGTCGCCCGCTACTCGCTGTGAACAACTCGACACATCCGACTCTCGGACCACGGCGTCTGTACTCATATCTTCACGAACAATGCGGTGGTTTTCAATCTGTGGTGTGATAACGGCTTGGCAATGCGAAACTCAGCCAATCGACGCGGCGTCCCGACCTGAGAGGATCATTTCTGCCAGATGAAAGTCCTCTGCTGTGGTAATCTTGATATTCTCCCAGGCACCATTCGTCACCGTCACGGAATGTCCGGAGGCCTCCACCAGGGAAGCCTCATCCATGAAGTGCTGCAGACGCCCATTTGCCAGTGCAAAGGCGTCCAGCAGAATCTGACGATCGAATGTCTGAGGTGTCTGGGCCAGTCTCAATTGTGAGCGGTCGATCGTGGTTTCAATCTGTCCCTCTTTGTCGATCCGTTTGACGGTGCTGGTAATTGGCACTCCTGGGATGGCGGCTCCTGTTCTGAGGGCTGCTGCAAAAACCGAATCAATCACGTCTGATGTGATCAGTGGTCTTGCGGCATCATGTACAGCCACGAATTCAATGGAATCCCGAAGTGACATGAGTCCGTTGTAAACACTTTCAGCACGTGAAGTACCACCGCTTACGAGATCAATGTTACCCAGGTGCTCACCAAACCGATCAAGGAACTCTGTTCGATCCGAGTCAGCAAGGACCAGCAGTATCTGCGTCACATAGTCGCGCCCGCCAAACGCTCGAACCGTCCGCCGCCATACGGCTTCACCGGCCAGATCGACAAATGGCTTTTTCTGGTCAAACCCGCGAAAGCGACGACTCCGGCCGGCAGCCGGCAAGATCACGGCGAATTCAGGCATGGCTCGGATCACTCGCACAGCACTGGCCGCTGACTGAACAGCACTGGTTCTGGTGTTTAGGAGGTTTTGTTTGTGTCAATCACACCACCCCGGTAAGTTCGGGTCGGAATTCCGCACTGTACAACTGCAGCGCTGCGGGAAAATGACTCACCGATTCAAGCCCGGTTTTTCGGACAGTCTGGCGTCTTTTCTGGACAATTCCGGCGGCGTATTGTCCTGTGCTTCCTAAGCATCATCGTTCGTTGCTGAGAGCCGGGCGGTCGCCCACGCAATCAAATCGTCACGGGACTCCGCTGTTTCTTCCAGCAGATCAAGCCGATTCTGTTCCACACATAAGGTGGTGAATGAGAAACCTTCCGGCTCTTCGACCGGACCCAGGACGGCTGCCGTGCGACACAGTGCTTCTTCTTCCTGATCTGTCCGCTGCCCAAGATCCAAAATCACGAAGGCCACCAGTCGCTTACCAGCATCTTCGGCTTCATCATTCATGCGCTCCGTGAACCAGTCCAAAGCTTCCTCCACACTGCGGCCAGCCAGAGCATTCAGGAACTGCATGTGTCCCTCATAGTAACGAACAAACGGCGGGTTGCCGGGATACTGCAGAGTCTCGGATAACCGGCTGCCATATTCACACAGCTCGATTGCCTGCTCCAGTTCCGGGTCATTGCTGGTCAGCGAGCGTGCGAATCCCACGATCGAATGCAGATGGGAGACGTCCATGTGATAGTTGCCTTCTGCAAACAGAACGTCCTGTCCATCCATGAGCTCCCGAATGGAGGCTGATCCCAAGACAACTGGATTACGAGATTCCAGATCAGATTTGAGAGAGTGCTGCAGATCTTCATATATCCGTCGAACCAGCAGCGCGGCTGACTGACATCGTTCTTCGAAGGTCATTTGCTGTTGAAGCTGGCTCAGCGTCGTGACTGAATTGCAGGTTCCGTGAGTCTTGAGGAGAAACTCCAGCCCTTTCACCATATGAGCGCCTTCATACAGTGCCACGTTCATAATCTCGTCGAACGAATCGTCCGGATCCTGCGGAATACTGACCCTGTCAATCATATCACGAACAAGCTTCGGCTCTCCAATCGTCCGAAAATAGGCCCAGGCATCCGCAAGCTGGTCATGTTCCAGGAGTAGCTGACCTACTTCACGTGCAGCGTCCACGTAGGCTTCTCGAAACGAGCTCTGGTGTTCTGAAGGGATATTGTCGAGCGATGTGGGCCGGGTGATCGGCAAACCCAGCTGATGACGAGTCCTCATCAGTTTCGCATCAAACAGTCGATGAAAATCCTGATTTTTCTGTAACACTTCCTCCAATGCGTCGAACAGATGCTGGGCGTCGGCCGACGGGTGGACGCGTTCAATGATTGAACTGATTTTTGTTGCTGACGCAGTTGTCATTGTACATCCACACAAGAAGTGTCAGGAAAAAACCGATGCAGGTCTCCCGCAGATCAATCAGTGATTGCATCCACATCCGTCACCGCAGCCACCGCTGGACCCATCTGCTAGCCCTTCAGAAGCGACAGACTGAACACTCACGATTCCCTGGCCAGCGGCAGCTGCCAGCAGGGCAAGGCGTGTTGTTTCTGCGCCCCGATCATTGAGTACGTAAAGTATTTGCACTTGGTCATCCAGTGTCTTCTCGACGTCCATTAATTCCACTTCCAGTTGCCAGTCCCGGATACGCCCTTGCCAAATGTTGAACAATGCCGCGGATTGTCGCTGGCGCATCGCATGCAGTGAGCAGTCCTCGGCAGTTGCAATGCGTTCAATGGACTCAACAGATTCGTGGTCCTCTGACAAAGCCGGCGGGAGAACATCCAGAATTTCACCCAGTTCCTGGCCCCGATCTGTGGAAACCACGACAGCCGTGCCTCGATGCACGTTCGCCTCGTCGACCAGTTCAATCGAGCAGCGCACGATTCGGGGAACTACTCCATACCGTACCAGTACTTGCACGGCAGCAGCTTTCTTGATGGAAACTGCAGTGGAGGCCACTGATGACATCACGGTTTGCCTTGCGTTCGGTGCAATCTCTTTGAACAATCGCCTTCCTCGCAGTTAGTCTACACATTTGCGTGTCCTATGTCACTTCGCACGCGGGCTGCTGTTCCGGGCCAAACGACCATCAGCAGCTGATTCCGCTTAAATGATGAGAATGGTCTGCTAGAATTGGTCGAATGGCGGCAGTCTTCCGTCATGGTCTCCGGGTTTGTTGTCTTGCCACCGCTACAGCAATGATGGGATGCACCGAATCTATGCAGATGCACGTTTCCTTCCGGCGGCACGCAACCTGTCATGTCATTGCAGCCAGCCTGACGTTGCTGTACTCCAGCTTTCCGGCGATGGCCGACGCAGCCGAATTTGCCATTGGAGACAAACTTCCTGAATTCTCGAATTTGCACGCAGTTGATGGAACCAGGTGGGATTCCATGAAACTCGGCGATTCAAGGGTTCTGATTGTTGTATTCACCTGCAACCGCTGCCCGTATGCCGTGGAATATGAAGATCGGCTGAATGCACTGCACGCAAAATACAGCGAGTCAGGAAAGCAGGTGAGGCTGTTTGTGATCAACAGTAATTACGGCCCGAATGAATCGCTCAAACGTATGCGACTTCGAGCGAAGGAGAAGCGGTTTAATTTCCCCTACGTTAAGGACACGGATCAGTCAGTGGCCCGCAGTCTGGGAGCCGTTTACACGCCGGAGTTCTTTGTGTTTGATCATGATGGGAGGCTTGTCTACAAGGGAGCGTTGGACGATGCCACCAATTCAGAGAATGTGAAAACGAATTATGTCGATGACGCTGTCTCCGCGTTGCTGGCGGGGGCTCCTGTGAAGACGACGGAGATTGGAGCGCGGGGCTGTACGATCCGATTCAGACGGCGCCGTCCGAGTCCACGCGGTCCTTAGCCCGCTGCCGGACCTGGAACCAGGCTGTCAGTCTGAATCTCGAAACGCGTGTCTGACACGACGTCTTCCGCGCGGACGATCACAGGTTTCATTGGCTGTATAATGCTTGTCTCCCATGAACACGAGGTGCCGCAGCGTCAGAATTACATTGCGGCAAACGCCTGAATGGCAAAAAAACGGTCCGGCAGAGCTAACAGGACGAAGTCCGGGGGAAAAAAGGTCCGCGTCGACATCAGGCGGAATAAGCAGACCCGTGCCCGCCGCCAAAACCTTACACAGGAGATGCTGTCAGATATCGAATCTGCTGCTGATGCTGAAGTCACCGAACGGTTGAGTGGTAAAGGGACTTTGTCACGCCGCCGGACAATTATTGCGGACGCTGACGGTGACTTGTCACTGTGTGACGTGGATTTTGCGGACTGCCTGAGCGGACGTGTTCTCACATTCATAGGACTCAATTGTCTGGTTCAGTCTGACAGCGATGGGCGCACATACGAATGCACTTTGCGAGGAATGCTGCGGACGCTGGCCAGGGACAGCCGTAATGCGGTCGTCACTGGTGATCGTGTCAGGTTCCGACCCGCAGGTGATGTCCATCAGGGCGTCATTGAACGTGTGGAGCCGCGACACGGCATACTGGCCCGTAAAAGTCAGGGTAAAGAGCACATATTGGTAGCCAACATTGATCAGATCCTGATCGTGGCATCCGCGGCCAGTCCTGAATTAAAAACGAACCTCATCGACCGTTATCTGGTCAATGCAGAGGTTCATGAGATCCCGGCCGTAATCTGCATCAATAAATTGGATCTTGTGGATCCTGCTTCGTTACAGTCCATGGCAGCTCGGTACAGCCGCCTGGGATATCAGATTGTCCTGACCAGTGTCGTGAGTGGTCACGGTATTGATGAGATGAGAGCGCTGCTTTGTGGTCGAGAGACGGCGGTCAGTGGACAAAGTGGAGTCGGGAAGTCGTCATTGCTGAACGCACTGGACGGCGAACTGAGTCTGGATACAGCTGATGTCAGTGAGTGGAGTCACAAGGGGCGACACACGACTCGCCGGACCCAATTACTGCCACTCAAAACGGGTGGTTGGGTTGCCGACACACCCGGAATTCGACAGTTCGTTTTGTGGGACCTGGGTCTTGAAGAAATCGATGGCTATTTCATCGAATTTCGGTCGTTCATACCGTATTGCCGGTTTCCCGACTGCAGTCACATCCATGAACAGCAATGCGGAGTAAAAGACGCTGTCTCAGCCGGGCTGATCGCTCGGCAGCGATACGAGAGCTACATTCGAATGAGAGAACAAGACGCTCCTCACTGGAAGCTCCCACCACCGGAAGCACCGTTATGAACGCTCGCCAGCTGGAGAAACTGGGCGTTCGGCGGCACTGTGTCCGAACTGCTGTGGGAGCAATTCAAAAGCTGGTTTCACAGGAGATGTCACGCAGCGACATCAAAGCTCGTCTCAAACAGGTCGTTCAAAAACCGGAATTGTTTGTTGGTGACCCCATTCTGGATGGTCTGGCGAAAGCACTTCAGGACACAGAGGTCTCAGCAAAGCATGAGCCGATCTCATACGCGCGATGGGGCAGCAATATTGACGACGGTGCATTGAAACAGATGGAAGACGCATGCCGGATCCCTGGCGCTGTGGCCGCTGCCGTAATGCCGGACGCCCACATCGGATATGGCCTGCCGATCGGTGGAGTCCTCGCGCTTGACAATGCCATCGTGCCGTATGCAGTTGGTGTTGATATTGCCTGCCGCATGAAGTTGTCAGTTCTGGATATGCCCCTGGACAGTATGACACGCCAGTTTGATCGTTACAGAAATGCACTTGAGCGAGGAACTGTTTTTGGAGTTGGAGTCGAACATCAACGGCCACAGAATCATGCGGTTCTGGATGCGAACTGGGATGTGACGCGGATCACTCGCCGGAACAAAAACAAAGCAAGGAGACAGCTGGGGACATCAGGGTCTGGCAATCACTTCGTGGAGTTCGGAGTCTTCACGCTGTCCGAAAAAACCCCGGAGCTGGAAATGGAGTCCGGGCAATACGTTGCACTGCTCAGTCACAGCGGCAGCCGAGGCACAGGAGCTGCGGTGTGTTCGACCTATTCGTCAATAGCCCGCGGCCGGCTGGCAAACCAGTGGGAACATTTGGGACGGCTTGCCTGGCTGGACATGGACAGCAGTGAAGGTCAGGAATACTGGGCGGCCATGAAACTGATGGGCGACTACGCATCAGCAAACCATGATGTGATTCATCGTCTGGTAACGAAACTGCTTGGCGCCCACGTCATCGCAGACGTGGAGAATCACCACAACTTTGCGTGGAAGGAAACCCACAATGGCCAGAAGACCGTCGTCCATCGCAAAGGGGCAACTCCTGCGGGTAAAGGCACACTGGGAGTGATACCCGGATCCATGGCCGATCCTGCGTTTGTGGTCCGCGGGCTTGGGAACTCAGCCAGCCTGGACTCAGCTGCCCATGGAGCCGGCCGGGTGATGTCACGCAGAGAAGCCCGGAACAGATTCTCTTTTCGGTCCGTGCGGGGCACACTGGAAAAAAGGGGAATTCGAGTCCTGTCTGCAGGGGCCGATGAAGTACCGGGGGTCTATAAGAACATTGAGCAGGTGATGGCAGAACAGACCGACCTTGTGGAGCCACTGGCTCGATTCGATCCGAAGATCGTCAGGATGTGTGGCGATGGAAGTCGGGCTGAGGATTGACGGGGGTCCGAATACTGGCATTTGAGATTCAAAAATTTGAGATCTCCCCGATGGCTCCACGACTGTGTGTTGTTACTCGTGTATGGTAACCGGCGTTCCTTCATTAACCTGCAGCCTCCTCATGTCAAAGGCCACATTCGTGGATCGTGTACTGATTACCGACGGGATTCACGCCTCAGGCATGAGAATTCTCGACGAGGCCAACGGCATTACGACTGTCGTCAAGCCGAATTTGACACCGCCACAGCTGAAAAAAGAACTGCAGCATGCCGACGGCATCATTGTTCGCAGCAAGTCGAAGCTGCGTGCGGACATCCTCGAAGGTCAGCAGCGTCTGAAAGTAATCGTTCGTGCCGGTGTTGGAGTTGACAATATTGACCTGGAAGCCGCGACGAAGGCTGGCATTCTGGTGATGAACACCCCCACCGGAAACACCACCAGCACCGCCGAACATACCGTGGCGATGATGCTGGCTCTGTCACGGAACATCGCAACAGCAGCGGCCAGCATGCGGGCCGGTAAATGGGACCGCAAACTGTTTCAGGGTACACAGGTCTCCGGAAAGACGCTTGCGATCATAGGACTTGGTCGCATCGGTATCAGCGTGGCTCAGCGTGCACTGGCACTGGAAATGAGAGTCCTGGGCTTCGATCCTTTTATGTCCGAAGAGCGAGCTCGCGAATACGGCATCGAGCTGCATCGTGATATTGACGAGATCGTGAAACGAGCCGACTATCTGACAGTCCACACTCCGCTGACGGATGAAACCCGCGGCATCATTAACGCAGAGCGTCTGGCCGCGATGCCTAAAGGTGCCAGAATCATTAACTGCGCCCGTGGCGGGATCATTGAAGAAGTGGATCTGGCGGACGCCATTGATTCGGGTCACATTGCAGGAGCGGCTATTGACGTCTTCACGAAGGAGCCTCCGGAGGATCGACGTCTGGTTGAGCTGCCGCAGGTTCTGTCCACTCCTCATCTGGGAGCATCCACCGATGAAGCTCAGGAAATGGTGGCGGTTGAAGCTGCCGAGATCATTTCCGGGTTTCTGATGAACAACGAAATTCGTTATGCCATTAACATGGCGCCTGTATCCGGAGCAGAAATGAAGGACCTTCGGCATTACCTGGGCCTGAGTTACCGGCTGGGGCTGCTGGCCGCTCAAATGATTCGGGGGCAGGCGCTGCAGTCGGCTGATATCGACTTCCGAGGTGACGCAGCAGCCAGGAACACTCGTCTGCTGAAGAGTGTGTTCACCACGGGGTTGCTCGAAGGAGCTCTGGATGCGAGCGTGAATCTGGTCAATGCCGCGTCCGTGGCACAGGAGCGCGGCATCAGTATTACGGAATCGGCCAGCGGTGATTGTGAAAACTTTGCATCGTTGATCAGCGTCCGGCTGACCACGGATCAAAAGGGATTTTCTGCATCCGGGACTATCTTCGGCAACCAGTTTCAGCGTTTGGTGCGTCTGGGACGTTACCCGCTGGAAGCGTTTCTGGACGGTGTCTTGCTAATATATCGACACCGCGATGTACCCGGTTTGATTGGATTCATTGGGTCCATTCTGGGCCGTCACAGCGTCAACATCGCTAACATGGGCCTGGGCCGCCAGTACAACAAGCCCGGCGGAGATTCCGTGGCCGTGTTGAATCTGGACAGCGAGCCGTCTCAGGAAGCTATCAACGAGATTCTGGAACACGTGGAAGTCACCGGTGTTGAAATCGTACGGTTACCGGACGCAGACGTGCATCCAGTCTGGCTTGGAGCGTAGAAGATGCTGCAGGCAACCTGTGGCATTAAAGGAACAATCCCTCGCATTTGACAGAAGAAACATTGTTTATCCTGCAAATTAGACTTCTCAATCGGCAGTCGGGAATCCGGTCAGGTCCAGGGTCGAACCGGCTGACATGCGCCCGTAGAATGAAGGAATACTCAATATACGGATCACCCGGTCACTCACTGTCATCGACGGCCGCCATGTCAGCGTAGAAGGACAGTCCCGTGTCAATTGTTGAAAAATCCACTGAAATGATCTGTGGCGCCGAGATTATGGTCGAAATGCTGATTCGGCTGGATACCGAGTTCTGCTTTGCCTATCCGGGCGGAGCCAGCATGCCTCTTCATCAGGCTCTGCGAAAATATCGCGATCGAATCCGCACGATTCTGCCACGTCATGAACAGGGGGGCAGCTTTGCTGCTCAGGGTGTCGCGCGCAGCACCGGTCGTGCCGGAGTCTGTATGGCAACCAGCGGCCCCGGTGCGACCAATCTGGTGACCGGGATCGCTGATGCCAAACTGGACAGTGTGCCTCTCATTTCCATTACTGGTCAGGTTCCACAGAAATTCATCGGCAAGGACGCGTTTCAGGAAACACCGATGGTGGAAGTCTGCCGCGGAATCACGAAGCATTCCTACATGCTCACCGATATCCACGATGTCGCCCGTGTCGTCAAGGAGGCTTTTTACATCGCCACCACCGGGCGCCCGGGACCGGTTCTTATCGATTTTCCCAAGGACATCCAGCAGGCAGAACTTCCGAAAGAGGAAGTAGATTTCGATCCACCGTTCAAACTGCCGGGATATCGGCCCGAAGTTCGAAAAGCCCAGCCGGAACAGGTGGCTCAGGTGATCGCCGCCATCAAACGTTCAAAGAAGCCGGTGTTTTATGTGGGCGGCGGTTGTATTCTGAGTGATGCGGCCGACGAATTTCGTGAATTCGCGTTACGGACAAGGATCCCCGTGGCCATGACTGTGATGGGACTTGGGGCCTTCCCCGGTGACCATGAACAGTCGTTGCACATGCTGGGCATGCACGGCACGGTGTATTCAAATTATGCCGTTGACGAATCTGACCTCCTGTTGGCGTTCGGTGTGCGCTTTGATGACCGGGTGACCGGAAAATTTGAAGAGTTCGCCAAGCACGGCAAGATTGTCCACATCGATATCGATCCGTCGGAACTCCACAAGAACAAGGAAGCACATATCCCCATCGTGGCGGATCTCAGGGAAGCCTTCGTTGCGCTCAATGAAGCACTGACTGAGGACGACATTCCGGAGCTGAGTGACTGGCACGCAAAGATCGCCGGATGGAAAAAACAGTTTCCGCTCACCTACGGCGATGGAGGTGACGAGATTAAGCAGCAGTACGCGATTGAAGAACTGTACAGCCAGACGAAGGCATTGGATCCGTACATCGCCGTCGGTGTCGGTCAGCACCAAATGTGGACGGCACAGTACTACAAATTCAGTAAACCACGTCGATTTCTCAGTAGTTCAGGTCTCGGGACGATGGGTTTCGGTCTGCCGGCCGCCATGGGTGTTCAGGCAGCGTTCCCGGATGAACTGGTGATCGACATCGATGGCGATGGTTCGTTTCAGATGAACATTCAGGAACTGGCCACCCTGCACTGTGAAAACCTCCCTGTCAAGATTTTGCTGCTGAACAATCAGCATCTGGGTATGGTCACTCAGTGGGAGGATCGCTTTATGGATGGTCGCCGTGCCCACACGTACCTTGGTCCGGTTGCTCATCCGGAAGCTCTGGGAGACGGGGATGGCAGTATGCCGACAGAGACCTATCCAAATTTTGTGCAAATCGCTGAAGGTTACGATATCAGGGCGAGACGAGCCCGAAGCAAAAAAGAATACTCAGAAGCACTCTCCGAGATGCTTAATCACGACGGACCCTACCTTTTGGATGTTATCTGCCCCTATCAGGAGCACGTGCTCCCCATGATCCCCACGGGCAGAACGGTCCGTGAGATCATCACTGAGTAACCCAGCATGACGGATCCTTTCCCGAAATCCCATTAGTCCAGCGTCATCTCTCATGTCCAGTGAAGCTTCGGGGCCTCCGACCGTGGATTCATCACCAACTGACATTCCGCAGGAACTGCCGCCGGTGACGCCGCCGTCGGCCGGTTTCATCCTGCAGCTGTTTTTGATTCCGGCACTGATCGTGGCAGCGGTGATCGGAGTCTGGGGACTGTTCGGACAGCTTGCAAACTCAGAAGTCGATCTGGATCGACTGGTCGTCGAACTCGGCAACAATAACGAACACCGGCGCTGGCGAGCCGCTTATAATCTCTACGTGCTGCTGCAAAATGGGCGCCACGCCGGTCAGAATGATCCAGCACGGCTGAGTGCTCGGCGCGATGTTGCCGAAGGACTCACCGGCCTTCTCAACGATTCGCTTGATTCTCCGAGCACGGACGATCCCAAAGTTCTGAATCATCAGGTATTCCTGGCACGTACCATGGGGTCTCTGGAATCCGAAGACATCGTGCTGCCGTCCGTCGCCAAAGCGATGAACGCGCGTCTTGACGCCGATGTTCGCAAAAGCGCGATGATGTCTTTGGCGTTAATTGCGGCCCGGCACTTCGGAAGCCGGACCGGTGCATCCGGTCTGCCGTCCAATGCCACAACAGCCAATCTGACTCCCATGAAGGCGGATTTAGCGCTGCCTTTGTCCAGCCCGACGATTGACAATACGGAAATCCTGTCTCAGCTGACCGGTGCGGCGCAGGACGGTGATGCTTCCATTCGACATCTCGCAGCCTATGTCCTGGGGCTGGTCAGCGGGCCAAATGCGATGGATCAATTGCGTGTTCTGTTGCTGGACAGTGATGAATCCACTCAGGTGAATGCTGCAATTGCGCTGGCACGCAATGCCGATATTCGAGGGATTCCCACGATCCTCAGGGTACTTCGTCAGGGGACGACTGCGATTAGTTCAGAACGAATTGACGAGTTACCAACCACGGAGCAGCAGGAGGTACTGACCGGCCGGCTGTTCGATCAGTCCACCGCACTGGTCAATTGTCTGACCGCGGTGTGCAAACTCTGGAACCGCATTTCGGATGACGACAAGATGAAGCTGCTGGCCGTGATTCGCAAGCTGAAAAATGTTCATGCGTCCCCTGGGATTCGTATTCACGCCACGGCTGTGCTCCGGGAAATCCAATAGCTGCTCAGTGGCCCATGAACCGAAAGCTGTGCTTCCAGCGACCGTTCAGACGACGTCCTCCGCTGACCACCGGCCATCGATCTTTCGCCAGACGTCTGTTCCGGGGCTGACGTCCTGAAGAACCTGAGGCAAACGCTTTTGGCGAACATTGTCATAGCAATACAATGTCGCAAAACGGGAAACGGACGCAGGAATCCCGACGGCCGTGAAACCTGGATGGCCAGTCGCCGGGAACGGTCCGCCATGGTTCATTGCTGGAGACACGGCCACGCCGGTTGGCATCTTGTCGTTGAGAAGCCGGCCGACACGGGTTCTCAACGCTGGCTCCAGTTGCTCATAGTTCGCGTCATCACTGCCGTCGGCACCGGAGTAGATGCAGCCGGTGAGGTTCCCTTCCAGGTTCTCGGCGATTTTCACCATTTGATCGATGGAATTCGCGAGCACGAACAGTGATCCGTTTCCAAATGCTTCCGTCTGAAATGTCTCCGGCTGCTCAAGAAATTCCGCCCCGGAAACAGTCAACAAAGTATTGGCGAAACAAACGCCAGTCCCTGCACCCGCCTGTCCACCGGCTGCCAGTCGAGCGCCTGCTTTTGTGAGTATCTCGACGCTTTCCCCAAACGCGCGGCAGACACCTTCACCAAGCATTGTGCCAGGCGTCGCTGAGTCGAATCGCTCTGCAACTGCCGCCGTGAATTTTCGTCCGGCCTCATTGTCGGATATTACGACAATACCGGGGTTTGTGCAGAATTGCCCCGCTCCCATCAGGCAACTCCCGGTGAATTCATCGGCCATTTTGTCGAGCCCCTTGTCCAGTACACCATCCAGAATGAACACCGGATTAATACTGGACAGTTCCAGATAGATCGGCTTCCCGGCCACGTCAGCAGCTGCCTTCAGTTTTAGTCCTGTCGCTCGCGCTCCTGTATATCCGCAGGCGCCGATTCGAGGATCCGAGACCAGCCGGTAGCCGTCGTTGTGACTGGTCCGGTAAATCAGCTGCACCAGTGCCTTTGGCATATTTGTTGCCAGAATGGCTGCCAGTGCCGCTTCGGCGAACAGTCGAGTGGTTTCCGGGTGGCCCGAGTGTCCTTTGGCAATCACAGGGTTTCCAGCGGCAATTGCTGCGGCAAAGTCACCGCCAGCGATGCCGTTGAACGCAAACGGAAAATTGTTGGGTCCAAATACAACAACGGGTCCAATGGGGCCTCGCATGGAACGAATCCCGGTGGAAGTGTCGATGGTTGCTTCCCGCCATGATTCGTTGTTAGCGGCAGCAGCCGCCAGTCGCAGTTGATTTGTTGTCCGTGGCAACTCGACATCCGCCAGTCGTGGTGAAACCGGCAACGCTGTTTCCTCATGTGCCGCCACGACCAGCGCGTCGGCTCGCGATTCTATTTCAGCAGCGTAGGATTCCAGAAAATCCGCAAAGCGGCCACCGGGCCAGTTTCGCATGGTCCGTGACGCAGCGGCAGCTGCAGCCAGTGCCACGTCGATTTCCTGCCAGGGACTGAATGGGAAGTCTCGAGGGATCTCTTCGCGAGTCGCCGGATTCATCGCGCGAAATCGTTGAGTAGAGGAAGACGTGACCCACTGACCATTGGTGAGAACGGGATGTATCATTGTCTCGATCGTCTGGATTCTAAATGGAGGCAGTCTGAGATAAATTCAACACTTCAACAGTCCGGAGCCTAGTCAGTCGCCCCAGCGAATCAACTGTTCGGGTCTGACAACTGGATCGGAAGTCCGAATCATGACCCAGGCCCCGGCGACTTGCACGTCAAGGGAGGAAGCAATTGTCACTCGTCAGCAGATGGCGGGACCGATCGTGCCTGGTCTGTTCACCAGCCAAGATTAACTTATTCCTCGAGGTCATGGGATGCCGTCCGGATGGTTTCCACGAACTGGAAACCGTGATGGTCCGCACAGACCTGTGTGACACTCTCCGATTTGAAGCTCGTGATGACGACACCATTGAATTGACTCGTGTCAGCGCCTGGAATTCGTCCCTGTGCGACGCCCAGGCGACATGGTCCGACTCTCGCGAATTTCCGCTGGGAGAATCAAATCTGATTGTTAAAGCAGCTCGGGCGCTGCAACGGCGAGCCGACGGCCCCCGTGGTGCAACGATTCGTGTGCATAAGCGAATCCCTGGCCGGGCCGGCTTGGGTGGAGGATCCGGGAACGCTGCGACCACGTTGTTGACGCTGAATCAACTCTGGGATGTTGACCTGCCGGTGTCATCCCTGTACGAGATTGGATCTGAAGTGGGAAGCGATGTAAATTTCCTGCTCAGTGGCTACCGGGCGGCGTTATGCACCGGCCGCGGGGAACAAATCCGTCCGGTCTCAGTCAACGGTCAGCGAACCGGATTGCTGATCATACCATGGTCCGGTAACTCCACTGCCGAGGTTTTTCGGGCACTGGAACTGCCGAAAGAACCACGTGGGGCAGGGAACCTGATCAAGGCACTTGGCAGGAGACAGGGGCTGGAGGTCCGCACACACGGTTTTAACCGTTTGCAGACGGTTGCCCAGGGGCTCAATCCAGACGTCGGGACCGTCCTGTCGTGGCTGGCGGTCCGTGCCGGAGGCGGGCTGATGACAGGAAGTGGTTCGGCATGCTTCACACTGCTGAAGTCCGCCACGAATGCAAGGCGCCTCGCGAGACAGTTCCAAATCGAAGGAGTTGGTCTGGCGACGACATTTCGGTTTTGACCGTCACGTGGCACTCAGGACACTCCGACGATCTTCCCCGACGGGTCAGAAATTCCCGTTCGACTGAGTGGGGAAATGGATGACCGTCACGGCGCGCCGGTCGAGGCACCACGTACGTGTGCACGCTCTGTGACGGCGAGTTCACCCACCGGGGCTGCATGATGCACGGCATCACGGAGAAGCTCGGTCTGACGGCGACGTATGTCATCGGCGGCGTCGAGCCGGCCCCACCAGCGGCTCCCTTGCGTTTCTGACCCGGATGACGTTTGTGTGTTGTCGTCGTGGACAGTGAGGAGTGTACGATTCTACGTACGTATCGATTTCGCAACGGATATCTTTTCTCCGCATTGCTTACATGGTGCCTGTTTGCCGGTTGTTTCGTCACGAAGGTTACAGCGTTTGCCGCAGCTGTGGCCCGTAACGATAATTGTCATTAGTCCTGTCTCGGAATGCCTCAGTGTGTTGTGATGCCTTGAGGAGCGGAATGTCACTGCAACCCCGGTTCGAACGGACAGTGTCACACACGACGCCGACCGGCGAACCAATGAACACCCGGCATTTCCTCACTGGTCGCACTTTCATTAGCTGGTGCTGCCCGATTCTGAAACCACAGCCTCAGGGTTCAACTTCCTGCACGCTATTTAAACCGCAGACCTCGACATGCGCTGATGTCTACGCCTGGTCATGCATCGTCAGTGGCTCGGCAGCGCATGCAGAGCGCACTCGACGAAATTACCATGTGCGATTGCTGTGATGTCTTCAGTGGAATACCCACGGGTTTTCAGAATGTCGAGCACCCGACGGATATCGGCGATTGAGTTCAGATCCAGAGGTGACTGTTCGGTACCGAATCCGCCGTCGAGGTCGGTGCCAATACCGACGTGCTTCGTGGTCCCCAACAGCTGGCAGATGTGGTCAATATGATCGACTGCGTTTTCAATCGTCACCCCTGATGACTGTGGCGTGGTCTTTTGCCGAATCCATCCGGGCATAATCATCCACGCATCAAAGGCCAGACCCAGAACACCGTCTCGCTCAGCGACAGCACGGATTTGTTCGTCGGTCAGCTGACGCGGGTCATCCACGAGAGCCCGACAGTTGTGGTGACTTGCCCAGACCGGACCTTGATGGATTTCGAGTGTGTCCCAGAATGTTTGTTCGCAGAGGTGTGTCAAGTCGAGAAGCAGCCCCAGACGGTCCATCTCGCGAATGAGTTCTTTGCCCTGTGCTGAAAGCGGGCCGGACTGGTCATGCCCCATGGCATATCGTCCGACTCCATAATGGGCCGGACCTATGGCGCGCAGCCCGTAATTCCAGGCCGTTTCGAGATCTGCCAGCGTACGCACGGAGTCTGCACCCTCAAGGCTCAGAATGAAGCCAATTGGTGTAGAATCAGGATCTGCATTCCATGATGCCAGATGCCGTGACAGCTCGGCGGAGGTGGATATCATTTTCATTTCGCCTGCGTCTTCCATTGCGTTGTACCAGGCAAGCTGTCCCTGAGTCATTGCCCAGGCCTGTTCAGGTGACTCCCAGACGCCAACAGGACCCGGTGGCTTCATACAGCCCGCGATCTGAGTGGCCACACAGATACCGATTCCAGCCTTACGCATTTCTGCAAACGTCACTGTGTTTTTGGCCCGACACTTGTGGTCTCTCATGTCGGCCTCGGCAGTACGGATCTGTTCCAGCGAGAGCCGCAGATCCCGATTGAACTCAATGGCATTGAGACTGAGATCCAGGTGGGCATCGAAGACAAGCATGAAGTGAATCTGTGAAACGGTGAATGAAGTGGTCAGACAGGAATTACGTAAGATTTCGAGCAGCTTTCAGGATGCCATCCGCGTCGATTTCCTGGTAACCCATCTGTTGCCAGAGTCCTCCTGAGCCCTCACGGTTCGTACCAATGTTGTTGTAACCACCCCGAAAGCCTCGCCGCAGTAATTCCGTTCCGAAGCGTGAACCCAAACCAGTGTTGACGTTGAATGACTCAGCAACCAGGACGGCTGGTGATTGCATCAGACGCTCCATCACAGCTTCGTCATAGACGTTGAGAGTTGGCTTGCAGATCAGACCGAAATCGGTTCCGTCCTGCTTCAGTCGAGTTACCGCATCCAACGCGCGATAAGTGGTTTCGCCGAAAGAAACGATATAGCCGGCAGTGCCCTCACGAATGACGTTGTCCTTACCTGGAACGAACTGATAATCATCACCAAAGTATCGGGTGTCGTCTTCGTTCAACAGATCGGGAACAGCCGACCGTGTGGAGAAAATAAACCTTAGCCCGGCCTGAGGATAAATCGTTCTGAGACAGGCTCTGAACTGATGTTGATCAGCGGGAAAATACAGCCGAGTCGTGTCTTTGCCTCCATCGGGCAATCCGTTAGCCGCGAACATGTTATTCAGGCCGAAGTGACACGTGTTGTCGGCCATGTCATCGCAGCCGGCGTGACTGAAATGAGCCAGCACGTTCGCCTGGTTCAGACGGGCCATTGTGATTTCAGAAACGACCATCTCCAGAAACGCGCTGAACGTACCGAACACGCCCTGGCGTCCATCTTCATATCCGAATCCGGCGGCGGCGGAAAAATTCCCGCGTTCCATAATGCCACCACGAACAAAAACTTCCGGATGCGAAGTCCGCACGTGGTGCAGTCCGCAACTTCCTTCGAGGTCGGAATCGAACACACGGACGGAAGCGACGCGCTGTTCTTCCGGAATCTCATCCAGAATCTCGTTCAGAATGAGACCAAACAGGTCGCGGTTTTTCCCGACGCTGCCGGCGTCGGAGCCGAGATGACTCGGCCCTTTCGGTCCCTTCTCCACGGAATTCAGATACTCAACCGCTTCAGTGTGTCCGCGCGCACCGAGGTATTGTTTGGCCATACTCGCTTTGATCACGTCATGGCCGTGGTAACTGCCTTCGAGTCCCTCCACGCCCACACACATCCTGCGTCGATTCATGAGGGCGACCGGACCTTCCGCAAGAACGGCAGCACACATCCGGGCGTACAGGTCGTCGATATCTTCGCCGTCCCCGGAATTGACACTCAGACCGTGACCCGCGAGCGTTCGAGCAACATCGAAGCCTGGCAGATAATCCGACGGATGTCCGGCAATCGTGACGTCATTATCGTCAATCAGCAGCTTGATGTTAAGATTCTGTGCGACCGCCAGACGGGCTGCTTCGGCGTCGTTGCCTTCCATCTGGGAACCATCTGATCCCAGCATGAAGACCGTTTTGTCCGGATTCGCCATAGCGACCCCATTTACAAATGGCCACATGTGACCGAGCCGGCCGGACGAGAATTTGACGCCCGGTGTGAATCCCCGTTCGGGATGTCCCGGCAGGTGGGACAGGAATTCCCGATAGTGCAGCAGGCGATCGGCGTCCAGATCCCCATCCAGCACAGCCATCAAATACTGTGTTGCGACTCGGTGACCGGCTTCGTCAAAGAAGATTGCCAGGATGTCGTGAACACCACCCGCTTCAGCGTACTGCATAAAGCCACGTATAATGAGAGTTTCAGGGACGGTGTCATACGGGCCACCGGTGTGGCCACCAAGCCCTTTTTTTTCGGCGATGGAAGTGAAGAAGATGATGGCGTCGCGGCAAAGTTCAATATTGGCCTGTAGCGTTTTCTTTTGGGTCTCCGTAAGCTTTGGAGTCGATGGATCCAGCGGAAGGGACTTGTATTCCTTCAGAGAAATCGGAAACTGGGCAGCGACGGACATACATCTTTCCTGAAACCGGCCGACGACTGTTTGCCGTCGACAACACCTGTTAGAACCAGCGTTTTCTGTTCAATTGCGAGCGGCACAGTATGTCGTGACTGCCATTTTTTCAATGTAGGCGGGCGTAATGCTCTGATGCCAGAAGCCACGATGTGTCTTGAAACGGCTCCAGGTCGTTCTTACGGTTGATTTGTGTCGAGAAGTTCGCAAGTTCAACACCATGACTACCGGTCCATTCGATGTCAGAATCACAGGTCACTGCTGTCATTTGTCAGGCTCAGGGGCGGCACCCGGTCCGCAGAGCACTGGAAGAAGAGATCACACATGCGCTGATCAATGAACCGGGCGTGCACGTCACCATGGTGCCTCCTCTGTATGATATGGCTCAAAATCATTCGGGCATGGAGTTCATGCGCTCGGTGCCAGGGACGCTGGTCGTTCTGGGCTGGCTGTACGAACGTGCTGCACGCTGGACACTGGATCGAGCAGGCATTCGAGGCGTGCCGGGCGAAACCCTGCTTACGGCCGATGACGACCTCGAAGAAGAAGGCACCGAGTCACTGGATTGGACAGGCATTGGAAGCGTCGATGTTCCTGATCGTCAGCTGTACTGCATTGATCTGCGTGCCTCGGATACCTGCGACGCATTTGTCCAGGAAATCCGACGCATCACGTCGGATTGCGACTCCCGGCCCGTCGATCTGATGCAGTGGATTCAGGGAACTCCAACGTTTGAACAGATGGAGCGATACCTGCGTCCGGATGAAATGCTGTCTGCGCGTCAGGCTCAGGACAGTGGCGATAACTCGGTAAGACGGGATCACCTTCCAGAGGACACGCGACGCCGGTGGTACCCGGTGATTGACTACAGCCGCTGCACAAATTGCATGGAATGCATCGACTTCTGCCTGTTTGGCGTTTACGGCATTGATGCGCTCGATCGAATTCTGGTTGAGGAACAGGATAATTGTAAGAAGGGGTGTCCAGCCTGCAGCCGTGTGTGCCCGGAACACGCGATTGTGTTTCCACAACACAAAACTCCGGCCATTGCCGGTGCGGCCGGAGACGTGGCCGGCGTGAAGATCGATCTGACGAAACTTTTTGGCGGAGAAAGCGGCCTGTCGGCCGTTGATCAGGCGGTTAAGGAACGCGATGCTGAGCTGATTCTGGATGGTCGTTCGGCCGTCGGTGTGTCGATCGGATTGAAGGACCGTGATCGTGATGAGTTTGATGAATTAATGGACGAATTCAACGCGTTGGAGTTCTGATCAGGATGGTGGCAGGGGTTTCTCTGACAGACCGCAACCCAACCCCGTTGCCGGGCTGTCCTGTAACGACAGCACAGCCTGATCTTCACGGGTGAATTGAAAATGTGTGTCTGTTGTCTTTGGTCAGCGGCGCCATGTCCACCAGCGGCTCAGGCCAGCAGTTCCTCAACCACCCTTGCGTTATCATGTTCGACCAGCTGAATTTCACGCGGACCAACTCGGAACCGCAGGTCCTTGTGATTCAGGCCGAATTGATGTAGCACGGTCGCCAGCCAGTCATAGTGATGCACGATTCCTTCTACTGCGTAGTGGGAAAACTCATCCGTTGCACCGTGAATATGACCTTGTTTGAATCCACCGCCGGCCACCCACTGACTGAAACCGTAGGTATTGTGATCGCGTCCGACCTTGCTGCGTTTGCTCAGTCCCTCCCGAAACTGGACCACCGGCAGCCGCCCCATTTCTCCGCCCCAATGGACAATGGTGCTGTCCAGGAGCCCACGCTGCTTCAAATCAGTTACTAACGCCGCTGCCGGTTGATCGACTTCGCCGCAACGGGCCGGAAGTTCGGTAAGAATCGAGCCGTGATGGTCCCAGATTTGACCCTTGCACCAGATTTGTACAAACCGTACACCCCTTTCAATCAGCCGCCGGGCGATCAGACACCGTGTCCCGTAATCCCGCGTGATTTCCTGATCGATCCCGTACAATTTTTGAGTCGCGTGTGATTCCTGCGACAAATCAAAGGCCTCCCTTGCTGCCAGCTGCATTCCGGCGGCGAGCTGGTAGCTCGCGATTCGGGCTTCCAGATCATTTTCTCCTGGATGCTGATCCAGGTGCTGGCGGTTGAATCGATCGAGAAACGACAATTGATTCTGCTGGACTGCCCCGCGCAGGTGACGAGGCCCCTCGAGGTTGAAAATACGGGGTTCTGCAGGACGAACCAGTGTGCCCTGAAAAATCGAGGGCAGCTTACCGTTGGTCCAATGCTCGCTGCCCAGAAGTGGCAGGCCACGTTTGTCCGTGAGTGCCACGTAGGACGGCAGATTCTGAGTCTCACTGCCCAGTTCATGCAACAGCCAGCTGCCCAGCATGGCTCGACCCGCTTTATCGTCACCGGTATTCATGGCGTACTGCGAAGGCACATGATTGTTGACACCGGTGTGCATCGAACGGATCAGAGTGATGTCATCCGCGATTCTGCCAAGATTTGGGAGCAACTCTGAGAGCTGCATACCGCATTCTCCACGCGGTCGAAACCGCCATATCGGCTTCATGATCTCGCGGCTCGCCTGTGCCGGGTTGTCGAATTTAACGTTGCCCCGAAAGATCTGGCCGTGACATCTGACGAGTTCCGGTTTCGGATCAAACAGATCGATCTGACTGGGACCGCCAAGCATGAACATCGATATCATGGCCCGTGCCGGGCCTAGACGCTTCGACTGTTTCATCAGCAGGTCATACGATTTTGCTTCCAGTTCCGGTTTGATCGGGTCCGCAGTGTCTGCAGAGAAGAGTCCATCCTGCTTCAGCAGCATAGCCGATGCCACGGAACTCAGCCCAAACCCAGACCTGTACAACAGATGTCGTCGGGAGCAGAGCTTATTGTCGAACATGAGTTTTGACTCCGAAATCAGTCGACGTACAGGAAACGATTGGAAGCGAACAGCGTCTGACACAAAGTGGCCAGCCCGCTGTGTCTGGTATCCTGTGTTTCGTCGTCTTCACCTGCGGTTGAATTTTCCAGCTGTGTTGACTGCACGTCAAGGAATTCAAGACACCACTTGATTTGGTCATCACTCGGCTGCTCAGAAAATAAACGCACGAACAGGTGCCGCAACTGCGATTCTCTGTCTTCGTGTCGGTCCATCAACAGTTGAGCCAGATGCTCTGACTGCCGGACGATTTCAGCATCATTCAGGAACCACAGTGACTGAGTTGCTACCGTCGTTGGTCGGCGAAGAGCACAGTTCGGGGTCATTACGGGTTGGTCGAACGTGGCCAGCATATTTAGTGGCAGCTTCCGCTGCACCTGAATGTAGACACTTCGCGGAGCCCGCTCTGCGCCCGCACCCTCGACACTCGTTTTGATTCCGTCACGTTGCAACCTTCGTCCGATCACAGCTTTGCCTTCGGTATCTTTTGTCACAGGGAGACTGGGACCTCCCAGTTCTTTACACAGCAGGTCAGCAGTAGACAGAACTGCATCTCGAATCTCTTCTGCCGCGAGGCGTCGAAGGCTCATTCGTCCCAACAGTGAATTCCGGGGATCGACGGAATTCAGACGTATCGACCGGGTGGTCACCTGCTGCCAGGTCCTTGACAGCAGAATCAGGCGATGGAGACGCTTGTGGTCCCAGCCGTGGCGGACAAAATCACTGGCCAGCCAGTCCAGCAGCTCCGGATGAGATGGAGGCTCTCCGGAGATGCCGAAGTCACCCGGAGTTGCCACGAGACCACGTCCGAAGTAATGCAGCCAGACGCGATTGACAAAGACGCGTGCGGCGAGTGGATGACTTCCATCAGTAAGCTGCCGGACCCAGGCAAGACGTCGCCCGGTGCTGGGGCGTCTGTCATCATTGACGGGCAGTGTCATATTCCGTCCACGATTCAGTACCATGATTTCGGCAGGAACAACCTCGTCACCTGGACTCTGCGGGTTACCACGATGGAACACGAGACTTACAGGAACGACGCCGGGCTGCTCACGTGTTGCCATTACCATTCGTTCGGATGGACGAGTGGCTCGCAAATCCGCAATTTTTCTGGCTTCCTTTTCAAACTCCTGGTGTGCCGAGATGTCGTACTCAACGAGGAACCCCGTAATGAAGTCGACCGTTTTGACCATTGGGTATAGATCAAGCAGTATTTTCTGCGCATTGGTCTGTTTGTTGGCGGGTGTTTCGATGGCCTCTCGCGTGACTGTTCTGTCAGCGTCCGGAACATCGGCAAGTTTCTGTTCAAATATGGTGGCTGCGTGTGCCTTGCGACGTCTGGCCAGTTCATCCTGCAACACCTTGCATTCCGTTTCGACGCGTTCCGCCTCGATTTGTGTATTGGCAGTGGTAAAATCCAGCAGGCGTGCACTGGGCTGCTGCCACTTTTCCAGGGGAAATACCGGATCAAAGATCGCTCGAAAGCGATAGTAGTCGTCAATGCCGACTGGGTCGTACTTGTGGTCATGGCACTGGGCGCAACCTACAGTGAGGCCCAGCATGGACGAAGTAATAACCTTGATCGACTCACTGACTGCCCGGTTGCGATCGGCCAGAGCATTCGAACTTTGAGTCGTATCCGGAGCCATTCTCAAAAATCCTGTTGCAGTGAGCAGCTCCAGATGACGAGCATTGTGAATATCCACATTGCCGGAGATCAGCTCATCGCCGGCAACCTGTTCGACGTAAAACTGGTCGATGGATTTGTTGGAATTGAAGGAATTAATTACGTAATCTCGGTACCGCCAGGCATGAGGACGCTGAGTGTCCCCGTTTTGGTCACCATTGGTTTCCGCGTAACCTGCCACATCCAGCCAGTGTCGTCCCCAGCGAACACCAAACTGCGGAGACGACAGCAGACGTTCGACCAGAATCTTCCACGCATCGGGAGACTCATCGGCTACAAACTGCTCAACCTCGGCCGGTGTCGGTGGCAGTCCCAGAACACTAAATGTGGCGCGACGAATCAGCGTTCTTTTGTCGGCCACCGATGAAAACCCAAACTCGTATTCCGCGAGGCGACGCGCGACGAACGCATCAATTGGTGTGTCAAATTCGAAGCCATCCACCTGCGGAATCGCAGGCCGGCTCACCGCCTGCCAGGCCCAGTGAGACAGCTCTTCATAGCTGAAGCGGATGTCAGCGACATTTTTGGGTTCGGGTCGAATGGTTCTCGCACCCTGCAGAATCCACCGACGTATGATGTCTTTCTGTTCGATGGACAGTTTCTTCGGTCCCTTCGGCATTTCATCGGTTGCGACCTGTTGCCAAAGCAGACTTTCGTCAGGTTTTTCCGGTACAACGACAGGCCCTGATTCACCTCCGGCCAGCAGCAATCGTACGAGTCGAACATCCAGGTCACCGCTGAGTTCCTCATCTTCACCATGACACTGAAAACAATGGGCTTTGAGAATCGGACGGACGTGTTTCTCAAATGTGAGGTGGGCGGACTCCCTTGCCTGTGCTGCTCCGCAGATCACAAGCGCGCAAATTAAAGTCAGGGTACCTAGATTAGCAGGATGCAACGTGGACATAAAGGAATCCATGATACAGAGCGTATTGCCTTTTTTGCACACGCTCAGAGGAATCGTACTGTGCGAAACGAGCAGCCTCAATGGGGAAACCAAACCTGTCCAGCACCAATCGTGCAGCTGACCAACAAGGCCGGTCAACACACGGAAATATCAGAGAGTACAGTCACAATGAGCCTGAATTTCAAATCACTTCTGCAGTCGCTTGGTATTGGGGCCGCCAGTCGTCTGAGGCAGTAGCTGATGAAGCGAGAAGAATGTTCGATGTCCCGTATTCGTCCAGTCACAATGCTGTCAGGCAATGATATCGAGAATTGGTTTGCCATGGTCGATCTCAAGACGCTTTTGTCCGGGTACTTCCAGTTGGCGTGAATCAAGCCCCAGTTGCTGCAGAATTGTTGCGTGGATGTCCGTGACGTAGTGGCGGTCCTCAACGGCATGAAAACCAATCTCGTCTGTAGCTCCGTGTGCGATACCGCCTTTCAATCCACCGCCCGCCATCCACACTGAAAACCCGTACGGATGATGATCGCGTCCATCGGAATGTTCGGCTCCTGGTGTTCGACCGAACTCGGTCGCCCAGACCACCAGAGTTTCATCAAGCAGACCTCGCTGTTTCAAATCTTTCAGCAGCGCCGCGATGGGCTTATCCACGCGATAACAATTCTTCGCGTGGTTTTGACGAAGTTTGGCGTGAGCATCCCAGCTGCCGCCGCCGCCGCCGCCATCATAAATCTGCACAAAACGAACTCCACTCTCGATCAGTCGACGCGCGGTTAGCGCCTGACGCCCCATATTTTCGGTGGGCTTTTCGTCCAAACCGTAGAGCGCGTGTGTTTGCGCGGACTCAAGGCTTAAATTGACAACCCTGGGCACCGACATCTGCATTTTGAAGGCGAGTTCATAGGCCTTGATGCGTGCTGTCATTTTGGGATCGTCCGGATACTTCACCGCGGTCAGCTGATTGAGGTCCCGTAACAGGCTGAGTTGTTCCCGTCTTTCTCTGATGCTGACGCCACTGCCGGGCGTACCAAATGGTAATGGATTCTTTGGATCCAGGGCCATGCGCACTCCGGCATGCTGCGGACCCAGATAACTCCCGTCGTGAGCTCCGGTACCGCCACAGCAATCGCCCGGTGGCGGCCCCATCACTACAAATTGTGGAAGATTGTCGTTGAGGCTGCCCAGACCGTAGTGCACCCATGATCCTATGGACGGATAGAATCCATCAAAGATGTGACGACCAGTGTGAAACTGCAGCTGAGCTGCATGATCGTTGTCCGTCGTCCACATCGATCTCACAACTGCAATGTCATCGATGCAGCTGCCAACATGGGGCCACCAGTCAGTGACTTCGACTCCGCTGTCACCACGACGTCGAAACCCCACCTGCAACGGATAGATCTGTGCCATCATGGCTCGCGGTGTTCCACTGAAGTCGCGCACATTCTTTCGGTAGAATTCCGATTCCAGAACGGCCGGGCCAAAGGGTGATTCGTCGATCGTCTTCCCGGCGTGCCGATTCAACGCCGGCTTTGGGTCGAATGACTCCAGATGACTCGTTCCCCCGTTCATAAAGAACCAGATCACACTTTTCGCTCGTGGAGCAAACCTCGGTGCCGGAATCCGGGATGCCGAAGTTTCCTTGCCAATTCCATCTTGTTTCAGCAACGCGGCCAGCGCGAGACCGGTGAACCCCAGCCCGCAGTCCGCAAGAAACTGCCGTCGGTGATGCTGATTGACTGAGATGAACTCCATGATGTTGTGCATCGTCGTTATTTCTGCCAGACCAGCCGGCGCGATGAATCCTGATGCTGCCTGAGTGACCGGCGGGCCGAGCGGCCAGTCGGTCTTATCTTATCGTGACAAAATCGTTGTGCAAAAACAGCACGTGAGTCAGATTTTCTTTGGCTCGCTGCATCGGATCCTTCGATGGTGTGAGAGTTGCCGTCCCGCCCTCTGGAAAAGCTGTTTCCATATCCTGCTGAAACTGCTGGACATGGGTTTCCAGAAACTCCTGACAGCGAATTGATTCTGACGGTGTGGGGCTCCTGGCAAGCACGGTCTCAAACGCGGCTGAAACAAAGTCCTGCTCTTCCGACAGTTTTTTGGCTACAATTCGAGCCGTGTCCTGTATCAGCCCGCTGTTCATCATGGCCAGCGACTGAGCCGGTACAATGCTTTCTTTTCGCCGATAACAGGCGTTTGGGTCGGCCATATCGAAGACCTCCAACATCAGCATTTTCTCATTGGGGGTATTGCGAAAATACAGGCTGCGACGCAGGGTCTTCTCGCCATCTGTTTCCGGGATTTCGGGGCCCCCGATTGTCATATCCAGGCGGTCTGCGAGGTACAATGCAGAATCGCGGACCACCTCAGCCTCCATACTCCGTGAGTTCATCCGCCACAGGAATTGGTTGTCATTATCCCGTCGAACTGCACTGGCAACTTCATCCGAAGCATCTGATGTATCTGTTGCTGCAGTCGCCATTCTATATGTTGCTGAAAGTACCAGCTGCCGATGCAGCGGCTTCATCTTCCAGCCACATGCCATCAACTCAGACGCCAGCCAGTCCAGTAATTGCGGATGCGTCGGCTTGCGGCCGTTCAATCCAAAATTCTCAGTGGTGGAGACAAGCGGCTGCCCGAAGTGTCTGCCCCAGATATGATTTGCGGCTACACGGGCTGTGCGTGGATTGTCTCGACTGACAAGCCAGTCCGCCAGAGCCGTGCGGCGTCCCGTACTCGTCTTTGGATACTGCTCACCAATGGCTTTAGGTTGTGCGGTAGAATTTTCTGCGGCGTCCAATGCAGCATTCAGTTGTTCCTGAGCCTCCGCCAGTTCATCCGACTCTTTTTCAGCCTTCACAACATTCACTTGAGCCTTCAGCACGGGCAGTCTCAACCTTGCAGTGCGCGCGATTTGATCATACCGGGCGGCAATCTGTGTGTTGTTGTTGATCCAGGTTTCGACATCCGCGGAGAGACGATTCTTTGTCCAGACGGCTTCACACTCCGCCAGGTTGAATTCTGCTTCTGCAACAGTCACGGCATGTTCGGCATCCTGTCTTCGCTGCTCGTGAGCCTTTACCGCTTCCAAGTTCGTCTGTTTCAGCGGGGCATTCACGGCCGCCATCGCTGACCGAGCCTCACGGAGTTTCCTGGCAGCCGTGGACACTCCTGCATCTGCTTTGGCGATCAGCGTCTCCGGGATACCGCGCCGCAGCATCGGATACCAGGCTTCCACCGGGAGCTCGACCGGCTGCACGAAGACGCTGCCTCCGAGAGCTGCGGGAACTCCGGGTGTCAGGACCGTGGATTCGTCGGGGTATCGACTGTCACCTCGCTCGAAACGATACGTTGGTGCGGTCGGCATCTTGTCGTAGACACAGGCGATGCCGTCGTTCAGCACCGGACCGAGCGTGGCATCCTTCTGTGTTTCAGTGAATGCGGAGACCGGATCGGTCCGTACATCGTGAGGTTCAAAAAAAGCTCGAAACTGGTAGTACTCTTTCTGAGTGACCGGGTCGAACTTGTGGTCATGGCATCGACAACAGCGGAAGGTCAGTCCAAGGAACGCTTCACCGCTCCGTTCCACTGTTTCGAACAGCCACACGTTTCGATCGAACTTGTACCAGTTTCGTGCCAGAAACCCGGTGGCCGGAAGGACGGCAGGATCATCTCCGGAAATTTCATCTCCTGCCAGCATTTCCCGAATCATTTGATCGTAGCCCTTGTCGTTATTCAGCGACGACACGATCCAGTCGCGCCATCGCCAGATGTGACGTTGACTGTACCGGATTTCATTGATCCCACGGCTGCCGTACCAGTCACTGTATCGCCAGATATCCATCCAGTGACGTCCCCAGCGTTCTCCGTACTGAGGACGATTCAGTAACTCATCGACGACTCTCTCATACGCCGACGGCGACTGATCCGACAGGAACTGCTGTTGCTCCTGCCGTGTTGGCGGCAGGCCGGTCAAGTCAAGGAATACGCGACGCAACAATACTTCTTTGGTCACCTCCGTCACGTGCGGCAAGCCCCGTTCAGTACGTACTGCTGAGACAAACCGGTCGATTTCGTTACGACACCAGTTCGCGTTTTGGACTTCGGGTACCCGCGGACGCTGGATCTGTCGGTACGACCACCACGTCCGCGGATCCACTTCCGGAAGCTCGTCTGCCGGCGCAGTTGCTCCTGATGCAATCCAGTTTCGCAGCACATTAACTTCGTCTTTAGTGAGTGCTGCCCCTTCATTTGCGGGTGGCATTTGGAATCCTGCGTCGCCGGTCACCACATGAATTAGAAGACTTTCACGCGGATGACCTGGCGTGACTGCAGCTCCGGAATCGCCACCTGCGACCAATGATGCTGCCGTGTCAAGACGCAGACCGGCCTGCTGTTTCAGAGCTCCGTGGCATACGTAGCATTTATGTTTCAGCAGTGGCTTGACATCTTGGAGATAGTCCACCGCCATGCATGCGGTCGATGGACAGAGTGCCACTATCAGCACCAGTAAACGTGAATTACTGTGGGGCATGGACGAACGACACGATCATCATGGAGAGACTCAGCTGCCACAAACGATAAAGCATCATAACCTCATTGGCGGTGTGATGCCAAAGCAAGTCTCTATCACTCTTTTGGAGAGTTAACTGGTTCCGTCAGGTGCTTTCAGTGTCCCGGAAGAGGATTGCCGGCACATCATACGGTTCCTGCAACGCTGGTGCTGATTGGTTAAACAACCGCTCACATCTGCATTCGCCACATGGTTCGTCGCCAAATGCGATTGTGATCCGCCCGGACCACCAACGCTCTGCAAGGCGGACAACAGTCCTGACGAATTTCGGCAAAGCCTTAAAAAGATGTTTCTCAGCCGGAGAATCTTCTGTGACGAAAGCTGAATCGTTCGGTATGCGCAACAGAATTCCGTAATTTCTGAATCCGGACGATCACTCGCCGCTGCTGTGGCTACGATGCGATGGTAACGATTCAGGATTCCGGCACAGTCGAAATTATTTTTCTCCGGAAACAGCTTCCGCGATGTTTTGTGAATGATCGCGGACCCGGGAGTAGGCATTGAGCGTGGCTAGATACGCGACACTGACAAGAGGTGCAATCGCTCCGCTGGAAAGATTATCTAGGTGTTTCCGCCGCAGTTGTTTGATCTCGCTCCGGACGCGTTTCGAGGTTGTTGCTGTCTTCGACAGAACGCTGCGGTTGCGCTGGACAAGCGCTTCGTTGATTGCCGCAAGGTATTGGGCAACATGTTGATTGAGTTCTTCAAGGTTGTTGCGTTGTTCCTGCGTGAATCGGTGTCCGTCACGCCTCAGTTTGCGGTCAAATTTGTCAAGATCCACGATATAGTCGCTGATCGATTCATATTCGTCGGCCATCCGCAGCTGCCGCCGGGCTTCATCAGCCACCGAATGAGGGATGTTGGCGGAAAGCAGATTCGTGACAAACTCAGTGACTTCGTCCTGCATGGAATCCAGCACCTGTTCGCGGAGTCTGAGCCGGTCTGCCAGAGCTTTGTCAGGTTCATCCTGCTGCCGGAGTTCTGTAAGCCAGGCCAGCATCTTTGCACAGCCAGACCCCATCTTCTCAATTTCCTTTCGGGACTGCTCGATCGCCAGCATCGGTGTTTCCAGCATGCGAATATCAAGGTCCGTGAGGTGAGGTTTTTCCTTGAAGTTCTTTGCTGGAACCATCCGGTTCAGAAATCGAACAAAGAACGGCAGGAACGGAAGGAACATCAACGTGTTGGCAATGTTAAAGATGCTGTGGGTCGCTGCGATGGCTGCCGTTGTGTTGGGGAATATCTCCTTCCCGTCCTGAACCACAGCCTGCATTATGTCGACATTGAAAATTGCATGGATCAGCTGGACATACCAGTGAAAGATGAGCGTAATCCATAACACGCCAGCCAGATTGAAGATCACGTGGAAGTAGGCTGCGCGCCGGGCAATGGTCGTGGCCCCAAGCGAAGCAAGGAACGCGGTGATTGTGGTTCCGATATTTTCACCAAGCACGAGCGCCGCAGCCGTCTCGTAGGAGATGACCCCCTGAAACGCGAGAGAAATTGTGATCCCAAGAGTCGCTGACGAAGACTGCACCATGGTGGTCAAAACGCATCCAGCCAGTGCGCACTGCAGAACACCAACGTAACTGTCCGCCTGGAATCTCTGAAACCACGTCACAAATTCCGGCGTTTCCTTAATGATAGCGCAGGCGTCTTTCATCAGTTCCAGTCCGAAGAAGACCATCCCGACGCCCATAAAAGTCATCGCCCAGTACCGCCAGCGGTCACTCTTAGAGAATAAATAGATAAACGCGGCACCACCGAGCAATGGCAGCCCGTACTTGCCGATTTTCAGGACAAGGATCCAGCCCGTAATCGTCGTGCCAATGTTGGCTCCCATAATGACACCGATTGCCTGGCCCAATTCCATGACGCCGCTGTTGACGAAACCCACTACCATCACAGTCGTGATGGAACTGGACTGCACCACGCAGGTGACAACTGTACCCGTAATCGTGGCAAGAATTCTGTTGTTTGTCACCGCGCTGATCATGCCGCGCAAGGTGTTTCCGGCCACGGCCTGCATACCGTCAGACATGTTTTTCATGCCCAGAAGGAAAAGGCCGAGTCCGCCTATGATTTCGCATGTCAGTTTGATGAATGCTGCAATGTCCATGGAATCTCTTTTGCTCCAAGCATTGGTTAACGGCGGGATTCTTAACGGAGTTCACTTGGTTTGCAACAGGGCCGGCCGGTTGCGATTGATGAATTTTCAACTAACAGAAGTTGTGAGTGATTACCCCGTTTTCGGGCGAAAAACCAGCCGGTCCGGCCGAGCCTTCACTCGGGCAGAAGTCATCGAGGCAGGTTTGGGCGACACGTTGGTCCCGATCGCACGATCGACGTTCACCTCCGAGCCGTTTGCAGGACGCTGAGGTCCAGTGCCGAACTCATTCAAACAGTTGGTGGCGTGGGCTACCGATTCCGTGACCCGTACCAGTGAACAGTTATGTGTGACCGAATCGCAACCCGGTGGTGCCGTCATTCCTTTCGATCCATTGTCGATTCCCATATAAAGGTCATATCGTTTCACCAATGTGAGCCAGAATGATTCGTCACTGCACGAAAAAGGCGACCGCAGTATGTCCCAGGAGACTCCGGGTGTCACCGTTGGAATCCCCCGCGAAGCGGACCCGAAAGAGCGACGAGTTGCAGTTGTCCCGAAGACGGTCCCGGCGCTCAGCAAACTGGGACTTCAGGTGATCGTCCAGTCGGAGGCAGGCAAAGAATGCGGATTCACCGACGACGACTACCGTGCCAAACAGGGCATCATCGTTGAATCTCGCGATGAAGTTTTTCAACGGTCCGATATTGTTGTGCAGGTTCGATCTCCGGGGACATCAACCGATTCGGGGCGGAATGACATCGAACGATGTCGTGGCGGACAGGTGTTAATCGGGATCTGCGATCCGCTTACCTTTCCCGAGCTGATTCATGACCTGGCAGATCGAGGTGTGACAGTGTTCTCACTGGACCTTGTGCCTCGCATCACGCGTGCTCAGAGCATGGACGTGCTGTCCTCTATGGCAACGATCGCCGGATACCGTGCAGTCCTGCTGGCAGCAGTTGCAGCGCCCCGGATGTTTCCGCTACTTATGACGGCTGCCGGAACTCTCAAGCCTGCAAAAGTACTGGTGATTGGAGCTGGGGTTGCAGGACTGCAGGCCATCGCTACTGCCAGACGGCTGGGAGCGGTGGTTTCCGGATACGATATTCGTCCTGCTGTCAGGGAACAGGTTGAAAGCCTTGGCGGACGTTTCGTGGAACTGGACCTTTCCGCTGGTGATACCGAGACCGGTGGCGGCTACGCGAAACAATTGGACGATGACTTCTATCAACGTCAGCAGCAGGCCATGAAGCAAGTCATCGCAGACTGTGACATTTTGATCACGACGGCTGCCATTCCCGGTCGGAAAGCGCCCGTGCTGGTCACCGGCGATATGGTTTCCGCGATGTCACCAGGCAGCGTGATTGTCGATCTGGCAGCCGAACGCGGCGGCAACTGTGAAGTAACTGTCTCAGGAGAGACGGTCGACCACAACGGCGTCAAAGTGCTGGGACCCGAGAACCTGCCGTCTGAAATTCCGATCCATGCCAGTGAAATGTTCAGCCGCAACGTACTGACCTTTCTGCATGGCATGATCGACGGTGGTCAGCTGAATATTGATCTCACCGACGAGGTCATCAAAGACACGATGCTTACTCTGGACGGTCAGATCATAAATGAGCGAGTCCGTGAGTTATTGGAACTTCCACCTCTGGAGGAAGCCGCAAAGGCCGCGAGTTTTCTTCCCTGATGAATTCAGACAAAGCCGACATCGTAAGGAACGGTTAAAAAAATTTCACGCTCTCCACGCGGCACTTCCGGGAACCTCACCTGAACGGAATGAACCACCATGGCAGACTATCTGTTCACGTCGTTCGTCTCACTGGCCGACGTCGTACCCTTCGACTCCTCCGCAACCAATTCCGATACAGCGCCTCAATTGAGCCTGCTGCTCACAATTTTTGCACTGGCTCTTTTCTTGGGTATGGAGATCATTACCAAGATCCCACCAACGCTGCACACTCCACTCATGTCGGGATCGAATGCGATCTCCGGCATCACACTGATAGGAGCTGTGCTTGCTACCGGGTCGGAGAGCAGCATCGTTTCGTCCGGACTGGGATTCCTCGCAGTTGTACTTGCAACGATGAATGTCGTCGGTGGCTTCATGGTCACGAATCGAATGCTGGGAATGTTCAAACCGAAGAAATGAGGCAGCGGACATGGACATCTGACAAATCCGGGGTCGTAAAGAACGGGTGGTAAAAAAATCCCGACCCCTTCCACTGAGAGCACCCTTAGGAAAACCTGTGACGTGACGGACCTGATTGACCTTAGTTATCTGCTGGCAGCGATCCTGTTCATCGTGGGGCTCAAAGGACTGACGCGACCTCGCACAGCGGTGCGCGGCAACCAACTTGGGGCATTGGCAATGCTGATCGCGGTCGTCACCACAATGCGTCACGAGGAGGTGATCAGCTTCACTGGTGTGTTGATGGGCATAGGGATTGGTTCGGCGATCGGTGCCCTGCTGGCTGTCCAGGTCGCTATGACGGCGATGCCGCAGCTGGTTGCTCTGTTCAATGGTCTTGGGGGCGCCGCTTCCGTGCTTGTTGCCGGAAGTTACCTTGCAGGTAACCCGACACTCAATAATGTCAGCGTGCTGGGGGCAACGGCCGCATCGGGCCTTATTGGTGCCATTACACTCTCCGGCAGTCTCGTGGCATTCGGCAAGCTGCAGGAATTGAGTTTCATCAGGGATCTTTCGTTCACCGGCCAGCATCTGATCAATCTTGCTCTGGCTCTGGTTTCCCTGATGCTGGGGTATCTGTTGATCAATCAGCCTGAGCACGCCCAGTTGTGGTACTGGCTGATGTCACTCGTGGCGGTCGGACTGGGAGTTCTACTGGTCATATCAATCGGTGGAGCCGATATGCCGGTCGTGATTGCTCTGCTGAATTCGTATTCCGGTCTTGCGGCTTCTGCCACAGGGTTCGTGCTGAACAACAATCTTTTGATCATCGCGGGAGCATTGGTTGGGGCATCCGGATTGATTTTGACCCGAATAATGTGTGATGCCATGAATCGGTCGCTCTGGGCCGTGTTATTTGGAACTCCGCAGGAAGGAAGTATTTCTCTATCGGATGAGGAAGCGTACGCTAACATCCGATCCACGTCTGCGGACGAAGTCGCCATGATACTGGAAGTTGCCCAGAGCGTATTGATCGTTCCCGGATACGGCATGGCCGTTGCTCAGGCACAACATGCCGTGCGTGATTTGACTAATCTCCTGCTCGCGCGTGACATCGAAGTCATGTTTGGTATCCATCCGGTGGCCGGCCGGATGCCGGGCCACATGAATGTCCTGCTGGCGGAAGCCGACATCGCATATGAACGCCTCAGGGAAATGGACGATGTCAATGCTGACATTGAACAGGTGGATGTCGCTATCGTGCTTGGCGCAAACGACGTGGTGAATCCGCTGGCTCGCACGGACCCGGACAGCCCCATCGCGGGAATGCCGATTATCAACGTGGACAGAGCACGTATTGTGATCGTGATCAAGCGCAGCCTGAGCGCCGGCTTCGCGGGAATCGCGAATCCCCTGTTTGGAGCCGAGAATACGCTCATGCTGTTCGGGGATGGTAAGGCGGCAGTCGTGGAGATAGGGAAAGCATTGCAGGAAGCTTGATTCTCCAAACTACAAGAGTTTTTCATGCATGCCTGGGTCCGTTACCTGAACTGTCCCGTTCAGGAATCAGCAGCGCAATTCCGTTGAATGGCGACATGCCAATATTTTGTTCACAGCCCGTGCCAGCCAGCACCCACGCCGTGTTCATTGCATCAGCAGGCCCATCAGGAATCCAGACATGAATGACGGTCAATCACAGTTCGCGGCCGATGGTGACATGAGAACGAATCGGCTTCCCTCGGATCCGTCGCCGACGTGGCTGCTGGCTGGTTCCCTGATACCTGCGATCTCCGCCTCGACTCCGGCATGATGGGCAACGGCGTTATCGATTTCCCTGGGATCCCTGCAATGGTGGAGGACACCGGCTACGAGGGATTCCTGGAGGTGGAAATTTTCTCTGAACGGAACTGGTGGCACCGAAACCCCAATGAGGTCATACGAGTCCTCAAGCACCGCGACATGGAAATTGTTTAGTACGAGAGCGGAAGAGAATCTCACTCACGTATCCTGAGGACGGCGGAGCCGGTTTCTGTGCGACATCTGGAGCCCAACGGTTCTCTGGCAACCCAGTAATCTTGCCCGTGCGGCGAGCCCCGCTTCACTTGATCGTGTCTGGATTCCAGTGCCCAAATGTTTTAACTCTGATCTGTATCGCTCAACACCGGTCCGAATTCCAGGAGGTCTTATTTAGAGCAAATCGCTGCTGCATTCTCTCGGGTTATGTTCTGGACAGCAGGTTCATTATCGTCTGACAGTATCCGGTGCAGGAAAAGGCAGGCAACGGTTGTTCCGATGGTTTAGAATGGTGCACCCGCATGAATTACAGAACGGCCAACATCGCAATTTACCGGGCTACCTGTCTGGATTGTGATTCGCTCAATCGGCGGTAGTATTCGCCAGGGCTGACAGCACTGGAATTCTTTGTGTCCAGCCCGAACAGTTCACTCAGGTGCCGTCCTAGACGGCAGAACAGACGATACAACGAGTCCGTTCAATAGATTATTTCCCGTTTTGCCTTTTGCTTCATTGTCAAAGCAGTTCCCATGTCGTTTGAAACCATCGAGTACAACGTCGAAAAATACGTGGCCACCATCAGTCTGGACAGACCCGATCGACTCAACGCGATTACGAATCAGCTGGAGCTGGAATTGCTGGAGGCTATGCGCACAGCAGACGCCGCGGATGATGTGCGTGTGATTGTGCTCACCGGGAATGGACGTGGTTTCTGTGCCGGAGCCGATATCGAACTGCTGCAGAAAATCATGGAGACGGACTGGGTGACAGCGGACATCGGAACCAAACGGGCCGAGTTCATGCCTGAGCGACCTCATGATACGGCTCCCGTGGATTTTCAGAAAACGTGGAGCTACTTTCCGACAATCAGCAAGCCGATCATTGGGGCTATCAATGGTGCCGCAGTCGGACTGGGGTTCGTTCTGCAGTTGTATTGCGACATTCGCATCGCGTCCGATATGGCAAGATTTGGAACGGCATTCGCTCAGCGAGGCCTGATTGCCGAACACGGTGTCAGCTGGCTGCTGCCGCGCCTGATTGGTCTCAGTAACGCGCTCGACCTTCTCTACTCAGCGCGCATCATTGATGCAGATGAAGCACTGAATATGGGGTTGGTGAGTCGTGTGGTCCCGCACGACGAACTGATGGACACAGTTCGACAGTACGCACAGATGCTGTCAACGACGGTTTCACCGAGGTCCCTGCAGGTCATGAAGCGTCAGGTCTACAACGCTTTGTTCACCGACCTCGGAGATGCGATTGAGACCGCCAATGACGAAATGTTTCCGAGTTTCCAGTGCGACGACTTCAAAGAGGGTGTTGCTCACTTCGTCGAAAAACGGGCGCCACAGTTCACGGGTCGCTGATTTCGATATCGTGAGTCTGACCGTTGCCTCAAGATGAAATGGTTCACAGTCGGTTTGGGGAGATATCCAACTACCGGTCGGTCGCACGATGCCAAGACTGATCATCACACTGTGGATTGAATCCAGCCACCACCGATGACGCGATCATGATCGTAAAAAACCGCAGCCTGGCCGGGTGCGACGCCGAACGCCTCTTCATCGAGCTGAATCACGGCTCGATCGTTATCATCGGCTGTCACGGAACAGGCAATTACCGGCTGCTGGTACCGCAAAGCGACTGCACAACGGAACCTGCGCGCCGGCTGATCAGCCAGCCAGTTGAGTTCGGTGGCAACGACTTCCGCGACCGCCAGGTCTTCCCGGCGACCGAGGACGACCTGGCGACTCTCTGGACGCACTGCTACCACAAATCGTGGTTCTCCAAACGCCATTCCGAGCCCTTTGCGCTGACCGACCGTAAATTTCTCGTAACCAGTGTGTTCTCCCAGGACGTCGCCACTGGAATCGACGAAGTCTCCCGCTGTCTCATCCATCCCACGATATTGCTTCAGGAACCCGGCGTAGTCATTGTCCGGCACGAAACAGATTTCGTAGCTGTCCTTCTTATGAGCCACTTTCAGTCCGGCTTCTTCTGCTAACGCCCGAATCTCTGGTTTACGGAATCGACCAACCGGCAACAGAACTCTGTCCAGCAACTCACGTCGGATTCCGAAAAGCACGTACGACTGATCCTTGTGCGGATCCACACCGCTGTACAGCTCGTTTCGACCGTCAGCATCCGCGACGATCCTGGCATAATGGCCGGTGGCAATATAGTCGGCTCCCACCTGCTGAGCGAAATCCCACAGGCGTCCGAATTTCAGCCAGTTATTGCACTGCACACATGGATTTGGTGTCCGACCTGCGAGGTATTCATCCGCAAAGTAGTCTTTGATGCGAGTGAATGCATCGTGAAAGTTGAGCGAATAAAAGGGGATTCCCAGTTGATCGGCAACACGACGGGCGTCGGCCGCATCTTCAGCACTGCAGCAGCCCTGACGGTGTGCGGGGGTACCAAGAACGGGCAGCAATTCCGTCGATGAAACAGCGCACACGTTTACCATTTCTCCGGAGCGCATAAACAGCCCGATGACATCGTATCCCTGTTGATGCAACAGGACCGCGGCGGCCGAGCTGTCCACGCCACCGCTCATCGCAAGTACAACTCGTTTGGCTGTCATGACAGCAGCAATTCCAGATCGTCCACTGACATTTCGCTGAGGATACTGCCCTTGCTGTCGCCGGCAAGAATTGCATCGGCCAGTTTCCGCTTCTCCTTCTGCAGCTCGAGGATTTTTTCTTCGACAGTACCCCGGCAGATCAGTCGATAAGCGAAAACAGTCTTTGTCTGTCCCACACGATGGGCACGGTCAATAGCCTGAGCCTCCACGGCGGGATTCCACCACGGGTCCAGCAGAAAGACGTATTCTGCAGCGGTGAGGTTCAGACCCAGCCCACCGGCTTTCAGGCTGATCAGAAAGATTCGACACGAATCATCTTCCTGAAAACGCTCGACATGGGCCTTGCGATCACGTGTTTGCCCGTCCAGATACTCATATTCGATTCCCGCATGGTCCAGATGGTGTCGGACGATCGACAACATACTGGTGAACTGCGAGAAGACCAGTGATTTGTGATTCTCCGCTACCAACTCGCGCAGGTGAGGAATCAGGAATTCCAGTTTTGCATAGGGGTCTGATTGCTCGCCATGACCCAGCAGCGCCGGGTGACAGGCAGCTTGGCGAAGTCGCAGCAACGCTTCCAGAACGTGCATCCGGCTGCGACCCAGTCCTTTATCCTGCACCAGCCCCAGCAGAGAATTCCGGTAATGCAGTCGAAGCTCGTCGTACAGACGTTGCTGCTCGTCGTCCATTTCGCAATAGATGGTTTCTTCCAGACGATCGGGCAGCTCTGCTGCCACCTCTTTCTTGGTCCGCCGCAGAATAAACGGTCGCAGACCGCGGGCAATAACGTCCCGAGTGTCCGGACTGTCGGGATCGGCAACATGGTTGTGGAAGGCTGTGCTCCGTCCCAGCATTCCAGGATTCAGAAATTCGAAGATTGACCACAGGTCTCCGGCATTGTTTTCAATGGGTGTACCACTGAGCGCCAGGCGATGTCGAGCGTTCAGCAGTCGAGACGCTCTGGCGACCTGCGAATTCGGATTCTTAATGGTTTGGGCTTCGTCGAGCACAACATATTGAAACGTAAATTCTTTGAGTGCTGTGATATCTCGGCGTACCGTTCCGTAAGTTGTCAAAACCACATCGTGTTGCTCGAATTCGGACCGCAGATTCTCACGATCCAGGCCACAGTAATCTAGGATCTTCAGTCCCGGGGCAAATCTTTGGCATTCACTGCGCCAGTTGAACATCAGCGAACGCGGCACTACGACCATCGATGGCTTGCGTTTCTTGATTTTCTGCCGGTGTTCCAGCAACATTGCAATGAATTGAACCGTTTTGCCCAGCCCCATGTCGTCCGCCAGGCAGCCTCCCAGTCCGAAATCCCGCAGAAAGCACATCCATGAGAGTCCGTCCCGCTGGTAGTCACGTAATTCACCATTGAATTTATCGGGGACCTCCACGGTTTTTATACCGGAGATAGATTTAAATCTTGTCCGCAGTTCCTCAAACCGTTCGTCAACATTGACGTCATCCTGAGTCGACAGGAGAGCATCCACCAGAGCAGCCTGGGAATTCGAAAATCGCAGTGCCTTATCGTCCAGCGTTCCCAGACCGGAGATCATGCCGATTTGTTCCATCCATTCCTCCGGCAGAATCCCAAGTGACCCATCATCCAGACGGACGATGGAGTCACCACGTTCCAATGCCTGCAGTAACTCGGGAAAGGCCACGCTGCGGCCTTCGAAATCCACTTCGGTATGCAGATCGAACCAATCGACGTCTGAATTGACGCGAAACTTCATGTTGCCTGGCTCGCGCACCTTGCTGTCATCCGCGAACACACTCCAGCCGTCTTTAACCAGAGACCGCACGGCAGTGGCAATGTCCCGACGAGGAATCTCCACATCGGCATTCGTGTGCGAACCGTTCAGTCGTTTCCGAAACCCCAGATCTCGCAGCTGTTGCCAGCAATTGGCTTCATAGGAACGATCTCGTATAATACAGCGGTTCTTTTCTCTTTGAACGACCGCCCACCGGGCGTTGCGCCCGGCAACCGGGGTTCCCAGGTAATCAAAGATCACTTCTGCTGTCAGTGCCTCACTCCGCCAGTGGGATGTCGGTGGCGTGAAAATACTGAGCTGTGGCACTGGTTCGGCGCTAATCTCCTCCAGTTGCAGTTCTTTAGGAAGTTCCAGCCGCGGCAGCGTCGGAATGTCGAGCAACCGGTCGACGAATTCATTTTCGTCCGACCCTGGAATCACCAGACGACCTTCCGCAGCGAGCATGGTCATCCACTGAGGAGCTCCAAAGTCACGCAATTCGCCAATCATGTCAGCAGTGACGACGAAGCCACCAGCGACGGCCAAAGGTACATCCACCAGATCAAGCGATTCGTCGTCACGAATCAACTGCCCACTGACACTCCAGCCGTCAATTTCTGTATCGCGTTTGACACGAATCGTGAGCTCCCATGGTTCAGACGTGTCCCATTCCAGTGTCTGGTTACCGGAATCGTCGGCTCCCAGCAGGGTCAGGCGTCCGGACCGGCACATTTCCGGAAGAATCAATCGTCCCAACTCGTATGGAACATGAAATCGGTGAGCTGCTGCCCGCAGTTCTGCCTGTTGAGTTGACCAATTGTTGCGCTCGGGAATAGCGCCGGCCAGGTACGACAGAAAGATACGGTCGTCTTCGTGTTCGATCTGGTCCAGTTCACCGGGGCGAATCTTGAGCGGTTTGATTTTCCCCCATTGGCCACTAGATCTCCGTTGTCGCTGCGAGGCCTGGATAACCAGTTTCCCGGCTTCTTTACTGCCTTCCAGGTCAATCTGGTAGTAGATCTGGCGATCTAATGCCTGGGTCTTGCCACCCTTGGTCTCGGCAGAGATCTCATTTGCCAATTCATTGAGGCGGGATTCCCAGGGCTTCAGCCTCGGTTTGACAATTCGGGTCACCGCGGTGTTGGTACGGCTGTTGTCCATGCGGGGCTCAGCGTCGAGGTTCATACCGCTGGTCAAGTCTTCGATTGTGACCGGCAGGCTGGATTCCTGGACCACAAATGGAGCCGGTCGACCTGGTCGCAGCGAGGGATGAACGTGTCCCTGCAGATCAGCTGTCAGCACCGTCGCCCACAAGTGCTTGCACGCTCTGGATTTGGCGAACTGGTCACACGTACAGAACAGGGCGAAATCGTTTTCCTGATAGCGCAGCTGAGTTTGATATTCCACTCCATCGACAACGATGCCAAACACATTTTCTGCTGTGACTCGGACGAGTGATACGCGTTCCGCTTCGATGTACGCTGCACCACGGTGCCTCAGGTCAGCTCGAAATCGATTCTGTAAGAGCTCCGAGAGAGTCATAAGTCGCCTGATTCTGAAAGGCTTCTGGCCTGAATTTGCTTCAGTCGGTAATTTGCGGACGTGTATTCAAACCCAGCGTCGGCGTTTAGCGATCGGGAATATCGCCGGCCTGCCCGCTGAGTCATTCATTGGCTGCCAGAAATGTGCTGCACCGGAGAGCGTAGCGGATGAGTGGTTTCCGAAGCCAGAACAGCTGCCACCATTTCGCAATCACGACACAATTCACCGGGTTTGAGATGTCTCAACTGAGATGTGATGTACCTGGAACACCGACTCAACTAAGATACGGGGTTTTAATCAAACTTTCGGCGGGCGACAATGTGCCATGTCCGCCGTGAAGCCAGTTCACAGACAGCGACAGTAGTTTGTCTTTCATGAGCGCCATTCCGTCCACCATTCCTCTGACGATGATTCGTCAGAAGCTGAACGAAATCATAGACGACAATGATTTTTGCGATCAGCGGGTGCTCATCATTGTACCTGACAGCACTCGCACGACACCCCTCCACGTGATGTTTCCGGTGATCCGGAAGCAACTGGGTGAGGTGGCTCGTTCAATCAGTGTTCTCGTGGCCCTTGGCACGCATCCGCCGATGTCCCAAAACCATATTCGCCGCATGCTGGGGATCGCGCAGAATGATCCCTGCGAAGACATCTCGCTGCACAACCACGAATGGAACAATTCGGCTGCCCTGACCACGATTGGAGTATTAACCGAACACGAAACGCGTGAGCTCTCCTGCGGCAATTTGGCAATGGAAGTTCCCGTTGAAATCAATCGACGGATTCTTGATTGCGACACAGTACTGATTGTTGGTCCCGTATTTCCGCATGAAGTCGTCGGATTCAGTGGTGGCAACAAGTATTTTTTCCCGGGAATTTCGGGCCCCCGTTTGCTGAACTTCTTTCACTGGCTGGGTGCTTTGATCACCAACGCTGGAATTATTGGTATCCGGGATACGCCCGTCCGTCGCGTCGTTGATCGTGCTGCTCGATTAATCAAAGCCGAACGACGGTGCCTGGCTTTCGTGGTTGCGTCGGACTCATCTCCCTATGCTGTGTTTTACGGGTCACCGGAAGATGCCTGGCAGCAGGCCTGTGACGTTTCCGAACAGGTCCACATCAAACGTTTTCAGCGTCCGTACCGGAAAGGTCCTTTCCTGTGCACCGAAGATGTACGAAGACCTGTGGGTCGCTGGAAAGTGTATGTACAAGCTCGAGCCTGTCGTCGCAGACGGCGGCGAACTGATTATCTATGCACCTCATATCAGAGATGTCTCGATCACCCATGGGACGCTGATTCATCAGATCGGCTATCACGTGAGGGACTATTTCACGAAACAATGGGATAAATTCAAGGACTATCCGTGGAGCGTGCTGGCGCATTCCAGTCATGTGCGTGGTAGCGGTGACTTTATCGACGGTGTGGAAAAACCACGAATCACCGTAACACTGGCGTCACAGATTCCGGATGCCGTCTGTCGTCAGCTCAACCTGGATTGGCGGGACCCGGAATCTATTGATGTCGAATCATTCGCTGATCGGGAAGATGAAGGTGTGTTGCTCGTCCGCAGGGCGGGAGAGCATTTGCATCGACTTCATGACGGCATCGGTACTCGCCCGGTCATTGTTTAATTATCCTGGACATCAGAGACAGCAGTATCATCCTGACGGGCTTCCATTTCCATGAACAGGATTGTTGGTCTGCGGAACCTGTTGTTGCTGGTCGCCGTGATTGCGGTGATCACCTCCATTCCGCTTTCGGAACGCCTGGAGTTTGATCAGCGTCTGGAGTCGTTCTTTGCCGACGATCATCCGGACGTTGTAATCCTGCACCGCAGCCGCAGAGAATTCGGCAGCGACGAGTTCGTCATTGTTGCCTGGACGGAAGAACAACTGTTTCAGCATGACATGCCGAATGATCCTCCTCTGCAGACTCTGATTGCTGACCGCCAGTTCAGGCCAGAACTTACCGATCGGGCTCATGAGCGCATTGCTGCCGTATCTGCAAAATTGAGCCGAATTCCTGGGGTTGATTCGGAGCAGACTCAAAGTCTGGTTGGCTTTTTGGAGCATGTTCCGAAAATTCGCAGCGCACGTCGAGCTATGCTGCAGTTGTTCGCCGGTTCACTTATTGGCGACGATGCTCGGACTACATCCGTTGTTCTGACGCTGCTGCCCGAAGCAGACGCTCCGATTTCGCGTGCTAAAACGTTGCGTCAAATCCGTGACGTGGCCGAACGCTTCGAGCCAGACTCTGCCGTGGCCGGCGAACCTGTGCAGATACACGACATGTTCCGCCTGGTCGAAGACGACTCTTACCGACTCTTCCTGGTGTCACTTGGGATCCTTGGCGCTGTGCTGCTTCTGCTGTTTCGGGGTCTGCGCTGGATGCTGGGCACAATTGGGCTGGTCCTGGGCGTTGTCGTATGCACACGAGCCATCTTGGTGGCCATGGGTAGTGAACTGAGTATGGTCGGTTCAATGCTGAATTCACTTGTCACCGTGATTGGCATCGCAACCTGCATGCACGTGATTGTGTACTATCGGGATCTGCGGCTGAACAGTGCTGACGGCGAAACGAAAAGCGGAGCTCGTCTGGCTGCCACCAACACGATGAAGCAGATGGCCCTTCCAGTGTTCTGGACCTGCCTCACCACGGCAGTGGGGTTTGGATCATTGCTGGTCAGCGAAATTACGCCTGTTCGCAGTTTTTCATTGATGATGGCTCTGGCCACGGGCGTGGTCATTGTGGCGTGTTTGCTGGTACTGCCTGCAATGATGGCCTCCGGTCGTGGTCTCAAGACACCATCTATCGCACCACTGGAGCACTGGCTCGATCGAGCTCTTGCGCTGGTTTGCCACTGTCTCGAACGTCATCCGCGGAAGACCGGCTTCACGTTTCTGCTGATCACCGGAGCCTGCATTCCGGGAATCTTTCGGCTGGACATTGAAACCAACTTCAGCCGCAACTTTCGGGAGTCATCCACCATCGTCCAGTCTCTGAGGTTCATCGAATCGCGGCTTGGTGGAGTCGGCACATGGGAAGTCGCTTTTGATACTCCCGGCGAATTGTCCGCTAAGTACATCAAACATGTCACTCAGCTCACCTCGGAACTAAAATCTGCCGGCAATGAGGCAGCGCCAATGTTAGTATTGTCTCTGGCTGACGTGGCGAATCTCCCGCCGAAGATCCGGGGACCTGTGTGGATGTTGCGGCGTATGGAGCTTCGTTTTCCACACCTGATTGCCGGAATGTACAATAAGGATAAGGGCCGCATGAGAATTATGCTGCGTTCGCTGGAACAGCAGTCCGCCGAATCACGTGCAGCGCAAATCGAAGATGTCAGATCAATTGTTCGTGCATTTGCTGCGAAGTCGGTCCAGCCACCCGATGTCGGGTCTGGCAGTGCGGTGACTGTGTCCGGCATGTTCGTCCTGTTGACTGAAATCATTCAGAGCCTGCTGCAGGATCAGCTGCACAGCTTTTTGTGTGCGACCGTGGGAATTTTTCTTTGTATGGCGGTGGCGTTCCGCAGCCTGCGGATTGGGCTGATCTCTCTGTTCCCGAATATTTTTCCGGTCGCTTTGCTGCTGGGATGCCTGGGCTGGATGGGTGTTCCGGTTAATATCGGCACTGCTATGATCGCCAGTGTCTCCATGGGCCTCACCGTGGATTCGACGATTCATTACATCTTTGCATTTGAACGAGCTCGAACGCACTGTGATATTTCACAGGCACTGCAGGAAGCACATGCCGGAGCGGGGCGAGCCGTTGTGTTTGCTCATCTGGCTCTGATTGCAGGGTTCGCCATACTGACAGCATCACGCTTCATTCCATTGGTTTATTTTGGAGGACTGATGAGTCTTTCGATGTTCTGTGGCATGTTCGGCGACCTTGTGCTGCTGCCACTGTTGCTCCGATGGACAACCCCGGTATCCTCTGTGAACGCGACAACTGCCTCAGGAACCTGATGATTCCATGTCCACTGAGAATTCCTCGATCGTCAACATCGCCGCATACAAATTTGTGGCTCTCAGGGATCTCGAGACGCGTCGCGACCGGCTCCAGTGGTTGACAGAACAATTGAATCTGCGGGGCACCATTCTGCTGAGCCCGGAAGGCATCAATCTGTTCGTTGCAGGATCTCCTGATGACGCCCGACGGCTCTTGACCGAACTGCGGAGTGATTCCGCTCTGGAGGATCTGACGACAAAGGAGAGCCTCAGTGATTATCAGCCCTTCAATCGCATGCTGATTAAAATCAAGAAGGAGATCATAGCATTCAGGATCGAGGGCGTGGACCCGATTGTACAGACGTCTCGCAAGCTGACGGCTGCCGAATTGAAGAGCTGGCTCGATGAACGCAGACCTGTCCATCTTCTTGACGTTCGTAATAACTATGAAGTGGATGTTGGGACGTTTAAAAGCGCCATACCGGCGGACATTGACAACTTCCGTGACTTTCCCGAGGCGGTTCGGAATTTGCCGGATTCGATGAAAGGTGAGTCGGTGGTGATGTTCTGTACCGGCGGCATTCGTTGCGAGAAAGCCGGTCCCTACATGGAACGGGCTGGATTTCGGAATGTATTTCAACTGGAAGGCGGCATCCTGAAATACTTCCAAGAATGTGGTGGTGACCACTACGACGGTGACTGTTTCGTTTTCGATCAGCGAGTGGCAGTAGACGCGGCTCTCAGGGAAACTGCAGTTACTCAGTGTTATGTGTGTCAGGCTGTCGTAAGTCCGGAGCAACAGAATTCAGCGAGTTATGTTGCCGGCAGGTCATGCTGGAACTGCTGGCAGGAACCTGAAGTGCGTCTGGCAGAAACCCTGCAGCAGCGACACACCCGGCTTCAGGCTGTTTCAGATCCGTTGCCTGGTTCTGTTCCGTATTTCAATCGCCGTCCGCTGAACGTACCTGCGCGGTACGCCGGACAGACACTGATTGATTTTTTGTGCAGCTGGCATCCACAGATCGGGCGAGATACCTGGCTGAAAAAAATTGCGAACTCCGAAATCATACCGTCCCCGCGCTACGGCCATCGGCGTCGCTGTATGCCGTCACCCGAGGAACCGTTGCCGCTGGATCCCGGGCGAATTGTCCGGCCCGGTGAACGACTCGAGCATCTGCTGCCTGGAACCGTGGAGCCCGATGTCAACGCTGCAGTTGAATTCCTGTTCGAAGATAAGGACCTTGTCGTCATCAACAAACCGGCTCCGCTGCCACTGCATCCTTCCGGCCGTTTTCATCGAAATACTCTGCAATACCTGCTCAGAGAAATCTACACCCCTCAGCGTCCGCGACTGGTTCACCGGCTTGACGCAAACACGACAGGAGTCCTGTTGCTGTGTCGCAGGCGTACAGTCGTTCGTGAAGTTCAGAAACAGTTCGAACAACGGTCCGTCACCAAGACATATCTGGTACGAGTCCACGGTCATCCGCCAAATGACGAATTCCATTGTGCAGCGCGAATTTCAGTAGTTCCCAATGGATCCGGGATGCGTGAGATAGCGAAAGACGGGCTGGACGCCCGAACCGATTTCCAGGTTATCCATCGTGCGGATGACGGTACCAGCCTGCTGACGGTCAGACCCGTCACAGGCCGTACCAATCAAATCCGTCTGCACCTGTGGAATCTGGGCTGGCCCGTTGTCAATGATCCGGCCTGGCTTCGAGACGGTAAAACGGGTTCGAACCGCACCTTGTCGATCGATGAACCAGCTATGTGCCTGCACGCCTGGGCAATTGTGCTGGAAGATTGCGAAAAGGTTTTACGCACATTCACGGCACCGCCGCCTTTATGGTGGGAATCACAGATGCCGCACCACGATCAGCCCGGATGAAGATCAAGGTTCTTGGATCGGAAATTTCGAAACCTCGTGAATTTCGAAAATTACCATGAACCGGAACTGGCTTTCGGCCACTCCAACTGTTCATCCGGGAATGTCGGTCAGTGTTTTGCCGCAGGGGGGGCATTTTGATGAGAAAATTATGTTTCAGTGCAGGCGTTTTTTCTGTTCTGCTGTTTGCCGTGGCCGTTCAGCGATTGCATGGAACAATGGTTTTCCAGAACTCAATGGAGTTGCGGGAACGAGCTGCGCGATTACTCAGCGACGGTAACTTCGCCGAAGCCTTTCCGCTGTTTCGTGTACTGATCGAAGATTCTGAGAATGGGCGACGAACTGCGGCAGGAGACCTTGGGAACGCGGTGACCTGCCTGCAACAGCTGAATCGGGTGAATGAATTCGACCAGTTGCTCGAGACTGCGGTCGACATTCACTCTGAGGACTGGCAGGTGTTAACCGCGTCAGCTCGGTTGCTGGGACAGAACATTGATCACAATGGCTTCGTCATTGGTGGGCAGTTCGAACGTGGGCCTCATCGGGGTGGCGGGCAGTATGTGTCAGCACAGGCACGAGACCGTGTCCGAGCCATGCAGCTGTTACGGCAGGCCCTGGTGGCACTGGACCAGGCTGAAGGTGTAACGGCTGCCGCAAAAGCTAATGTGTTTTCCGTGCTGGCAAACATTGTGAGAGAACAACGATTTTCTCAGGCTTGGCGACTGCAGCATCTCACTGACCTGACAGTCCTGCCAGACTACGAAGAAAACACAAACCTTCATTGGTTTCGTCGATTTGGGCATTCTGAGCCTGGAGCACCAGTGGACGAGAATGGTGACCCGATTTTCTTTCGTCTGCCGGAATCCTGGGACGCTGCGAAGTCGGATGGTGAACGGTGGCGCTGGGCACTCAAACAGGTGGCGGTTGCCAATCGGGCCCAACAGAGTGATGTCGATCTTCAGTGGGCACAGTTCCTGCAGACGCAGTTCGGTGTCCGACAGGAATTCCATGGACGACGCGCGGTTGTGGTGTTGGATGGAGATCAACCCATAGAAGGGTTGACTCTGCATACGTTGGCCGATTCTGAAACGATGGTACGTCTGGCCACGGGTGATCGGAAACTCACACTGCCGGAAGAATTCAATCACATCGCTGTGATCCAAAAGGTCATCAATCGAAAAGACAGCAGCCTGAGACGCGCGATCGACATGATGATTCAGATACGTATGAATCGTCATCAGTATCCATTGGCCACTGCTTTGCTCCACAGGGCACTCAAGCTGCCTGGCCATCGCAACGTTCGTCAGCAGCTGCGAGAACGCATCAGACAAATTGAAGGAAACTGGATCCAGTTCGAGTCAGCGCTGACCCAGCCAGCCGGTCAGGGAGCCACGCTTGATGTCCGCATCAGGAATGGCACTCGGGTGCGTTTCACTGCTCGACCCGTCGACATTGAACAACTGCTCACGGACACACGCCGGTATCTCGAAAGTCGGCCTGAACAACTCGACCACAACGAGCTTCAGATTGAGAATGTGGGATTTCGGCTGATCAATGACAACCAGAAAAAATATCTGGCGAAACCAGTTGCCGAATGGGAGATGGAACTCGATCCATCCGAAGGTCACTTTGATGATCACAAGTCCGTCACCACACCGTTGCAGAAAGCGGGAGCTTACTGGATTGAAGCAGAAATGAATGACGGCAACACATCGCGAATCGTGCTGTGGATCGCCGATACAGCCATTACCAAAAAACACATCGAAGATGGCACGCTCTATTACGTGGCCGATGCTGCTTCCGGAAAACCCGTGGCGGGAGCTGACATGGAATTCTTCGGATTCCGCCAGCAGCGGATCGGTCGTACGAGGAAGTACCGAATCATCACCAGTCGATTTGCTGAGCGAACGGACGACGACGGACTGTGTGTAATTTCCGGAAAACGACGTCCACTGCTGCAGTGGGTGACCATTGCGAGAGCGGGCGACGGGCGTCTGGCGTATGAAGGCTTCAGCAGTTTCTGGAACCCTCAGCGACTGGACAAACTGCATTACAGCCCTGTCAAAGTTTATACGGTGACTGACCGTCCCGTTTACCGTCCGCAACATGATGTGCAGTACCGAATGTGGGTGCGTCAGCCCCGCTTTCATGAAGACAAAGCCCTGTACGCGCACAAATCATTTGTGCTCCAGGTGCGCAATCCTCGAGGTGACGTCGTTGAAGAAACGGAGGTTACCTCCGATCAATGGGGTGGCGTCAACGGCTATTGGCCGATTCCGGTGGATGCCGTTCTCGGCAGCTATACGCTTGCCATTTGTGAGGACGTGAGTCGTGAGGATAAACCGATCATCGGCACCGGATCGTTTCGTGTGGAAGAGTATCGCAAGCCGGAATTCGAAGTCACAATCGATGCACCCGACGAACCAGTGAAACTCGGTGACACTTTTTCTGCCGCTATTAGTGCTCGCTATTACTTTGGCGCGCCAGTGACCAATGCCAAAGTGCACTACAAAGTCGAACGCACAAAGAAAGACAGTCGCTGGTTTCCGGAGACACGTTGGGACTGGCTGTATTCTCCAGGATATTGGTGGTTCGCCCCGGACTCCACCTGGTATCCGGGCTGGAGGGACTGGGGCTGTTTCGGCCCGATTCCACCGTGGATGGGCTGGAGTCCCGATCCGCCGGAAGTCGTGGCTGAAGGCGATGCGTTCATTGGCGAGGACGGTACATTTCAGGTGAAGATCGAGACGCAGTCCGCTCTGCAACAGCACTCCGACAGCGACCACAGTTATCGTATCACAGCCCAGGTGGTCGATCACTCACGTCGTACGATTTCGGCCACAGGGGAAGTCTTGGTGGCTCGTGAGCCATTCAAAGTGTTTGTGTGGACCGATCGAGGTCACTATCAGACGGGCGATGCCGTCACTGTCAGCCTGCAGGCTCGCACACCGGACGGAAAAGGCGTTGCAGGGACCGGCAAAGCTAAGCTTTTCCATGTGACCTGGAATGAAGACACGGCACAGGAGCATGAAGTTCAGGCGTTCAATATCACGACCAGTAAAGACGGTACCACGTCACTGAAAATGGTCATTCCGAAAGCCGGGCAGTATCGACTCTCCTGTAGTGTGACAGATGCAAGGGGAACCCGTCTGGAAGGGGGCCAGCTGTTGTACGTTCGTGGACCGGATAACGATGGCCGTGGCTATCGATTCAACGATCTGGAACTCATCATTGAAAAACGTGACTATCAACCAGGTGAAACCGCTGTCCTGCAGATCAATACCGATCTCCCCGACAGCACAGTATTGCTGTTTGTGCGTCCGGTGAACGGAGTGTGTCCATATCCGGAGGTTGTTCAACTGGAAGGTAAGACCACCATGTATGACCTGAAGATTCATCCGGAAGACATGCCGAACATTTACGTGGAGGCACTGACAATCTCAGATGGTCGCATGCATTCGGTGATGAAGGAAATTTTTGTTCCGCCAAGTCGAAAAGTGGCGGATGTTGAAGTGGTGGCCTCCCAGAAAGAATATCGTCCTGGTGAAACGGCGCAAGTCAGGCTGAAACTCACGAACGACGACGGCAAGCCCTTTGTCGGCAACACGATCCTCACGGCCTACGACGCCAGTTTGGAGTATATCGCGGCCGATGCTGTACCTGAGATCCGCCAGTTTTTCTGGAATGTACGTCGTCATCATCACCTGCGTGTCAACTCCACATTGCAGCGTATCACCCGTCCGCTGTTTCCGTCTGGTATTGCTGCCATGCAACCGCTGTCTGATGGTTCCCCGACTCTGATGAGAGGCACCGGAAATGCAGCCAGACTCAGGATGTCGGAGGACAGGATGAAGGCAGATGCCATGGAATTTTCTGAGCTGGCCGCTGCGCCCGCCATGGCACGGGAAGCCTCGGCCGATGAATTTACCCTCGGTAAAGGCGGAGCCGCTGCAGTGGAGCCGGACATCCGATCCAGGTTTGTCGACACGGCGCTGTGGCTGGCATCGCTTGATTCTGATGCTGAGGGCCTGGTGACAGCTGAATTCAAAGTTCCTGACAATCTCACCACCTGGAGGATTAAAGCGTGGACACTCGGGGAAGGCACACGCGTTGGAGCTGGTACAACGGACATCATCTGCACCAAGAAACTTATCATCCGTCCACAAACGCCCCGTTTTTTCACTCAGAAAGACCAGGTCACTCTGTCCGCAATCGTTCACAATTACCTGGATGCAGCGAAGGATGTGGAAGTCGTTCTGGAAACCGAAGGGGGACAGTTACGTCATCTGACAGCCAGCACTCAAACGATACATGTGGAAGCAGGTGGTGAAGTCCGGGTTGACTGGCCGGTCCAGGTGGTTGCATCAGGTACAGTAAAAATCCGCATGCAGGCACTCACCGACGAGGAATCTGATGCAGCCGAACTTATGGTGCCCGCGCAGATTCATGGGATCCTGAAGACAGAGAGCTTCGCGGGTGTCATTCGGCCCGAACAGGAGTCGGCCAGGATGCAACTACAGGTTCCTGCCGAACGAATCGAACAACAGTCGCGTCTTGAGATCCGATACAGCCCGTCGCTTGCCGGAGCCATGGTCGATGCGCTCCCATATCTCTTTGAATATCCCTACGGATGTACGGAACAGACCCTGAACCGGTTCCTCCCAGCGGTTCTCACGCAGCAAACGCTGCTCAAAATGGGACTGGACCTGGACGACGTTTTCCGAAAACGCACAAATCTGAACTCTCAGGAAACTGGTGATCCCGCCCAACGACAGCAGCGGTGGAGTCAGCGCAATCCAAACCCGGTCTTTGATACTGACGAAATGAACAAGATCGTCCGAGAGGGCATCCAGGCACTCACGGACATGCAGCTGGCTGACGGTGGCTGGGGCTGGTTTTCCGGTTATGGCGAATATTCTTCGCCGCACCTGACTTCACTGGTCGTGCGTGGACTCACTGTGGCTCGGGCCAATGATATTCCCATTCTGCCGGATGTTGTCGAACGAGGTGTCACATGGCTAAAAACACATCAGGCCATCGAACTTCAAAAACTGCGCGAGGGTGACAGACGCCGTGAACTCGGCAAGAAGGCCCAGAAACGGCGCATGCCGCATCGAATGCAGGCGAGCAACATGGACGCACTCGTGGCCTGGGTTCTGTCGGAACACGAAGCCAACGATCCGGCGATGTCGGATTACCTGTACCGAGATCGTCTCAAGCTCAGCGTCTACGGCATGTGCCTGAGCGGACTCGTGCTGGACAACCAGCAATTAAGCGGCCGGCGTGACGTGATCCTGCGGAACGTCGAACAGTATCTTCAGCAGGACGACGAAAACCAAACGGCCTGGCTGAAACTGCCAGGCAGCTCCTGGTGGTGCTGGTACGTCAGCGAAAACGAAGCCCACGCCATATACCTCCGCCTGCTGCTTCAAGTCCGCCCCAACGATCCGACTGCGTCCAGAGTTGTGAAATACCTGTTGAACAGCCGTCGAGCGGCAGGACACTGGAGCAGCACACGTGATACGGCTCTGGTGATCGAATCGATGGCGGAGTACATCCGGATGAGTGGAGAGGATCGTCCGGATATGACAGTGACAGTGAACATTGATGGTCAGCTGCACAAACGAGTAAAGATTAATGCTGAGAACTTCTTCAGCTTCGACAATGTCGTATTGCTGGAAGGTGATGCGGTTCAGACCGGAACTCACGACATCGAAATCCGTCGCACAGGAACGGGTCCTGTTTACTTTAATGCCTGCCTGACCAATTTCACTCAGGAAGATCCGATCACAGCGGCCGGCTTGGAAGTCAAAGTCCGACGAAGATTCTATCGACTCCATCGGGACGACTTGGATGTCAGTGTTCGCGGCAACCGAGGCCAGTCCGTGCATCAAAAATCGACACGCTGGAGACGAAGTCCCCTGAAGAATCTGGATGAGGTCCACAGCGGTGATCTGGTGGAGGTCGAATTACTGGTCGACAGTAAGAATGATTACGAGTATCTGCTGCTGGAGGACCGGAAACCAAGTGGCTTTGAACTGGATGACCAGCGCAGCGGCTATGTCCACAAAGGCCTGCGAGCCTACCGGGAACTGCGTGACGATCGAGTGTCCTTCTTTTTGGCCGATCTTGCCCGAGGCAACCACAGTATCAGCTATCGTCTGCGAGCGGAAAGTCCAGGCAGCATTGCGGCGCTTCCGGCCCGCATCGAAGGCATGTACGCGCCTGAACTCGTCGGAAACAGCAATGAGTTTAAGCTGCAGGTAACTGACGGAGAATAGACAGGTGAACAGAAATGCCACAGAGAGCACAGAGCAATCCACTCACTGTTTCTGTGTCCGCTGTGGCTAAGTATAGTTTTCTGTATCGATGGTGTGACAAAATGACGCAAACGCTGCCGCCGCGATCGGGAGTGCTAAAATCAATTATCGGCAATTCATCGTGTGGTGGCTCCTCAAAAAGTGGTGCGTGTCTGAGCGAATGTTGGGTCCTCCTGCTGAGCCGTGTTTTTGCAGTGTCAACGGGTCAGCAGGAATGTCGCTCTCCCGTCCCAACTCATCAGTGGTTGACAAGTCACATTGCGTTCCGGATCCAAAATGCGCCGCTCAGCTCAACCTTCGGTGTTCAGTGCGGGCCGAGCGCAATGCAGACGGCATTCCCCAACGGCGGACCGATTCCGAGGAATAGTATGAGCTATCTGCAGTAGAATCGTGTCCTGGAAAATGGCTGAGAATCCAGGATACACGACTGCTGACACCGTGAATCTGGCATCGATCCTTCTTTGACAAGTTCCGGTGGGGTATATTTGGCATCAGCAGATCGGAAAATCACCTGATCACGCTGCGGACCAGTACTTTTAGCCCCTTCGAGACGAAAGGATCTGCTGCGATGCCATTCACCAGGACCCTGCTTGTGGTCTGGAGCCTGCTTTCGATAGTGTCATCGATACACGGCGAGGGCACAGTCGAGGCCGAATCTCCGGCAGGCCGGATCGTTCACACGGACCCGTTGACGTATCGCAAAGCGATGGCCGTTCACGGTGGCGCAGGTGCCCTGCACTACCAGCGTTTGCTGTCCCGACCGGCACTTAACACGAACTTTTTGTTTCTGCATCGCGGTGTGATCCCTCCCGGGGGAGGGATCGGTCATCATTTCCATCACAAAATGGAAGAAATGTACGTCATTCTGGACAACGAAGCAGAGTTCACCATCAACGGCCGTACCTCGCTGTTGCAGGGTCCTGTGGGAGCGCCATGTAAGATGGGACAGTCGCATGCAATCCTGAACCCGACCGACAAACCGACCGAGTGGTTGAACATTGCTGTTGCCTCTGTAAAAGGCAGATATGACAGTTTCGAACTGAACGATGACCGAGTTGGTGTCTCGCAGGACGTCACACCGGTCTTTGTCGCGGCGCATTTCGACCGGAGCCTGCTGCAGCCGATCGAGCGATACCATGAAGGCAAAGGCACCGTGCATTATCGCCGCGTGCTGACGCCGTCGGTTTTCGCGACGCAGTGGGCATTCGTTGATCATCTGGTGATCCCACCCAACGCGAGTGCGGGACCTCGCCAGCATGAAAACATTGAAGAGGTCTACTATGTCATGCGAGGCATGGGCCACGTGCAGATCGGTGGCCAACAGGCAGCCATCCACCAGGGCGACGCCTTTCCCATCCTGTTGGACGAGTTGTACAGTATCACAAACGGTCGCAAAGCGGATCTGGAGTTGTTGGTGATTGGTGTCGCCCTGGACAAAGATAAACTGAAGCCCTGAGCGGGATGGCAAGAGCTTGAGGGGAACCGTGACCCCTGAATGGCAGGAAGATCATGTGATGTGCGAGACAGGTACAGCTGTGAGCCTCATTTTCTCCAGGGCAGGAGATCAACAGCGCCAGCGTGCTGCAACAACGAAACGGCGCTGGTTTTTATTCATTTTTGTCAGTATCGGTTGCATCCGATCTGTGACCTGTGCTGACGATGCTCCAGTGGATTTCGAAACGCAGATTGCTCCGATCTTCGAACAGCATTGTTTGCGTTGTCATTCGCCCGCCAGCAGCAAGGGTGACGTATCGCTTGCGACATTTGCTGATCTGAAGGCAAATGACTTCGTCGTCGCTGGTGATCCGGACAGTAGTCATCTGCTCGACCTGGTGACCTCTGTTGACGACCAGGCACCGGCCATGCCAAAAGGGGCTGACCCACTTTTGGAGGATCAGGTCTCACTGCTGCGACGCTGGGTCGTGGAAGGTGCAATATGGCCCGGTGACGTGATCGTCAGGGATACATCGAGGGCTGATGCCACATGGTGGTCATTGCAACCGCTGGATCTTCAGGTACGCTCGTCAAAAGCAGCGCACGCTGAATCTTCTGTCGCAGCGCAAATGATGAAGCGTACAATTGACGACTTCATCCTTAAAAAACTGGCGGAAAACGAACTGTCGCTGAATCCTCCGGCCGATCGCCGGACGCTGATTCGTCGGGCGACTTTCGATTTGATCGGGCTGCCGCCGACGCCGAAAGAACTCCAATCATTCGTCAATGATCCGGATCCGCAGGCGTATCGAAAGCTCATCGACCGGTTGTTGGAGTCACCCCATTACGGTGAACGCTGGGGGCGTCACTGGCTGGATGTCGTTCGATTCGGAGAAAGCGTTGGTTACGAACGAAACGTTATCATCAATAATTTATGGCCGTTTCGTGATTATGTGATTCGATCAATCAACGAAGACAAACCGTTCGACCAGTTCATTCGTGAGCATATCGCGGGAGATGTCTTCGGTCAGCATGATCCCGATGTTGCGGTGGGATCTGCGTTTCTCGTCGCAGGGCCCTACGACGACGTTGGCAATCAGGACGCCGCGCAGGCGGCGCAAATTCGGGCCAATACGCTCGACGAAATCATTCGCGCAACAGGTGAAGCATTTCTGGGTATGACGTTGGGGTGTGCACGGTGTCACGACCACAAGTTTGACCCGATTACACAACAGGATTATTACGGGCTGTACGCCACATTTTCCGGAGTTCGACACGGATCTGCAGAACTGGCCACTCCCGAGGCTCAGGCCGAGCGGTTGGCCCGACTCAGGCCGCTCAACGAACGTAAATCACTGCTGGAACAGGTTTTGGCGGACCTGCGGTCCGCGATCCTTAAGCGGGCGAAAGAGCGTCTGGGGGACCATGAGTCAGGCTGGACTCGTCCGCGGGTGGATCGCACCGGAACCGAAGATCGCTTCAAACCTGTGACAGCGAAATTCGTTCGTCTGGTGTGCGAGTCACAGGACCTCGATTTCGATAACACCTCCGGATTTTGTATCGATGAATTTGAAGTCTGGTCGGCTTCGGTGTCAGGATTGGATGATGAATCGTCAAATCCGGGCGAACGGCGTAACGTAGCGCTTGCCGCCAACGGCGGGCAGGCAACAGGCAGAGCTCGAAAAATCGACGATTTTCCGAATGCTTACGGGGTGCAGCATGTGAATGATGGAAAGTTCGGGGCCCGGTTCATTTCAATCGGGAGTAACCTGACGATTCAGCTGGCTCAACCAACGTTGATTGATCGCGCAGTCTTCTCGAGCGCAAAGGGTGAGCAGACTCCGGAACAGCGGAAATTTGTATTCGTCTCGGACTACCGTATCGAGGTATCAGATGATGGAGAATCCTGGTATCAGGTTGCCAGTAGCTACGATCGGAAGCCAGTCGATGGCGATGGTCATCTGAATCGCCGGTTGCTTCGACTTGAAGCCACTGCGGAGGAGCAGTTGGTGCAGTCGCAAGTCGCGCAGGAACTTAAAGGGACGAATCAGCAGATCATTGAGGTTCCAGCGTTGCCTTCCGTCTGGGTCGGCAAACGAGTGGCGCAAGATGCGCAGGGCCCTTTTCACATTTTTCTGGGCGGCAGCCCACAGAAGAAAGGTAAAGAGGTCGTTCCGGCGAGCCTGTCAATGTTCAGCGGTAAACCAGGGGCGACTCTATCTTCCGGGCAGAGCGGTGCCAACGTGGACGGCTCCCCCGAAACGCCGGGGTATGCCGGAATCGGGCGTGGCAGCTACCGGTTGGTGGCCGAAGCGTCGGAGGCTGAACGGCGTGAGGCCCTCGCCGATTGGATAGTGCATGACGGAAACCCACTTACACCGCGGGTACTGGCCAATCGATTGTGGCATTACCACTTCGGGACCGGCATCGTCGATACGCCCAGCGATTTTGGTTACATGGGAGGAAAGCCGACGCATCCAGGGCTGCTTGACTTTCTCGCTTGGAAGCTCACACGCGGCGGCTGGCGACTGAAGGAGCTTCACCGCCTGATTATGGACTCTCGGACATACCAGCAGTCATCGGAGTTTCGCGCGAATGCGGCAAAGATTGATGGCGATTCCCGGTTACTCTGGCGTTTCCCGCCACGACGGCTCTCGGCTGAAGAAGTTCGTGACACGATTCTCTCCGTTGCGGGAAAGCTTGGACGCAGTTACATCCGCCAAAGCTCGCAGAATTTCGGTGAAACCGCGGCATCCGGCCGCCTCACCGACAGGCTCGTCCCGGACGGTGGTCCAGGGTTTCGGCTGTATCGGTTCATGCAGGACAACGTCTGCACTTACGTGCCACTTGACTGCCACGGTCCGGAAACGTATCGGCGTGCTGTTTACCATCAAAACACGCGGGCATCATTGGTTGATCTGATGACTGAATTTGACCAGCCGGACTGCACGTTTTCCGCTCCAAGGCGAGCCGAAACTACCACGCCGCTCCAGGCGCTGACTATGCTCAACCACAGCTTCACTTTTGACATGGCTCGCTTCCTCGCCGAGCGGCTGAAGTGTGACGTCGGTGACGATCGGAACGATCAAATCCATCGTGTTTTCCAGCTTTGCTGTTGCCGACATCCAACAGCCAGTGAAGTGAGGTCATGTCACAAGCTGATCCACGAACATGGCCTGACCGCATTGTGCCGCGTTTTGCTCAACACCAGCGAGATGATCTACGTGCGTTGAACGCAGCTGTCCCACCGTGTGACCAGCTCTCAGGCACCATGAGATGAAGATTCTGTAATCCTGCTGCCTTCCGTCTGTTATTTGGATTTGCTTGACGGTGGCCGGAGTCGCACAGGACACACCTGCCAAGCTCAACGTGGCCCATATTCTGATTCAGCATGCCGACAGTGAGCGCGGTACCAAAGACATCACTCGCACCAAAGTCGAGGCGTTGAAGCTGGCCATGGAGGTGGCAGACATGGCTAGGCCAGAGAATGCGGATTTTGGGGTTCTGGCAAAGGAATACAGTGATGGTCCCAGCGCGGCCAATGGTGGTGACCTTGGGAACTTCAAACCAAAGGATATGGTCAAGTCGTTCAGCACAGCAACAATTAAACTGAAGATCGGCGAAACCAGTGACCCGGTCGAATCTCGATTCGGGTACCACGTGATTCTTCGTAAGTCACTTGTCGAAGATCTCAGTGCAGCGCACATTCTCATTCAATTCTCTGGCAGCGCGCGGGCGAAACCGTCGATCAATCGGTCGAAGGCAGAGGCGCTTGTGCTGGCGACGGACATCACGAAACAGGCACGTACGAAAGGAGCTGACTTCGCTGCACTCACCGCGAATTACTCCGACGGACAGAGTGGTCCTAAACGTGGTGATTTGGGAACGTTCACTCCCCAACAGATGGTACGTGAATTTAGTCAGGCAACGTCCAGTTTGAAGATCGGTGCGGTGAGTGATCCTGTGGAAACTCAGTTTGGTTACTACGTAATTCTCCGAAAGGCGCTGCCTCAGACGATTAGTGCGAGTCGCATTTTGGTGCAGTACAGAGGGTCTGAGCGAGCTGACGAATCCATCATGCGCACGAAAGAACAGGCGCAGGCTCGCATTGCCGAATGCATCAAAAGGCTGGAGGCGGGAGAAAAGTTTGAAGATCTGACACGGGAATACAGCGACGGTCCCAGTCGTCTCAACGGAGGTGAACTGGGTGAATTTCAGGAAGGAGTGACTCATCCGATATTTAATGATGCGGCATTTGCACTTGAGAAAGGTGCTCTCAGCGATGTCGTCGAGACTCCCTTTGGATTTCATGTCATCTACCGATACAAGTAGATGTCTGTCACCCCTCATTCGCTCGCCAGACATGACGCGCACCATCGGCCGTTACAATGAATGAGTGATTAGCAGTTTGATTTGAGTTTTGCCAAAAACAGATTTTCCAGTCTGCAATCAATGACTGGATACGGAGAGCTAACCCATACAGGTCGTGACGCATGGTACCATCGTTTCAATCCTTGCTCATTGACAGGGGCGTGCAAGACCGGCTGACCCAGTTAGGATTGGAAACGATGTGCGTTGAGTTACGTCGTTCCTGAGCGAACGGCCAATGGAACGAATTGCGGTTATCGACGGCATCCGCGAGACCGAACTTGCGTACAAACGTCAGCGAGTATGAAGAAGTCGGTGCTTTTTTACTCCACCGGCCCGTGCCGATGACGTACGTCAAAGTAAGCGTCTGCACCACGGGCAGGCAGACGGCGTTTTGATGACCTGTCAGTAGTTGTCAGTCAACGGTCTCAGGTTTTCGGCTGCAGAGCACCGGCAGGGTAATTTGCGGACTACAAAAACCGCCAAACGGTGCGTGTCAGCATGAGGGGAGCGACAGGGCATGTTTATCTAGAATTGGTTGCGGTACCAGGTTAACAGACCTGCTCTGGATAACGTCTAACGATTCATGAACCAAACTAACGTCTGCAATATCCTCAACAAATTGTGAGAATTGTGCCGAGTCGCCGGACGATATGGCGGCAGATTCGTAGCTGTCGGAGATCGAAGACGAATCCGGTATCGCCATTACCAGTGCAGCGGTGGTCATAAGCAGCAGTTGGGCGCAGTCGTCCTGAGCGAAGGGAACACATGGCAATAGGTACAAGTGCCCTAACGGCACCTTTGAAGCCGTTCCACGACGGTGTGAACTGAGAACATACGAGTCATCAACACCGAGGTCTGTTTCGCGCCAGTCTCTATCGTCAGCAGTGAAAAGAGCCACGCTGATGATTTTCGCGACCGGCACCGTGAGGCTTTCGTCACCCGGAATTATGGTCTGGACCGCAAGAACGGCAGTCCAGACAAATCGTGGACAGAGCAGACCCGAATCGCCACGAAAGCAGTACACCACCGCCGATGTGGACGCTGGCCCGCGATAACACCGGGGTCTTGATTATCTGTCGGGCAAACACCACATTCGTCAGCAACATCACGTCGGTCCAGGGTCTTTCTTCAAATGGTGTAAACGATAAGCTGTACTGCTGCTGCTGCCCGAAACATCACGCTTCAATCAGGTGATATAGCACCTTTCGCGAGATGCATCAGATTCTCTTTCGTTTGTTGCGAAGCAGAACAATGTAACGTAGTTCCGTCCCACTGGTGTCAGAACAAAAAATATTTCTGGGCGAGCGGCAACCGCTCTGCAGGGGCGCAACTGAGCTGTTGGCCGTCGGCAGTCACTTCATACGTTTCCGGATCAACGGTGATTGTCGGAGTGGCGTTATTTCGTTTCATGTCCTTCTTCCCGATCGACCGGCAGTTACTGACGGGTTTGATTATTTTTCTGAGTCCATAATTCTCGGTTATTTTGTGATCAACGGCTGCTTGGCTGACAAACGCGATTGAGATGGGACTGCTTGCCCGGCCAAAACCTCCAAACATCGGTCGCATGAAAACCGGTTGTGGTGTGGGGATCGACGCATTCGGGTCACCCATCTGCGACCACGCAATAATTCCGCCTTTAATGACCATTTCCGGCTTTGCTCCAAAGAATGACGGGTTCCACAGTGTCAGATCGGCCAGTTTTCCGATTTCGAGAGAACCAATGTGCTGACTCATTCCGTGAGCAATGGCCGGGTTGATCGTGTATTTAGCGATGTATCGTTTGATACGTTCGTTGTCGTTATCTCCGGTTTCTTCGGGCAGGCGTCCGCGTTGCTGCCGCATCTTGTCCGCGGTTTGCCAGGTGCGGGTGATGACTTCACCCACGCGTCCCATGGCCTGAGAATCGGAGCCCATAATACTGATGGCCCCGATGTCGTGGAGGATGTCCTCAGCTGCAATGGTTTCGCCCCGGATCCGGCTTTCAGCAAACGCCACATCCTCGGGCAGATTCTTGTCCAGGTGGTGGCAGACCATCAGCATATCAAGGTGTTCATCCAGAGTGTTGATGGTGAACGGTCGCGTAGGATTGGTTGAGCTGGGCAGGATGTTCGCTTCACCGCAAACTCGAAGAATGTCTGGTGCATGGCCACCGCCGGCACCTTCAGAGTGGTAGGTGTGAATCGTGCGGCCTTTCATCGCTGCGATCGACCGTTCCACAAACCCGGATTCATTCAGTGTGTCTGTGTGAATGCAGACCTGTACGTCGTATTGATCTGCAACATTCAGGCAGCAATCAATTGCTGCCGGCGTCGTGCCCCAGTCCTCATGCAGTTTTAGTCCAACAGCGCCGCCAATGATCTGTTCCGGTAAGCCCTCGGGTTTGGCTGAATTTCCTTTGCCCAGAAAGGCAAAATTCAGTGGGAGATCATCTGTTGCCTGCAGCATCATCCGGATGTGGTTGGATCCTGGCGTGCAGGTCGTTGCGCAGGTGCCCGTGGCTGGTCCGGTCCCGCCACCCAGCATTGTGGTCATTCCACTCGCAACAGCTTCATGAGCCTGCTGCGGACAGATGTAGTGAATATGAGTATCCAGACCACCTGCCGTCAAAATCTTTCCTTCACCGGCGATCACTTCCGTTGTGACTCCCACAAGCATGCCCGGAGTAACGTCTGCCATGACATCCGGATTGCCGGCCTTTCCAATTCCCGCAATTCGGCCATCCTTAATTCCGACATCAGCTTTGACGATGCCGGTATAGTCGATGATCAGCGCGTTGGTAATCACAACATCCAGAGCATCCTTCTGGCTGACGCCGGCTGCTTGCCCCATACCTTCCCGCAGAACCTTGCCTCCACCAAATTTGCATTCGTCACCATAAACAGCAAAGTCCTTTTCAACTTCCAGAATGAGTGACGTATCCCCGAGACGAACCCGGTCACCGACCGTGGGACCGTAAATTTCCGCGTAGTTTGATCTGGTAATCCGGTAAGCCATGAATGAAATTCCCGTCCTTCAAGTAAGACTGGTTGCCGGTGTTCGTGCAGATGCAGCTATGTCGTTGCGAAATTCTGAGACTTAATGTTTTCCAGCGTCGCCTGTTTTCCGTCATCAGACACTTTTCCATCGGCAAGATTGTTACCTCCTCGAATCACCTGATTGCCGTCGATACTCACAAGAGTCACGGTCTTTGTGTCACCTGGTTCAAAACGAATCGCTGTCCCGGCCGGAATATCGAGTCGTTTGCCGTAGGCGGTCCCCCGATCAAACTGCAGCGAGCTGTTTGTTTCAACAAAGTGGTAGTGGCTGCCCACCTGCACAGGTCGATCGCCGAGATTCGTGACCGACAATTCAACGCAAACCCGTCCTTCATTCAGGACAAGGTCCCCATCGGCTGCCAAGACCTCGCCGGCCGTCACGACCTCAGTGGAGCTATCTGTACCGAAGCAAGACAGGTCCGGCACGGGAAGAAAACTGCCGTACAATGCCATTTTGAGATCACCGTCTTCCGACGCCACTGGTGAATGGACTGTGACCAGCTTTGTGCCGTCCGGGAACGTTCCCTCAACCTGCACTTCGTGAAGCAAGTCGGGGACACCAGCCTGTAACTGGCGTCGTCCGAGCAGTTGTCGCCCAAGATCCATGAGTTCCGCTACAGGCCGTCCTTCACGGATGAACTCAAGGATCTGAGAGGCGATCAGTGCGATTGCTTCCGGAAGATTGAGCCGCACACCGCGAGCCAGTCGTTTTTGTGCGAGGAAACCGACGTTGTGGAGCATCAGTTTTTCGATTTCGCGTGGAGACAGATGCATAGGTTACTCCGCTTTACCACTTTCTGCCCCAGGGTGACTCACCCAGGATTGGTTTGAAGAACTCCAGCTGACTCTTCAGGCGCCGACCAACCTGTTCGGTTGTCCGTCCGGCAATTCGCCAGATGACACCGTCATTCAAAGAGCTTACCGAATCTACCACTTCATTATCAGGGTCGATCGCTTTATCGGCGACTTCTGCAAGCAGTGACACGGCTGCTTCTTGTGCCTGAGGGCCACACATCACCATCATGGCGAAACAGTGAAACGTTCCCATCCGGAATGGACTGTCGAGCGGTCCATCGCCTGGATCAAGAAGAAGAGAATCCGTCAGATAACGCTCACCACCACGGTAGATGTCCAGATGCGTCTGATATCGCGAAAATGCCCAGCACTCCCCCCGCGCGCGACGCCCGCTAGTCAGCCAGTCCACATAGACAAGGGTTGCGTCGGGATGGAGCCGAATAATTTGCTGCTGATCGTAGCGAGCTCCGGTAAAACAGGTGACAGGATCAGGGGCAACCACCAGCAGACCACCCTTGTCAACCGTGGCACCAAGGACCTGTCTGCAGTCTGCGTCGGAGTCAGTGCGGTACACTTTCGTAGATGACTGAGTCACCAGCACGGCGCGTGCCCCTGGACGCACGCCTACCTGCATTTGAATTCTGTCTCCGGCAACCAGGCCTCCTCCCAAGGTACTGGAAAAAGCCCACGCGGCAGATGTGGAGCGTCTGGGGATCAGCCATTTTAAGGGGCTGAATGCTTCTGCGCGCGTTACGACGGTCCTTCCTGCCACGAATTCCAATTCGAGCGCTCCGTATCCGTGGCGGATATGTTGCGCCGAAGCTGTCGTCACCTGAAAATCCTTGCGTTTCGATGCACGTTAAAGTGAGCAGAAAGTTCATGACTGTGGAAAAACCGGGAACAATTCTCATACGTGCGCACATGGTGCCTCGTGGAAATATTGGCAGGCTGGAGCCAGTAAACCTGTCCTGTTTCCGTGTCGGACTTAGCTGGGCCGCTACACGTCTGATGCCAGCAAGGTCGCGCGCGTACACGCGTGTGACACATACTCGGGCCGAAAATGTGCCCGGCCCGGGCATTCTCAGTTCCGTTGTGGTTTCATTTAGACGCTCAAGTATTTGTGGACAAGTTCCGAACTTAGATTCTGAGTGTTCCCATCTGCCACGACCCGTCCACGATCCATGATATAGAACTTGTCACCGAACTCGCGGACAAAGTCCAGATACTGTTCCACCAGGAGTACCGTGATCCCCCGGGACTCAACCAGATCGTGCAGGACACGACCAATGTGCCGGATGATGTTAGGTTGGATTCCTTCGGTCGGTTCATCCAGCACCAGGACTTTGGGGTCACCCACAAGTGCGCGGCCAATAGAAAGCTGCTGCTGCTGTCCGCCGGACAGGTCACCACCTCGACGCTTCCCCATTTCTTTAAGGACGGGAAACAAGTCGTACACTTCTGCGGGAATGACTTTCCGCCGCCCGTTGCTGGCTTGTAACCCGACTCGCAGATTCTCTTCGACTGTCAATTTCGGAAAAATCTGTCGACCTTGCGGCACAAATCCCAGACCGGCACGAGCTCGTTTGTTCGCCGGGAGTTTACTGATGTCACGCTCTTCGATACGGATCACTCCCGCCGACGGTCGGAGCAAGCCCATGATATTTTTCAGGAGTGTCGTCTTGCCGACACCATTTCGACCAATCACACAGGTGACGCCTGCGGTTTCCATTCGCATGTTGACCCCGTGAAGGACACCAACCGCCCCGTAGGCAAAAGAAAGATTTTCGACAGTCAACACAAATGCGAACCCTAACTGTTTTTTTCGCTAACGACCGAGGTAGGCTTCGATCACTTCCGAGTTGGTCTGGATCTCGTTCATGTATCCCTCAGCCATGATCTTGCCTTCGTTCAGTACGGTGACACCCGCGTCAAGACGACGGACGAAATCCATGTCATGTTCGATCACAATGATCGAGTGCTGGCCGCCAAGTTCCAGCAGCAATTCGGCCATCAGCCCTGATTCCTCATCAGAAAGCCCCGCGGCAGGCTCGTCAACAAGCAGTAATTCCGGCTCGGCCAGCACCAGCATGCTGATTTCCAGACATTGCCGCTGACCGTGACTGAGATACCTTGCTTCTGTGTCGCAAAGATTTGTCAGATGAACCCGTTCCATCAGTTGGTGAATTTTGTCCCCCTCCACTGAGTTTGTCTTTCCCCACAAATTCTGCAACAGGTGTCGCTGGCGGTCGGGAAGAGCAAGTTCGAGATTCTGAAAGACAGTCAGACTGTCGAAGACAGACGGTGTTTGAAATTTTCGTCCGATTCCCAGTCGAGACATCGCAATGTCATAGGCATTCACAATTTCGTCTCCCTGCCAGAACATTTGTCCGCTGGAGACCTGTGTCTTGCCACTGATGACATCGCACATTGTGGTCTTGCCGGCTCCATTTGGTCCGATGACCACGCGCAACTCATTGTAATAAACCCCGAACAGTTCTATGTCGAGTGCTTTAAAACCATCGAACACTACCTTTACGTTCTCAAGGTAGACGAGATAAGACGACAGCCTTCCATCGCGTGTGAGGTGGTCCGGACGCACAAATTGTTTGCTGACTGCACTCACGAGCCCACTTCGTTGCGAGGGTTTGCCCATCGGTGCCAGAGGCTCGCAATCCCGTCAGGCAGATACAGAACAACGACGACAAATAATGCCCCGAGCAGGAAAGGCCAGTATTCAGGACTCCAAACCAGCTTCTCATATGTTGATGGAGCAAGATAGTCCTCAAGAAACCAAACAAATTCCTGACGTGAAGTCAGCAAATTGTAGAGCAGGTTCACCAGCAAGGTCCCCGCGATCGCACCGCCAAGTGTTCCGCGTCCGCCAACGGCGACCCAGATGACAACCAGAATTGATTCGCGAACTTCCATGTTTGTCGGTGTAAAGATGCCCATCTGTGGAGCGTACAGCATCCCTCCCAATCCCGCGATCATCGCCGAAACCGAGAAGATGAACAGTTTGAAAAGATGCGGCTTGTAACCGATGAAACGAAGCCGAGTCTCGTTATCACGGATTGCTATCAGGACTCGCCCAAGCCGAGAACGGATAATGACTGAACAAACCCAATAAACGAGTACCAACAGAGCAAGAGTCAGCACGTAGAGCCCGAGTCGGGTTGCCGGAGCGCTCAGTTCAAACCCAGCAATGCGGTCAAATCGCGTCAAACCGTTCGTGCCGCACAGTTTCATGTTGTTCATGCAAAAGACTAACCATGCGGCCAGAGTAACCGCTTGCGTCAATACGGCAAAGAACACCCCCCGGACACGACTGCGGAACACAAAATAACCGATCACCAGGGCAACGAATCCAGGAATCAGCAATCCCAATGCCACCGTTACTGGCAGTGAATAGAAGGGCTTCCAGAACCAGGGCGTCATGGCGTCTCCGGGCAGCTCACCCACACCATACGGGTACACCACATAGAGGCAGGCCGGGATTTTCCAGCCGAGGCTGTCAACAATTCCCTCCGGTCCCCCATGGTGCGCAAGGTACATACCCATGGCGTATCCGCCCAGCGCAAAGAAGAATGACTGACACAGACACAGCATTCCTGTATAGCCCCAAACCAAATCGAGACTAATGGCGACCATCGCCAGTGCCAGATAGCGACCTATCATATTGACCGTATCAATACTGATGAGGCCGCCGAGATACAGGCAGGGCAATATGATTCCACAAGCCAATACGATCCAAATGACGTAATCTTTGGTGAGCAGTCGAACTGACGTAAGAGTCCTGTTTACCTTGTCAAACATCAGCCAGCCTCCCCTTTGGTGGAAAGAGCCCAGCCGGACGATACTGAATGAACACTACAACCAGGGCCAGAATGAGCACCTTGCCCCAAATCGTCGAAAAGACCGGTTCCAGGGTCTTTGTTAGAATTCCCAGGCCAAGACCGGCAGAGACAACACCGGCAATTTCCCCAACCCCTCCCGTGACCACGACCAGAAAAGAATCCACGATGTAGTTTTGGCCCATATCCGGCGTAACTCCCGCGATTAATGTCAGAGCACAGCCGGCAATGCCTGCCAATCCAGCACCAAATGCAAATGTGAATCCGTCTTCATACCGGGTATTCACACCAAGGGCTGCGGCCATTTCACGGTTTTGCACCGTTGCACGCACAAGCAAGCCGCGCTTTGTACGATTCATCAACCAATAAACAAATGCAACGCAGGCAGCGGTCAGTCCGATTATGAACAGCCGATTGTAAGGCACTTGAAAATCCTGGATGACCTCAGTGCCCCCGACAAGCCACGTTGGACTGCTAACTCCGATGTTGTCACCGTGACGAACTCGAACTGCTTGAATCAGAATCAATCCAATACCCCACGTGGCCAGCAGAGTCTCCAGCGGCCGGCCGTAGAGTCGACGGACGACCAGCCGTTCCATCAGCCATCCCACCAGTGACGCCGCGAGAAATGAAACCGGTAACGCAACAATGAAAAACATATTTGCCGGATTATCGGGCATCGAGTGGCCGAAAGCCTGCTGGACTTCATAGGTTGCATAAGCCCCGATCATCATCAGCTCCCCATGAGCCATGTTGATGACCCCCATTTGGCCAAAGATGATCGATAATCCAAGCGCCATGAGGATCAGGACAGAACCCAGCGACAGGCCACTGAATATGTAGCTCAAAATCCGAACACGTTGTTGATACGAATTGATGCTGTCCAACGCGATTCGAAAAACCTCGCGAGTGGATTTATCCAGTGAAAGCGACTCATCCTTGAGCAGTCCCTCAATCGCCGGTGCCCCGCGAGCGCTTGCCATTTTACCCAACTCTGCTGCTGCCTGTCGCCGATTATCCATGTTGACGGCTGTGTCCGTAAGCCGAATCAGTGCGATGCTCTCGATTGCCCGATAGAGAACGCGGGAGTCGAGCTCGGTTTCAACGACTTCCTCAAGTTCGTCGAGGTATTCGGTATTCCGGAGATCCCCCAGCTTTCTGACTGCAGAAAGACGCGCAGACTGGTCCGGAGAATGAAGCTGAAGTACGCGAATGGCATTGACCACGTTTCGTCGTTCTTTTCGAGATGCAGCCAAGACTGTGAGGTCCTGTTTCGATGCGGTCACCGAACTGCCAGCCTCAGCCTGGAGGACGTCCTCATTTGTGAGTGCGTCCCGAAGAGCAAACGTCGCCGAATCGCCCGCGACGGCGGTGGCGAACACGATTTGCTGCTGCCATAAATACAGTCTGCCCAGCCGATAGGCTTCAAGTACCTCTGCGACACGGCCATCTTTGCTGGCTGCCAAAGATCTAATTGCTGCTATGCGAACGTCGCTCTTTGAATCAGCAAGCTTTGAAAGCTGAACGCGGACAGAATCATCGTCAAGCTCATCGGCCGGCGCCACGGATCCGATGAACCACAGAGAAACACATATCCACCACGTGAACGGCAACCCACGAGAACCTGAACGCATGAAACCCGCCGCCTTTTGGCCTACCGGTAACTGTGACCAGTCGCCGAGAGAACCTTATTCCGCCGGACCAGAACCAAAGTCGGTCGTGTTGCGGCAAAGAATCTGTCACGCCAAACACGACAGGTTAACTGCTTTTCAGCACCGGCCACCGCCACACAGGCGATAGTCGGTGCTGAAACAAAAAGCAGTTGAAGTAATGGCCGAGGATAAAGGTCAAGTCTTGGGGCCACCAGTGGGCGATGGAACATTGCCGTCGGGGTGGAGGTAGCTGCTGTAGGAATCGGGAGATACCAGACCTTCCGAATCAAAAATGATATTGAATTGACCGTCTGCCATAATCTCACCGATGTATACCGGCTTGAGTGTGTGCTGGTTTGTAGCGTGCATCTGTTTCGCACCGCCCGGCGCGTTGAACTCCAATCCATAAACGGCATCGCGTACCATATCAACATCAAAACTGTTGGCTTTTTCGACAGCGGCCTTCCAAACATAGACTCCGAAGTAAGCCGCCTCGATTGGGTCATCTGTCACGCGCGCATCCCCGCCTGGCAACCCCTCTGCAGCACAATACACCTTGAAGTCTGCAACGAACTTCTGATTACCGGAAGAGTCGATACTCTGGAAATAATTCCAGGCGGCCAGGTGGCCAACCAGTGGTGGAACATCCATCGCTCGAAGTTCGTCTTCGGCAACGGAGAACGCCATGATCGGACAGTCCGACGATGTTAAACCCTGGTTGGCAAATTCCTTGTAGAAAGGAACATTGCTGTCGCCGTTGATTGTCGACAGGATGCAAGCGTCGCCTCCCACAGCGAATGTCTTAACGTTACCCACAATGGTCTGATAGTCTTGGTGATGGAAAGGCGTGTATTCCTCCATGATGTTCTCTTCAGGCACACCTTTACTCAACAGAAATGCTTTGAGCACCTTGTTGGCCGTCCGTGGAAACACATAGTCGGTCCCCAGCAGGTAAAACTTTTTGCACCCGCCACCTTCTTCGCTCATCAGATATTCCGCTGCCGGAATCAGTTGTTGATTCGGACTGGCACCTGTGTAAAACACGTTCAGTGACTGTTCTTCGCCTTCGTACTGAACAGGGTAGAACAACAAGGCGTTGTTTTCTTCGTACACCGGCAGCACCGACTTGCGGCTGACGGATGTCCAGCAACCGAATGTCACTGCTACGTTTTCCTGTGTGATCAGGTCTTTTGCCTTTTCGGCAAACAAGTCCCAATCACTCGCAGGATCTACCACCACTGGTTCAATTTGCTTCCCCAGGACACCACCGGAAGCATTAATTTCCTGGACAGCCATTAACACAACGTCACGGAGAGATGTCTCCGAGATCGCCATCGTCCCGGAGAGAGAATGCAGGATGCCGATCCGTACGCTGTCCTCCGCTCCGCTGTCTTCATTTCCACCGGTGGAGACCGTCGGGGCCTCTGAGGAAGACTCTCCGGCAGAGCCAGACTCCGGAGCATTTTCCGCTCCACATCCGCCAATCCCCAGCGGTACCACCGCAAACAGCGTTAAGCATAAAAATCGTCGCATTACGTTCGCCTTTCCTTTGGGAAGCTCCAGACAAAAACTCAGCCTGTTCAACTCCGCAGAGCCGCAAACGCAGTGCCAATCTTGAAACAAGGATAGCGAATAGTATTTCTAACGTTCAGATGACGTTTTACAGGGTCAGATCCGAACCAGGGTGCCCGGAAAAAGTGCAGTGTCTGCGCAGTCAACACGCAGATCTGCCCTGAAAAATCACTCAGCGACAGTGACAAAACACCAATTATCCCCATGGATTGAGGATTGCGGTCGATGACTCGATGAGATGTCTTTCATCCAAATAAAGAGGGGTCGCTGACAAAATCAGCGACCCCTGAAACATTTGAAACTGTTTACGGACGGTTCGGCAGGCAGCCCCAGTTGGTGGGCTCGGCAACCTGTTGGTCCAGATCTAGAACTGGAGCTGGGCACCTAGCGTAAATGTGTTGCTGGCACCAGAACCGATTCCATTATGTTGCGACCAAATTGCCGAAACCCGAGCGTTGTGACCGAACATGATGTAGTTCAGTTGCAGGTCGGTCGTATCGTCCGTACCCACAGCAGCATAGTTGCCTTCGCCATCCCCCCCCGCTGTTCGATCGTAGTCCTGATACCGTGTCATCACCTGAAATTTTCCAGGGATGTCAAAAATACAGCATTCTTCAGCAAACAGGTAACTGCCCAGCACAAAGTAGCTGGTGCCCTGACGAGATCCATTTGATGGCGGAAGCGGTATAAAGGCACCGCTGTCGTCCTGGTCGTAGTAGGCACCTTCGAGAGTAACCACGCCACCATTGTCGAGTTTGGTTTCAAACAGGGCGTCGATGTTCCAGCCGGTATAATCCTGGCCGGGGCCGTGTGTGTCAGCTCTGTGCATGACTGCTGCACCAATAGCCATAATTTCTTTTTCACCATAGTAGGTGCTTGAGTTGTAGTAACCTGGTTCCGGATCGAGCAGGTTGAGAACAACACGGCCAGTGAACATCGTGTTGTCTTCGACTGGAAGAAGATCGTTGAACGGTCCACCGGAGCTCTCACCTTCAAAAGCACCGACCGCCCATTTGAATGCTCCTCCACCAACCTCACCCCAGAGGGAAGCTCCGTCGTCACGTCCCTGAAAGATATTCGGATAGCCGAACTGGGTGTACGGGAAATTCCAATTGTTCTGGAAGAACGGTCCGGAAAGGTTCGCACGATCACTCGGTGGCAACAGTCGCCCCATCCACAAATGAACGCCTTCTGAGATCTGGAACTTGACAATCGCATCCAGAATTCTCATTTCACCTGATTGAGCGTTACCGCCATACCATCCTTGCGCATTGTTGATGTCGGTATTAAGTTCAAATCCAATGCGTTCGTGGCCCTTACCGTTGAAGTAGAGCCGTGCATTATCAACGTTGAAGTCTTGTTTGTTACTGTAACTCGTGCGGATGCCGCCACCAACGCTTAACCAAGTGCATTTACCCCAGTTGAAACACGTGCCACATCCTTGCTGACAGCCCTCTGCACCACAGCCCTCTGCACCACAGGCGTCGCCGCAGATGTTGCCGTTAAGCAATGAAGAAAATGTTGCCTGATCTGCCTGGACTCTCTGTTGAGCGAGTTTGATTTCCTGTGCTTCGACAGAGAGTGAAATGCCGAGCAATATGGCAACAGTGCCAAATGAGCTCATTCGTCGTACCATGGAGACGCCTCCTTGCGCTGGTTAACTCACCTGGTGCCAGAGAAAGCTCGTCTGTGCAGGTGATGGTCGGGTTATTCGATTGAGGGAACGCACATATCGAAAGAATGCCAGGTCCTACCGGGCACTATCCGCAGTCAGCTACAAGCGTTCAGTCCGGCAGCAATGCTGGTGTCGGATATAACTGGCATGCCTAGTGGTGTCGGTCGACCGTCCAGTGGAAGGAAAGCCAGCAATTTGGTAGAAGCAAAAAAGACAAACGAAGAAAACCGTGCGGCTAACCCGTGCAGGTTCCGTCACCGTTATATTTTACCAGAGTGATTCCCCCCCCTCCCAGTTTCGTCTCGAGTTTCCGCGCACTCAGACGCGGTTAGACTTGCATATGTTGACTGTTGCGACGCTGCCAAAGCCTTCGGCGCCATCTCGTATGTCTGTAACGAGCGATGAGACGATTTGGCAATTGGTCGATTCGGCCTTTCCAAACGGTGGATTTGTCCACTCTGCAGGACTTGAGGTACAGCTGCGGTGGAAGCGGGTCACAGACGCAGTCAGTTTAAAAGAACTGATCCGACACTATGTTGTGCAGACAGGTAGGTCGACGCTGCCATTCATTTCTGAAAGCTACCTGTGTCCTGATCGCGTTGAATCGCTCGACCGGCATTTCGACGTTTTCCTTTCCAATCATGTTGCCAACCGTGCAAGCCGGGCACAGGGACGTGCATTTCTGACAGCCTCTGTAATTGCGTTTCAGCGTTCTGCTGCAAATAAGCAACTGTCCGGAAATGCAAATAATGCTGAATACCTAAGGCATCGCTGGCTCACGGAACTTTACGACGCGACGCGACAGGGCGATTTGACGTCTCACTATCCGGTCATCTGGGGCTGTGTCACCAGGCTGCTTGCGGTTACGCACGAAACTGTACTTCGCTTGTTTCTCTACACATCAGTGCGGGACTTGCTTTCCGCCGCCGTACGACTCAACATAATCGGCCCGCTTGCCGCTCAGACGCTGCAATTCGAACTCGCTGAATTTGGTGAGTGCATCGCGAAACAGTGCAGCAACCTCCGAGTATGTGACGCTGTCCAAACAGCGTCACTGTTGGATCTCCTGCACGGAACGCACGATCGGCTTTACACACGTCTCTTTCAAAGTTGAAAGCAGGACAGGAAACGACAAAAGATCCCGGAAATAATTATGCATTCTCACGACCACGACCACGACCACGACCACGAACATCTGGATCATCCTGGGCGCTATCATGAGCGAGCAGAACCACTGACCGATCGTGATTATACCGCACGGGCATTTACTGTTGGGGTTGGCGGACCTGTGGGGACAGGGAAGAGTGCCCTGGTTCTTGCGCTGTGTCGCCGGCTTCGCGCAGACTTCAACTTGGCAGTGGTGACAAACGACATCTTTACCAAAGAAGATGCCGAGTTTCTGATTCGTCATCAGGCTCTTGGTGCTGAGCGTATACGGGCAGTAGAAACAGGTGGTTGTCCACATGCAGCAATTCGTGAAGATATCACAATGAATCTGGTGGCCATTGAAGACCTCACTCGCGAGTTTCAACCGGACTTGATTCTGCTGGAATCAGGTGGTGACAATTTGGCGGCAGATTTCAGCCGTGAGCTGGCGGACTATACGATCTATGTGATTGATGTTGCAGGAGGAGATAAGATTCCTCGCAAAGGAGGACCTGGCACAACACAGTCTGATTTACTGGTGATTAACAAAATCGATCTCGCAGAACTGGTGGGAGCGGACCTTTCGGTGATGGATCGGGACAGCAAAAGAATGCGCGGCGACGGCCCGTTTGTCTTTGCACAGGTGAAAACCGACGTAGGCATCGACACCATTGCGGACCACGTCATTTCCGCCTGGAAAAAACAAACGCAGCGCCAGGTTGCCGCTGGTCGTTGAGCACCTTCGTCCTGGAACCGGCCTCTCCAGCCGTGCCTTGCATGCTGCGTCAAATGGCCGTCTGCCGTCAATGACGATTGTCCTCCGTGATCATGCTGGAAGTCGGTTCGGTTCTTACGTGATTCTTCGAAAATCACTGCCAACAGCATCTCGCAAGGTCAGCGCCGGTCACCAGCTTGTGGATATCGATGTCATCGGATGCCCTGCCGGTTGCAGTTGCCGACGATTACAGGTCAGACCTGACAATTGCTGTGGACGTTGGAGGAGATGTTGAAGCATTGCCACCACTGAGCAAGGCCAGGGACATTTTTCTGCATATCGGTGATCTGACGAAACGACAGGTTCGCACGTAGCATGGCCAACCTGGTGATTCGCCCTCACGTCTCGGGCGTTCCCTGGTACGACTTTTCCCTGACGACTGGATTGATTGAATGTGGCCGTGTCGCTGTTCTCCAGGATTTCTGTAATGAAATCGCACGACATTCGGTGGCCAACGGCGTGGCACCGGATGCCACGGGACAGGTGTAACGGCCGTCACACGTCGCGAGATGCCTTTACAGCTTCCCATTGTTCCGGCGAGTAGATAACTTCGCGCGCCTGGGCACCATTGTAGTCTCCGACAACACCGTCTTCGGCCATCCAGTCAATCATACGGGCAGCGCGACCATAGCCAATTCCCAGACAACGCTGCAGTAACGAAACGCTGCCTCGACCTTCCCGCACGACAACCTCAATTGCGTTCTCGTACAGATCGTCAGCCTGACGCGGTGCGTTGTCGCCGCTTTGACCGGATGATTTCCTCTCTGCCACAAGCTGTTGCAGTTCTTCGCTGTAGTCTGGTTCCAGATCAGAGAAGAAATCGATGACGTCAGCGATTTCTTCATCGCTGACATACGTACCCTGAGCCCGGGACAGGCTGCTGGTCCCAGGTGCCAGGTACAGCATGTCACCACAACCCAGCAGACGTTCGGCGCCACTTTCGTCCAGAACAACTCGGCTATCCATCTTGCTGGCCACCTGGAACGAAATACGTGCAGGCAGGTTGGACTTAATCAGTCCAGTGATCACGTCCACGGTTGGCTTCTGAGTGGCCAGGACGAGGTGAATTCCGACAGCTCGGGACTTCTGAGCCAGGCGAATAATGTGTGCTTCGACATCTTTGCCCGATGTCATCATCAGGTCCGCCATTTCATCTGCCACAATGACGATGTACGGCATTTTATGTGGCACATCTTTTGCTTCCTGGTGCAGTTCACTGATGTCCAGACGAGTCAGAATTTTGTCACGACTCAGTTTGTTGAACGCATCCAGGTGACGTACACCCACACGTGCCAGTATGTCGTAGCGTTCTTCCATCTTGTCCACAGCCCAGGACAGAACGGCTTCTGCCTTTTTCATGTCCGTAATGACTGGATGCATGAGATGCGGCAGATTCTTGTACGGACTAAGTTCGACCATCTTGGGGTCGATCATCAGCATTTTCACTTCATCAGGAGTTCGCGTCATCAGCATGGACAGAATGAGCGAATTCAGGCAGATGCTTTTGCCCGTGCCCGTCCGTCCCGCGATCAGCAGGTGTGGCATTTGTGCCAAATCCACTGCCATGGGATGGCCGCTGACATCCTTCCCGAGCAGGAGTGGAATCTTGAACTTGTCAATTTCCGTCCCCGCCGACAGTAACAACTCCTGCAGTCGGACCATCACCTGATTCTCATTTGGAACCTCGACACCCACGGTGTTCTTCCCGGGGATCGGTGCCACGACACGTACCAATGGCACCCGCAGCGCGATCGCCAGATCATCCTCGAGAGCTGTCACCTTGCTCAGACGCAGTCCGGGTTCCAGGTCCAGTTCGAATTGAGTGATCACGGGGCCGGTATCAACCTCTGAAACCTTGATATTCAGGCCAAACTGCTGAAATGTTTTCTCCAAAGTGACCGCAGCCAGACGTGCCTTCTTCGCCAACAGCTGATAATCAAATTCTTCCGGGGGTTCGAGTAATTCGATATCAGGCAGTTCATATTCCCGCTGCAAGCGCTGTTCCGCTGGCGAATGAAGCGGCAAAGTAACCGGTGGATTGATCTTCAGAGTCCCGGTGTCAACTGCCGGATCATGTGACGGCTCTTCATACAGATCGGCCTCGTGCGCTTCTTCTTCATCGATTGTGTCCGTTCGGGTTCCTTTCCGCACGTCTGAACTGTCGTCGTCGAAGACCGATGAGCGTTTACGCAGTGGCCGGTGAAATATTCCCGTTGCCAGCGATGCCAGTGCGACAGGTGCAGCAGCAATCTTCAAACCCGGATTCGTCAGGTACCAAAATGGCGACAGTATCCAGCCCGATATCAGTCCACAGAGTAAAACGATGAGAACACCAGCCGGTGTGCAAAAATGCGTCAACAGTGTTCCACCCCAGGCGCCTGCCATCCCGCCACTTCCCCAGGTTGACCCGGAATCCAATGTCGGTACAGCCAGGTGCATTGCTATACAGCCGGAAATCACCAACAGAGTGGTTCCGGTCAGGGACCACCAGTTGCCGCGTGTTTTATCGCGGGACAACAGCCGCATATCCCAGGCAACGACGGCAGTCAGCGCAACCCAGACTCCAAATCCCAGTAAATGGCGTCCATAAAACGCAATACTGGCTCCCATGCTGCCGCAGATATTCACCGGGGAGCGGCGAGCCGGAAAGACGAGATCAGAAGGCGAATCTGCCGAGTCGTAGCTCAGAAAACTCAAACCGACAAAAACCACCAGGGCCAGAAGACCCAGGGCCAGCACGTCGTTTCTGAATCTTTCGAAGTCGAACATGGAAGGCATGAGGGTGGCGAAATGGTTGGGAGACTTCAGACAATTCGGGGCGCACGGTGACCGAAAACAATCCCGACCCAGTCCGGTACAACTGAACGCTATCACTTCCACATCATCGGGCATCCGGAATTTGGCTCATCGTGTCGCGAAAAAACAACGTGCACCGTGCTGATGCCGTCATTAGCAGTCAGTCAAAACGTCCGTTTGCACCAGTTATATCGATCCTGCAGACACCGTATGGGTTGGGTCTCAGAATCCCGAACGAACGTCCCAAAACGTTTGAAGCGTCCTTGACGGCCTATTGCTCTCCGACGCCGGCTCTGTTCTGCACCGACCAGCGCCTGAGTGACTTTCATACGATCCTGCACCGACGGCATTGCTGTACCTCGGTTGCCATTCCCTGGCAGAACAGTAAGCTGACTGAAGACGGTGAGATGATACCTGCGGCGGCTGTCGTCGAGCAGTCACAGAATATTCAGCAGGGAGATGGGACCATGAAATCAATCAATTATCTGTTGTTGTCAGTTCTGGTTACATCATCCACAGTATTCCCGGCAGAACCGTGGGGCCTGGAACGTGGAACACCTGAGCTTCAGTCAGCCGGAACTCTTGCGTTCGGACCGGATGATGTTTTGTTCGTCGGTGATACTAAATCAGCTGCTGTTTTTGCGATCGCGACAGGCGACACTGAAGGCGACTCATCAAATGCTGATATCAACATCAATTTTTTGCGGGCGGCTCTCAGCGATGTGTGTGACGCAGACGTAACAATCAACGATTTGGCTGCCAATCCTCGAACAGGGACAGTGTTCATATCGTTGACTGCCGGAGATACTCCTGCGATTTGCCGAGTCGATGAAACGGAAAGGATCACTCGAGTCTCACTCGAAGATGTTCCTTTCGCATCCGTCAGTCTGCCGGATGCACCGGAAGACAAAGTAACGAAGCGTGGTCGCCGGCGGCGAAATCCTCGCCAGGACGCCATCACCGATATCGCGTTCTACGAAGACCGAATTCTTGTCTCGGGACTGCGGTCCGGTAAATCTCCATCGAGCGTTCGTGAATTCAGCTTTCCCTTCTCGTCGATCGACAAAGGAACCGGAATTGCCATCTACCATGCGGCACACGGCCGAGCTGAAGATTACTCAGCGGCGCGCACGTTCGTGACTCTGATGATCGACGGTGAACCCAACCTGCTGGCAGCCTACGTCTGCACACCATTGGTAAAGATTCCTCTGAATGAACTCAGGACAGCGGGAGATCGCATCCAGGCGACGACCGTGGCCGAACTTGGTAACCGAAATCGCCCATTGGATATGATCAGTTACACCAAAGATGGAGCTGACTATCTGCTGCTGAGCAATGACCGTCGCGGTGTCATGAAAATTACAACGTCCGGTCTCAATGAGAATTCGGGTCTGAGCGAACCGGTTCGAGGCGGCGGGTTGGCGGGACAAACTTATGAGACAATCGAATCACTCAACGGCGTGGTCCAGATGGACAAGCTGAATGATGAGTACGCCATCATGCTCGTCGCGGAAAATGATGACGTCAGTCTGAAAACGGTCCCGTTACCCTGATCAGACTGCACCACTTACGACGAGCTGTGAGTGCAAAGTACAAGCGTCGGTGACTTGTGAAAGTCGACGCTTATGCTTGAATTTGTATTCTTGATCGTCGCTGTGAAACAGGTGCTGTTCACCTAAGATCGAACATGGTGTCGCAGGACTCCAGTGGTCCATGTCGTCTTCCGGAATCAGTCTGTGATGAGCAATCGGGAGCAGGCAGGACTCTACGATTGTTCGAAATGATTATGATCCACGCAGGCGCTGATATTGTCAGCGGCTTAAGATTTTTTCCGATACATCGGGTCGGCTCTGTCTCTCAGGGCGATCGTGGTTTTTGTGTTTTCAGAGGAGACACTCGGGAATTGGAGATCGTCGCGGACTGGTCATATTCCCGTTGAGTATTGGCGGTAGTGGGTACATTGCTTGGCGAACCGACCGAATGCTTCGTCGAATATTGAACGATGTCGTTGGGGAATCGGATCTTTTACAGGGTAGCAACCGGCATATACAGGGGGCTGGTTGGCAATCGAGCCGATCGGTTCAGTTTCTGGATATGTCTGACTGCAACGTTTACAGCTGATTCAGCATTTCAATCGCTTTTTTCTCGAAGATCTTTTGCCATTCGGGAGCCAGCAGGCAGTCGCTGTCTTCCTGGGCTCCGCCGACATTGAGCAGTTGTTCCGCCGTCGGAGCATAATAAATGTATCCGTTGGTGTAGCCGGCAATGAACGTCTCTTTGTGAGGTGACGCGGACTTCAGATTCAAACCGATACGAACTGTTAGTTCGCCCGGAAATGTCAGCATCACGAAGTCGCCGATGCGGATTGCCACCAGCTCCGCATCCAGTGTCCGTCTGCCGGCGGCGAGCATTTGCTGCTGGTGGCGTCTGAGCAATTGGAGATTGGTCTGATTTCGAGTCAGCTGTTCCATGGTCTGAATATTGTCTAGGTATTGCTTCATTGCCTGACGGTTGTCGGAATCCATTTTGGCAAGATAACGGTGTCCCAGTTTTTTTTCGTGCAGATAGTGATGGGAGTAATACGAAGGATAGTCTTCAAACATTCGATACTTTACTGCCAAAGGCAGGAATGACTTGAAGTTCAGAGTCGTACCACGAAGTGACTGCAGCAACATCACCTGTTCTTCCTCCATCACCGCAATTCGCTCAGCATAGTCGGCTCGCGGCAGTTCGATCACCTGGTTCAACACGGACAGACGCGCATCGGGTCCGCACTGAATCCTTCGTACTGCCTTGAGTGTACTGAGTCCCAGCATATTACCGAGAGGTTCTGCATCACGCGGCAGGTTCACGTCCTTGTAGAACACGGGATTGATATCTCCACCACAGCCCTGAACGAATAAAGCGACTGTCCCTTCATTCAGATTGTCCTCAATTACTTCTGATGAAAATCCAGTGATGTCGGCTGTGTTTCCGCCGCTGGCAACACCCTGTATGGGATGGCAGGCAAAGTTGTACACGACCGCCATTGTCTCTCCGTTTTTGCGATTCAGACGCAACACACCGATCTCCGGATCGATCGGACCGACGTCAGCTACATCTTCGTCCCGTGGCATTGCATATGCGTGACGTACATCAATTTCACGGCCCGTCTTTAGTTTCAGCCGACGATTCTCCATGATCCGGTCTTCATGACCACGTCCGACACCAATGTCCACCGGAACGAGGTCCTGGGCCGCTTGGGTAATTGCCTGAATCGTGAGTTCATCTGTGTTTCGGCTGGGAATCCCATGACAATGACTGGCGTTAACCATCACATTTTCTGGTTCAATGCCCAATTCGTCATGAACTCGCCTGCGCACCCTGGGCAGAAATTCATTGTCGATGTAGCCAATCTCCCCGATGGCTACAGCGTCCACAGTCACGATGACAGCGGTCGTGGAACCGCTCTTCAGCAGCAGCGCGCGGACATGCAGACGACCATTCACCGGTCCCGCATCCAGTCGAGTGATGTCTACTTTGGCCACTCCCGCCAGTAATTCGCCGGCCTGAATTGGGCCAGTCAGCAGGCACACCAGAACCAGGCCGCTGAGGACCGGTAAATTCAGGTATCCCGCAGAGGCTGTGATCATTTGTATCAATGTCGATGTATGAAAGAACATTACGTTACCTTCCCAGGGGAATTGAGGTTATGGAAGTAAGAGTCAGGTGGCAGCATCATCCGGTCGGGACAGGAGCCTGCATCCGGACACGGACGTATCTGAATTCCCGTGACGGTGTGCTGCTGAACATTTTTATCACCGTTCCGTGACTGGTATTGAAACAGAAGTCGGCCTTTCTGGCCGTTTTGCTACCGTTGCTGCAAGTCACTTACCGAACGACCGGTTTCAATCAGTCATGGAAAAACACACTGTGAGAGCCGTGCTCCTGCGATTCCCAGGGAGTCACATCATTTTCACGGCAGCGATCAGTTTTTGATCCGGTCGAGCTCACCTAATTTGATTCGGAGGACTTCGACCGACTGTTTGCCTCCGGAGAATGCCACAAACAGAAAACCATCGTGCTCGATCACATGCGGATAATCAACGCGGCGGTTTCCGACCAGATATCCCATACGAGTGAAAACCATCCCGTCATTACTTATTGAAAGTACGAGTGGATCACGTCGCTTTGGATTTGCGTTCGAGACAAGAACGTAGCGGCCATCCTGCAGTCTCAGGCCGTTGACTTTGGAGGAGGCATCGGGAAAGTTGGTCCTGACCGGCACGGTCCATTGACGACCGCTGCTGGTCGAGAATGACCGGTAAAGAAAACCTCTGCGGCGATTATCCCGAAACAATGCCATCAGGTTGCCGTCTGGCAATGACCACCAAATTGGTTCTTCAGCTATCAGTTCGCTGTTGGACCCCAGCACGGGGAATGACTCCCATACATCGAGTTGTTTGACGCCACCAACGAGAAACTGAACACCCTTCGTTCTGTAGTCCCAGGAGCGCCGAGACATCATCCAGTTGCCGTCAGCCAGCTTCTTCGGCGGAAAATTGTTGATCGTGTTGTCCGCGATGACTCCCAGGTCGTTCCACTGGTTGGTGCCATCGTTCCACCGGAAAGCATGCAGTTCCAGACTCGGTCCAAAGAATCCACCCGCTTCATCGAGTGACGCAAGTGCCAGTAACTCATCGTCACGTTGCCAGAAGCCGCGCGAAATCCAGCGAAACCCGTCTGTTGAACGTGTGTTATACAGTGGGGAGCTGATTTCTGAGTTCTGCGGAGCCGCAGTCATATATTTTGGTTGGCTCCACTGAAGTCCGTTCTGGCTGGTTGCGTATTTCACTCGCTGTCCGACTCGATCTTCCACGCCCGGTCCGTCACTCCACATCGCCCAGTAGCGATTTTCATGATAGACCAGATAATTGTGCTGATTCACGCCATCAGTGTCGCGTACGTCGCTGATAATCACATGGCTGCTCTGCACCCGAGGCAGGCCGGTGAAATCAATCTGATGCGTGTCGTCCGGCACCCAGTCACCAGCCATCATCAGCGAAGATTGAGGATTGAACCCCGGATGCGGTGCGCCAGCATCTTCATGACTCAAAACCTGTCCCTGTTCTTGCAACCGCGTTCGCAATTCATCAATCGGGACATCACGAAGCGCTCTGCCGCGTTCGATTGACAGAGCTGCCGCGACACCCGCTGCTTGGCCCAGTGCCATCCAGGTGGGTTCCATCCGTACCGATGAAAAAGCCACATGAGTTGTGGCCGCCGCGACAGGTACGATCAATCCGTCGACGTGCTCCGGAATCATGATGCGATAGGGAATCTGATAAGGTCGTGTGATGTGATCGAGCATTCCCAGGTAACCTTCCAGCACGACGGTGTCACCGGCCTGTCGCCTGCGACATGGAAAACTATCGATGGGAAATTCACCGATTGCGATGCAGTCTTCATGGATTCCGGCATCAGCCGGTTTGTCGTGGCCGGTAATGTCATGCTCCGTCATGATGTATTCACCGACCAGCCGCCGTCCCTCACGCACATAGAGTTGAAACGGAAAGTGACCGTTGTCTTCAAATTCATCCTTCGGCAGATGCAGTTCACGTGCCAGCCGACGGTGCTCCACAGGGACCTCAGAATCATTCTGCAGAAACCACAGCAGGCCCAGAGTGAGATTGCGGTGCCGCAGAAGAATCTGCTTGCGTGTAGCATAATCGCCTTCGATGTAACCGCCGTTTTCCTCAGCAAAAGGAAATCCAAGCGGACGCGGATTGATGTTGACGTCGGTCTTGTTGTTCGGCAATCTGGTGACGGACAGAGCTCGAACGAGTGTGCCGAAATGAGCCGGATTGTAGCCTCGACCTGGCTTGAATACTTTCGGTCCCGCGAGTCGTCCTGCCTTCAGATCATCAAAGTAAGCCACATAATTGTGACGATTGTAGTCGGGCGGCGGTTCTGTCAGGGGTACAGAATTCAATGGATCTTTTGTCAAACACAACCGAAAGGTATAGGCCGGCAGGTCATCGTTTGCTTCCCCTGTCGTTCCCGGAAGAAACTCCTTGTTCCGGTAGTCAAAGTAAACAACACCTGCGTGAGGTTCATTGAACTCCGATCGCGCTTCACGTCCTAGCCGATATGCTGCTCCGGCTGCTGCAATCAAATCACCTTCGTAGGTGGCGTCGATGAAAACCTGGCCGTCGAGACTTCGTTCTTCATTCCTGTGACTCACGATCTGAATGCGGCGAAGGCAACGATTTTCCACGCGTGCCGCCTGCAGTTGCCATCCTCTGAGCACGGTAATTGATGATTCCTCCGTTACCATCTCGTCGATGACCCGCTCAGCCACAGATGGCTCATAGTAATATCCGTCGCGGCACAATCTCACATTTTCGTGATCTTCACCCCAGGTTGACACGTAGTGAGCGTAAACTCGATTGATCATTTCCCGGAACAGTCCGCGAATCATGGCGCGGTTTTCTATGTCACTTTTCCCAAGGCCGCTGGTCATCATGCCACCCAGGTGCTGATGAGCCTCAATCAGGACGACTGTCTGTCCGCTTCGAGCTGCAGCAACTGCCGCAGCGACACCTCCCGGCGTGCCACCCACAACAACGACGCTGGCATCAGCGGCACAAAGTGGCGGTGAACACCAGACGGAGCAGGTAAGGATCAGGCAGACTGTGCAGTTGCGTGTGAAGTCCGTGAATATGTCCCGGTTTCCAGCTGGTGAGACGAATGAACTCATGTGACTGTCTTGTCATGTGGGCGGCACAACGCCAATCAGCCCTGCTTGAGATATTTGAGAAGATCCGCCAGATCCTGAGGTGAAATTTGCTTTTCCAGACCAGCAGGCATGATGGACGTTTTCCCTAAACGGCGTTCTTCAATTTCTGCACGTGGAATCTGCACGGATTTTTTTGCATCCAGCTGCAGCGTGACTACGTTGTCTGTCTCATCGCGCACGACTCCGTTGTATACAAGGCCGTTTGTTGTCACGATTGAAACCGGTTCGTAGTTGCGCACGAACGTGAGGCTTGGAAAGAGAATCGACTCCAGCAGGTCCCGCTCACTGCGGGCCTGTCCAATGCGGCTCAGGTCGGGTCCGATATGTCCGCCAAGATAGGCCCGGCGATGGCAGGCGATACAGGACGTCGCCGGATTTTGGAACACGCGTAATCCTCGACGGACATCCGCGTGAGGCAACAGTGCGAGAATTGCTTCAACGCGTTGAAGTTTGTCGCCGTTTTCGTGTTCGATCTTCGTCAGCAGCGGAATGGCTTCTGCCGCGATGTTGTCTCCAAAACTGCTTAAAATTCCCATCAGTCGGTCAGGAAACAATGTCGTTGCCGCCGGTGCCTTTAACAGTGATTCAATCAGCACTGCCCCGACCCGAGGATTCTTCGATTTCGTGAATAATTCCATCAACGGTCGAAGTTCCATCACTCCGGTTGTCGGCAGCTGACGCGCAACATGCTGCAGCTGGACAGAATCAAGTTCCGTTGATTTCAGGATGTCCACGGCGAGAGATCGGTTTGTCACTTCGAATTCCGTATCAAGCTGGGAACAAATAAATTCAAATACGGCAGGTGTGATTTCACGTGATGCTGCCGGGATCAGATTGATTGCCTGAAGTCGAATGTCAGGATCCAGTGCAGATTCAGAGGTGGTGATTTTCTGCAGTTCCGCAATGGTTGCTATTTCCGATTGTCCATTATCCAACCGGCTCAGAACTTTCAGTGCAGCGCGGATGTCCTGTTTGTTTCCCGACAACTGCTCCCGTACCGCAGCCTGCCACAACGCCGGCATGGGCTTCACTCGGCTGTCCGCCATCGCTTCCAATATGGTTTTACGGAGGCGCGGGCTGGTATTGATGTTCTGCAATACGTCCGCCATGACCTGCTGCACTCCCGATGATGCAGCGAACCGACGCAGGCGGTCACCAAGCCGCTGCAGAAAAATTCCGTCCGCGGGAGGACGTCGCAGTTCACGATGAAATGCATCCACAACGTTGTTACCCCAATCAGGGTGCTGTTCGGCGATCCACCATGCAATTTCGTTTAACAGTTCGTTCTTCGAGATGAGTAATTCCCGAATATCCGCAGCGGATAAGTGATCATCGCCTTCTATCTGGTCCAAAGCGATCAGTGCCGCACGTCGCGTGCGCTCATTGGAATCGGTGATCGAACGCCGCAGAACATCAGGAGCATTCAACTCCATGGCTGCAAAAATCAGTGAATGTTCCAGAAATCGATCAACCTGTTCCTGCGAAGACCCCTCTCCTGGCAGGAACGCCGTGGAAACGGTTGACAACAGCAGCGGAATGTCTTTTGCTGAGCCGACTCGGCCAAGGGCTTCGGCAGCCGCACGTCGATTGTGCGCTGACTTTTGTTTCAACATGGTTCTCAGCTGATCAGACGCCACTGTGTCGCGATGGACACTGACAGAATGGATCGCAGCCTGACGTACCGTCTCGTCATCATCGAGTAAAGCTTTGCGAATATGTTTGCGGGCATCCGGTCCGTCAATCCATGTCAAAGCCCAGACAGCCTGCAGGCGATGCTGCACGTCGGACGACGATTCCAGCACTCGCTGCAATGCCGGGATCACCTCTGATCCGCGTTTGCCAATCTGCTGCCGAGCCTGATGTCGTACCGCGGCGCGTGGATCGCGAAGCAATTCGACCAATTCTTCTTCATTCGTTCCATTCCAGCTGATTCGCTGGCCGCGTGGATCCACAACCGGCGGAATGCCAGACTGACGGATACGATAAACTCGGCCGAGTACATCCGGCTTTTCAAGCTGTGACGTCGGACAGCACAAACGAAACCATCCGCCGGTGTCAACAACAAGAACACTTCCATCGGCGTCTTCCACGACATCAGTCGGATGAAAATCCAGATCATTGCTGACCAGCAGGTCAGTCGTTTCAGAAGCGAACGTGGCCCCATGTTGTGTCAGGACATGCCGTGTCACTTTATGCATATTGAAAGAACAGGCGAGGACATTATTTCGGAACGACGAACCAAGCCCTTCTGATTCCAGTCGTGCCAGCCCGCAGGGCGCAGCCACGCCAAGATGAGACAACACAGGCATTAGATCACCAGTCCGTGGATGTCCTTTGATGGCTGCATGTTTCTTTCCATAGACTCCGCCATAGACCGCGTGCAGAAGTCCATCGCGCAGCCCGAGTCCGGGATTCACCAGAAACGTCGTCGTAAATATTCGTTCACCACCAGGTGTGAAGATGACCTCGACCGGGTTATCCATTCCCCCGGTCATCACCGATTCAATCGGACCACCTTCCGGTCTTCGACGAAAAATATGGGCGGCATTTGTGCGCAGATCCGGTTGCCCGGGTCGCTCATACGTCTGCTCAGCGAATGCTCCTTTGCACCAGTAAATCCAGCCGTCGGGACCGAGATACGGACCGTGCAGGTCGTTGGCACAGTGCGTCAGCGTCTTTCCGTCAAACCAGATTTCGCGATTTTCGGCGACTCCATCGTCATCAGCATCCGTGAATTTCCAGATTTCGGGTGGTGCGGCGACGTAAAGCGAACCGTCGAACCACAGCGACCCTTCCGGAAACATCAGTCGATCCGCAAACAGGGTGCTCGTATCGAATTTTCCGTCGCCATCCTCATCCACCAGTCGCATGATACGGTGTGGTCGTTTTTCACGCTGGATTTCGACTGCCTCGTTCGATCCACTGGAATCAGTAACGTACAGGCGTCCACGTTCATCAAAATCTGCACTCACCGGACGTTCGACCAACTCAGACCCGGCAATGTCTTCAATTTCAAAACCGTCCGGCAGTGTGAATTTCTGACCGTTCAGTTCAATTTCCACACTCAGAGCGGTGGCGGCCAGTAAGCCGCCGATGATGAATGCCGGTATTTGCATCGTATAGAATCCCTTACCGTTCCCTGGTCCCGGAAAACAGCATTTCGACAACCATGGTCAATGGTCACCGACACAGTTGTAACCAGTGTCCGCTGAACGGCGGGCGTTCGCAAGTGGCCGGCTGATCGAACAAATTGTTTCAGGACGTTGACCGGTGAGTCCCGATTTGACGCCGAACGGAATAAGCGGTGTCTGATTTTGTCTTTTGCAGAACGCAGTTGAGTCTTTGGTTTCATGTCGTGACAATCGGAAGGCGCCAATGGGTTGTCACCAGGAAACACCTGATAGCGGATCTCGACGAAAATCAACATAAGATAGTCATGGGCACTGATAAAATTTTCGGCTGTGCTGACTTTCAATCGTCGTCGAGTCATGCATAAACGGTGAACCGAACACCCTCGAGCCCGGAATCACAGAAAGACGAGATGGAGAATCTGTCATCGGCAGTCATGAATTGCGGCCATCGGCCCTGGCACGAGTTGACCCCGCCATTAAACGACTGCTGTTTGTCGCAGTCGTAATGGCGTGCGTGACAATTGGCACAGAATATTCAGCTGGTGGCCCGCGGTACAACTGGAGCAACGCCTTAAAACCGGCAGGCAAGCACGGCGCGCCCATCACGCTGACGGTCGACGGAAGGACCGACTATGTGATCATCATGCCCGACAACCCCACAACGCAGGAACGCAAGGCGACGAGGGAGCTTGCCCTGGACATCGCCTGCGAGGACCCACCTGCGCTGAAACATGTCGATTCGTCGATGTACATGCGGATCGCCAATGATCGGGATAGCATCATCCTTTTGTTCCGGGTGACCGATCTTGACGACGACGAAAAAGGGGAACTTCGTTTTCGGGTCG
>CAUZPL010000009.1:0-127145 GCA_963581585.1 Planctomycetota bacterium
ACTGATTCCACCGGCATTGACCGCCGTCGGCGACAAATTGATCGATTCCGCATTAACTGATGCCGTGCGAGGTGATCAACAGGCCCGCCGTTTGCCATGGCTGCATGTGCGGATGCCACGTTACAGACATTCCCGGGACGATGAAAAAGCGATACTGCGGCATCTGATTTCGCACGATCGAATTCCAGTCGATACACGACGCAGCAACGAGGTCACAAAGGTTGCCACAAGCGATGACAGAAACGAGGTACTGCTCGCCGGGCATACGCTCGTCGGTGCTCGTGGTTTAAGCTGCATCGCGTGTCACAAGATCGGCCGCTATGAACCTCGAAAGGTTCCTCTCGGTACGCGTGGCTCCGATCTCAAGGCTCTCGGCGCACGCATGCGACCCGAGTATTACCTGCGCTGGACGAGATCACCGTTGCGCATTGTGCCCGGCATGGAAATGCCGTCATACAAAAAGGCCGTACCCGGCATTTTGAATGAGGACATCGACACACAGCTGACAGCGACCTGGAAGGCGCTCAATGATCCTCGATTCACGGCTCCCACTGATCCAGCCAGCGTCGAACAGTTTTTCACCATTTCATCCGATGGTCCCGCCAGAATCGTCCGTGATGTCTTTACGAATCGAGAGGACAACGGAAGCGGCTACACCGCACGAGCGTTTGCCGTCGGGATGAACAACGGACACAATGTGCTGTACGATCTCGATGCAGTCAGTCTGCGCGACTGGACGTTCGGTGACATGGCCTGCCAGCACACTCAGGGCAAAAGCTGGCACTGGGATATGGGCGGTGTGCCTGTGATGGCGGGTTTTGATTCCCGAAGCGACATTCTTCTGCGGCGACGCGATAAGCCCGGCACGAAACCGATCGCACCAAGACTTCAGCACGGCATCAGTGGCAGGTTGATGCATTACCGAAATACGGGCAGCGGCGCTGAGTTAAGTTACGAAGTCACATTCGAGCTGGACAACAACAAACGGGTTCGCGTCCCGGTCACTGAACTCATTGGTCCGCTGGAATTGACCGGCGATGTTTCCGGATGGGAACGCTCGCTGAAATTACGGCACGTCCCGACCTCCTTCGACATCCTGATCGAAAAGCCGCGGCCCGGTCCGAACAGCGTGGGACGACCACAAATCGAGTCACCCGATGCCACGGAACAGGTTTCGGTCACCTGGGTCGACGACCGTGCCGGTCAGCGGGATTATTTTGTGTGGACCGGGGCCGGTGACTCTCCCGTACGGGCACGAATTCACTTTCTGACACGACTTAGACGGCAGCTGACACAACTGAAGACGATGCCGCATCCTTCAGCAAACGCCGAACTCGTCACAACGGTACCCGGATTCGCAGGCATGCGGCTTCCTATTGATCAGTCCATCATGCCCACCGCCATGACGTGGAACAACGACGGTCTGCTCGCTTTCACATCGCTCAAAGGCCACGTGTTCATCGCACACGACACAGACGGTGATGGTTTGGAGGACAAGTTGACAGTTTTCGAAGAAGGCCTGGCAGCGCCGTACGGGATCATTGCCGACGGGGCCGATCTGATTGTCTCACACAAGCCGGAACTGATTCGACTTTCGGATACCGACGGTGACGGGCGGGCGGACACACGCACCGTCGTTGCATCGGGCTGGGGCTACACCGACAACTATCACGACTGGACCTGCGGAATTGTGCGAGACTCACACGGCAGTCTATATGTCAGCCTCGGCAGTGATTACAACCAAAAGGATCGACCACGAGACGAAGCCCGGTGGCGTGGCACTGTGCTGCGAGTAAAACCGGGTGGCAGCATCGAAGTCGTGGGACGTTCGTTTCGATATCCAACCGGCATGGCCATTGACAGTCAGGACCGCATCTTCATCAGTGATAATCAGGGTGTGCAGAATACATTCAACGAAGTCAACCTTCTGCAGAACGGCGGCTACTACGGTGTCCCGAGTCGCTACGAAGAGAACCCCGGTGCGATGGCACTCTGGCCAGCTGTGCAGATTCCACATCCCTGGTCGAGAAGCGTGAACGGACTGCTGATCCTGTGTGACACAAAGACGGAACCGCAACTGCTCGGCCATGGCATTGGCTGCGAATATGATTCACGTTTTCTGGTGCGGTTCACTGTGCAACAGGTGGGCGACACAGTCCAGGGAGCCTGCTACTATTTCAGCCGCCCCCATCAAAGCGCTGGCGGCCAAAATTTCGTGGGACCATTGTGTGGAGCCGTCGCGCCGAACGGTGACATTTACATCGGCAGTATTCATGACAGTGGCTGGCTAGGCGGTTTAAACACCGGCGCCATCACTCAGCTGCGGCGCACAGGCCACATGCCAAATGGAATACGAGAGCTGCGCGCCATACATGACGGATTCGAAATCGAATTCCTGCATCCGGTCGATCCACAGGCTGCCGGAAACCCTGAACGATATGCGATTTCGGGCTATACACGAAAATGGAGTGGTAACTACGCGACTTCCGACAGCGGTCGCCATCGGGTGAAAATCAGAAGTATTTCAGTATCGAAGGACGCCCGCCGTGTGCGTCTGACAGTCGATCGACTGAAGGAACGGTACGTTTACGATGTCACCTGCAACTGTCTGGAAACCGACGATCAACCACTCTGGCCGGCCACAGGCCACTACACCATGACACGCGTTCCGAAACCTTGACACAGTGATCCGATTCCTGACCTTGCCCTACAATTTCAACTGCCCCAACTGAGTTTGGCGTGACTGAATAGCTGCTCCGATGTGTATCGGAGTGACAGAATCTCGAAACTCCGTCCGAAACGATCCAATCGTTTCTCACTGCAGCTGACACTGACGGTTTTGCTCCGCTTCCAGAAGTGGTGTTCTTCGGCCGGCATGCCATTTGGTGTGGAGAGGGCGGTCCCTCGGTCAATTGGCCGATGGGGAATCAGGTTGCAATCCTGTTTGAACCGCTGGCACGCTTAGAAACCAGACATGACCACAGCACAGAACAACCATCAGGGATCATTAATTCGTCCCAGAAGCAGTCGAGCTCGTTTTGATGATTATCGTAAAGGCGTCAAATCGGGCAGTCTCCCAAGTGGCGCAGGTCATTCGTCCATCTCAAAGCGCAGTCACAGCAAGAGAATTCGTACCGGTAAGGAACTGGTGCAGCGTTTCTTCGGCCTGCTCCATCCATTTCGCTGGCAGGTCAGCTGGATTCTTTTTTCACTGACCGTGGCAACTCTGCTGGCACTGATACCACCAGCCGGCACCAAGTTTGTCGTCGACTACGTGCTGACCGCCCAACCTCTGCCGGAATCCATTGCTTCACGTTTCCCGGACTTCACGGACCGCAAAACGCTGCTGATGGCCACTGTCATCGCGGTTGTGACGATATCAATGTGCAAAATTGCAGTCCACATCTGGGGACGATGGTACGCCACACGAATTACCAAACGAGTTCAGCTGGATGTCAGGCGACGAGTATTTGAACACGCTGTACGACTGCCACTGCACCGCGTGCATGAGATTCGGTCTGGCGGTGTTGCTTCGATCCTGCGAGAGGATGGCGGCAGCGTTGGTGAGCTGGTGTTCGGCCTGCTGTATAACCCCTGGCGAGCGATCATTCAGCTCATCGGCAGCCTGCTCGTGCTGGCCTGGGTCGACTGGACTCTGCTGATGGGGGCGTTGGTCTTATTACCACTGGTTTACTTCAGTCATCATACCTGGATTGCCCGCATCCGTCCTCAGTTTCGAGCGATTCGCCAACAACGCGAATTCATTGATGCTGGCGCCGCAGAAACGTTTGCAGGGATGCGAATCGTACGCGCCTTCAGCCGCCAGCGCCGCGAAGCCGCCCGCTTTATTCTCGAAAACAATCTGATGGCGCGCAAAGAGCTGTTTGCGTGGTGGTGGATGCGGAGTGTTGAAATGGCCTGGGAAGCCATGATACCGCTGACCAGTGCATCACTCATATTTTACGGCGGGTGGCGGGTGATCGAAGGTGTGTTGACTATTGGTGACCTGATGATGTTTATGGTTTATCTGTTGATGCTGCTACAGCCCCTGGCAATTCTGGCTCAAAGCGCCTCACAGTTCCAAAACAGTCTGAGTGGCCTGGATCGGATTCTGGATCTGCTGGATGAAGAGCAGGAGATGCAACCTACGTCAAATTCACTTCGCGTCAACCACCGCGATACTGAGGGACGGATCGTGTTCAACAACGTCACGTTTCAGTATCCAGGCGCCAACGAACCAGCATTAAGAGAAATCAATCTGGAGGTATTGCCAGGACAGACTGTAGCTTTGGTTGGACCCAGTGGGTCCGGAAAAACTACGCTCTGCAACCTGGTGGCTCGATTTTACGACCCTCAAACGGGGTTAGTTCAGCTTGATGGACGGGACCTTCGTGACTACGACGTCGAGTCGTTTCGCAGTTTGCTGGGTGTCGTGGAGCAGGACGTTTTTTTGTTTGATGGAACGATTGCAGACAATATCAATTATGCCGATCGCAATGCCATGGACGAACAGATCCGAGCGGCTGCCGATGCGGCGTGTGCCAGCGAATTCATCGACCGCATGCCAGATGGCATGGATACAGTCATTGGTGAGCGTGGTGTGAGACTGAGTGGTGGGCAGAGACAGCGTCTGGCCATTGCACGAGCGATTCTGGCGAATCCACGCCTGTTGATTCTTGACGAGGCAACCAGCAATCTGGACACCGAGAGCGAACGACTCATTCAAAACAGTCTGACCGAACTGATGCGTGGACGCACGTCTTTTGTAATCGCCCATCGGCTCAGCACAATCAGCGGAGCAGATCTGATTTGCGTCGTTGAGCGTGGTCGCATCGTGCAGACCGGGACACATCAGGAGTTAATGACCGGTGGCGGTCGGTACCGAACGATGGTGCAACAGCAGGTGCAAATGGCAACGCCTGAAAAGCATTACTCTGTTGATACAGGGAGCAGATGACCGGATTCAGTACGAGTATTATCGCGTCCTATTCTCGGTACTCCCTCACAGTCCTTGAATCTAGCATGGTTATTCGCGTCCCGTCCGGCAACCATGCGTCACAGCGGGAATCAGATTTCGCTAAAGACTGATCACGCGCAGCGACTTTGACGGGCTGGTGTGCGCCGCCCTCCCGCGACGCCCCAGATGCTGGACGGCATTATGTTTGTTCATCCCAAAGATCTGCAGGATCGGCTGATAAAAATCCCGGGACAGGACATCATCACCAACCTTCCTTATGTGTCAGATTACTGCCCGTGCTTCGATCGTCATGGGATAGAGTCGACCCGGCACAACAACACCGTTCACCAGATTTTCATCCTCGATCCGGATACTGATTCTACCGCCTGAGCGTTTACAATTACTTTGGTGGTACGTCCCGGTACCCAAACCCTGGTCCAGACATAATCGAAGCGGTCGACCGGGCCAGGGCATGCTCAACTTTGTGGTTGCCCCGCGCAGCGAACTCGGGCGTTTCCGGAAATTGCGCACTTCCAACTATCAGCTGATGATGACTCCGGTCGACTACGGCCGTACTCACTCGACCCAGAAACTCGTCGCGCTGCCGAATGTCCGGGAACGAACCGCTCTTTATAATTTAGGGTGCGAACACTTTCTGGAACAAATCGCATGGGGTTCCGGAATCTATGGCAATGTCGTGGTCATCGACTATCGCCGGGAAAAAACAATTTACAGCGGCAATCGCTTTTTGATTTCTGCGTTATTCCCGCAATGCAATATCTTTATCCATCTGCCGCGCAGTCGTCAACTGCGGTCGCCATGCGTAAGTCGATGTTAAATCACACCATCCCGGTGGACATCGGCACCTTGTGCCAGCAGCACGGGACCGTAGTCACGCTGCAGCCGAAATATGCCAGATTCCTGCAGCGGAAGCGGATGAACTGGTTCCTCCTATCGTACACCAGCTGGACAGGACGCCTGAACCTTCCCAGCTGGCTAAAGTGTAGGTGGTCATGATCGAGAACCACAGTTGAGAGTTCCGCATGAGCTTAACGCGCACGGCGCGGCAATGAATACAATAACTGCAGGGGCTGCTGATACAGTATTGTCATGGTATAGGTACGGTGTCTTTGCACTTTGAGACATCATAATAATGCGCTGACGTTGATTGTGGATTCGCAACGGCTATAGTGTGACATTGCAGGTAAGTTATTGGCAGAACCATTTTTCCTGATTTACTTTGCAGGACTTCGAATTACCTGCTCAGTCTACTCCCTGCGTTTCCTGGTGGATATTGATCGGTAATGAATAATGTTCACGCCGCCCCTCAGCAAGAAAGTACGCACTCATGGCGAAAAAGTCCGAATTCAATATGTCCGCGGAAGTACGGGCATTGCTGCAGAAGAATAATGAACTGACCGGCCCTGACATCTATGCAGCGCTCTCCAAAAAGGTGACCGGACAAACTATCAATAAGAACAGCTGCCAGGTGGCGTTCGCCAACGCCCGTAAAAAGATGGGACTGACTCGCAAAAAAAAGAGCGGCAAGCAGATTCACAGTACAACGGCCAAACCGGCCACCGACACCGTCACCGTCTCGCTGACGGCCTTGCGCAGCGCCCGCGATTTGCTGTCACGCACGAACGGCAACATTGGGCTGGCTACCGCCGTTCTTCGGGAAGTCAAAGCGCTGCAGGAATGACCGTGTGTCTCTGCTGCGGCAACTCCGATTTTCCGGTGTTCGATTGAGAAACAGGATGTGGTCGCGGGAGTCATGGCCGAACCTGCTTCAGGATGGCAGCCCGGCCACTTCCAGCGCCAGTTGATAGATTTCACTCGTGTCAAGGATCCGGTCGTTCGCTTCGAATAACTGCCGGATCGCCCGTTTATGCACCTTCATCTTGATCCCACCGACGCCCAAGGCGCCGCAGCAGACAACTCCGTTGCGGTCCATCCCGTGATCCGTTGGTGCGATATCAGCGATGCCGGTGGGAGGGACGGCATTGAGATCAATGGCAACCTTGAGACCACTGATTGAAGACAAAGTTCCCTCCGGGAGGAAGCACGCTCCGGCTGCCCCGGCGGCAAACAGCATATCCATCCCTTTTGCAGCAGCCAGACAGCTCTCGGCAGCCGCAGCAGCCACCGGCTCCAGTTGTGCCGAATCCAGGCCACCTGAAATGGCATCGCATACATCCGCCGCCCGTTCTCTGGAACGTGAACCGAGTCGTACTCGACAGTTCTCTGCTGTGAGCAACTGAGCGACACGCTGGCCCACCGGTCCGGTTCCACCCAGTACCAGTGCGTTTGATCCACTCAACGATATATGTGTTTTCGCCACAGCGACTGCAGCAGCAGCCGTTGTGTTGCACCCATTGGAATCCATTATCACGGAGACTCGCATGGGGCCAAAAAAGGTATTCTGAATTTTACGTACGAGCTGTTCACACACTGCCACATTGCTGCCACCCACAAAAATGGCAGTATTCTTTAGATCAGCAGGGCCCCGAGTGAATATTGCGCCGTGGACCAGCCCTTCCACGTTAGTCTCAGTCACGCCGCCATAGCTGAATAATCGTTCCGCACCGGCATCCACGGCCACGACCTGATCGAATGTGCTGGGTTGTCCATCGGTATCAAACTGGATGAGTATTTTTTGCATGGAGTCCATCTCCGACAACTCTGTATTCATATTCCGTCGAACATCCTAGCGAGCCTGCAGCCGAATTCATCTGCTTCAGGTGCCGAATTCCTGTCGAGAGAATTGCGGTAAATACCGGTGATTTGAGTGGGAGTACCATTGCAGCACTGTCGGTGTATGATTTAGTACAGCGAAAAAGGCTGTCTGATTCCGGAAAATCGAAGTGCAAGCCCCGGCTCAGCAACCTCTAACACAGAACAGGACGGTTCGAGTTCGGCCATGCCCCACCTGCCTCAATGGATTCATCATGAGCGAAAGGGTTTCTGGCTGGATTTGCGGGCAGGAGATTGAGAATGCGGAGAGTATTTGTTTCGGGCATCGGAATGACGACGTGCCTAGGAAATGATCGCAGGACAACCTGGAATCAGCTGATCAGTGGGTCCTGCGGCCTAGACACTCTTGAACTGCATGACGCCACCGATCTGGACGTCACTATTGGCGGTGAAGTCCGTGACCTTGACCTGACACGCATCAATGTCAATGATCTGGTCAACGCCAAAAGAATGGACCGGGCGACACAGTTCGCCGTCTTCGCGGCACATGAAGCACTGGAAGATGCAGGCTTACCAACGTCTGACATTGGCGACAATGCATCAGTGATCCTCGGTGCCGGGCTGGCGGGTCTTGAGACCTACGAGTTTCAGCACGAGCGTATGCTGACACGCGGCCCGTCGCGAGTCAGCCCCTTTACCATTCCGATGCTGATGCCTAATGCGCCACCGGCCTGTGTAAGTCTGGCATTCGGAGTGCAGGGCTCATGCTACACATGCAGCAGCGCGTGTTCGTCGTCCGGCCATGCCATGATCGATGCGTTGTCATTCCTACGACAGGGCCACGGAGATTTTGTTATTACAGGTGGCACCGAAGCTTCACTCACACGTCTTGGAATCGCATCATTTATTCGTATGAATGCAATGTGTCGGGACAGTAATGACAGTCCGAAGACAGCAATGAGACCATTTGACAACAGTCGAGCTGGTTTTGTGATGTCAGAAGGCGCATCAATCCTGATCTTCGAAACTGAGGAACATCTCAGAAAACGAGGCGGTCGAGCCTGGGCAGAAATCCTCAGTGGACAGGCGACGAGTGACGCGTTTCATCTTGTTCAGCCTGATCCGGAAGGGAAAAAGGCGGTACGTACGATCGAAATGGCGCTGCGGGCGGCGGAACTCACCGCAAACTCAGTCGCCGGGATCACGTACGTCAATGCTCATGGTACGAGTACCAAATATAATGACGCCATGGAGACTGTTGCTCTCAAAAAAGTGTTCGGCGACAACGCCGACAAGCTGCGAATCAGTTCGACCAAAAGCATGACCGGGCACATGATCGGTGCTGCCTGTGCGGTTGAAATGTCTGTGTCGGCTTTGGCCCTGACCTCAGGGATTCTGCCACCCACAATTAACTACTCTACACCGGATGCAAACTGCAATCTGAACTACATTCCTAACGAATCGATTGAAACAGATGTCCAATATGCCATCAACAATACCTTCGGGTTTGGAGGCCACAACATAGCGCTAATTATCAAACGCGTCGATGAACCCGATTTACAGCGCACAGCAGATTTATAGAAACTAAGGATCTGTCCCGCGTGCAAAGAAGCTGGAGAACTCACATGAACAATTGTTTGGTCAGTCTACTAGGTTTCACCTTGCTTTTTGTGGCGGAATATTCGGTCGGTCAGGATTCTGAACTGATAAATATCATTCCGGACGGTGCGACGCTCCAGGTTCTGTGGGAAGAAGGCGGATTTACCGAAGGCGTCGCCGCTGGCCCGGATGGCCTGATGTACTTCAGTGACTTTGCTCAACCCTTTGACGCGCGGTCGGCACGGATCATGAAGTTCGATCCGGAAACGGGCGAAACCGAAACCCATACTAAAGACAGCAAGATGGCCAACGGCCTAATGTTCGATCGCCAGGGTCGCCTGCTCGCCTGTTGTGCTTCTCCACTGGGAGGTCGGCGTGCGCTGGTCGAAGTTCTCGCTGACGGATCGATCAAAACAATCGTCGATCGATTTGCAGGAAATCGCTTCAATTCACCCAACGACATCGTCATCGATCGTGAAGGTCGAGTCTATTTCAGCGACCCGAAATACGTAGGACCTGAAAAGATGGAATTGCCATCGATGGATGTGTATCGACTTGATCCGGATGGTTCACTGCGGCGTGCGACAACGGATATCACAAAGCCAAACGGAGTCATGCTTTCGCCCGACGGCAGGACTCTCTATGTCGCGGAGACGGACAACGGTACCGACCAGGCTGAGACAATCACCGACGCTGAAGTCGGCCGCATGACCCTGAATGCATTTTCGGTCATGACCGATGGTTCGCTTGGCAGGAAGCGAGTCCTCGTGGACTTTGGCAGGCAAACAGGCATCGACGGCATGACCGTCGACACCGTTGGCCGGATCTACGCGGCGGTCAGATCCGCTGAGACATTTGGAATTGCAATTTTCGATCCCGATGGAAAGGAACTTGCACGCATCCGAACGCCTACACTGCCTACAAACTGTTGTTTTGGCCGGGAGCAGGAATTGCAGACACTGTACGTCACCGCGGGAGGCGGCCTGTACCGCATTCGCCTTAACACGACTGGCCATCATCCGGCGCTAGCCGGTGGATAAAGTCAATTATATTCCCAGCCGTATGTTTCGCTGATTCGCAAAATATGATCTGGACACCCTGACCACGGCATTGACGAGTGACGCCACCAGATCGCGCAGTTCTGCGTTTTCCGGGCGCGATAAAATAACCCGCTCCTGTCGGATTCGGAGTTTTGTGTCTCTTTGTCAGAGTGCTTGCTTTACTGTCGTCAGCAGGACGACACTGGATGCGAATGGAATTTTTGCAGTGATTCAGGAGTATGGCCACCGAGCTTTGACGGTTTCCGGATGCTCGCGGTCGATCAGGACCAGCGGCAGCAGAGGCGTTCGGCGGCAGGTCAGATCATTGCAGGAACGGCAGTTGGAAAAACATGGACTGACATGCCACACTGTCTCCTATGCCATCCGCTGAAGAATATCTGCGACCGGAAGTAATTCAGAATATCGCTCGACTGGATTTGCGGGCGCGGTTCATTGTTCAGGGGTTTCTCTCCGGCCTTCACGCCAGTCCGTTTCATGGCTTCAGCGTCGAATTCAGTGAACACCACCGCTACAACCCCGGAGATGATCCTCGTAACATCGACTGGCAGGTGTATGCACGCACGGACCGTCTGTACGTGCGTCGATACCAGGCCGAAACCAACATCACCGGCTACGTTCTTATGGACCTCTCACGGAGCATGGGCTACACCTACCGCCAGGAACTCACTAAATTCGATTACTCGATTTGCCTGGCCGCTGCGATTTCCTATCTGATGATCCATCAGCAGGATCCCGTTGGACTGGTGACGTTCGACGAAGAACTGCGACACAGTCTGCCGGCACGCAGTCGTCGGTCACAACTGGGCAAGATCCTGGCTGTGCTGCAGAAGAGTCGCACAGAAAGAGGAAGTCACATTGCGGAGTGTCTCCAGCGAGCTGCGTCCATGATTCGGCATCGCAGCCTGATGATGGTGATGTCCGACCTGCTGGCCGATCCGGAAAAAATCATCGACAGTCTGCGAATTCTGCGTTATGCGGGCCATGACGTGATCGTATTCCATGTGCTGGACGAAGCCGAAGTTAGTTTTCCGTTTTCCGGCAGTATCGATCTGCTGGAACCTGAGTCAGGAGAGCGGCAGGTTGTCGACGCGCGGGGAATTCGAGGCAGCTATCTTAAGGCATTGCAGGAACTACGAGACAGGTTTCAGCAGGAGTGCTTCGCCATCGGTGCAGACTACGTAGCGCTGGACACCAGTATGCCGTTCGACAAGGCACTCACAGAATATCTTTATCAGCGCCAGGCTCGTTTCTGATCATTGTGTCAGCTGCACTGGCCCACAGACGTCGGAAGACCAGGCAAGCCTCGAACCAGTAACCTCACTATCAGCCATCGATCTTCTTCAGCAGACTGACCATCTCGATAGCTGCCGCCGCGGCATCCTCGCCCTTGTTGCCGGCCTTACCGCCAGCACGGTCCAGTGCCTGCTCCATCGATTCGCAGGTGATCACTCCAAAGGTCACCGGAATCCCTGACAGCTGCATGACCGACATCAGGCCGGCAGCGACCTGACTGTTAATATACTCATGATGTGACGTCGAACCCTGAATTACAGCTCCGAGACATATCACAGCAGAGTATTGTCTCGATGACGCCACACGTGAGGCTGCCAGCGGAATCTCAAATGAACCTGGCACCTGGTAAACATCGATGGCGTCCGCGTCCCCACCTAATCGGATGACGGTATCGATCGCGCCGGCAGTCAATCGCTCCGTAATCAAGTCGTTGAATCGGGAAACCACGATAGCGAATCGTTCCCCGGCTGCCGTCAATTGTCCCTGAATGATGTTTGCCATGATATGACTCCACGATTACTTAAAACGGTCTCGAGGCTTATTCGGGTATTCGTTGACCGATCCAGCCAACTGTGGTCACCTGAAAAACCCTCCGATCTCCGATCTGTCCTTGTACCTATGTAAGATCCATTGACAACAGAAATTCCGCGTTAGATTTGGTCCGCTTCAGCCGGCTGATCAGCAGCTCCATGGCCTCTGCCGGATTCATGTCGTTGAGAACCCGTCGCAGCAGCCATGATTTCTCAAGTTCGTCTTCTTCCATCAGCAGCTCTTCCCGACGGGTACCGGACCTGTTGACATCAATTGCCGGCCAGATCCGTTTTTCCACCAGCCGACGATCGAGATGCAGTTCGGTATTGCCGGTGCCCTTGAACTCCTCGAAGATGACCTCATCCATGCGACTTCCTGTATCGACGAGCGCCGTCGCAACGATTGTCAGGCTGCCGCCTTCCTGAATGCAGCGTGCAGCTCCGAAGAATCGTTTTGGATGTTGTAGCGCGCTGGCATCAACGCCACCGGAAAGTGTCTTGCCGGAGTTTGGGATTTCTGTGTTCCACGCACGTGCCAGTCGAGTAATGGAATCCAGAAAGATGATCACATCGCGACCGTATTCGACCATTCGTTTGGCTTTCTCAATCACCATCTCGGACACCTGAATGTGTCGTGATGTTGGTTCGTCAAACGTGCTGCTGACGACTTCACAATTGGTGCCCTTAAGTCTCTGTTCCATGTCGGTAACTTCTTCCGGACGTTCATCGATCAGCAGCATAATTACATAGGCATCCGGGTGATTTCGGAGTACCGCTGCGGCCAGTTGCTGGAGCAGCACGGTCTTCCCGGCGCGCGGGGGTGAAACAATCAGGCCACGTTGCCCGAGTCCAATCGGAGCGATCAGATCAACGACCCGTGGGCTGATCGATTCTGCGTGCTCGGCGATGCGCAAGCGCTGTTGCGGATGGAGCGGCGTAAGATCGTCAAAAGAGACTTTGGCAGTGAGGAGTGCCGGATCCTCGTTGTTTATTGCTTCGACGCGGAGCAGCGCAAAATAGCGCTCGTTTTCCTTGGGAGAACGAATCCGCCCGGCGACCGTGGCTCCCGTCCTCAGTCCAAAGCGACGAATCTGGCTGGGGCTCACGTAGATGTCGTCGGGACACGGCAGGTAATGGTAGTCCGGACTCCGCAGAAACCCGAAACCGTCAGGCAGAATCTCCAGAGTCCCTTCCCCGAACATCAGACCGTTCAACTGAGTGCATGTTTTCAGAATCTGAAAGATGAGATCCTGTTTTTTCAGGCCATGACATTCCGTGAGATTGTCACGCTCCGCGATCTCCAGCAGATCAACCATCGACATGCGCTGCAGATCCGCGATGTTCATCTCCACAATGTGGCTCGAATTCGACGTATCGGCACCCTGAGTGCGGTCGGAATCACCCAGGTCACCGGATTTTATCGACGACGCTCCGGAAGTCATTCGGTTACCGATTTTTGAGGACTGAGTCATGACTCAAAAAAACCTTCGTGGATTCTGCCGACCGAAAATTCAGTGTGGCGAAGAATCCGTGGAGCAGTTAAAGAATCAGGCAGGACGAGATCATGGAGATTTCAATGGTAAGGCCCGTCGTCAGTAAACGACCAGGCTGCGAAGAATTCGCGTCATCTGCTGGACGGCTTGTTCCATAGTGGCGGAGTTATCGACAATGAAATCCGCACGTTGTCTTTTCGTTTCAAGTGGCAGTTGTGTACATTCACGACGCTCGAGTTCCTCTGCCGACCAGTTACGACTGAATTTAACGCGTTCAATACGTTGTGCTTCCGGAGTATCAATGTAAATGAGATGATCACATTCTTCAGCCCAGCCAGTCTCCAGCAGAATTGCTGCATCGAGGATTACAGCATCAACGCTGGGCACGACTGTCTGAATCTGAGCTTTGATTTCACAACGTATTGCGGGATGGATAATCTGTTCAAGTTGATTCAGACCGGTCTTTTGCTCCGCCGACTCGCCGAACACCTGTTGGGCCAGCTTTGATCGAATGATCTGACCGCGGGAGTTGAAGATTGACGCGGGAAATATTTGCCTGAGTTGTTTGAGCACGTTCGAACCCTGCAACAAATCATGACCGATTTTGTCAGCATCAATGATCTGCAGCTGAAATTCGGTGACCTGACGAATTACGGATGATTTACCTGAGCCGACGCCGCCCAGAATGCCGATTGTCGGCACACTCATTGGTTCAGCCCGAATTGACCGGATTTATGCTGGAATGCTGCCGTCTGGTCGTATCGGAGACCAGACAACACGGCAGCGTTTCGGAAGTGAGGATCAGGAAAGGGAACTGGTCGCGAACGCGAACAGGACCGTTTGCAGCGTCTCATCGTCGTGATGACTCCTGCCACAACGGGCGAGTTGATCCACTAAAATGGTGCGGGATAGAATCATGGATGTCAATCGGTAGACTTCCGACCGGTCCGTTTTCGGCGGTTTTTTGAGTGCGTCACCTGTGAATGATCTCTCTCCGGTTTAACTGCTGAGAGAATAACTGCTGAGAGAAACAGTGAAAGACGGTGGTCGATGGACGAATCCGCGATACTGGTGGATCAGGCAGTGGCTGATGACAAACTAAACGAGGCTTCTGCCCGGAACATCCAAAACTGGCTCAGCCGGGAATGTCTGGAATCCTGTCACGCTCGAATTCGGGAATTGGTCGCTACCGGGGACTGGGAGACACTGAATTCCCTGTTCTGGACGGTCATTCCGTTCGGTACCGGCGGCCGACGGGGCCCAATGGGAGAACTCGGTCCGGCAACCATCAATGATCGGACCATTGCAGAATCCGCCCACGGAATGGCGATGTACCTTCGGAAGTCGGGTTGTCGTGAAGGCGGAGCAGCCGCTGTCGCCCACGACACTCGTCACCGGTCTCGGCATTTCGCCGAACTCGCGGCTGCGATTCTGGCAGCTCACGGGTTGACCGTGTTTCTGTTTGAATCGCATCGGAGCACTCCTGAACTGTCCTTCGCAGTTCGGCATCTGAACTGCGACATCGGTGTAATGATTTCGGCTTCGCACAACCCCCCATCCGACAACGGCTTCAAAGCTTACTGGAGCAATGGCGGACAGGTGATCGCCCCTCAAGACATGGGCATCATTGCGGAAGTGAAAAAGGCGGAAATGATTCCACACCTTGATTTTCGTGAAGCGGTTGCCGACGGACGGATCAGAATCGTTGGTGAAGATGTCGACGTGGCCTATACCAACACTGTTGCTGCGTTGAGTCAGTCGACCAGCCGAGACATATCGGCGATTTTTACACCGCTCCACGGAGTAGGTGAAACGTCGATCTGGCGGATCGTCAGCCAAGTCGGTTTCGACATCGACATCTTTGATGGTCACCGAACGGCAGATGGCAACTTCCCCAACGTACCGAAACATCTGCCAAATCCGGAGTTACTGGAAGTATTTGATCCAGTCATTGACTGGATCAAATTCAACAACCATCCAGCCGAATTGATTCTGGCATCAGATCCGGATGCAGATCGACTGGGTGTAATGGTACGAAACCGGAACGATGGATTCACGCCGCTGAGCGGGAATCAGATTGGAGCGCTGTTGACTGATTATCTGCTGCGCAAGCGAGCAGACGCCGGAAAACTCAGCCCCGCGGACTACGTAGTACAAACACTGGTGACCACCCCGCTGATCCGTGCCATTGCCCGGGGGTATGGGGCTCAGGCTGTTTATGAACTGCTGGTGGGTTTCAAATACATAGCACAAACGATGGAGAAACGCGGAACACACAACTTCGTGTTTGGTGCGGAAGAATCGATCGGGTTTCTGGCAGGTGGATACTGCCGTGACAAAGATGGAGCGATCGCTGCAATATTTGTTCTGGAGCTTGCTGCGGAACTGAAAGCCGACGGTCGCACGTTGCTGGACCAGCTGGATGATCTTCATCGGCGTCACGGCTACCACTGCGAAGGACAGAAATCGATTTACTGTGAAGGTCCGACCGGTAAGAACAGGATTGATGGACTCATGAATACCCTGCGCATGGACCCGCCGGAAGCATTCGGAACAGTGAACCTGGTTGAAGTCGCCGACTACAAAAATGGAATTCGAGCCGCCATCCCATCCGGTGAAAAGATCGATACGCTTGAAAACCCGCGTGGCGATTTGCTGATCTACACTTCTAATCGGGCAGAATCTGTGCGGATACAGATTGCGGCTCGACCGTCGGGAACAGAGCCGAAGATCAAGTTCTATTTCTTCTGTCAGTCGGAACTCTTAGACGACGATGATCTTGAGCGTGCTCGCCTTACTGGCGACAGCAAACTCAACGAAGTTCAGAAAGCCCTGACAACCTGGGCCGAAGCACAACTGGGGTAACACCAAAGCAGGCTCGACGTGCAATCTTTGACGCAGCAGGTCCTTGATCGGTTTCCTGAGGTCACGCTGCAGAAGCAGATCCTCTGGAAGACGGCCTCGCCGCCAGATTTCTCCAGCCTCTGTGACACCGTGAAACTCTGTGGGCGTCTGCTGAAACACACATCACCAATGATGCAAGGATCAATTTGCGGGGAATGTGTGCGGATATTCTTTCGAGGAATGATTTCGGTGGAACCGTGTTCTCAGTGTGCAGTTCAATTGTTATCCTGGATGGTATCGATGTTTCATGGTTCCTGGGATGACGAAAGAGATGTCGGACTCTGTATCTCGACGGACGTGGTTGAATTGCGCAGGGCTGAGTTACCTGTCTGGTGGTGCGTTGCGGGCCGGGAGCAATGAAGGGACCGGAGAAAATCGGCCACGGCTTTTCGGGCAGGCAAAATCATGTGTGGTTCTGTTTCTCTTTGGTGGTCCCGGACAACAGGACCTGTGGGATCTGAAGCCTTCGGCGTCTGCGGAAATCCGCGGGGAATTCAAACCGATTTCGACCAATGTTGCCGGGACACAGATATCTGAGCACTTACCGTTTCTTAGTAAGGTTGCTGACAAGTATACGATTGTGCGGAGCATGTCCCACCGTGATTTCGAACACGGCTCGGCTTCCTACACGGCATTGACCGGCCACCCGCATCCGAAACCGGGCACCAATACTCCAGCCAGCAAAGACGATTTCCCCACTTATGGCGCTGCAGTCGCGCACTTAAAACCGACGCTCAACCCGGTTCCCAGCGCTGCAGTGCTGGGGCCGGTCATGCACCAGGGGAACCGTCCGCCGATGGCTGGCCAGAATGCAGGATTTTTGGGAGAGGCATTTGATCCTTTTCGTGTTGCCAAAAATCCTGACCTGGCAGATTTTGAGATTGAGGAACTGGTGTTGCGGCCCAGTGTTTCCGGCGGTCGACTGACGGATCGATTCGCGCTGTTACAGATGATGGACAGCGGATGGCCGGGTCGAGGGCTCACTGGCAGCATTCAAGGCATGTCGGATTTGAAGCAGCGTGCCTTCGGGTTGCTGGGGTCACAGCGAAGTCAGCGTGCATTTGATCTGGCGGATGAAGCGGATCATTTACGTTACCGGTACGGTCGCCACAGATTTGGTCAAACAATGTTGTTGGCGCGTCGGCTGGTGGAAGCGGAAGTCCCTTTGATCACAATTAACTGGGCACGGTCAAACCGTGAGGAATGGGACACACATGCCGGGAGTTATCCTACGCTCAGTAACAAACTGTTGCCTCCTTTTGACCAGGGGTTGTCAGCGTTTCTGGAAGATCTGGATGATCGCGGTTTGCTTGATACAACCCTGGTCTTGGCTTTAGGTGAATTCGGAAGAACCCCACGAATTAACAAGGACGCGGGCCGTGACCACTGGCCGGACGTTTATTCGCTGGTGATCGCCGGCGGCGGAATTCAGCGCGGGGCGATCGTGGGTGCCAGTGACTGGCAGGCGGCGTTTCCGCTTCGTGATCCGATTGCTCCCTGGGACATCTCTGCCACCATGTATCACTTGTTGGGGATTGCTCCCCATACGCACATTTATAACCGTCAACAACGTCCGTTTTTGTTGTCACCGGGCAACGTGGTCAGTGACTTACTGGCATAGACCGTCACGCCACAAGCCCACATCTGCGTTGTTGCTCACCAGCAGCATTCGTGTCGATGAATTCGGTCCCCCGGCGACGTTCACAGCGGACGGAATTATCTTTCCTCGCATTTCATCTGTGTGACGACGATCGAATAAAAAGCCGGACGCTGTTGCGGATTTCCGCCTCACTTCAAACCAAAGACCATCTACACTGAAAAAGAGATCGGTTCCCCAAAGTAGATGTGGTGCGGACGACCGAGTTCGTCACTCCATGAGGCGGCTGCCGGTATTCCCAGCGCATGATAGATGGTTGCCGCAAGGTTTTCAGGTCGTTGCGAGTCAGTTGCGGGATAGGCTCCCTGGGTATCTGATGCTCCCACGACAACCCCCCCCCGGACACCTCCTCCCGCAATGAAGACAGTTTGCACGGCACCCCAGTGGTCGCGTCCGGGAAGTTTGGTATTGATCTTTGGCGTCCGTCCCATTTCGCCACACATCACAATCAACGTCTCATGCAGCAGACCGCGTTCATCCAAATCATCCAGCAATGCCGACACGGCACGATCCGTGGGAGGCAGCAGGCAGTCACGCAGCAACGGGAAGTTGTTGTCATGTGTATCCCAGGTTTCATTATTACCCAGATTGATCTGAATCAGATTAACGCCCGCCTCAACCAGATTTCTGGCCATCAGGAGCGACCAGCCAAAAGCATTTTGACCGTATCTGTCCTGAACCTTTGAATCTGTTCTATGGACGTCGAACGCCTGTCGCACTTCCGGACTGGCGAGCAACGAAACGGCAGCCTGCCGATACTGGTCGAACGATTGCACTTCCGCCATCTGTTCGAGCTGCCGTTGCTGGCTGTCCAGCAAGTGTCGAAGATGCAAGCGTGATGCCAGCCGGCTACGGCCAAGCCCCTGTGGCAAACTTAGATTGGGTGCTTCGAACCTGAGATTCGCGCTTTGCTGTCGCCCACGAACGAAATGGAATTCGAAGTCAGGATAAGCTCCGTACGTTTTGGGATTAAAAGGTGATGCTTCGACAAACCACGGATCACGCTGACTTCCCATCAGTCCGCCAAACTGACCTGGAATGACTCGTCCACTTCTGTGAATCAAGCGTTCCGGAAGCACCACTGCCGGAGGAAGATTATTGTTACGCGGAGGCAGTGCATCACCGACAATGGAGGCGATCGAAGGCCAGTCACCTGCCTGGGGCTTTTTTCCGCTAAACCTTACAGGTAAGGGTGTTCTGCCGGAAAGAATCACCATATGGCCCGCAGAGTGTCCGTTGTAAGGCGTCGTCAGGGAACGGATCAAACTCCATTTCTGACTTCGCTGAGCCAGCATCGGCAAGTGCTCGCAAATCTGAACGCCAGGTGTACAGGTGCCAATCGGTTTAAACTCACCGCGAACCTCTGCCGGAGCGTTGGGCTTGGGATCAAAACTGTCGTGCTGTGTCAATCCTCCGGATAAGAAGATAAAAATAGTCGACTTAGCCTGACCACCACCGGGCGATGTCATGAATGCGTCGGCGGTTCGTAACGGGGCAAGATGATTCAGCCCCAATCCTAACAACCCCACCGAACCTGCCTGCAGCATCGTACGCCGAGAGGTCAGGAGATGACACGGAACTGGATGAGACACACGTACCTCGACGTTGCAGGGGTCACCAATCGTCAACCTCCATGCTATCGACCGAACAGGATTCTCTCAACGGAAGTGTATTGTCGAACAAGCTACCAGTGTCCCGTCATAGCTGGTCTTCCTGCTGTGGACGGCAGATTGCAGTCAGCTGTTAAGAAACAGCAGAGATCTCACATGACGGATGTCGATCGCCGAATTAATATAGATACAACCGTAAAACAGCCCGGTCCAGGGAGAACTCCTGGGCCTTCGTCCGTAATGATCACGATTTAATGTCGCTGTAGTTCCATATTCGTCCGATTTCCGCAAATTCCAACAGGTTCCGGTGAAGAAAATTCGTTTGATTGCCCTCAGCGCCATTGCCGTCTGTGTTGCGAGCTGCCAATACAGCAGCGGTGTTGCTGACGAACCGGAACGACAGGACATTCTGGTTGCTGTCGGTGCTTCGGGCAGTTCAGAGTATCGTGACATGTTTCAGGCGTGGGCAGAACGATGGGAATCTGCCGCTAAAACCGCTGATGCGGATTTCCACATGATTGGCCTGGATGACTCAGACTCTGATAAGGCGAAACTGACGGAAGCGATCATGTATCTGACGGGTCGTAATTTGGGAGAACGGCTGTGGATCATATTGATTGGACACGGAACATTCGACGGCCGGACCGCCCGGTTCAATCTCAGAGGACCTGACATCACGGCGGCAGAAACCGCCGACCTGGTGAAGAATACGACACGCCCCATCGCACTGATCAACTGTACTTCGGGCAGTGCTCCGTTCATCAATGCCATGAGCGGGCCCAATCGTGTTATTCTGACGGCCACGAAAGATGGAAGCCAGCTCCAATTGGCTCGATTCGGAGCAGCGATGTCCGCAGCCATCGGAAGCACGGAAGCCGATCTGAATCGGGACGGACAGGTGTCACTCCTGGAAGCCTGGGCCTTTGCTGCGCGCCGGACCGATGAATTCTATGCTTCGAACGGACGCCTGGCGACAGAACACTCGTTGCTGGACGACAACGGAGACGGTCTGGGCAGTCGTCTTTCAGTATTCAAAGGTGTCCAGCTGAATTTGGCCGGCAACGAACCTGGTGCCGATGGCGATCTTGCTCGCTGCTGGTATCTCATCCGGAGCGACGACGAACGCCGACTGACTATTGAACAGAGCGAACGCCGCGATGAACTAGAATACCAGCTCGAGGAGGTGAAACGGCAACGGGACGAGTACACACATGCTGAATATCTCAATCAACTGGAATCGATACTGATTCGTCTCGCTCGGTTGTATCAGGAATCCAATCCTCCACAGGAACGAGCCAAAAAACGGCCAATAAAACCGGACGTCCGAGAGTGAACTCACGATTTCAGGCGCCATTCTGCACTGAATGACCCGGTTTACCTTGAAAGCCCGGCGTTTCCTTCGGATTCTTCAGACAGCACAAATCTTCAATTCTTCTTCTCTTAAGCCTTTTGGTGTCCCATGGCCCTTTTCGAACGTTCCTTAATCTGGTTGCCGGTCTGCTCCTTGCTTCTCGCATCTTTTGCTGCACCAGCCCTCGTGGAGGGTGAAGACTCACCCACGTCAAAGAACACCGGTGCAATTCCAGAGAAGAGTGACGCCGGGCCATTCGAGGTTCCGGAAGGAACGCCGGAAGAGCTGTTTCGGTTTATCAATCAGGTCAAACGGCTGCGCCCAGCCGAGCGCAGCCAGGAAGCGATCATCGCCCACGTCAAAAAACAGATCACGGCAGTGATCATCGCCACCGACAGGGTCCTAGCTCAGGAAAGCAGTGACACCGATGCAGTACGAGCGTTCGAAGAGAAGTTCGCAGGCCTGTCGGTAATGGCGAGATTCGATCAGGAGGCACAACAGCAGTTACTGGCCCTGGCCAAATCCCTTCAGAAGGACCCACGCGCTGCTGTCGTTCAATTGGCCGATTTTCAAATGCTGCAGCAGGGAATCATGCAGATACTGCAGGGAGGTGGCAAACCGGGTGAGATTGTTGGCCTGGTATTTGGCTTCATTGAAAAACATGGACTGGATAAAGGGGTGGTGGATCTCACTTCACAGATTGGACAGATTCTGAGTGGAAATAACGCAGAGGTCACCAAGATCCTTCTGTCCCGGATGGTCACCCTGATGGAGGAATCTGATGATCCCGAGATTCTGGCTCGCCTGCCTACAATTGCAGCAACCGCTCGCCGGCTCAGTCTGCCGGGAAACTTCATGGAGTTATCAGGTGTCACCGCCGACGGTCATGAATTCGACTGGGAAAGCTACCGGGGTAATTTCGTACTCATTGACTTCTGGGCTTCGTGGTGCGGCCCCTGTCGAGAAGAAATCCCCAATGTGATGAAGAACCTCGAAAAGTATAGCGAGACGGGTTTCCAAGTTGTCGGGATTAACATTGACCAGGACCGCTCAGCGTTTGATACCTATATGCAAGAAGCCCAGCTGCCGTGGCAGAACATCATGCCGGATGAAAACGGCAATAGTGAGATGGCCACCTACTACGCAGTCTCAGGAATTCCAACGGTGATTCTGGTGGATCGAGAAGGCAAGGTAGTTTCACTCAACGCCCGTGGTGCCGAGTTGGGGCGGTTGCTGGAGACACATCTGGCAAACGACAAGGACACGGGGGATGTCCAGTGACGTGCCAGCAGATTTGATTGCGACAGCCAATCTGCAACAGGGTGGTCGCCACGCTGCGAAAATTGCATCAAACAGCGCCTTCGGTGGTGATTGTCCTGGCTGTCATTGTCGGCAACAGTTGACCGGTCATTGCGGGTACTTGTGCATTCGTGGAAGGTTGTGACGACGGTTGACCTGCCGTCCGTTCAACCGTCGTCAGTTCACCGTGTCCGGACCGCACCCGGCAACAATCAATCACGACATTCAGCCGTCCGGCAGTACGGTTGAGTCTGAGTTAGTCGATGGCCCCTGGGACATTGGATTTTGCCATTCATGATTCAGACACACCCGAGCCGTCTGTGTCGGAGGTATCTATGATCCCTGAAGCCAACGAGCCAAAGCAACCCGGTTTTCTCAGTCTAGGAGGACTCACATCAACCACAATACAGTGAACCGCTGACCGATTCGTACGATTGGACTGTCATTCCCACGTTAGGTTGCGCGGACGGCACTTCCTGCAGACTCCAGACAGCTGAGATTCAATGGCTCGAAATTTCACCACGGAAAGCCTGTCACACGATCCAATTCACGGCTACATCCCGTTTATCTCCGCTTCGGGACTGCCGGACGGTGAGGCAGCAGAGCAGGAGCTGATTGACCATCCATGGGTACAGCGGATGCGACATATTCATCAACTGCAGACCGCATGGTGGGTGTTTCCGTCCGCAGAACACATGCGTTTTCAGCACATTTTGGGAGTGATGCATTTAGGTTCACTTACCATACATGCTTGGTATAGTTCACTAGCTGAGTCCTGCCGTAATGTCCCGTCCCAGGCCTATGTGGAGAGCCTGGTCCGTTTGGCCGGATTGCTGCACGATGTTGGACACGGTCCTTTTGGCCATTTCTTTGACGATCATTATCTCGACCAGTTCGGCCTCACTCATGAAGACGTGGGGGCTCACATTATTGAACACGAGCTGGGAGACGTGATTCGACGGATCCGACGTAATCCCGCCGGGCAGTTGCAGCCGCTGGAAGAACTGGACCCGCAACAGGTGGCCTGGCTGATTCGTCGGCCGGTGTCCGGCGACGATGTCGATGGTCATCCCGACTGGCTGCGCAAACTTCGATCGTTGTTCAGTGGCATCTACACCATCGACAACATGGATTTCGTACTCCGTGATGCCTACATGTCCGGCTACAACACCCGAGCCTTTGATATTTCACGGCTGATTCACTACAGCTTTTTTACTTCCAAAGGCCTGACCATCCATGCTCGTGGCATGCCAACCCTGATCAACTTTATTGAAACGCGAGCCAATCTGTTTCACACGATCTATTTTCACCGAACGGTTCGCGCTATCGACATCGCTCTCGAAGAACACTTTGCAGATACGATGCAACAGTTGTTCCCGGGAAATCCCCTGGAATTCCTGCGCGAGTATCAGGAGCTCACCGAGACTTCATTCCTGGTTGATGTGACACGCTGGGTAAACTCCGACGACCGCAATCTGCAACGACTGGGAAGACACTGGAAAAGCATCGTCAACCGCGAAGAAATGTGGCGGATGGCCTGCGAGCGGACAATGCATTTTCACCAGGGCCAAAGCGCAAGTATGTCGATATTCTCCGAACCAGAGCTGGTGGAACGTCGAGTTCGAGAGCAGCTGCCGGAGGAGATTACCGAAATCCCGCTTCGCATCGATGTGGCCAGGCATTACCATCGTCCCAGTGCCCGCCGTCCCGTTGGCAAGCAGAATTACTGGTTTGATTCAGCCAGTGGAGAATCGTTTGAGCTGGATGACGACGAATTGTTTCAGAACCTCCCCACCAGTTTTTTGATTTTTCGCATTTACAGTCGCGACCATGGTCACGACCGGGTGCTGAGCGCCGCCCTGCAAAATGTCGCCGCTGGGGGCGAGAGTGACACCCGAACAAATATGTAAATGATGACCATATCACTTCAGGCGAATCCAGAAGCGGCTCGTGCAGAAAACGAGACGGAATTCCTCGAAAAGTCGAGGAAGCCCGGCGATGCCCCGAAACCTGTAAGTCTTGTGTCACTCAAATGAAGGACACATTGCTTGAGTCGTGCAGGTTGGAACGCGCCCAGGGCGGTGACCTCCTTCGTGGTGCTCGAAGTGGGCCAGTATGTTTTACGGTATTGGTCCGAGCGGTGACGCCGATGTCGTGAAAATTTATCGGACGTGAACCGGAAATTCGCCGTTCGCGTGAAGCCAACTGAAGAAATCAGGCCTGTATTCCCGACCGGGGACCTGTGATTCAGGAAACCGATGAATTCGGAAACAGGAACCATGGATAGGTTCGGCAGTCGACCGCTTCCTTCGTTTGAGGGGAAATTTCGTCCAGTTCAGCGAGCTGCTTACTGAATGCATCGTCCACAGTTGCTTTCATTTCGTCCGACACCAATTGAATCTGATGCCCAATGTCACTGGCTGATTGTCCACTTTTCTGAGCCGACCTGAGCCGTGCGACTGCCGCTTGTTTTTCCCCACCGAGTGACCGCAATCGTGACTCGACTGCTTCAGTGAAGACTCCCCTGCCAAAGTGTCGCTGAGGATTGAACCGCAGGTCTCGCAGGTTCTCATTCAATGACTGCAGCTCATGCATTTTCGATCGACATTCCGGGAACAGATATTGCGATGCACTGGCAACAACAAACGGTGGCGGTTGAACTTTCCACCAGGACTCAATGAAAGAAGTTGTCAGCTGATCGTAGTGGCCACCACCCGTTCCATGGACAAACAGGTCCGCGAACATCAGCCTCATGAAGGAAGTGATCAACGCTCCACGGGGAACCAACTGGACCCCTTGCAGCAGCAGACGGTTCAGTATTTCCACACCTTCACCCAGCGGAATCATTGCAATATTTCGACCATCGGCAAACAACGTGGCGACGCCATTAATCTTGCGGACAAACAGCGGGTGTCGAGACTCATCTTCCGTCAACACAACCCAGAAGGGGAGCTCCATAGCCTCAGCTCCCGTCTGCAGGTCTGGAAAAGGATTGGCTCGATTACGAATCCCATGGGTGGTCCGATAATCTTTCAATTGGTGATTATACGTCCCGACAAAGGATTCAAAATCCTCCAGAATACCTGCCGTGAGCTCCAGAATTTCCGGGAAACAGCAAGCTGTAGACAGCGGCAGTTCCAGCAACCGACTTCCGATTCCTCGGGACCAGCGAATGATCGAATTTGCTTCGGCAGCAGACACTTCAGCCTTTGCCAGACGGCAGTAATCTTCTGACACCTGCCGGAATTGATGTTGAACCGACGGTGGAGTCGTTTTCTCCAGATCTGCTGTGATGCTCTGCGCTCGCTCTGCCAGCTGTCCTGACTGCAGAAGCGTTACCGAACGATAGACGCTGGTAGACTCACAGAAAGATGCGGTCGCAAGGGTGAGTTGTTTCCGGCCGGACATCGTCGGTCGAGTATCTGCCTGAGGATAGAGAAATGCACCCGGGTCTCCTTTATCCATGTCGATAATGAGTGCCACACCAATAGCTGTTCCGGACGCCGCCTGTTCTGTGCATTCGTATTTGAATACCAGTCCACCGTGAAAGATTACCGGCTGGTGTCCCGTCATGATGACCGGTTGAGTCTCCGGATCACCGGTAAGAACTGCGGTTCGCGGAATGATCACACCAACAGTCTGAGCGACATTGCTTAGCCGCAACATGTACTGTTGAGCAGCGTCAACCAGCCGCCTCCGCGCTGCGATACGGAGTTGAGCCAGCGGATTGCCCGGTTCAAACGGAGACTGCGGGCTCAGCAGAGCTGACCATTTGATCAGGTCTGGGGTTATAACAGCACCAGTCCAGCGGGATTCCACAGCGTGTTTTCGCTCTGCAGGATGATGATTACATTGAAGTCCAGATTCTTCGGCGATGCCACACCAGGATCAGTCAGTGTTTGCCTGCGACTGATTTCGTTCGGACTTGCGGCTGGCTGAAGCCTTCGGTTTCCCAGGTCGGTGTCTGTCTGGTTTGCGACTGTTACGAGAGTTCCGACGTGAATTCGATCGTAGAGGTCGTTTATCCGGTCCCTTTGCCAGAAAGTCACGCAGTTCACGCACCTCGGCCGCTCGTAGTTCACGGAACTGACCAGGATTCAAGTGACCGATTCTTAACGGCCCAAAGGCAACTCGTTGCAGATGAATCACCTTGTGGCCACACCGAGCCAGCATGCGGCGAACTTCGCGGTTCTTTCCCTCGCAAAGTTCAATCTCCAGGAATGCACTGCGCCCCCGGCGTTTGAGGAACCGGACTTCGCCGAATCGAAAATACCCTTCTGTGAAGCGCATTCCGCTGCGAAGTTGTGCGAGCGTTCCCTGAGTTGGCACACCAGCCACCTGTGCTCGATAGCGTCGAACAACTTCGTAACGCGGGTGAGCCATGTACTCCGCGAGCTCACCATCGTTGGTCAGCAGCAGCAGTCCCTGAGTGTTTTCGTCCAGTCGCCCAACGGTGAACAATCGACTGCCATCGTCGGGAACCAGATCAATGGCCCGCGGACGTCCGAATGGATCACGATTTGTACACAGAACACCTTTCGGCTTGTTGACCAGATAGTACTTCAGCTTTGGCAGTCGCAGACGGTCCCCATCCAACAGCACAATGTCAGTTGTCGGATGAACAGAATGGCCGGGATTTGTGACAGTCTCATTGTTGACCATCACTCGACCGCTAAGAATATAGCGTTCACAGTTCCGGCGAGAATCAACACCCGAAGCGGCAATGAACTTCTGCAACCGCTGCTCGTTCGCGCGCGGCGCGATTGAAGGCTGGTACCCGGCGCGTCGCCCTGACGGCGTGTGGCGAGACATAAAGAGAGATCCAGCAGAGTGAGACACATGGAATAAATCAGTCAGCAGTGGAATTGTAACGGTGACATGCCGACGGTTCGCGTGGAATCGTGGAAACCCGCTGCTGAATATACATTGCGTCAACCTGGTAAAAATCCATATTCGTCAGAGTTTGCCCTGCCGGCCTGACTCCGGCAGACGTTGGATTTGTTGATTCCAGGCGACCGGATGATGTTAGCCCCTGCGAAGTACAAATCACATTGAGGATTGTCGTGATTTCCGTGTAGACTTACGGGCACCCAGCGTCCGACTGTGTCGTCACCATTTGCGACCAAGTTGCTGTCATTTTTTGTGAGTCGGTTCGATGCATCATTTTTCATTGTTCCTGCTGCTGATCATTTGCTGTGTGATTCAGAGCAGCCGTTCGTTTGCTCAAACTGGTCGGGATACTGCATCCGAGGTAGCCGGTTCAACAACCGAGGGGCTCGGAGGTCTCACAACGGAGGGCCTCGATGCAGGAAACACCGGCAGTAATGGTGCTGGTCTGGCTGGTGAAAATGCGGCTCAGGAGTTCATTGGCAGTTCCAATGTCGAAGGTTTTGTGGGTGGTGCTCGTGAATCGACGACCAGTTCCGCTATCAATCGATTCTTTCGCGCTGTTACCGGAGAAGGGGTAACAACGGGTGGCACGCAGGAATCGTCAGGAACCCCTCGTCGAATTCCGGTAACCCTTCGTCTGGGCTTCAAAGCCCCGGCCCCACAGGCTGCTGCGCTGCTGGCCGGCCCCGGAACTTCGCTGCAACAACTCCTCTCGGTTCGACCTAGCCTGAATGGCGTGAGCTTTTCGGTGGACGATGCGGGAATCGCAACGTTGGCTGGCCATGTATCGGAAGGATCGACCCGACGACTGGCTGCAAATCTGATTCGGCTGCAGCCAGGAGTGAAGCGGATCCGGAATGACATTGAAATTCGCGCGCGTGAAGCGACGTCGAACTGAGTCAGTTCCGGCGAATCTCGAATGAGCCTGGTATATCCCGGAGCTGCAGGTCGTGACCGACCCAAAGGTCTCCAACACGCTCCGCCGATTCACCCGCATGCTATTTTCCAGTGAAGCGGAGCAGCAGCAGTTCATCAATTCTCTGTTAAATCCGGTTGAGCGGCCCGGTCGTCTGGATGCAGTCGCGTCCGAAGCCGAATCCTTTTGTGTCGAACCTGACGGAGAACCGGCAGCCGGAATACGTCGACATTGTTTCATTCAACCAGCGTCCTGGAAGCCATGATCTTCACAGGAACGGTGATTTCTATTGTCTGGATCCATCATCGGTCTTCGCGTCACGAGTGCTGACAGTTGTGACGGAAGCTAGAAACATCATCGACCTGTGCGCATCACCTGGCGGGAAATCCGTGCTCCCCTGACGTGCATTGAAACCTCAGCACCTGCTTTGCAATGAAGTCATCAGAAAACGGACTGTAGCACTGATTTCCAATTTGAAGGGCTGTCGGATCCAGCCAGCCGGAATTTGTTCACTCGATAGTGAAGCATTGGCCCGTCAGATGGGAGCCGCTGCGGATCTGGTGACCGTTGATGCGCCATGTTCGGGCCAGTCACTGATTGCACGGGGCAAAAGGTCACCAAGCTGCTTTCACCCGGCGACAATCAACGTGAACAGTAACCGACAACGTCGGATATTGTCGAACGCCGTGAATCTCGTGGCCCCCGGTGGATACATCGCGTACCTGACCTGCACATACACCATCAAAGAGAACGAACGCAATCTGAATTGGCTGTTGAAACAGAATCCACAACGGGAGTCGATCCGGGTTCCGATGCTCCGTGAATGGCAGAACAGGTACTCAGACGTTCCATGTTATCGCTTGTGGCCTTCGGTTCTGTTGGTACCGGCGCATTCGCTGCACTGCTTCGACACAATCGGAATAATGAGAATCGTATGCGCTGGACCTGGCCCTCGACAGTCTGGGATTCCGCAAACGATTAGTGTACGACTGACATGTGGAAACCCGGTCCCATGTGATTTACACCCTCTCCGCGCCGGCGTGTCCTGCTTCGACTGCATATGATGCCCGCGTCAGACAATTCGAATCACGCGAAGTCACCGTGTCGACGACCCGATAGTCAGATTGCCACAATTCCGGCGTCACTGTGCATCGCACGTAACCTCGTTCGTTATTGAAGAATCTCACAAAGGAATTGTCTCGCAGCACTCCAGCTGTATCGGACCGCGTTTTCGATCCGTTGCCACCCGACGAAATGGATGTACCAACGAATTCCGTTGCAACAACATTATCATTCTCCTGATCGAAGTCCACTTTCAGATCATTGACCCAGTTGCTGTGAATGTCGCCGGTCAACACCACTGGGTTCAGGATCTTGGATTCGGCCAGGAATGCGAGTAATCGTTTACGGGCCAGATCGTAGCCGCTCCATTGATCAACACCCCACGCAACGCCGTCTGACGGATCGCGGTCCACTCGAGCCATCATGACCTGCTGCGCCAATACATTCCAGGTAGTCGGTGATTCCTGCAGAGTCTTTTGGAGCCATTCTTCCTGAGTATTCCCAAGCAGCGTTGCCTGCTCCGCAAAGATTCCGTCGCAGGGCTTTTTCCGCCGATCACCACAGGGTTGATCGGTGCGGAACTGCCGAGTATCCAGTACATCGAATTCTGCCAGAGTTCCGTACCGCACGCTGCGGTACAGCTGCATGCTGGGCCCCTTGGGAACCGATGATTTCCTCAACGGCATATGTTCATAGTAAGCCTGATACGCATGGGCACGCCGGACGAGAAACTCGGCGGCATCGATGTGCTGTTCTTCGGATATATCATTCGAGTAGTTGTTATCGAATTCATGGTCATCCCAGGTCACCAGCCAGGGCCATCTGGCATGCGCAGCCTGCAGGTCCGGATCTGATTTGTACAGACCGTACCGATTGCGGTAGTCGTTGAGGGTATTGATCTCCGGACCGTTGTGGCGACGAACTCGGTCTGCTTTCGTGGACACGCCGCCTTCGTATATGTAGTCACCCAGGTGAATGACAAGATCCAGATCATCTTCATTCATGTGACGATAGGCGTTGTAGTAGCCGGTTTCGAAATGCTGACACGATGCGAACGCGAAACGAAGCTGATCCGGCATTGCATCCATTTTCGGAGTCGTGCGCGTTCGGCCAACGGGACTCAACGCATCGCCCGACTGGAATCGGTAGAAGTACCAGCGATCTGGTTGGAGTCCATCGACTTCCACGTGAACTGAATGTCCGAGATGCGGTGTGGCCACGGTCATTCCACTACGGACTATCTTTTTCATTTGTTCATCATGGGCAACCTCCCAGCGGACTTCGAAGTTCTCCGGGGGCATTCCACCGCCGTTGACGGGGTCCGAAGCCAGACGGGTCCACAAAACAAATCCGTCAGCTGCCGGATCACCCGATCCAACTCCCAAAACAAACGGATCGTTGGCAAACCTGGGACTGTGCCGTACCAGTCCATTAGCCGTCTTCCCAAGCAACGGAGTAAAGGCGAAGGACGTTGCCGCCAGCAAAAAGCCACGACGATCCTCTGAGCGAACCCAGTCTTCAACGGTTGGAAGGGACATTCTTGCGCCCGACTAAATAGGGTGATGGAAATTTGTTCGGCTTGAGAGAACCCATCGTAGCGGTTGCCTTTGGCTGTTACATGAAGACGCCGTGAATTATCGGCTGCCGGCCTGATCGCCAGGTGATGAGAGGGCAGATCGGCTTCCGAACCACGGCATGGCGAAGACTTTCAGACGTTGTTCTGCGTCACGGCGTCCGGTCTGGACTCGCAAAGTACGGTCACTGGCAGATGACATGTGCCGGGCAAGTGACTTCAGGGTTCGGCTGCGGGAATACTGCCGGACCGACCCGTGCTCCGTCCGCTGAGATCTCGGCCGTTCCGGACGACGCAGCAGCGTCGCCCGGAACTCGTGCTGAATTTCCTGATGGTCACTGTCCAGCAGCGGCGCCAGGGCCGGAAGAATCTCATCAACGACGGGATAAACGACGGCCTGAACTGATAATGCCGGATCACCACCAGGATTCATACAACGTTGTATCGATAACATATTGAACCATCGGGCAGGACTGTGTATGTGAACACAGCAATTCGCAAAATCCAAAGTTGATGCTGGACCAACCAGTAAAACTCGCGCTGCCACAGGAGCTTGAATTCTGCAGCGATCCCTTTGGTGACAGATCCAGAATCAAAGGCCAAACAGCCGATTCGATTATTGCTGAGAGGATCCTCGCCGGGCGTACACCTCTCTGAAAACACTGCGACATGGAAGCTCGTGATTGTGACTGGGCGACCAGAAACCGAAAACGATCTCCAGGGTGGTAACTCGTGTCCAGATCAGACAACTGACAGTTCATCATGGCCGTGTTGGCGGATTCGAAGAAATTCCCCGTCAGCGATATGACTGCGCAAGCCGTGACAACCGGACCCGGACAAGCGGTCCGGACACTACAAACCGGCAGGGACCAACCAAAGCGATGTTGCTAAACAGCAATTTCCGCAGGAATTCAGCATCATTTGTCGAAATACCGGGCTAGAGTCCATGCGACAGACGGAATTCGTCCGCATGTGGACATTGCGTTTTCTGGCAAGGTTTGCCCCTGCACCTTTGCCCATGGCAAGGGGTAGAATGGACAGGCGGCGATCGTTCAAGATGAAAGATTGACCGGAGACTTAAGATGCTTGTACTCAGCAGAAAAAAAGACGAAAAGATTGTCATCGGCGAAAACATTACACTGATGGTCATCGAGATTCGCGGCGACAGGGTCCGGCTTGGAATCGACGCTCCTCGAGACGTCGCCGTTCACCGCGAAGAAGTCTACGACGCGATCAAACGCGAATCAGAACAGAAACAGGCAGACTGACATCACAAATGGATTCGCATTCATTGCGAAGTCAGAAGTTGTGAGTTTCACTCGTCTGACTGGCGACTCGTCACGCCAGCATCGTTGTAAGCGATGATCCACATCCACTCCGCCGGCTGACACAATTGAATCGCGTTGGCCGGCCCGCCAGTCAGGTATTTTCGCTCAGGAACTTTCCCTTCGAATAGCCGGCGCCGCACTCCTGACTCACGTCAATATGTAGAGCAACCGGACGGCCATACCGGACACTTTTGGCAACTCTGCCCGTCAATGTTCAGCGGCAGCGACATCTGTGATAGCAACCTCGCCCGCCGAATAACCAGCCAGACGACTGAAAGCCCCCAGCTTCCCCTGGGCCAGAAGGATCAGAAAAGCCGGGACCATCACGGGGCGGACCAGAAACGTGTCCAGCAGAACTCCCACGGCCAGCGCAAACCCGAGTTGGTTCATGCCGACCAGACTCCCTGCTAACAGGGATGAGAAGGTTCCGGCCATGATGATGCCGCAACTGCTGATGATGCTGCCCGTTTTCTGCAGCGCTACTGTGATCCCCCCCACGTCTCCGTACCGTACGGTTTCTTCCTGAATGCGAGTCATCAGAAAGATGTTGTAGTCTTCTCCAACGGCAATCAGAATCGTGAACAGAAACAATGGCACCTTCCAGTCGAGTCCGGAGAAGCCAGACGGATCCATCAACCAGAAAACCGAGAACGTAATTCCCAACGCCGCCAGGTAACTCAGGAAGACGGTAAATATCAGGTAGCAGCAAACGCCAGGTCGTTTCAGCAGAATGACAAGGATGAGAAACACGCCCAGCATCACGAGGATTTCGATGCGGATTTGATCCCGATCCGTAACTTCCTTGAGGTCGCTCAGATTGGGCGTGGCTCCCAGAAAGGAAAACTTTGCGTCTCGGATTTCTTCCGGCAGATACTGCGCGAACCGATCTCGAAAGTCCCGAAACTCTTCGATGCTGTCCCGTGCAAATGGATCCGAATGGAGGATCAGTTCCAGGCGGGTCACCGACGGAATGGTGCTGCTTGAATACAATTTACGGCCCAATGTCCTAACGGCGATGCGAGCAGCGGGCGGCAATTTTTTTCGGTCCCCGGCGGGATGGGTCATTGAACGAACTGTGTGCAGGCCCAAAGCCTCTTTGTCATCCAGTAGGTTGTTCGTCAATTTACGAACAATTCGATTTCCGGTGAGGTCACCCGTGGCGTAGAAGTTTACATCGTTGGCAGTGACCAACACATTCAATAATCCACTTTCGCCCGCGGGGAAATGAGCAGTGAGCGCTCGCGCACCCCTGACACAGGGGGAAGATTCGGGAAGTTCTGTCAGTAAGCCGTAACTCAGATGACCAACCCATGACACGCCGACTGCGGCAAAAGGGACCAGCATCAATATACTGAAAGTCAAAAACGTGAACGGGCGCTGCGTCAGCAACTCTCCCACCCGAGTCCAGCCACGTTGCAGGAGGTTGGCCTGAGCAATACGGGTAGGCATGTCCGATCGAGCGATCCATCCGGTCGGTCCGGTCAGATGCTGACGTGCCACGTTGGGCCAGAATGCCCAACGTCCGAATAACCGCAACAGAGCCGGTGTCAGCGTTAAAGAAGCGGCGAGACAGATGGCCAAACCAAACGTAATGGCGATCCCGGCCTGTCGAAATTTCCCAAACTCAGCAAACACCATCATGCCAATGCCACACATCACCGTACCCGCACTGGCGGTGAGAGCCGGTCCGACCCGTTTGAGCGTCAGTGATACGGCTTCCTCGATCGTTGCACCTTTATCGACTTCTTCCCGATACCGGGCAATCAGAAACAGACAGTAATCGACGCCTGCCCCGTACAGCAACACCGTGACATACGTTTCAATTCCATTGAACAGAGTCACCAGATTCTGACCGGCCGCGACAGCCAGAAGCGACAGCGATGTGGCGGTGGCCACAACGACCGTCATCAACGGAATCAACGCAAGCAGTGGGGCACGGTAGATCATGATCAACAGGACCACGACCAGAATCACAGTCCATCTTTCCGTTAAACGAGCGCTGGAATTTGATTCACGGATAATGTCGCGACCAAACGTGGCGGACCCACTGAACGAAATGTCAAGTCCTGCAGGAATTTCTCCTTCCCGCTTGTGCGGGATGAGTCGAATACGGTCCAGTAATACTTCAACTTTTTCGATCAAGGGCGCATTGCCCTGATCTAGAAATTCTGTCGTCAGTTGCAGGATGATCAGCGTAGCCTTGCGATCGTCACTGATAAACAGACTGCCGGTGGCCTTCGTTTCGAACCAGTGCAGGCGAGACACGATGTGGTCGCCTGTGCGGTCATCATGGGTGTCTTTCCCGGGCGGCAGCCCGGCCACCTCACGAAGTCCCGGAATCAGGATCTTCTTTATGAAATTTTTGTCCGAGTCTCTCAACCCGTCGACCGAAGTCTCGCGTCGTACCACCAGCACAACATTGCTGGCGAGCGTATCGTTGAACGCCATATCAAACTGTTCTTCGGCAACACGGCTGGGGGCGTCCGGAGGCAGAAACGCAAACTCTCCGTTTTCAGCCACATCCGCCCAACGCGGGGCAATGATAAGCGACCCCACGACCAGCACGATCCATGTGGCAACCACAATCCGGGCGTGGCGTGATGAGATTCGCCCCAGAAATTGAAACATGAATCGGCGAATGCAACGAAGAGAAGCAAAGGAGCAGAAAGGCGATCCAAATCCTCGTGTCAGGCCACCCGGCGGTCAATGAATCGTGTTTTGGGACACTATCTGACTGCTCGCATGAAATCAACGCCGAACACCAGCTTCAGTGGACACGCGCAAAATGGTGCGATCCTCAGCGGTGTCAACCGGACAGACGCGCTGACAACAAGCGCCGCTGAGAAAACAACGGAGTTTTCTCTGGCCAGGCACATTACCGACGGCGATGTCAGCACAACCCGGGCTGAACGCTGGCGGATGACGAGGTCCACATCAGCGTCAATCATGTACCACTGCCAACATCATCTCCCGAGCCATACGGATAAAACATCCGTCCAATCTCGTCGCTCAGACGCAGGAGATACTCGGAACGAAAACTGTCGTAGCTGACTTCAGAGGCAGAACGAGGCCCCAGACGCGGGAACTCAGATGACAGGTCCTTGTTGAACACACGACGGCCTTCCCCGTCCGCCTTCATCTCATACACACTGACAATGGCTTCGGCGCGACCACGAAACAGATGGGGGCTGTCGTGTTCGTAAAGTGAGAAATCGCTGACATCGATATAGACTACGAATGTCGCCCCGAATTCAGCACCAACTTCATCTGGCGTGTCCCAGTCGGGGTTTTCTTCCAGCCAGACTCGTACCGCTTCGGAATTCACGACGTCGATATAATTCTGTTTCAGCCGAGCAGTCACTCCAACACCAACCAGATGGTCAACGCTGTCATACTGATACTTGAGTTCGTCCGGGGCATAGCACACAACAACCACGCGCACAGCGTGGTCGGTGAATGACTTGTTCGTTTCCTTCTCGAATACAGGTTCCAGCTGAGGTGGTCCGCCAATCAGATAACCGAAGAAAATCAAATAGTTGCAGCCGCACAGACAGCTCAGCATCACGACCATTATGCTAAGGCTGGCCAAGGAACGGACACTGCCCAGGAGTGGCCGTTGTCGCATGCTGGTTAATCCGGGGGAAGGAATAAAGCGGGACGTCATGTCGGTGATCCTGGCTGGCGAAGATCCTCTGCAATTCACTAATGGATCGTTTCGCTCAATCGATGGTCGTGAAATAACTGACTGGTCTGCAACGCAATCCGATTCAGCAGGTTTTCGACAAACATGTCGTCAGACCGGGACTCGCGTGGGACCGGATGGATTTCCGGAAACTTTACGTGAAGATCGCGTTCGAAGACCTTGTGGATCAGTGTCGAATTCGCCCTGTTAATTTCGTGAACCCTGACTGTTCCTTCACTGCGGCCGCGTAGCAGGTTGGTGCTCCGGGGTTCCAGATAACTGAACGTCCGAAGATTCAAATGGATGACGTATCGTGCATTGAAGTGTTCGGCCAGATCGGTGTAGTCACCCCACTCACCATGATCGTCGTACCACGATGCTACATCATCCGATGAGACTACCTGGATGTCACGACGTTCGAGGTACTGTGAAATGCGGTCCAGAAGCTCCAGCTGGACCGATGGAAAATCGACAAGAATGTTGTGACGTGCCGTGCAGATAATCAACAGACGGTCGTCTGACCCACTGAGCTTGGTTCCCGTCACCTGCTCAAACAATGATGTACTTTGTGGATCACCCATTATCATTTTGCCGGCGGCGACAAATAATCGGCAGCCGCAGAGTCCCGATAGCAGGACTGCCGCGAACAACATCAGGGCTTGTGATCGCGGGTCTGGCCGTTTGGACTGATCTACTGTTTTTATCATGCCGCTCTACACAGGTCCGAAACTGTCACCAAGTCACCGGTCATGGAATGGCACTTTGAATGAGCCAGATTCCTGTGGTGGAAACCAAACAAACAGCAACGGTACAAATCATCACCATACCGGGTTGCCGGGTCAGGAAAGACCGCCCGGTGAGTCCGGCAATAACGGACAAGAAAAAGACAACTGTTACCAGAATCGGACCACAGAGGCTCGCTTGTCACGTCTGAGCAACCTGCCCTTGAGCTGTGTGGCAAAACCTGTCGTTGTTCCGCATTGAGGACACCTCAAGCCAGTCAGTCTCAGGGACTGACACTCCGGAAGGCCCAGCCGCTGATGAGTCCCGGATCCCTGGGCCTCCGGTTCCAGACAACTGGCAACCGAGAAAACAACGACAATTCCTGCTGTGGTTGAAACTGCGACCGGTCGCGCCGGCCGATCGAGAAGATAAGAACAAAAATGCATGGCCGACCAGACAAGTACCAGTCCCCAACTGTCCCCTCAAGACCAGATCCGGGGGGTTCGAAGCCGCAAGTGAGCGGGTACGCAGATTGTGCCGAAGTGGCCGCCGGAATTCGAATTTCCTCGCAGAATCTGCCGATTGGAACTGGCAGTTATGTGCTCATCTCAATCGGGGCTGGCCAACAGTCGGGCAGCTCGCACGACGTGTTTACACAACCGTCAGTCGCGCAACGCTTCACCAATCCGTTTGGTAATGATGTCCGTCATACCCTCGTGAAGACCGAATGGAGCAGTCACTTTCCATTCAACGCCCGGGTGAGTCTCGGCTGCCTCCGCAACAAGCCGAGGGATGTCTTCCTGCCAGTGCCGGCCTGGCGACAGAAAGTAAGGAAACACGATGATCAGAGAGGCCCCCTGAACAGCGCAACGGCCAAACGCGGTGGCGATGTCAGGTTGAGCCAGTTCCATATGCGCAGGCTCAACAATTTCATACGGTCCTGTGTCGGCATATCGCTGTGTTGCGGCAAGGAGAGTTTCGTTGCTTGCTGCACGGCGCGAACCATGATCCACAATGATAACCCCGATGATCTTCTCCGTCACAACCAGGATCCCTGAAAACCCGGCAGCAGCTTTAGCGCCGCATCGTTTCCGGCAGGGAAGTCCAGATCGTCGAGTGATCCGAACGGAATCCAGTGGAACGAATCAGTGGCTGCAGCAAGATCGGGCAGGTCAGGACTCAACCCGCACAACCAGAAGTCGAGTTCAAACAATCCATGCTTGTAATCCCGATTCGTCGTGATCAGATGTCTGCGGGGAACAATCAGCAGGCCCGTTTCTTCGCGACATTCCCGAACGACACAAGCACGTGTGGTTTCATCCGGCAAACACTTGCCACCGGGAAACTCGGACATACCGGCCAGTGGAACTCCTTCCGGACGTGTGCCGACCAGCACATGCCCGGCAGACTCAATCACGCCAACGGCAACTCGAACGGGAGCAGACAAAATCTGAATACCTTCGCAGAGACATACTTGAGTGCTGTTCGCCCCGGACTGATTAGCAGGTTCCCGAAGCAGCTGTACAGCCAAACAGCTGAACGACTCCTGCTACAAAGACGCTGTGGGACGATGCCCAATTTTTCCGCTGCAAAATCGAGTCAACGGTCCCTGTGGGCAGCCTCACCGAGTTTGGTTCGACCCCTCCTGACAACTGAAAACGTCACTACATTGATGCCCCGAAATTTGCGGGCGGTGCTCCCATCCTGCTGAATCCGCAATCAACGTGCAGAACCTCCGCACTGATGCCGCTCGCGAGATCGCTCAGCAGAAACATACCACTCTGACCGACTTCTTCGGCAGTAATATTTCGTCTCAAGGGAGCCATTCCACTGTAGAGATCCAGCATCTGCTTGAAGTCGCCCACACCCATTGCGCTAATCGTACGCAGTGGTCCTGCGCTGATGGCGTTCACACGACACCCAGCTGGTCCAAGCTCACTCGCCAGATAGCGCACACCACACTCCAGTGCTGCTTTACAGAGTCCCATGAGGTTGTAGCCTGGAATCACCTCCTCACTACCGAAGTAGCTCAAGGTGAGAATACTGGAGTCTTCGTTCAGAAGATCCCGCCGTTTAGCGGCACCAGCGACGGCCAGCAGACTGTAGGCACTGATTTCCATGGCTTTGCTGAAGCCGGCTCGACTACTGTTCCACGTTGGTCCGGTAAGATCCTCCGGTGGTGCGAACGCAATACTATGCAGCATAAAATCAATCTTGCCAAATTCGTCGGCCGACCGATCCATGACGGCTCCGATCTGATTGTCGTCGCAAACATCACAGGGTACCAGGAACTTTGCACCCAGTGGTTCGACCAGTTTGGCCACTTTTCGCTGGTTCTTGGGGCGGTCGCCAGTATCCGGCAAGTGCGTGAATGCAATTTCCGCGCCCTGCTGAAAAAGCTTCTCGGTAATCGCCCAGGCGATGGATCGCTCATTGGCAATGCCAAGGACCAGTCCCTTTTTCCCTTCAAATAATCCTGCAGCACTCACTCTCGGAGACTCCGCATAGGGCTTCAATCTGACATTCGGCCGGAAGAATAAATCAAACAAGTTCGCTCAGGAAGGCCGGAGGAGCCCTGCGCAACTGGCGGGCCAACAACCTCAGCACATCGGAATGATATGGCGATGACACTCTATTTGACAGGCTGCCAGGCAGATGGACAGTTACGCCGGTGAATCATTGCAACTCGTAATGTTGTGGTGACCGCCCCCCTGTAAATCCTGGAAGTGACCCAAAGCAGACGGATTTTGAACAGCAATTTGCGTTTCCTGTCCGGAGAGTTTGCAGTTACGGTACTCTGGTATCCCCATGACCGATCAACCCGGAGAAGTACGCCCTGACAGGAACCTGACGATCGATGGCGCCCGTTCGGTCCTGCAGGACGTCGCGTCACGACCGCGCGCCCGTCGTCGACGTAGCTGGATGGCACACTGGCTGGGTTGGTTCGGCATAATTGTCAGCTGGATTCGCCTGTTTGTAACCGAGACGATTCCGGCTTGGAGTCAGCTGCATGAACAACATCTGATCACCGGCTCCGTCAGCCTGATGGTTCATCTGCTGGTCGCTGTCCTGCTGTGGCTTTGGGTCCTGCCGGTGGACACTTCAGATGGAATCCTGATGCTGCTGGCCGACCCTGTTTCAAAAGAAGAAGTGCCCACCATGGAGTTGACGCAGGTCGTTGAGCCCGAGTTGCTTGATGAACAGGAATTTGAAAACACTGTAAGACAGGTGCTTGATGTTATTGATGACACGACCACCGACCTGACGAACATTGAAACTGATCAGGATCCTGAGCTGGAACTGGAACCAACGGACCACGATCTGGCGGCACTCGTCAAACTCGGCGAATTTGGAGGACGTTCTTCCTTCGGCAAGCAGGCGGCTCTCCGGAAATACGGCGGAACAGCTGAGAGCGAACGTGCTGTCAATCTGGGGCTGCGCTGGCTGAAGAAAATTCAGCAGTCGGATGGCTCCTGGAGCTTTGCGGCTCCCGGTCGGGGAGCAAGGCCAGGACGTTTGCAGAAAACGGAGACAGGATCGACCTCTCTGGCACTCCTGTGTTTTCTGGGAGCCGGCCACACTCATAAGTCAGTCGGTCAGTACAAACAGACGGTCTCAGATGGCCTGAAATATCTCATGAACAGCAGCCGTACGGATCGAACATCAGCCGATATGCGCGGTGATTTTCAGGGCAATTCCGGGATGTATGTCCAGGGTCTGGCGACGATTTGTCTGTGTGAAGGGCACGCACTGCATCCGGAAGACACCAATCTCAAACAGCTGGCTCGCAAAGCCATCCGCTTCATCGAAAAATCACAGGACAAAAACGGTGGCGGCTGGCGTTACGAACCAGGGCACGCTGGTGACACCTCCGTCTTGGGATGGCAGGTGATGGCATTGCACAGCGCGAAGATAGGCAACATTTCAGTGCCGCGTCATACCGGTCGCCGCGTCAAAAAATTTCTCGATCTGGTCCAGGCAGATGATGGCGCAAAATACGGGTACCTGCCCTCAGGCGGCAGGAATTCATCACCGTCAATGACCTCGGTCGGTCTTTTGTGCCGCATGTACATGGGATGGCGACACGATCACTCGTCGCTTCGACGCGGTGTCGCGTATTTGTCGGCGTGGGGTCCACATCCACAGAACATGTACTACAATTACTATGCGACACAGGTACTCCATCATTGGGGTGGCGAGGAGTGGCGCAAGTGGAATACGGTGATGAGGGAACAGCTGGTTAACCGACAGATCACGAATGGACCGGCTGCAGGCAGCTGGAGTCCCGGAGATCCCCATGCCGATTCCGGCGGTCAAATCTATGAAACGGCACTGACCCTGCTGACCCTGGAAGTCTACTACCGGCATCTACCCATCTATCGGCGGCTGGAGAATTAAAGCCGCGGGAGAACTCAGCACGGTTTAACGAGTGGTCCAGACCTCACAAACTATGAACCCGGCCGCAATCACGTCCTATCCGGCACACGACTGAACGAGCTGTACATGGACGGGCAAATCCAACCCACTATGGGTTTGCCGGCTGAGCTTCAGCCCTCTGAGGAATCCGGGTTCGGCGGTCGTTGTCCACCTTGTTAAGCGCCTGCAGGTATGCCAGAGCGGCCGCCTCGATGATGTCTGTACTGACTCCTTTGCCATGGTAGTGACGCCCCGTCACATTGATGGTGACCCGAACTTCGCCCAGCGCATCCTTACCCCGGGAAACGCTGCGGACATTGAACTCTTCCAGCCTTGCCGTCAATTCCATAATCCGTTCCATGGCCCGGAATACGGCGTCGATGGGACCGTCTCCTGTTGCCGCGTCACAGATCACGGGCTGTTCTTCACATTGCAGTTCCAGCGTGGCCGTTGGAATCGATGAGCTGCCCGCCGATGTATGAAAACTGACCATCTGCCAGCGTTCGGGTGCTTCTCCCAGTCGGTTTTCCACCAATGCAACAATGTCACCGTCGTAGACTTCTTTTTTCTTGTCGGCCAACGCAATAAAATCATCGAATGTGCGCTGCAGCGCATCATCATTCAGCCCAAATCCCAGCTGTTGCACCCGAGCCCGAAACGCGTGGCGACCGCTGTGCTTGCCCAGTACGAGGTTTTCACCCACGAATCCAACGTCCTCCGGCTTCATGATCTCATACGTTGTGCGTTCCTGCAGCATACCGTGCTGGTGAATGCCCGCTTCATGGGCAAATGCATTCTGCCCGACGATCGCCTTGTTGCGCTGCACCTTCATTCCGGTAATCGACGACACCAGATGACTTGTCGGATACAGCCGGTCGGTATTGATGCCAGTTTGGCACCCGTAATAATCCTCACGGGTGCTGATGGCCATGACGATTTCCTCCAGCGCCGCATTGCCAGCTCGTTCGCCCAATCCATTGATTGTACATTCAACCTGTCGCGCTCCTGCTTCCACGGCAGCCAGGCTGTTGGCCACGGCCAGACCCAGATCGTTATGGCAGTGAGTGCTGATGACAGCACGATCAATGTTTGCTACGTGTTGTTTCAAGTGCGAGATGACTCGATAGTAATGGCTTGGAGTCGCATAGCCGACCGTGTCCGGAATGTTGACGGTAGTCGCTCCCGCTTCGATCGTGCGTTCGACCACTTCGCACAAAAAGTCCGGCTCTGTGCGCGCGGCATCTTCTGGAGAGAACTCGATGTCGTCACAGAATTCTTTCGCCAGCTCGACCGAACGAACGGCCCGATCAACGATCTCTTTCTTGTCCATCTTTAGTTTGAATTCACGATGGATCGCGCTGGTGGCCAAAAACACATGGATCCGGCGTTTTTCGGCATCCATCAATGCTTCTTTGGCTCTCTGGACATCGGCATCGAGGCTCCGTGCCAGACCACAGATAATGCTGCGATCACTGTAGGCGCGGGCAATTTCAGTCACGGCTTCGAAGTCTCCGGGAGACGCAATCGGAAATCCTGCTTCGATTACATCAACACCCAGCTCGACCAATGCGCGGGCAACTTCCAGCTTTTCACGTGTGTTCATGCTGCAGCCGGGGGACTGCTCACCGTCTCGCAATGTTGTGTCAAAGATGATGATCCGGTTACCGGTCATAGGATGCCTCCCGGGCGGCTGCCTGACAAAGTGTAGTTCATGAAGGCAACCAGAATCGAAATGGATTTTCTGCCGGAATCAGATGGACTGAGAACAAAAAAACCTGAGACCGCAGGGCCTCAGGCTGATTTGGGTGAATTCACTGCAGACAGACTGAGGTAGACTTCACGTCGGAAGAATAAGAAGCAGGTTCAGACTGGTTTTCATGATTTCAGAATTCCCGGAACTCTTCAATGTTCAGGATATGACAGCCACTTTATCCGTGCACGTGCGGCAGTTCAAGCCCGGATCTGGCGATACAACGGCCCTGAAAGGTGTAATATGGGTGTGACAACACCTGTTTGAGACCGGTTCGGGTATGACTCATCCATTCGTCATTATCGACGGCTACAATCTGATGCACGCGGTCGGTCTGGCTCGACGGGATTACGGTCCCGGAGACCTCCAGGCATGTCGCAATCGTCTTCTGCAACAACTGGCAGCCCGACTGAGTGACTTCGCCATGCAGCGGACAACGGTCGTGTTCGACGCGTTTGGGGCCGATGACAGTTCGCACCGTCAGCAGGTCCGGATGGGGATTCAGGTGGTCTATGCTCCAGCCGGGACAGACGCTGATGGTGAACTTGAACGAATGATCGTAGCGCACAGTGCTCCGAAGCAGCTGTTGGTTGTGTCCAGCGATCACCGCCTTCACCAAGCGGCTCAGCGGCGCAAAAGCAGAGCAATCGACAGCGATGTCTTCTGGGAAAGCCTTGATCCCGACATCGCATCATCACTGACTGTGGAGGGGAAGCCACTGCCGCCACAGACGACTGCATTCTGGCTTCAGAAGTTCGCCGATATCGATGCGGATCAGAACGTGAGCAGCCCCGCAGATGATGCTGTTTTCGATTCTGACTATCTGTCGGACCTCGAATCAGAATTCGGTAACTGAACCCGACCATGACACAACCCAAAGAAACAGGGCCGTGACAAGTTGGAGATAACTGGAACGAAACTTAGTGAGGATACCCGTATCGTGCTGCTGGAGCCTAGCGTCATCCGCATTCAGTCTGCACAGAGTCGTTTTCGCAGATACGAGCCTGCAGCGTGACAAAAGCGAGTGACTTCCTGAGAGCAAACACGCCTGCTTCGCGCCTGTGTTTTGTGGCATTTGCACCAACGTGGCACTGTCCGCCAAATATGGTTTGTTGAATTTGACCGCGATTTCACCCACGCAGGTTCCGAACAAGTTTGCTCATCACTTTGAACTGGTCGGTATCCGCCGTTTCACACCATTCGAATGCGACACTTTCGGCCGTGCAGATGGTTGCTCCAGCGTCGTTGAGTCGACGGACACCGATTTCATGGTCATGTTGAGTTCCACTGCCGGCAGCATCTTCGGCCAGATAGACTCGATAACCACGTGCCAGCAGATCGTGTCCGGTCTGTAAAACGCAGACGTGTGATTCCATACCGACAAGGACCACCTGATTTCGGCCGTCATGCGCGGCCGGAGCCATTTCTGCACTGATTCCGACGTGTTCACAAAACCGGTCAGCGGCACTAAAACGCACTTTGTCGAAGGTGGTTCCGACTGTGGGGTGACTTGCCAATTCAGAAACCGTAGGTCCCAGCCCCTGTGGGTATTGTTCTGAAACGACGACCGGGACTTCGAACTGCTGAGCCACGTTGAGCAGGAACACAATTCGCCGAACAATGTCGTCGCTGCGATGAATGACAGGGACCAGTTTCTCCTGAACATCAACCACCAGCAAACGAGATCGCTGACGGTCCAAGAGTTCCGGGCTGCGCAGAAGTGCGGAGTCAGACATGGCGAAGCGGGGACGCTAAAAGTGTCAGAGCATTGTTGTAGGAAAGGTGACAAGCCCGTGGCGAGTCAGTCGTTGGATTGTAAGACTTCGGGCCTTGTATCGCATCCGGGTTGTATAAGAATCACCCCACGCGAGACGATCAAGTTGACAATGGAACAGCGCGGAGGGAAAAATATCAATGCTGGTTAGAATAGGAGAATGCCGACTGCAATTGGTGCAGGGCGATATTACTCAGCAGAACGTCGATGCCGTCGTCAATGCCGCGAATGAGCAACTGGCCGGTGGTGGTGGAGTCGATGGAGCGATTCATAAAGCGGGTGGTCCTGAGATCATGAAAGATACAGAAGCCCGTTATCCGGACGGGTGTCCAACGGGCGAAGCAGTAGCGTCCATCGCCGGGCTGTTGCCGGTTTCTCATGTCATTCATACCGTCGGACCGATATGGCGCGGGGGACGCAACGGTGAGCCTGCTATGCTGGCATCGTGCTGTCGCAGGTCATTACAGCTGGCCATCGATCTGAACTGTAAATCTGTTGCATTCCCTGCGATCAGTACCGGAGTCTACGGATATCCCCTCGATCTGGCCGCAAATGTGACACTGAAGTCTTGCATCGATTTTTTGAAGTGGCACAAGCAGCCGGAAGAAGTACGGTTTGTTCTGTTTGGGGAAGGAACCTTTGGAGCCTTTGCACGGTCACTGGAAATTCAGACTGGAATATAACCATCACGATCTGCACGATGTGGCGTTCCCGGCTGTCGTCCGGGGCTCCGGCACGCGTCGGACAATTCTCATTCAACATTGACATCGAGGATGCAACTGGAAGCTCCGATTCGTTAACTCCTGTCGGTGGACAACATCACGCGGAACGTGATGACTCCATTGTCACATCATGCCGCTCCCTGCCATTCGCCAACTCACAGCTTCAGATGGCCAACATCTGCATTTCCAGCACTGGACCGCAGCGAAGAAATGTCGCGGCGTGATTGTGGCGCTGCATGGCGTTCAGAGTCATTCGGGATGGTACACATGGTCTTCCGGTCAGCTGGCGGCTGCCGGATATGATGTCTACTTCGCCGACCGGCGAGGGTCGGGACTCAACGGGCGCCAGCGTGGGCACGCGGACCACGGTCTGAGACTGCTGAATGACGTTCGACAGCTCATCCGGCTGGTTCGGCGTGAACATGCCGACGTGTTGCTGCCACTTACACTGATGTCGGTCAGCTGGGGCGCCAAGATCGCAGCGGCACTGGCAGCAATGTGGTCACATGAAATCGAGCGGCTGGCTCTGCTGTACCCTGGGCTGATTTCTTTAGTGCACCCGACGTGGTCACAGAATTTGCGCCTCAACCTGGGCCGACGTTTCGACGTCCGATTTCACGGCATCGACATCCCGCTGACCAATCCAGGACTCTTCACCGGAGTACCGAAACATCAACAGTTCATTGCGGAAGATCCACTCACACTACATCGGGTGACCAGTGGCTTCCTGAACGCCGGCCGGGATCTGGACCAAATTATTCGGGACCAATGTCAACAAATCGTTCACCCCACATTGCTTATGCTGGCCGGGCAGGACCGGATCATCGACAACGCCGCCACGAGTCAACTTGTGGCAGGTTTTGGGTCGGAACACCAAACGACAATTCGATATCCAGCTGCTCAGCACACTCTGGAGTTTGAACCAGACCGCGGGCAGTTCGTCAGCGATCTGATTGAATGGCTGGAGTAGGTTTCACGGCGAACTGGCAGGAGCGCACACTGGCAGCCTGGGGTACATTAAGGAGGCTGCCAGCGCCGAGAACACCCTGCCGCCAGTCTCAATGACTCAATCACCGGTCTCGTGCGAGGACACTGTCTCCAGCAGATCGTCACGACACCGTTCGAATACCAGCCGTGCGATCGCAAGTGCACACGCAGCTTCCGCGACCGCCGATGATGTGGATTCAGTCAGACTCAACGTCGTGGACAGTCCACATTCCGCAGTGATTTCCGCGGCGAGAAACGTACCGCTGCCACTGAGCACAATCTGTGGTTTCTCGTCTGCCTTTCGATGACCTGCCGCCTGCAACTGTTTCCTCTGGGCTGTTCGGATCCGCTGCACTGCCTTGATCAGCTGATCGCGCTGTGATCCGGCGAACTGCTGTGCGATTTGACCAATTGTCTGGTCGCTCAATTCCGACTGATCGCAGCAGATCATTCTGGCAATCCGTCGGCGTGCGGCGCGGACTGTTGAGGGCTTGCCGTCCGCGGTGTCAGTATTACCACGATCTTCGGTGATTGATTGGAGCACTGTATGCACATCCTGAACAGTCGCAAACAATTCGGCAGCAACCGGGACTTCCGTTCCGGCCAGCACCACAGACTGACTCACTGCACACAGTGGCGTCCGGCGTACGCCTGTGTAGATGAGTTCACCGAATTGCAGGCGTTCCAGATCCGTCAGACCGGACGACATGGGAATACCATCCACCAGTGGAATGATGTCTGTAGTGGTGGACCCGATATCAATCAGGATCGCCGGGCCATCAGGCACCGTTCGACCGACCCACGTCGCCAGTGCATGCCAGTTCGCAGCGGCGACCAGTTGCGGCAGGTCCGCAGCATCGTCCGGTTCCGCAAATTCCCCGGACGTCAGCCAGATGCGGATTTCGGATTGAGGAAACGCATGCTGAACACTGTCAATCACCCGGCGGACGCCATCGGCCTTGCAGTCAAAACAATCGGCCAGTTCTGCCGTCATTACGACGCCCACCAGATCGGGGTGCTCAATCCATGACAGCGAACGCAGACGACTGGTCAGCTCACCGTGCCGCTGCCACATCGGAAACGCGGTGGTCCGAACCTTCGCGTCCAGATCGGCCGCTTTGAGGTTGGCACCGCCGATATCCAGTCCCAGAGCCGTCGTCATGATTCGTCCGGTGTCGGGTCCGGCTGCGGATCTCGAACAAAGCGATAGCCAGTGCCTCGAATCGACGTCAGGTGCTGAGGATTGCCAGGATCTGACTCGATCATTCGTCGAAGCCGCATGACGAAGTTGTCGATGGAACGCGTGGTGATGTCAGCCAAATCCCGCCAGACATCAGACTGCAGCCGCGATCTGGACAGGACTATTCCGTCGTGATCCAGAAAATAGCGAAGCAATTCCTGTTCACGAGTTGTTAACGAGTGCTTTTGACCATCAGCTACCAGCTCAAAGCGGTTGAAATCCACCCTGACCCCTCCAAATTCTTCTAGGTTATCCGCGGGCCGAATTCGATTGTCCTGTTCCCGACTTCTGCGGCGACGTTCCAGCAGGTTACGTATTCGGCTGAGCAACTCCGACAGATCGAATGGTTTCGTCATATACTGATCGACGCCGCAGTCAAATGCCTGCGCCTTGTCTTCAGACAGCGTGCGAGCCGTCAGAGCGAGTACCGGAATATCCGGATTTGAGCGACGCAGTATCCGGCAGATTTCATAGCCGCTCGTTTCAGGCAGCATCAGATCGAGTACGACCAGATCAATGGGGGGGTCAGCGGCATCCAGAGTGTTGAGTGCCGAAGGCCCGTCACCTGCGATATCGACCTCATAGCCTTCCTGTTCAAAGTTGAAACGCAGGCCATGAGCAATCGCCGCCTCATCTTCAACGACGAGGATTCGCATTAAATTAGACTCCTGCCAGTTCCGATTCGACCGATGTGGGGGAACCGACATCCCCGGCGTCATCCGGACGAGCCGCCAGCCGCCCCGGCAGAACGACTTCGAAAACGCAGCCCTGTTCGCCCGGACCGTCGTGGACAGCTATCCGACCTTTGAGGATCCCAACCAGAGTCTTGACAATATAGAGTCCCAGACCGGTCCCCTTTCGAGTTCGCTGAAGTTCATCGCTGCCGCGAAAGAACATCTGGAAAACCCGCCGACGTTGCGCATCGGGTATTCCGGTCCCGTTGTCCTGGACACGGACGGCGACGCGGTCCCGTCCTCGTGGATGAGCTGACACCAGAACTCGTGGCGGCTCTCCGCCATACTTCACAGCATTGTCGATGAGATTGCCGAAGATCATTTCCAGAACCATTCGCCGTGTGTGCAGCGCCAACGGTGCCACATCGAACTCGAAGACCTCCTCCACCACACGTTTATGATGATTGCACGATGCTTCCGCCGCAGCCTGCAGCAATGACAGCAGGTCCACATGTTCCGGTTCAGTTTGACTGCCGATTTCATCCAGACGGCCGACCTCCAGCAACTGATTGATCAGTTGATCCAGTCGTTGCAGTTCGCTCTCCATGGTGGCATAGAACTCACGCCTGTCCACCGGGCCCAGATCCCTCATCAATAATGTATCCAGATAGAGTCGCAAGGCGGCGATGGGTGTCTTCAATTCATGGGTCACGCTGTCAACGAAATTCGCCTGCCGGCGATTCAGCTGAATCTCCTTAATTGTCAGGAAGGAATAAAAGGAGATACCGAACAGACTGATGGTCAGGGCGATGGCCCCCAAAACCAGTGACAACCAGGCACTTTGCTGTGCCAGCAGCACAATCAAGACCACCATCAGAGCGATATTCACCGTCGAAAGTACGACGCTGCTCCAAATGGGCAGCTTGAGATGTCGGCGTTTTCGACGGAAATCAGCCACGAAATCGGCTCACAAACGGAATCAGTGAAACAGTCCACAATCGTACCCTGAGTCCACCAAATTCAACAGCAACAGGAGCCAGCTGTTGTCGCCGCTCGCTGAGATGTTGCTTAGAACAACCGAACAATGGCATGACAACACACCATGCTTGCTGATGTCACAGGCTTAGAACTGCTTGACCTTGTGTTTCAGGATGCCCAATGCATCTCGCTGCTGCAGAAGCTGAGCGATCACACTGATCGATATTTCGGCCGGAGTATTGTTGCCCAGTGGTACACCAACAGGACAATAGAACGAATCGATTTTGTCTGATGAGATATTTGCAGCCTGCAAATCACGGCGTAGTACGCCGGCCTTTTGCGGACTTCCAATGACACCCACATACGGAGCATCTCGGGCCTCCAGGATTTCTGTGAGGACAGGAAGGTCCGACGCATGGCCCTGAGTCATCAGTAGAAAAAATGTGTTCGCTGGCTGGTTTTTGACCACGTCACAGAGTTCCGCAGTACAGAGTGTTGTGAGTTTTGGATGCACAGGGAGCTTTGCCAGCCATTCCGGTCGCGAATCAAAACATGTCACGCGGCAGTTGAGCTGCACGAGCATTGGGATCAGGGTTTGAGCGATATGGCCGGCACCAAACACAGCAATTCGCCATGCATCACTGCTGCAGATTTCAAAGAACAGTTTGACTTCTCCGCCACAGGTCATCCCAATGTCAGTTTGCAGGTTCCATGTCACAAACTCGCTGTTCGTCCCGTCTCCACCGGCCATCAACCGTTGAGCATGCTGTATAGCGGCAGCTTCGATCCGCCCTCCACCAACCGTACCGGCTTCAATACTATGTGCTGAGACGACTGCCTTGGCACCGATGACCTGCGGTGCGCTGCCTCGAATGTCAATCAAGGTGACAATCACAAACGGCACGTCCGCATCCAGCAGCTTTGTGAGTGTTCGAGAATGTTGCACGACATCGAATGTCATGACAGCCTTTTTACGTTAAACATGCACCTGATAATTAACACCATTCAATACCCGTGGCACCGTCTCAGGCAACCATCAATAAGGTGATTGAGGTGCGTCAATATTACGCAATCGTTCCGGCAGCTGGAAGGAGCCGTCGCATGGGCCAACCAAAATTGCTGCTGCCGTGGGGCGACTGGAGGCTGATTGATCAGCTGCTGCACGCGTGGACCAGCAGCACTGTCGGTCAAACTGTTGTCGTCATTCGTGAGGACGATGAAGAACTGAGAACGGCCTGCAGCCGGTGGCCGGTCCACATCGTCAGGCCGCTTAACGCACCTCGAGACATGAAGGAATCGGTGCAGATTGGGTTACGGTTTCTGGAAGCACACTGGCGACCATCGGCCGAAGATCACTGTTTCATCGCTCCAGCCGATTTGCCTGGATTGACTTCAGACGTCATCAACCGACTCATCGATGCGAACGGGGATTCCTCCCGTGTGACGGTTCCTCGATTTGGAGAGCGTCAGGGACACCCGGTCCTTGTACCGTGGCTCGTGACTCATCAGGTGTTCGATCTTTCCGATGATCAGGGAGTGAATCAGATCGTGGCGCAGAATCCGCAATTCGTGGTGCCGTTCCCACCCAACGAATTTTTCTGTGATGTGGACACACCGGACGAGTATCGGAATTCGATCGACTCCTGGATTCGCCGGACGTCTACGGAATGACATAAACCGGTCCCGTCGCGACCGCGTCCTGAATGGCGGCGGCTTTGAGAGACCACCGGGGGCACGTTGCATCGCAGCCGAACTTTATGACAGGTTGGACAGTCCGACAGTGCTGCTACGCAGCCCTCGGGATGGTCAAGCGTCATCAGGTACGGGGTGGGTGCCACTCGCGACGCGAAGTGGGTCGCCGAGCACGCCGCCGTCAGGCTGCCCTTCGACCAACCATTCAAGCATCAGGATCACACCCTTCCTGAGTCCCGTCATGACGGACAGGATAATCACCTCGTCCAGGCGATGAACTTTACAGGCAGTGAACAAGGAATCGCATTCGTACACTTCCAGAGGCCTGCTTTCCCGTTTCCCGACGATCATGAGTCCGAGGTTCCGGGCGTGCCGGGAAACACGAACAGCGGAGCCGGAACCCTCCGGCCCGCTGATTCAATGGTTGCCCGGCTTCGCTCATATGATCAACCAGATCCGGCCATAAGTCGTCCACTGGCCGGGTTGGATTGGCCTGCAATCCGAATTCACCAACATTCGGCCATTGTCGAAGGTAGTTCGACGACGCGGATTTGGATAAAATACTCACTGCACATTCATTAGATTATTCACTGAATTTATGGGCTGTGGCGGAGCGGAAGAACGTTGAGTCGCGAGGAACCGTACACGGATCAGCAGCTGGAGGAGTTCGGCCTGGAACGAGACCGTCTGCCTCGACACATTGCCGTCATCATGGATGGCAACGGCCGCTGGGCTCAGCATCGTGGCCTGCCTCGCATCGCAGGACACCGTCAGGGCGTCACGGCCGTGCGAGAGATTGTCGAAGAGTGCTCAAGGCTGGGACTTGGACAGCTGACTCTGTATTGCTTCTCGAGTGAGAATTGGAAACGCCCGCCGGATGAACTCTCATTTCTGATGCGGCTGCTGAAAAAATATGTCGTTGACGAGCGGAAACTCATTCAGGACCAGGAGTTGCAGTTTCGAGTCATCGGTCACATTGACGAACTGCATACAGAGATTCAGGAGGAGATCGAGACCACGGTAAAGGATTCAGCCGGAAATAATGGCATGACACTTTGCCTGGCTTTGAATTACGGGGCCCGTTCTGAAATCGTCCGTGCGGTGCAGCAGATCGCTAAAAAAGTGAAGGACGGTGTGTTTCAGCCTGAGCAAATTTCAGACGACAGCGTTGCGCAGCATTTAATGACGGCCGGCATGCCGGATCCTGATCTGGTGATACGCACTGCAAACGAAATGCGCATCAGCAATTTTCTCTTGTGGCAGATCAGTTATGCCGAGTTGTGGATTACTCATACATTGTGGCCGGAATTTCGCAATCCCCATTTGTACGAAGCGCTCCGGGATTTTGCCGGGCGCGATCGACGTTACGGTGGATTGAATGCTTCACCGACGACACGGTAATAAATCGAATCGGCTGCAGCGCAGATTCTTCCTGAACTGAATGGCATTAATGCTTGGCTGGCGACTTGGAATTTCTGCGGTTCTGATTCCCGCCGTGCTGGCCCTGTTCTGGGTCGACGCGTGGCAGGGTCATCGTGCGACAATTCTGTTGATGTTTTGTTCGCTGCTGTCCATTCGCTGCAGTTATGAAATCACACAGTTGCTGACCGTGCGAATGATGCGTCCTTCTTTCGGCCTCACGGCGATCTGTGGCCTGATGATCGTAATTGCAGGATGGCTGCACACGCTGATGAAGCTGCCGACCGGAAACCTCCAGCTGCTGGTTTCACTGGGGTGGATTGGCGCAGCCCTGGTCGTGTCGTTCACACTGCTCCTGCTGCGTGAAGCAACTCGTTTTCATACGCCAGGAGGTTCTATGGAATCACTGGGGGCTGGTTGGCTGGCAGTGATGTACGGCGGAGGCCTGCTGGCAGTCGCCGGACAATTTCGCTGGTATCCGTCTCCTGAACTCGGCTATTTCGCCATCGGATCGATGATCATTGCGGTCAAAAGTGGCGACACAACCGCCTACACGTTTGGACGTCTCTGGGGTCGTCGCAAGCTGACACCGTCGTTAAGTCCCGGCAAGACGTGGATGGGAGCGGTCGGGGCGGTCGGCGGCAGCATCGCTGGAAGTGGTCTCTGGCTGAGGTTCGGCGGCCAGCTGTTTCAGGCAGCTCCGGTCGTCAGCAGTTATACGGCCGTGATTCTCTACGGGGCAGCGTTGGGCGTGATTGGTCTGGCGGGTGATCTGTGTGAATCACTGATCAAACGCGACGTGGAACAAAAGGACTCGGCTGCCCTAATGCCCGGTTTTGGAGGCCTGCTGGATCTTCTCGACAGTGTCCTCTTCGCCGCCCCGTTCGCACTGGCCTTTTGGGTCCTGTGGCCGCCGGCGGTTGTTTACAGCAACTAATCGATGCGATTAAGTCAGCCGTGAGAACATGGTATGTTTTTCCTGGCCTTCAATGCGCCGATTTACGTCACCCTGCCGGATCGCGTCCGCAATCTCCGGAAACACCTCGTTTGCCGCGGCCAGGCAGGCATCCACATGGCGAGGTTCATGAGCCATTGTCGGATTGAATCCACCACTGGCCAGAAAACCGTGGTCCAGCATCCGTCTGGTGAAAAGTGTCAGCAGCGCGTTGTTGTTCGGGTCGTCAAAACCGACGCTGACCAGTTCCCGCCGACCACCAATTGTGGTTGCAATCCCGTGTTGCTCGCCAAGTTGCTGCCAGCCTGCAGAATACCGTGATCCGATTCCGGCCAAATGGGACGGCACGTCGATCTCACGCATCTTTGTAACAGCCGCGACGGCTGCCGCCGGGCCAACACCCTCGGTCCAGTAGGCGCTGGAAATGAATGACGATTGGGCCGACGACATAGTTGGCCCGTTTCCAATCACGGCCCCCATGGCAAAACCATTACTGATCGACTTCGCGAATACCGCTATGTCCGGCTGCACGCTGAATTTCAAATGAGCTCCCCCAGGATACAGCCGCCAGCCAATTGAGATTTCGTCAAAAATCAGTTTTGCGCCCAGGGAATCAGCCCGCTCACGAACTCCTTCAAGAAACCCAGGCTGAGGATCTATGTGACGAGTGGGTTCCATGACGATCGCGGCCAGGTCTCTGCCATGCTTTGCGATGATCCCGTCGAGTTGATCCGTTTGGTTGTAAGCAAATGTAAAGCTGGTCCCCTTCAGCTCACCAGGTACGCCGACCGGATCCAGTCCGGGCAGCAGATGACCGGCCAGAGCCTGGCTACCTTCATCAGCCAGGTTCGCTGCCAGATACCAGTCGTGCCAGCCGTGGTAACCACAGATGGCAACTTTGCTACGCCGCGTTGCGGCACGGGCGATTCGGACGGCCACCGCCATCGACTCGCCACCCGTACGGGTAAATCGCGCCATCTCAGCCCAGGGATGGATATCCAGCAGCAACTTGGCGAGACGTACTTCGTCGTAAGTCTGCAGCGTTGCCATTGAGCCAAGCTGCACACGTCGGATCACGGCGGCATTCACATCCGGATCGGCGAAACCGAGAACGCAGGCCAGGATACCGTTGCTTGACATATCGATGTAGCGGCGACCGGATGTGTCAACAACTTCGCAGCCGATTGCCTGGTCGTAATAAGCAGGCCAGTGATTTGGCGCAAACATCTCCGGGCGTTTCGAAAGCAGCTGTGTGCCGCCGGGAATGATCGTCCTGGCCTCCCGATACTGCTGCTGGACATCCTGGGGCGGACGATGCGGGGCAATTCTCAGTACGTCGCGTACGTTCCCGCAAAAGATGCGTTCGACATCGGTATCTGTCAGACACATCGTGTGACATGCCTGCTGCAAGGCAAGCAGTGACTCGACGCCAACGAGATTATGTCTTCCGTGAAGCCAGCCGTCCCAATCGACGTTGTGCTTGTAGATCCACATGAAACCGTCGCCGACGGACAACGACCGGCCGCGAATATCCGAAACCGGGAAATCGCTGCCGTACATCAGTCGGGTCGTGCCCGTCGCCCGAATAATTGCCTCGAAAGCCGTGGGTTCGCAGATGGCGGAGGTGTCGAAAAAAACGTTGTCCAGGCCGCGAAGCTGGTCGATGGCGTCAGACGTGTGTGAGGCGTTAAATCCACGCGCGGCGTGAGCCAGGACCATCCTGGCATTCGGATACGTCATGCAGTGCTCTCGAATGTAGTTCGCGTTGACGGGCTCGCTGAGCGCTTTCGGTAACACCATATGCATTGTGATCCACAGGCCGTGCGTGTTGGCCAGTTCCCAGGCCCACTCGGGAAGAAACTCACCTTGATGGGCGTAGAATGTTTCCTCGCGGTCAGCGAAGCAATGATAGACTTTGAAGCCGGCAAACTGATATTCCAGCAGGTCACGCTCCACGGCAGCCGCCTCATCCTGTGGTCGAATCATCATCAGACCGCGGCAATCCGGATGTGTGGAAAGTTGATCAGCAAGGAACCGATTCGCAGCGACACAATCCAGCGTGCGGACAGGGAACGGAAAGTACAGACCCTTTGTGATGACCCGCGACCCCATCCATTTTTTCATGCTCATGAGCATCGCTTCGTACCCGACTGCCGAATTCGCGACCGGAGGATCATCCGGACCGGCCGGGAGAATGTGGTCGATGTCGTACCAGTGCGCATGTGCGTCAAACGAATCAGGCGGAACGAAATCACCGATCATCGTTTCAAACAACTTCAGGTCTGATTCGAAAATGTCAAAGAATTGCGGATCATAATTTGAACGCTGAACACTGGGCTGTTTTTTCATTGACCTGTGTTTCCCAATATTGTCGACTTCAGTATGGAGCTGCGCTTCCATAACAGCCGGCTGAACAACTTATGCTGCGATGCATTGCGCAAATGATACACTAAGCCACGTGATGCTGCGCAAGTCCGCAGCACCAGTGACCTGATTCTTCAGGGACTCCGTTCCGCAGTAATCAAATACCGCTATGAAAGTCTCCGACCAAAGATTCCCCAGATATCGCCCAGTGGTTCCGAATCCGGCAGTGATACTGGTGTGCTCAGCAGTGAGCGTTTTCTGGTACCAGACAGTCTTGGCTGACGAACCACTGTCCTTTGACGCGCTTGCTGCACAGTACACGTGCAAATTTCACCTGCTTCTGGATCGCTTCTGTCTGGACTGCCACTCCAGCGAGCAGAAAGAAAGTGACCTTGATCTCCAGCGCTTTGTGGCAATGCCGGAATTGCGACGCGGGGCAAGCATCTGGCTGAAAGTCCTCGAAATGCTCGCTGACGGCGAGATGCCCCCGAAAGACGCTCCTCAGCCTTCACCTCAGCAGCGGACGGAAATCGTCCGTTGGGCAGAGCAGTTTCTACAGGCGGAGGCTCTGGCAGGCGCCGGTGATCCGGGACCGGTTGTCCTGAGGCGGCTCACAAACGCAGAATACACTTGGACGATACGTGATCTGACGGGTGTTGCTCTGCGTCCGGCGCGTGAATTTCCTGCCGACGGCGCGGCCGGCGAAGGGTTCACCAACACCGGCAACGCACTGGTCATGTCACCGGGGCTGTTGCGGAAGTATCTCGCCGCCGGCCGCGATAGTGGCCGCTCACTCGATCCTGATACCGGATGGATTTCGGTTTTCACCCTACACAACGCGGCGTGACTGGACAGATGCTCTACTGGCGAAGATCCGAAAGTTCTATCAACAGCGTGTGGACGTCGTCGATCTGGGCAACGGGACTTCCGTCGGTGTCCGTAATCTCCACGGAAATTGCAGGATCGGGGAAGCCGGCAGACTGCCACTGGAAAGATACTTCGCCGCTGCTCTCCGTGAACGCTCGGCACTCGACTTGGGCGTAAAAACAATCGCTGATGTGGCTGTGGATTACGGGGTGAACGCCAGGTATCTGCGACTTCTCTGGAAGGAATTGAATTCGACGAAACCATCACAGTTGCTGGATGAAATTCGCACCCGCTGGCGCGAAGCGGGACCCAGAGATGCCCCGGCGCTGGCTGACACCGCAGTACGCTGGCAGCAGGGCTTGTGGATATTTAACCTCGTCGGCCTGATGGGTCGCAGGGGGAGTCGACCGCTGTGGCAGGAACCAGTCGATCCGACTCGTTGAGAAACAGGATTTCCGCTTTCCGATCCCCGCAATGGATGAAGACGAGACGGTACAGGAAATCGTTGTCTCCCTGGTCGCTGCCGATTGTGGTGACGGCAATGACCATGATTTTGTTGTCTGGGATCAGCCGCGTCTGGCCGAGGACGATCAACCGGACATCTTTTTACGCGACATCGGGGATCTCAAAGGTATCCAACGGGATCAATTCGGCCGGCATCCTGGTGGCACGGAAATCGACCCTGCTTCATTATGCGTCAAAGCACCCGCGGTCATCACAGTCCGTTTGCCCGTCTCCGTCGCTGCGGGGCGCACGCTGGTGACAACTGCTGCTCTCGATCCGAATACAGCCATCGACGGAAGCGTACAAACCTGGGTCGCAGCCGGTATGGCTGAAACGCAGTCCGGGCTGATTCCTGCCAAGACGACACTAACGCTGTCTCGAGTAACATCGTTGTATCCGGAGCATCAGTCCGTCTCGTTCGAAAATCCGATTTTTCTGGCTCATGGAAGTCCCCGAAGAGAACAATTCCAAGCTGCTATGAGTGAGCATCGCCGGTTATTTCCGTTCTCCGTGTGTTACCCGCAGATCGTACCGGCCGATGAAGTGCTCACGCTGACTCGGTTCCATAGGGAAGACGACCATCCGGTCCGTCTGCTGCTCGACGAGACGGAAAAAAGAGAACTGGATCGGTTGTGGGAGGACCTCCGATTTGTCAGCCAAGATCCCCTCAAGCTGGCGGAGATTCTCGATTCGCTCGTTGAGACCACCAGAGATCATCCACAGGATGGAACGTTTGATGAGGCCGTGGAACCGTTTCACGCCCGAGCCGATGCATTTCGCAAACGGCTGGTCGAGCTGGAACCGAAACATCTCGACGCGCTGGTGGAGTTCACAACGCGGGCCTGGCGTCGTCCTGTAAGCTACAGGGAAGAAAGTGAGCTGCGTGATCTCTATCGTCGGCTGCGTGCACTCAATCTGTCACACGAAGAAGCATTTCGTCTCACACTCGCCCGCATTTTTGTCGCGTCTCCGTTCCTGTATCGACTCGAAGAAGCCCCTGAAGGAACTCACCACGTGCTGGTGTCAGATTGGGAACTGGCGAATCGACTCAGTTACTTTCTGTGGTCGTCGATGCCTGACGCAGAGCTCAGTGATGTCGCGGAGACAGGTCAGCTGACGCAGGCTGCGGGAGCCAGCGACGAACTCCTGCGCCAGTCGCGCCGCATGCTCAAAGACGCCAGGGTCCGACGACTCGCTACTGAATTTTCCTGCCAGTGGCTACACATTTATGACTTTGATCCACTCGAAACAAAGAGCAAACAATACTTCCCCGAATTCATCGAACTTCGCAGAGATATGTACGAGGAGTCAATCCTGTTTTTCACTGACCTGTTTCAAAGTGACCTCTCACTGTTGAATCTTTTGAACGCCGATCACACGTTCATGAATGGACGATTGGAAAAATTCTATGACATCTCCATCAATTTGCAGCTGCAGAAATCCGTAAACCTGCAGACACCGGAAGGATCTTCGGAAAGCATGCGCAGCGACGTTTCCCATGAGGGATGGCGACGAGTGGAGGGAATCCGACAGCACGGCCGCGGCGGTATCCTCGCACTTGCGGTAACACTGGCAAAACAGTCCGGTACCACGCGCACGAGTCCCATACTGCGCGGTAACTGGGTTAGCGAAGTGCTGCTCGGCGAGAAGCTGCCGCGTCCACCGACAAACGTCCCGGCGCTCGTTGATATCGTGCCGGAAGGACTCACCGAGAGGCAACTCATTGAGCAGCACAGCAGTGACACGGCCTGTGCAAAGTGCCATGCACGCATCGATCCGTTCGGTTTTGCTCTGGAAAATTTCGACGCCATCGGTCGCAAGCGCAGCAGAAAGGCTGCCGGTCTGAAAACCGATGCCCGGGCGACGCTGCCCGATGGCACCCGGATTGAAGGTCTGGACGGACTTCGGGACTACCTTCGGGTGGTTCGTCGGGATGTATTCATCCGCCAGTTTTGCCGCAAGCTGCGGGGCTATGCTCCAGCTTTCCGATGAACCGTTGCTGGACGAGATGGTGATGCGTCTGGAGAAAAACGATTATCGCATCTCGGTCCCGGTGGAGACAATTGTATTGAGCGACCAGTTCCGCATGATCAGAGCCCGGTCGATGACACCGTAGCATTCGGCCATGCGACAGGGAGTTACACAAAGCTGAAGATGAACCAGGTTCAGAGGTCATTCAGTAACAGCACGTAACGGAAACATCCTGGGACATCTGGAATGAGCGGCCCTGCGCAGATAGTGCCAGACGGCCGCCAAGTCTCGCCACGGGAGCGACAATCCTCACTGTCTTTCCCTGTTTTGAAAACTGCGTTGTCTGTGAATAAAAAGCCGCGGACTGTCGTCTCCGGGTTCGGCTGGATTCATCAGTTCAGGGGCGATCTGAGTCATCTGCCAGTTCTGACCTTGCTTTTTGCCATGCCACCCCTCGTCAATGTTATTATTTGCTGGTTTCGGCTGGGAAAGTCCTGAAAAAAACTGTAGTCTTTTATGTATGTAATCCGAGTTCTCCAAAAGGTTAGAGCAACATCACGCATGCGCTGGATCTTACTCATGTCGTTGGTTTCTTTGCTGCCATGGTGTCTGGCAACCTCCGGTATTGCTGGGGAAGCAGCCAACTCCCCAGCCGTTTCGTTGCACATTTCGCCGGCCCGGATTGTCATCGGGGGGGCCAACCGACGGCAGCAGGTGCTTGTCACAGCTCAGACAGCAGATGGTCGTGAATTTGACGTCACGCATCGGGCGGAGATCCAATGCACGGACTTAGAAACTGCCCGCGTTGAGGATGCGGTTGTATTTGGAATCAAGGATGGCCGCTCCGAGCTGATTGTTCGGCACGCGGACCGCACCGCGGTCGTGTCGGTCGAAGTTTCAGACGTGAATCAGTTTCCGCCGATTAATTTTGGAAATGACGTAATTCCACTATTGTCAAAACTGGGATGCAACAGTGGCAGCTGCCACGGAAAGCCGTCCGGACAAAACGGATTCAAACTTTCAGTGTTTGGATTCGACACTCAAGCCGACTATGATGCGCTGGTGAAGGAAAGCCGCGGTCGGCGTGTGTTTCCAGGTAATCCGGCCCAAAGTCTGCTGATACTAAAAGCGACGGGACTCACACCGCATGGCGGCGGACAACGAGCAGCACCAGACTCGCAGCACGCAGAACTGCTCAGTGCCTGGATTCAGCAGGGGATGCCGTGGGGCGACAATAATGCACCCCGGTTGACAGAAATCCTGGTTGAACCAACAGACCGCGTGATGAGTCTGCGGTCTGAGCAGCAAGTCGCTGTCACCGCGTTCTACTCAGATGGCAGCCGTCGTGACGTCACATCGGCCGCGACATACACCAGCAATTCAGAAGTCATTGCCAGCGTCGAAGCAGCTGGTCGGATTCACACAGGCACAGCACCGGGAGAAGCCGCGATCACCGTGAACTACATGGGTGCTGTCGGTGCGGTGAAAGTCATCGTGCCTCGGAGTACTGCTGCGCAAAACTTTCCCGACATCCCGGTCAACAACCCTGTCGACACCCTGGTTTGGGCGAAGTTGAAAAAGCTGGGCGTTGAGCCTTCCGAACTCGCTGATGATTCGACGTTCCTTCGCCGAATTTACCTGCACACAATCGGCACGCTGCCGTCTCCTGATGAAGTCCGCGAATTTCTATCTGATCGCTCGCCGGACAAACGTCAGCACATGATCGATTCGGTCCTGCAGCGAGATGAGTACGTCGATTACTGGTCACTAAAATTTGCTGATGTACTGCTCGTAAATCAGAAGCGGCTTGGTGCACGCGGTGCTTACGAGTTTCATCAATGGCTGAGGCAGCAGTTTCGGACCAATCGACCGTATGACGATTGGGTTCGTGAACTCATCACGGCGACAGGTAACTCAGGAAAATACGGACCGGTCAACTTTTATCGGGCTGCGCGAACGCCCGAAGATCTGACAAAGTCAGTCAGCCAGGCATTTCTGGGCATTCGTATGGATTGTGCCCAGTGTCATCACCATCCGTTCGGGAAATGGGGGCAGGAAGATTTTTACGGCATGACCGCGTTCTTTGGTGGTCTCCAGCGAAAGTCACTGAACCCTGGACGCGAGTTGGTTTACTTCGGCAAGTATAGTGCCGCGACAATGCCGTTAACCGGAGATGAAATCGAAGCTCACCCGCCAGGCGGGACCGTCCCGGAAAATCTCGAAACAGGTGACCCGCGAATATATCTGGCAAGCTGGATGACGTCGCCTGACAATCCGTATTTCGCCCGACTGATTGTCAATCGCATCTGGAAGCATTTTCTCGGACGCGGACTGGTCGAACCGGAGGACGATTTTCGATCGACGAACCCGGCCACGAATGAACCGCTGATGGATTTCCTGGCAGAGAACTTCGTTCAGCACGACTTCGATTTAAAATCCGTGATGAGAATGGTCATGAATTCAAGGGTCTATCAGTTGTCCAGTGTGCCGAACAAAACTAACTTTGAAGACCGGCAAAATTACTCTCGCTTCCTTGTTAAACGAATTCCGGCGGAAGTACTGCTGGATTCAATCTCACAGGTCACGGGTTCACCGGAAATCTTTGCCGGCATGCCGGCAGGCACACGTGCGATTCAGTTGTGGGACAATCGCATGCCCTCGTATTTCCTTGATACCTTCGGCCGGTCTGAGCGCGCGTCGGTATGCGAGTGTGGCAAGTCGGGTGAACCAACGATGGCACAGGCTCTGCATCTGATGAATGCCCCGGAGATCAATAAGAAGATCGTCGACCCAAACGGCCGGGTGGCCCAATTCATTTCCGCTGGGATGGCGCAGGAAGAAATTATCAGCGAACTGTGTCTTGCTGCTCTGGGCCGACTGGCCAGAGAAAATGAAACCCAGGTTGCCAGAGAATTGTTTGCTCGGGCAACACCTGTGGAAGCGTCGGGAGATTTTCTTTGGGCGCTGTTGAATTCGTACGACTTTTTATTTGTTCGTTAGTGTTGTTGCATCTGTTCTTTGACGCGATGTTCGGTGACCGGCGAAGTGCCGGTCCGCGGAGAACCTGATCATGTTTCCAAAATACTGCGATGGTGTTGACCGACGTCATTTTCTGAAAGTCGGCGCTCTGGGCGGGCTGAGTATGGCTGAAGTTCTGCGTCTGCAGCACACGTGCGCGAACCAGGCGGAACAAAAAGACCTGAACTGCATTTTTATCTTCATTGTCGGGGGAATGCCCCAGCAGGATATGTGGGATCTGAAGCCCGGTGCACCTGCTGGAATTCGAGGCGACTTCGAGCCGATTGATACGGTGGTGCCAGGGATTCAAATCGGAGACGTGCTGCCGCAGATTTCACAGGTCACAGATAAGTTTGCAATTCTTCGCAGTATGACCCATGGCGATTCTGATCATGGACGTGGATTTCACATCATGATGACCGGCAAGAAAGCCGGAGGGGGTGATTTCAACGGAAACCAGAATAACAATCAGCATCCGTGCCTGGGTTCGATGGTCGCAAATCTGGGACGGCCGGGCGGGTTGCCACCGTACATCTCAGTACCCAATTTCCTGAACAGCGGTGGTCCGTCATTTCTGGGACCGAGTTATGGCCCCTTCGTCATCGATGCGGATCCGGCAGCGCCGGAATTCGCCGTCCGCGACATCACTCTCCCGGCGAGTGTGACCGTTAATCAAAGTCAGCGACGCCGTGCCGCGCTGCGGGAGCTGAATCGATTCGAACGTCGTGTAGAAGAAGTCAGTGGCCAGGTAAAAGCACTCGATGGTTTTTATGACAAAGCCTATCAACTCATGACGTCACAGAAAGCGAAACAGGCCTTCGACATTGAATGCGAGTCGGAACGAACACGGGAACGCTACGGCATGACGAGTATCGGGCAGTGCAGTTTGCTGGCACGTCGTCTGGTCGAAGCCGGTTGCCGGTTTGTGAGCATTGAAAATGGTCACTGGGACACACATCGGAGGAATACATGGAGCCTTCGGGAACTGCTGTGCCCCAGTTTCGATCAGGCGATCCCTGCACTGCTGACCGATCTCGAAGATCGTGGCCTGATGGAATCAACACTGGTCGTTGTGACAACCGAATTCGGCCGCACTCCGCGAATCAATGAAAACGCAGGTCGTGACCACTGGCCCAACGCATTTTCAATTCTTATGGCCGGTGGCGGTGTGAGAGGCGGCCAGATTATCGGCGCAACCGACAAACAGGCGGCCGAAGTCACTGACCGGCCGATCACTCCCCAGGATATGGCTGCCACGATTCTGCAGACGATGGGGATCGATCACAAAACAGTGGTGCATACACCCCTCGGTCGTCCCATTGCGCTGGTCGATGATGGCACACCGGTTCATGAACTGTTCGGATAGGCTGGCGAATGCCGGGACTGCTCAATGCAACCACCGTCACAGTCAAACACCCAAGCTCCTTAAGGATGATCCGGCTGAAACTCCATCATGCAGTCCCAGGGCGATTTTTGAGAATTCAACGGAAGACGTGGGCTTGGCTGATGTCGGACAACTTCAGCGACACAACAAACACCTCATTTGGCGTATTGAGAAGGCTTCACAGCACGTTCCGCCAAGTCTCCAAACGTGGGTGGCGTTGCAAGTTTTACTTCATTAAACAGCGATCGGGTAAGATTGTGTTTCGCGTCCAGCATTTTTCATTGCTATTTATACTGCTCGTCGGGGCAGCGGATTTTTCTGACCAGGCCGGTGCCCAGCCAACTCCTGAAAAAAAAGCGAGCAGCACCCACATCTTCCCGGCCGGTGGCCGACGCGGCACGAAAGTTAACGTGCGTGTGGGTGCAGAATGCTCTCCGCCACGAGCAGAATTTATAATCACGGCCAACGGACTTAGTACAACCCAGGTCCTGATGAAAGAACTGCCGCCGCTTGGCGAGCCATCGCCGCGGCGCCTGCCGACCGAGGTTCCCATTTCCTATCCACGTGAATGGGCTGCGGAAGTCTCCATTGCCGAAGACACTCCGCCCGGGCCCGTTTACTGGCGGCTGAGCACCGCTCTGGGCGGTACAACGTCACGACCATTTATTGTCGGTGAATTGCCCGAACTGGTGGAAACAGAATCAAATTCGACCGCTGATGCTGCGGAACCCGTCACGCTCCCGGTAACAATCAACGGGCAAATTTACGGTGAGCGCGACGCCGACTACTTTCGTTTTCAACTAAAAGCAGGAGAGTCTGTGTCATGTGAGGTCCTGGCCGGCCGGATCGGATCGCGACTAGATCCCCTGGTTGAGCTGCTTAATGCTGACGGAAGTCCCGCTGTGGCTCAGCAAATTCACCTCGGCAGCGATCCGCTCCTGGTGTATCGTGCGAACGTCGGTGGCGAATATTTACTGCGCGTGGCGAACGTCACCTTCCACGGCAGCCCGGCACACGTTTACCGTATCAATCTGACGAATCAGCCTCGCGTTTATTTCGCGTTTCCGGGAGGTGGACTGGCGGGTACCAGTCAGGACATCGAACTACACTTACTGACCGATACAGAGTCAGATCCGCTTCCTCGGACAATCGATTTCCCGGCGGAACCTGGCCCCTTTGTCTACCGTGATCCGGAACTGGGTGGTGAGATTCTGCTCGTGGCAGATATCTCACCCAATTCAGCTGAAAGAGAACCAAATGATGATTTAACGGGAGCGATGAACATCGCTCTGCCGCAAACCATCAACGGCCGCTTTCAGACGATCACCGACGAAGACTGGTTTCAGTTCGAAGCCGAACAGAACCAGCAGTTACAGATCACGTGCCGCGCATTTCCACCTGGTACCCCGGCACTGCCAAATATTGTTGTCACTGATGCCAGTGGAAAACCCTTGGCAGAATCCCGGAGTGTCTCGTCTGATGATGGTATCTGCCAGATCAAATGGACTGCGCCGGAAACCGGCAGTTTCTGTGTTCGCGCCCGTGACCTGCGGTTTGGTTCACGGGCTGGTCCGGATTTTCTGTATCGGCTTTCCGTTGCCGCGGCATTGCCGGATTTTTCACTCTCTGTTGCGTCCGATAATATTGATATCGTTCCAGGCGAAAAAACTCAGGTCGATGTATCGGTACAGCGGTTCGGTGGTTTCAATGGTTCGATTGATCTTGAGTTTGACAACCTGCCTCAGGGGCTGAAGCTCAATAATGCCCAGGTGCCTGCCAATGCCGGCAGCGTCAAGCTGGAACTGGATGCGACAGAGGATGTTCTCCTCAGCACCTCGCCGATTCGTCTGATGGGACGTGCGCTGATCGACGAACGCACGGTTGAACGATTTGCTCGCGGAAAACACCTCGGAGTCGACAGCGAAGGTGTCAGCATCGGCCCGACGACAATCGAGCAGCTTCATCTGACGATTTCCCACAAACCATTGTTTCGTTTGTTCTGTTCCGAAGCTTATCAGTACGCACATCGCGGCAGCGTGTATCCGTATCCAATGGAGATCGAGCGGCTTAATGACTTCACTGGCGCAATCAACGTCCAAAGTGGTGACCGGCAAAACCGCGACCTGGATGGTGTGCAAATCTGGAACGCTGTGATCGGTCCGGACGACACGAAAGTTGATGTACCAATCTATATGCCGGAATCAATGCATATTAACGTGCAGGCTCAGTCACAACTCTACTCCCAGGCTTTTGTCCACTTCAAAGACAGTCATGGTCGTGAGCAATCAATGCTGCTGGTGGCAGAAAAGCGGAACATGATGCGGACGCTGCCTCCGGTTGTGAAATTACAGGCTGTGGATCAGGAAGTCACGGCAAAATGTGGTGACACGGTACAGTGCCGACTCCATCTGGAACGCACATCGAATTTTCCTGGCCCAATGAGCGTGGAGTTGCTGGGGTCCGACAATACTTTTGTTGTAGAGCCATTCAAAATCCCCGGCGGCAAGTCCGATGTGCAGGTTGCCATACGGGTCCCCCTGGAGTCGGAACCGGGCTCGCTGATTCCGCTTGTGTTCAGGGGACAGGGGCAGCTGAACGATCGAATCAAGATCATCACAGAGGCTTCAGTTGCAGTACGTGTGGAATAGCCCCGTCCATTCTTTTCGCCGGCCAGGACCGATAAAGCGGAACGCAATCGAAATGCCCGACGAAAAGCAGGAAGCTTAATCCGACGCTTCGCACGAGACTTCGGACCGTGGACTCGAGGAAAATAAAGTGCAGACGGTTACATTGCCCGTCAATCCTTGGGGTCCCGCCAGATATCATGCTGTTTAATCCGCCCGTCACCGCCATTTTCTGGCGCCACTGGTCATCGCTGAATGACCAGCGGTGCGGAACACAGCGTCTTACGTCAGTCAACCGGTCCGGACACCGTTATTCACTCAGGTTAATCGTGGACACTGCGTGATGGACCGATACCGATCGGATACAACCAAATGACCCCGGATTTGCAACGAATCCACGTTCCGACAAACACCTAAATGTCCTTGTGGCAAAGATTACACCACCAGCTACCTGCATCAGTGACTTCACACTTAATGCAGCCACAAATCACGATGCCGCTGAATCTGTGACGTTCGCTGCAATGAACATCATCGCATTCGTCAGTCAGAAACCTGTTTTTTATACTGCAGTTTCATCGTTGCTAATGTGTTGTCGGTTACCGCTCGAAATACCGTACGGGAAAAGGAGGAAGTCCATTGACAGCCAAAGTTGCACTAGTGACAGCTGCCGGAAGCGGAATGGGTGCCGCAATCGCGCGCAAGCTCGCAGATCTTGACTATAAAGTCGCGATCCTGTCTTCATCCGGTCGAGGCGAGGCACTTGCAAACGAACTGGGCGGCGTCGGCATTACCGGTTCAAACCAGGATCCAAGTGATATCCAGCGACTTGTTGCCACCGCAGTAGAATCTTTTGGCGGCATTGATGCCGTCGTGAATAGTGCGGGACATGGGGCGAAAGGGAAGATTCTCGATATCAGCGATGACGAATGGCACCTGGCAATGGATGTCTATCTCCTCAATGTCGTACGAGTCGCTCGGCTTGTCACGCCGATCATGCAGTCCAGAGGTGGCGGTGCGATAGTCAACATCTCCACCTTTGCTGTGTTTGAACCCGATCCTGCATTTCCAACGTCCGGTGCAATGCGCGCAAGTCTGGCCGTCTTCACCAAGCTGTTTGCAGATGAGTATGCTTCTGTAAACATTCGGATGAATAACATTCTTCCAGGGTTTGTTGACAGTCTTCCGGTGAAAGAAGAATTTCGTGACCGCATCCCGATGGGGCGCTACGGCACGACAAGCGAAATCGCCGAAACCACAGCGTTCCTTTTATCCAATGGAGCCCAATACATTACTGGCCAAAATGTTCGCGTAGACGGTGGGATTACACGGTCGGTCTGATGTACTCATTGAATCGCAAGCTGCCGTTTCCGACTTCAGTCCAAGACCTGCGGGCCATTGGAAAATTGGACCTGCCCATGAAAGGAGTCCTCACAGCAGAACAGGAGTTACTCCTGACCACGCTTACAGGAGAGCCCCAGTGGCTGCAAGGACGCTGCCGAGACGAATCCGGCACTGGACATCCTGGATGTCCGAACCTGATGATCGTCGTTCCCGAAAATACCGGCTGCTAATACTGACGGAAGTGTGGGAGTAACGTAAACGCAGGGTCATCGCTTCGCGGTGGTTCACCCACACGAATGTTGATTACAGGCAGCAGGCGGCGGACTGACCCGGGTCGTGGTCGTCCGCGGTGACACTGACCAGCAACGCTGTGTGAGTCATACCAACCGTTCCAAACACTACGACGACCGCCGGTTGGCGAAACAATTTCGGCGATTCCCCGTCGCACCCGTGCATCACCAGACGACTGATGAACCTAGCAACATGGCTAACGTGATGCGTGAAAGTGATGGTCCCTGCAGAATCACGTAACATCCAAACTCAGCCAAATCTCATTTCCGGTTGTGATGAGGCACTAGTTTTCACTGGTTTTATTCGACTCAAAGTTGGCACCCGGCAGGTCTACAGCGTCCAGTGCCGCAATAGCAGCCTGTTTGTCTACTGTTCCGTCGAAGGTGACGACGACACGACGGTCATTGATCACGCCTTCTTTCTTCTGTTGAATCAGTGTGACGTCCGAAATGCCGTCGATTTTTTCCAGTGCATCTTTGGCTGCGGGGAAGCAGCCGAATGGGCAGTGCATTTCGGGAATCGCCAGTCTGGCTGAATCACCGGCTTCATAAGACGCCACCATGGGAGCGGAATCCGGTTCCGGGGCTGTCGATGTGGTTTCGGGGCCGGCAACCATTTCTATAGCCTGGTCCGCACAACCGATCAGAAGTGTGGCTGTTGCGAGCAGTGCAAGATATTTCATCGTTTTCATTCCTGCGTCTGGTGTTGGTGGTTGGTTTCTGACTGGCCTGTGGAACTCAATGGGCGAATGGATACATCACCAAAGCGCCGGGATTATATCCCCAAGAACCCGAAAGGCAATTCCTTATACGGAAACAGGACTGTCGTCGGTCAAAAGGAAGTGGTCTCTTGTCAGAGTCGTTGTGATCTGAGTCGCTTATTTCCACCAACTCGGTTGAGCAAACAGGTCCGAGACATTCAACTCAAATCCCGGCAACAGTTTACCTCCCGTGAGCATCTGGCGTTCTCCGAGTGCCATGGTGTGCGTGCCGCGCTGCAGCACCTGTACTTCGCGCTTAAACGGATCGGGAATCCACGCACACTCCACGCCGTGGTTGAGAAACATCAGCGTCCGCTCCCTCATTAACTGACGGCGATCGTTGCTGGAGGCAATATCAACCACGAGCCGAGGCACCAAACTGGCAACGATCAGATCTGACTGCCCGAAGCGATCTCCTTCATCAAAATAGCTAATCGGCGGCATCAGCACCGTGTCGGGCCCGGTCTCAACGAGCAGACCCACGTCATGGGCGGCATATCCCATGTACTCCGCAGTTTGCTCACTGAACCACCCAGCCAGAGCCCGCGACAGATTCAGCACGACAGCCCCATGCTCATCATTCGGAGACTCCAGCAGGACCGGGCGACCGGAATGCAGCTCATGCCAGCGACCACCCTCCGGCATTGTGTGCCTCGTTTCAGTGAACTCGCGAGCAGTCATAAGTCCCGTGATCATTGTTTCGCATCCACTAAAGACAATGGACCGGTATATTGTCCTGCCGATTGTCTGCATGTCCAGTCCACCAGTGAACGGCCCTTTCACAGTGCGGGAAGCCTGGCCTTGTGAGCCAACCGCGGTTCAGGACATGGAGTCGCGGTTCCATTCCTGTAGCGTACTCGTTTAAGCAGCCATGCTTCTGTTTCGTGTGGCGTAGACCACAAGCCCGCACCTGCAACGCGCGCTTACCGCGGGGAATTCAACAGTCCCAGAATCCCAAGACCGTAAAACGTGTACTCTGCATCTGCCTGCTGGTCCCAGCTGGCCCCCGTGAATCCACCCTCTTCCCGTTCCAGAGCACCGCACACGAACTCATTTATCCGCTCCACCAAAATCATGTCTTCGTTACAGAGATTCTGAACCGTCAGCAGACCAGTGAATGTGGACAACCCATCTGCGAAAGGAATTCGTGAATTTGCCTGAAACCCGCCTTCGCTGCTTGCCACATCGGTCAGGAATCCCAGTACATCCGCCACAATGTCGTCATCCAGACCACTCAGCCCGTCAAGCAATGCAACCGCCGCGGCCGTGGGGTTTGTGCCGCTGCGCTTCATTGGGGCAATCTCTACGAACCCGCCATCATCGCGCTGACGGTCGTAGAGAAACTGAATGAGCGCGTTGGGGCGTGGCACGGACCGGCCGAGCAGCTGCCATGTCAGCACCACCAGAAATGAATGGTATGTACTTCCTGCCGCGCCTTCAGGACTCTTGGCATAACCTCCATCGTCTGTTCGCAAAGATTCCAGCCGTACTGCCACCCGATCAGTGAAATCAGATGGCTGATGCTCCAGCAGGTCCTGTCCCCCCGATGTCTGAATCACGAGCGCACTGTAAAGCCAGCTCAGCAGATCAATCACATTGAGCTGCAATGGGTTCTGAGATGCGAGAAACCCGGCCACCGAATCTCGCTGGTTTAAATCGAGGCCACCCGAAACTGCCAGGGCGCGAACCGCAAACCCTGTGTAGTAAAGATCCGAATCTCCTTCCCGGCCTCGAAATCCCCCGTCGGTTAGCTGCTGCTTCATCAGGAACTGGCGGTGCCGTTCAATTCGATCCGATTCGATCTGGCGCAACCCTTTTGCAAGTTGATTGGCCAAATCAAACAGATACATGTCACGGTCCTGCTTTGCAGAATCCCGGTGTTCTCAAACACCAGGATTCTGCGGCACTCTGCTGTGAGAACAGGTTTGTCCCATTTCGTCAGTGCACTCGCTGCCCTGGCACGGCACCATCATCCGGACTCAACAAAAAGACATTCGTGCCACCTTCGCCACTGGCACACACCATGCCCTCGCTCAGGCCAAACTTCATCTGGCGTGGCTTGAGATTCGCGACACAGACGACCAGCCGTCCGACCAGAGATTCGGGTTCATAGGCTGCCTTGATCCCGGCAAACACGTTGCGTGTTTCGCCACCGCCCAACGACAATGTCAGTTGCAGTAGTTTGTCGGCTCCCTCAAGGTAGCCGGCGTCGATGATTCTGGCGACTCGCAGATCAACCTTCATGAAATCACCGATGGTGCATTCGTCTGCCATCGGTTCATTGACCAGGGCCTCACCGGAATCCTTCCATGTGTCTGCTTCGTGGAAGGAGGCTGCTGCGGGCACCACATTGTCGTCTGCGTGTTCAGCAACTACATCTTTGCTTTCTTCGATCATGGCGCTGACCTGTTTTTCTTCAATTCGTTTCATGAGGTGTTGGAATTTACTGACGGCCGTTCCTGTCAGCGGAGTTTGTGCATCATTCCAGTGGTCAATCGGAACATTGAGTAATTCATCGGTCTGACGAGCCAGGTCCGGAAGCACGGGCGTGAGATAGATCACCAGCTGCCGGAACAGGTTGAGTGCCACTGTGCACACATCCCGCAGCTCGGCGGCCCGTGCCGGATCCCTGCGCAGGATCCACGGTGCGGAATCTTCCACATATTTGTTGGCCCGATCGGCCAGCAGCATAATCTCACGCATAGCGGCACTATAACTGCAATCTTCGTATAGCCCTGCCAGATGATCCGCCTGCCCTGCCGCGTGAATAAACAACCCTCCGTCATCGGGGTATTCGCCGGAGAGATTCTCCTGCTGAACGAACTTTGCTGTCCGTGACGCGAGGTTAACGATCTTACCAACCAGATCCGAGTTACCTCGGGCAACAAGTTCGTGTAGGTTCAAATCAAGATCATCCAGGCCGCTGCCCAGCTTACTTGCATAGTAGTAACGCAGTACATGAGACGGCAAATGCTTCAGATAGGTAGACGCCATTACGAACGTCCCCTTTGACTTTGACATCTTCTCGCCGCCGACGGTCAGGAATCCGTGAATGTGGATTCTTTTAGGCAGGTTATAGCCGGCAGTCTTCAGCATCCCGGGCCAAAACAGGGCGTGAAAATAAGTGATGTCCTTGCCGATAAAATGATGGATCTCGGCATCATCGTTTTTCCACCAGTCATCCAGCCGACCACCATTGGCTGCGCACCACTGCTCCGTGGAAGCCATGTAGCCAATCGGAGCATCAAACCACACATACCAGGAATTCTCCGGACTGTCCGGAATATCGAAACCAAAATACGGATTGGGGCGTGAAACGTCCCAGTCGCGCAATCCATTTCCGAGAAAATGGCCTCTGAGATAATTCGCCGCTTCCGGCTGCAGATGCTTACCTGACTGGGTCCATTCGTTGAGGAACTCGTGAAGCTGTTCCAACTGAATGAACAGATGCGTCGCCGTCCGCAGTTCGGGCGTGGCTTCCGACAGCGTACTCACTGGATCCTTCAGATCTGCAGGCGAATAGGTCGACGCGCATGCGCTGCAATTGTCACCGGGCTGGTCAGCAGCTCCGCACCTGGGACAGCTGCCGCGCACAAATCGGTCGGCCAGAAAGGTATTCGCCACCGGATCATACAGCTGTACAATGTCCTTCTCTTGTACCAGCCCGGCATCGACGATCGACTTCCAGATACTCTCACAGAGCAAACGATTTTCCAGACTGTTGGTACTGCCGTAGTTGTCGAATTCAATATTGAACCGGGTGAAGTCACGGATGTGTGCTTCCTGCATATCGGCAATGACTTCTTCTTCACTGCGACCTTCTTCCCGGGCACGCAGCATAACGGCCGTGCCGTGCGTGTCGTCAGCACACACATACAGGACGTGATTCCCGCGCAGCTTCTGGAATCGCACCCAGATATCTGTCTGGATGTACTCGACCAAGTGCCCGATATGGATATGTCCGTTGGCATAGGGCAATGCCGATGTGACGAGGATCTGCCGCTGTGCCATATTTGGGGGCCTGTTGAGGCTCTGGACGACATTGAGATGTCAGACCGGGGTCGGCTTCAGTTAACAGACTGGAAGCCTGCACGGTGCGGGATATACATTCAGCCTGTCGCACCTGCCCGGATGAAGTGAGTTTCGAGGCTAGGTGGACAGAGTTCCTTTTGATGACGGAACACCGGTCTGGCGAGAATCTACTGCAACGGCCTTCCTCAGTGCTCGAGCCGTCGCCTTGAAACAGCCCTCGGCAATATGATGACTGTTCGAGCCGTGATGCAAAATCAAGTGCAGGTTCATGCGCGCATTGGATGCCACTGCGGTCCAGAACTCCTGAACCAGCTGAGTGTCAAACTCACCCACTTTTTCAGTGGGGAACTCCACGGCATAAACAAACGCATATCGACCGCTGAGATCAAGTGCCGACGTCACCAGAGTTTCTTCCATCGGCAGCGTCACGTCGCCGTATCGCAAAATCCCGACTTTATCGCCAGTGGCTTCAGCCAGAGCCTGTCCCAGACAAATCCCCACATCTTCCACCGTGTGGTGATGATCGACATGCACGTCGCCATCCGCTTTCACGGTCAGGTCCAGCAGACCGTGCCGGGCCAGCAGTGTCAGCATGTGATCAAAGAAACCGACTCCGGTCTGAATATCACATTCCCCTGTACCATCGATATCAAGCGTCAGGCGGATACGCGTTTCGGCAGTCTTGCGTGTGATTTCGGCGGTCCGAGTCATAAAGGGCCTCCGTGATGTCGATTGGACCTGGGCTGAATGTCAAACATCTGTTCGGGGACTTCGTTTCTCTAAACAAGCACAACAATCAGAGTTGGAGTCTATTAGGTCTGTGCATTCTGTTCTATTTCAGCTGTTCCGCGACCAGAAACGCTATTTCCATCGCCTGCTCATAATTCAAACGAGGGTCCACCTGACTGCGATAATCACGCTGCAGATCTATTTCCGTGAGATTAGCCGGCCCACCCAGACACTCCGTGACATCCTCACCCGTCAATTCGAGATGAATACCGCTCAATCGAGTCCCCGCCTCCCGGTGTATCCGAAACGCCGTAATGATTTCCAGAGTAATGTCGTCAAAGGATCGTGTCTTGATATCGTTGCGGGTCGTGTGGATGTTCCCGTGCATCGGATCGCAACTCCACAGCACGTTAAGTCCGGACCGCCGAACCGTGTCAGCCAACTGAGGCAGATGTGAGGCAATTGTGTCCGCTCCAAAACGGTGGATCAGCGTCAGTCGCCCGGATTCATTCTTAGGATTGAGTACACGAATCAGGTCCAGTAGTTCGTCGGCAGCCATCGAGTTGCCCACTTTGACACCAATCGGATTCCGAATTCCGCGAAAGTATTCCACATGAGCTCCGTCAATCGCTCGAGTCCGATCGCCAATCCATGGCAAATGCGTGCTCAGGTTGTACGACCCTCGATTTCGCTGATCGGTTCGCGTTACGGCCTGTTCAAACAGAAGATGCAGGCCTTCATGTGATGTGAAAAAGTCGACGCGGGTTAGTTGCTCCAGTTCAGAATCCGAAACCACTTCCATAAAACGAATGGCATCGCTGAGTGATTCCAGCAATTCCTGGTACTTACGTGATCCTGGTGTATTCCGGACGAACTCCAGATCCCAGTTTTCAGGATGATGCAGGTCCGCAAAACCACCTTCACTCAGTGCACGGATATAATTGATTGTTAATGCCGACCGTTCGTATGCCCGCAGCAACAGATCCGGATTCGGCCGTCGATCGGTCTCGTTAAAACCGCTGCGGTTCACAATGTCTCCTCGATAACTCGGCAGCTCGACTCCGTCACGCGTTTCCATACTGGCCGAACGGGGTTTGGCATACTGCCCTGCAATGCGCCCAATCCGAATCACTTTCTGATGGGATCGGCAGATGAGTACAAGACTCATCTGAATCAGGACTTTCAGCTTTCTCAGAATCGATGTGGCATTGCAGTCGTGGAAACTCTCGGAGCAGTCCCCTCCCTGCAGTATGAACGCGTTGCCAACGGCTGCGTCGGCCAGCTGTTGCCGCAGGCGGTCCACTTCCCAGGCCGTCACCAGCGGCGGAAGCTGGCCCAAAGTGCGCAAAGTTTCGTCGACCTGCTGCTGGTCGTCGTAAATAGGTTGCTGCTGTGCGAGCCGTGACTGCCACGACTCGGGAGTCCATTGTGTGCCCATGAGCGAAATTGTTCCGCCGTGGCGTTCATTTTGCATCCAATTCACCAGCAAATTTTCTCAGACTTTGCTGGATTTTCGCGACGACGGCTTTTTGGGTGGTCGCTCCTGCCAAAGTCGATCCGGTTCAACAGCCAAACCACTGACATCGGCCCCGGAGCTTGCTATACCACGCGTCCGGCCGTTTCGTCCGAGTTGCATCCTGTCAGCCTGCGCCACCACCGCTGGTATCAAATCGTTTCAGCTCCCGAGTTCCGGTCCTTCGAACGTTTAACTCCCCACAATCACCGCAGTCAAAAATGGTTCAAATCAACAAAAACTTCCTCAAGCTCAAAGCCGGCTATCTGTTCCCGGAGATTGCCCGCCGCGTTTCGGAATTCTCTCAGGCCAATCCCGATGCTGAGATCATTCGCCTCGGCATCGGTGACGTCACCGAACCGCTGCCGCCGGCGATCATTGAGGCCATGCATAAAGCCGTCGATGAAATGGCTGACCATGGCTCGTTTCACGGCTATGGACCAGAACAGGGCTATTCATTTCTGAGAGATGCCATCGCTGCTTACGATTACCAGGCCCGAGGAGTGAACGTATCGACCGATGAGATCTTCATCTCAGATGGATCCAAGTGTGATACCGGCAACATTCTGGATATCTTCGGACCAGGCAACCGCGTCGCGATCACAGATCCGGTGTATCCCGTTTATGTCGACACCAATGTGATGGCTGGACACACCGGTCCGGCTGATGATGCCGGCCGTTACACCGGACTCGTCTACCTTCCCGTGACAGAAGAAAATGAATTCGTTCCCGAGATCCCGTCGGAACCGGTCGATCTGATTTACCTGTGCTATCCGAACAATCCGACAGGAACAGTAGCAACGCGCGAAACACTTAGCGACTGGGTGAATTACGCGAAAACAAACAGGTCGATTATCCTGTTCGATGCAGCTTATGAGGCATTCATTACTGATGACGATGTACCTCGATCGATCTATGAAATTGATGGATCACGGGAAGTCGCCATTGAGTTCCGCAGCTTCAGCAAAAACGCCGGTTTCACGGGTACGCGGTGCGCGTTCACTGTCATCCCGAAGGACCTTACTGTCACTACAGGTTCCGGTCCGGTCTCTCTGCATCAGCTCTGGAATCGCCGGCAATGTACTAAATTCAACGGAGCATCCTACGTCGTTCAAATGGGAGCTGCTGCTGCGTACTCTGAAGAAGGACGCCGGCAGATTAGTGAGCTGGTCAGTTTCTATATGGCCAATGCCAGACTGCTTCGGGAAGGATTACAGCAACTTGGTATCAGAGTCTATGGCGGTGAAAATGCTCCGTATGTTTGGTTTAAGACGCCCAACGACCTCAGCAGCTGGGATTTTTTTGACGTTTTGCTCTCCAAAGGACATCTGGTGGGGACTCCGGGCAGCGGATTTGGTGCGGCCGGCGAAGGCTATTTTCGGTTCAGTGCCTTCAACAGTCGAGCCAACGTGGAAACAGCTCTGGAACGTTTCAGGTCCGCAGTCGACTGACAAACTGCAGACGCCGGGCGGAACCAACTGCATTCGTCTATTGCGAACACAGAGACGGGTGGCAGGCCGATGCAAGACAATAAACGACCGCCATCATTCAGGAAAAACCCGCCCATCCTCAAATGCCGGGCTTGTATTCGTCACTTATTTGGTGAGTGGCATCACATGCCCTGCGCTGTGGGCTCCATCTGGTTCAGGAATGCAGAGTTTGATAGAACTCGCAGGCCGTGGTATCCTAAAAGATTAATTTTTCCAGGTCGTTCCTCCAGGCGAGCTGGAAGGTGCAGTTCGAACAACCGTATTCGGCAGATCGAAAATGAAGCCGTCCGGACAAGTCTTCGCGAAAACTGAATGTATCGCATTGGTGTTGGTCGTTCTCCTGCCCAACGTGTCAACGGTTGCAGGCGACTCCACGGAGTGGCCGTGGGCTCAACTGGCTGAACCCAGTGTGCCGTCGGTCGCCCAGACAGACTGGGTGCGAAACCCGATTGATGCCTTCGTGCTGGAGCGACTTGAATCAAAGGGAATGACACCGGCACCTCCCGCCAATCCACGTGCTTTGTTGCGCCGACTGTACTTCGGGCTTGTCGGACTCCCTCCCAGTCCGCCAGAGATGGAATCATTTGTTTCCGAGCCATCGGAAGAGAATTACAGGCAGCGCATAGAGCAACTGCTGCGAGACAAGGGATACGGTGAACGTTGGGGACGCCACTGGCTCGATTTGGTCCGCTACGCCGACACGCGTGGCGGAGCGATCGATTATCCGCGACCGCACATTTGGCGTTACCGCGACTATGTCATTCGCGCGTTTAATCAGGATCGACCGTACGATCGTTTCATCCGTGAACAATTGGGTGGAGACGCATTCAAATACGGAGACGAAGGCCGGATTGGGCTGGCGTTTTTACATTTGTGGGTGCCCGTCGAAAGAACTGAACCACAGCTGTCACGACGAGATTTCCTGAATGATGTTGTCAGCGTCACGGGATCTGTGTTTCTGGGCGTCACACTGGAGTGCGCTCGCTGCCACGATCATAAGTACGACCCAATCCCGACAAATGACTACTATCGAATGGAGGCCTTCTTTGCGCCACTGGTTGTGGGACCCGAATCACTGCCGTTTGGACAATATGAGAAGCCTGTGCAGGACCGAGAAAGATGGAACCGTCAGAAACAGGCTTGGTTAACGCTTCTGGACGAGCGCAAAAAATGGCAGGATGAAACCCTCGGGTCGTATCGCCAGCGACTCCGCGAGCGACACAAACTGGCAGCAACTGCGGATCTGAAGGATCTGGTCGCGGATGACGGCAGCCGCGATCTCAAAACCGCAATGGCAGAGGGAATCCTGTTCACCATGGAGGAACAGGCCATCTATAAAAATATCAAACGCCAGTCGGCACGCTTCGCAAATCCCAACGATCGTAATTACTTCGAACCCACTGCTTACGTCGCGAAGGATTCACCCCTGAAGTATTCCGTAGCTACCCACGTCCTCTCCGGAGGAAGCTACAAGCTGAAAGAAGATGCTGTCGAGCCGGGATTCCTGAGTGCCGCTACGGGAACCTCCAATCCTGTGAATCTGACCGGGCTGTCAGGAACCCGTCGCAGGCTGCTTGCCGACTGGATTGCGGACACGGAGAATCCATTGACCGCCCGTGTCATGGTGAATCGCATCTGGCAGTATCACTTTGGAAAGGGCTTAGTCGCTACATCAAGTGATTTCGGTGCAAACGGGAGTGGAACGCTGCATCAGGATCTGATCGACTGGCTTGCCATCCAGTTCACACGCAGCGGATACAGCATTAAAGACATGCACCGTCTAATCCTGTCGTCCAACGTTTATCGACAGTCGATGGTGCATCCGCGCACAGCAGATTTTGACGAGGTTGACCCCGGAAATGAATACTTGTGGGTGCGCAGTCCGATACGGCATGAAGCCGAAGTCATTCGTGACAGCGTTTTGGCGGTGAGCGGATCTCTCAATCGTGAGATGGGTGGCCCACCCTTTTTTCCCTTCGTGGATGACGAGTTGATGCAGAGGGCGCCGACCTGGTGGAAACCTTCCGAACAGGAGCAACGCAGCAGGCGCACCATTTACATGCTGCAAAGTCGTTCGCTGCAGTTGCCATTCCTCAAAGTGTTTAATGGAGCGAATATTGACGAAAGTTGTCCGGTCCGTGAGGTGACCACAGTGACGCCTCAGGTTTTCGCGCTGTTCAACAGTCAGTTCATCGCCGAACAGAGCGACAAATTTTCCGGTCGTATTATGCGTGATGTCGGCAACAATCCGTCGCGGCAGATCGATCGTGCTTACCAGCTTGCCTTCCAGCGTTCTCCGAAGGCAGCTGAAATGGTCAGCTGCCTCGAATTCTTAGAACACGGCAATGAAACCGACGATCGCTCCGTCGAATTCGACGGAGCGACAGCTCCCAGAGGCTCACTGACAGACCTGTGTCTGATTCTGCTGAACACTAATGAGTTTCTGTTTCTGCAGTAGTATATGAACGAGGCTCACCAACCGACTTGCGTTGATTCAAAATTCCGGAAATGCACCCGGACGAAATATAAAGCAGGATTGGACTGGCAATGATCGAATACCCGCAACAGACGAATTCCAGGATGGAACTGTCGGTGGCTGACAGCTGCATGGAACCGGACCGTCGAAACTTTCTCTACAACTTTGGCCACGGCGTTGGTGCGCTGGCGTTGACGTCGCTGTTGCAGCGTGACGGTTGCCTGTCTGCGGCAGAATCCGGCGTGCTTACACCCAGGCCAGGTCATGCGGAAGGCAAAGCCAAAGCCTGTATTTTCATGTTCATGGCGGGTGCCCCCAGCCAGATGGACACATTCGACCCCAAGCCGAAATTAAACAAACTGCATGGCCAGCCGGTTACACGAGTCTACGGCAGCCTCGAAAAACGGATGTATGTCGCCTGTCCTTTCAGTTTTCAAAAACACGGTGAATCGGGCATCGAGGTTTCCGACCTGTTCCCGCAACTGGCGAAGTGTGTCGATGACATGGCAGTCATCCGATCGCTGCATACGAGCGTCGAAGCACACACGACCGCGACATTTTTTATGAACACCGGCATGCCAATCCCGGGGAGCCCGTCCGTCGGATCATGGGTGGCCTATGGACTGGGCAGCGAGAACGAAAATCTGCCTGGATTCGTCGTGCTGCCTGATACCGGAAATGGTATCTTCGGTGGCGCCATGAACTGGTCAAACGCATTCCTGCCCACTGAGTGCCAGGGGACTCTGCTCAATCCGGTTGGACCCGCAATCGTGGATCTGCAACCCGCTGGTATCGATCGACGGCGCCAATACAGCAATCTGAGGATGCTGAACAGGCTGAACGAGCAGACCCTGGACATGAATCCCCGCAATCCCGATCTGGCCGGGCGGATGCGGCAGTATGAGTTGGCATTTCGCATGCAGTCTTCCGTACCCGATGCCCTCGACGTCGGCCAGGAATCACGACAGACCCGGGACCTGTACGGACTGGATGTCCCGGTCACGGACGAGATGGGACGCAAATGTCTCATGGCCCGGCGTCTGGTGGAACGCGGAGTTCGATTCGTGCAGATTTATTGCCACGGGTGGGACTCGCACGAAAACCTCGCCAGCAACCACCGACGTTGCGGTGAGAAAACGGACCAGCCAATGGCCGGTTTACTCACTGACCTCAGGCAGCGCGGGCTCCTCGATGAAACACTCGTGGTTTGGGGTGGTGAGTTCGGACGTACAGCAGACAATAGTATGAATTTTTTCCGTACCAATCCCGGTCGCGATCACAACAAGCAGGCCATGATCGCCTGGATGGCGGGCGCCGGCGTGAAGGGCGGAACCGTCATTGGCGCCACCGACGAACTGGGCATCAAGGCCGTGGAAAACACGTACCACATGCACGATCTCCACGCCACAATCCTGAATCAATTGGGATTGGATGACATGGAACTGACCTATTACCACGCCGGCCGTTTCAAGCGGCTGACTGATCTGGGTGGTCGAGTCATTACGGAAGCGCTCACCTGACTTCCATAACGTTACAGGACCCCTTTATCAGCCGGTGCGGTCGGCTGGCGGTGTTTGCGTTTTTTAAAGACTCCGTTTCCCGGGACGTCTCTCCGGTTTCCAGGAGACCGAAACAACGGAAGTCCGGTGATACGCCGTCAGTGACAGCCAAACCAGCAGTTCACGCTTGCCACTCGACAGTTCTTTTTTCCTGCTACGTGCCTTAAAACGTCAAATCCAGCTCCAGCCGGTTGAGACGAAGGTCATGCTTTATCCCGGGAGTGCGTTCCGCTACGACCAGCTTCAGCTCATTTTGCTTTTCCTTCAGTATCCCGGGAGGGACATCGATTCGAATACCGCGAAATCTTTCGTCGATCGAAGTCTGTGCCGGGAAGCCGAGAATGCCATTGCCGGCAGGTATCTCAATGAGCTCACCCAGCTGTGACAGGACAATACGTCCTTCGCTCGTTGGGACACTCAGTGAATGGTCGTTCAGCATCAGACTCAACACGTCTCGGTCACCCGAGAAGTCAACGCCGATCCATAGTTCGGCCTTCTGCGGGACCGCAGCATTCGTGGCTAAATTAATACCACTGCCTAATACAAATCTATGCGGGACATTCGGCTTAAGAGTCACCGGCAGCGGAGCATCCTGTCCCTGAACGTTGTAGCGGACGTAATCGGCACCAGTCTGCCCCGCGGGCACATTTACACGATGCGAAAGTGTGAACCGCATTGGCAACCCGGTCAGATGATCCGGACTGGAGATCTGATGCAGCAAGTGACTTCGCCAAGCACCATAGAAAAACCAGTTGCTGGCGTAGAGTCCGTCAGCACCATCCAACCAAAGATTTACGGCATTTCCGCGAATGACTTTGTCCGGACTCAGCCCGTAGCCGTTGCCGAACGGTGTAACGCACGGATAAACCGGTACACGACGTTTGGTTGATACGTGGTGAAACTGCATTAGGGTTGGTAATTCGGTCAGGGCCTGACCGACAATCAGCATGTCGACCAGATCTTCGTCGATCCAGCGTGCTACTTCGAACCCACCCTGCTCGCACCAGACCAGCCGTTCCGGAACGCGAACGGCAATCTCCACAGGTCGTCCTCGCTTCACTGCGCAACGTTGGAGGCTCTCACGAACAGACCGCATAAAATCGGTCAGATGATGTGCATTCTCTCGTTCTGTGCCACGTGGGAAGTAGAGTGTATGCCTTAACCAGTCCAGCTCGATGCCATCAAAGTCCCAGCGATCGAAGAACTCCTCGATGATCCGCAACTTCAACGCCCGCACGCGTGGATGAGCGAAATTGAGCGCTGACCACCAGTCCAGATCGTCGACCAGCCAATCCGGATTCTGTCTTTTGAACGTCGCCAGCTCAGGATTCGGCAGCGCGCCGCGTGCATGCTGTCCATCGTGACAATCGTTCATCCGCAGCGATACGAAGGCAGCCATTCCACGTTGATGACATTCCCGCACCAGCACCTCCGGAGGATTATTTCCGGTATCGGACAGCTCCTTCGGATTCCGATACTGGTCAGCAGCATCGACTTTAATCCCACCGTGCCAGATTTTTGAATCCGGAAACTCGAATCCATCCGCCTGCCCGGCCCATTCCAAAACATTGCTCTGATATTCCGCCACATTGCCACTGCCAAAACTGAACAGCACAGCATCGACAGCCTGCTCGTTAAGCGTTGAAAACACCAGCGAGCGGAACTGATCGACACTCAGATGTTCAGCATCTGTACCCAGTGCAGCCCGGCCATAGCAATGGACCATCGAGCCGTCCCAGTTGAACAGTAATCTTCGAGAATCACGAGTCTGAGTGGCCCCTGCGGAGCGCCGTGGCAGAACACAGCCCCCGCCGGCCGTGCCCAGAATGTGCAGTACTTCACGACGCGTGAATCTGTTCATCTGTTCCACCGGGAATCAAGTGGTGCATGAAAACTGGTCCAGGCCAACCGAGGACCGGGCACTGACCAGCAGGCATAGCGCAATGTTGATGTCCATATCAGGTGAAATGAACACAGGCACCGGAATCGTCGGGAGAGCCGCATATCAGGATAACCAATCGCAAACCGGCCTACAAATTTGAAATAAATGTTCTGATGGTGCGTTGGCATATGCAATTCAGGCTTACTAACGTGCGAGGCACATCATGCAACTCCCGGTTCGGGACCGGACGGTTCCCAACCATGGAAATCTGAACTGGAGACACCCATGGCTGACAACACATTACCGTCTGCCGGTGAGTGAATGTGAATATGGTTTCGGCTCCACCTGGAACTCGGCATTTCTCGAATGTGCGAACCAGCCAGTTCGACTGACTGAATTTACACTACTCATCTGTTCAGGCACTCACTGGTCCTTTGATGCAGCAACCGATCTGTGTCCAGGCAGCGGTTAACGTGCATCATCTGCCGGCGGAATTCACGAGTCCGTCCACAAAAATCAGGACGTCACTGCAGCTCCGGAATTCGGTTTATGGCAGGAATAAAGGAATGGTGTTCAATTCTGTGGTATCCTGAATAAAGTGAACGGCATCGGCTCAGGCCCGATCCAGCCTGGGTTGCAGAAGAAAATGCTCGCCGGAATGTGATCTGTGATAGAGGAGGATACCCACGCTACATCAGGGAATTTCAGTGGTGAATGCCCCCGCATGATGCGTTCCCGGCAGGATTTGCGATTTCTTCCTGTTGCATTCCCGGCCCACGCCATTATCTTGAATGATGTGTTGCGACACAGTCGCCGGAATTTCAACCCGGAAATTTGCAAAACGGATTTAGCGGAATTTCTCGGTTGGAACGTAGTGTGCTGAGGTGATAGTGCCGGCCGTGTTGACTGACACCGTGTATGCAGCTGAATTTGTTGTGTTCACTGAATTCCGGCAGGACAGGAACCCTTTTTGTTATTCGTCGAATGTTCAGGAACAGAGCTGATGCTCGGTGAGTTGAATCCGTGTGGAGGCGGTGATTCGATCCCCCTCCTTCATGAGAAGTTGCTCGTCGGTCGTCGGTCGTCGTGTGATATCTGTTTGGCAAAGTCGAATGTGTCTTCCCATCATTGCGAGCTGGAGTTGCAGAAAGGCTACTGGCACGTCCGTGATCTCGGCAGCACCAACGGCGTCAAAGTGAATGGTGAACGGACACTTCAATCGGCCCTGTTGCCAGGTGACGAATTGCAGGTCGCCAAGTCCCGGTTCCGCATTGAATACTTTGTCGAAGCCGATGCGACTGCTCCTGCAACTGATGATCCGTTTGCTTTAAGTTTGATGGAGAAAGCCGGACTGGAAAAGCCGGCCAACTTTCGCATGCCTCAGTCTTCAGACGCAAAACGAAATCGCATGAAAGCGAAGCGACACGATATGACGCGAGATGATTTCCTCATGTACTGGCTGAGCGATGACGAGTAAAGACACGACCCCGACATCGCGCCGGCATATGCCGGCGCGACAGCTGCCTTCCGGATTCGAATCTCTGAAGCAGCGACTCAATTGCGATTGGTAATGGCCTGAAGGCAATCTGTACAGGGCCTGGCCACGGGGAGATGTCGGACTTCTTTGACCCCGACCCAGACATCCTGGCTGTGGACAATTCTTTCCCGGCAGACACCCACTTTCATTCGCCGGATTCCGTGGATTTTCGTGTAGATGACCTAAGCGTCAGTCACATGAATTATTCAGGAGTATCAATTTTTCCATCTCCGATAAAATCAGTCGTCCGGAACAATAACGCTCTCAGGGCACACTCACAGACCAAGAATTTGGCAAAGTCAAACAGCGCGTGCTGTCCCGGAGTCCGGAGACTGTCTACGTCGAGAGTAACGAAAAGCTGTTCGGAATTGGTGAAAACACCTGGTACATGTTGATGCATCTGTCTCAGCTCACATACTTTTCCGGCGTCGGACTCATTCTTCCGATCGTGCTCCGGGGCATCAGCAAAGACGAATCTGACCTGGCCTGTCGACACGGTTCACGGATGATGAACTGAATGATCAGCAGTGCAATCTTCGCTGCAGTCGGCGCAGTGCTGTTCTGGGTCGCGATTGGAATACTGATTCTTCCGGTCTTGGTCGTACTGAATGTTGTGTTCCCGATCGTGGCCACCGTTAAATGTAATAACGGAGAAACCTGGTCCTGCCCGCTGGCGATCAGAAACTTTGACGAAGACTAAATTCGAGGCGACCTTTCAGCGCACGGCGAGAACCTGCTGAGTGATGCAGTGGGTTCGCCCCGTCGTCAGGTGACAGGACTTCTAAGTTCATTCCGATGACCTGCCGACCGCCAAAGACTTCCGGGAGAACTCCCCAGGGACTTGTATTTGGAACAGCTGGATTGCTTTTGTCTGCCCGATTGCGCGAGTTCCGTCCTGTGATTTCATTGGGGACTGCCTCGGCGGGGCCCTCCACAAGACAAAGGCCAGCGCTGTCAGAGGTCGAACCAGCATCGAACTGATTCCCGCTTCGAGTCGATCACGTTAGGGGCCAAGTAACATCTGCGCACGGTTCACGTCACAGGACCAGCGATCACTGACCGGCAGTTCAATTGTTTTGATCTCACTGTTCGGAAATCTGCCAACTTGCCCCGTTTCACGAGGGTCGATGACCAACAGCACGAATTCGAATTCGCTGAGTGGATTTGCCGCGTCCGCCCACGGATCACGGACATTGTCCCGCGGGATACCGAAACTTTTCCTGTTTTGAGGTGGTCACCTCACCATGATACAGCATTCGCGGGACTCCCACTCAGCTGGAACGCGGAACCCGTCACCTGCTGGAGTTGAGTCAGTCAGAAGTCTCCCGCCGGTGGAACGGCAGCCGGGCATGGCGTCTAATGATGGAAGGTTTTCCGCATTAGCGTCGTCTGCCATCAGTGCCTCCAGTCGGGCAGCCCCTGTGTGAGCAGGAAAGACCCGCTGATTTATGGAATTTGTCTCTGCAATCAAAAACCGCTTGATCGAACGCCCGCTTCAGAGAAACTGTGGTACCTCCGGGAAACAACCAACAATTCATACTCTCAGTCCGTGGGAAGAACAAGATGCTGGGTGCATCACTTGATAGCAACAACTACATGACCCGACTCAGCCAGGAACTTGATCGCATCAAACGATCAGACATGGAACGCTGGTCTGATGTGATTTACGAGGCCTGGGAGTTCGGTAATTTCGTATACGTCATCGGCAACGGCGGGTCCGGCACCACCGCCAGTCACATGGCTGAAGATCTTGGCAAAAGTACGCTGCACGAAACGGATCTTAAGGACGAGTCAAAAAAGCGGCTGAAGGTCCTCAGCCTGACCGACAACGCAGGCTGGCTGACGGCGGTCGGAAATGACCTGTCCTATGACCAGATTTTTGTGCAGCAGCTGATGAACTACGGTCAGCCTGGTGATGTACTGCTGGCCATCAGCGGCTCCGGGAACAGTCTGAATGTGCTGAACACAGTGGATTGGGCCAACCGGCATGGAATGAAGACGTTTGGAATCACTGGTTACAGCGGTGGCAAGGTCAAAGAATTGCAGCAGGACGGTCTGCATGTCGCCCTGGATGACATGGGGATGGTGGAAAGCATTCACCTGTGTCTGTTCCACTGGGTGCTTAATGATGTTTTTGCCCGGATCAACAAAACAGGTCGTTACAACAACTGAGGAGCGCGATGATCCTTGGAATTGAAATTGGCGGCACCAAGTTGCAACTGGGCGTCGGACGTGGTGAACAGGCGGAATTCGAAGCCTTTGTCCGGCGTGATGTATTTCCGGAACATGGCGCGCAGGGAATTCTAAGCCAGATTCGCGAGTGTACGATAAAACTGAAACAGCAGTACGATATTCAAACCGTGGGGATCGGCTTCGGTGGCCCGGTCGATGGAGAAAACGGATGTGTGACCACGAGTCATCAGATCGAAGGCTGGAGAAATTTCCCTATTTCCAGCTGGGTATGCGATCAGCTGCAACTGCCGGCTGTGTTGGGAAATGACTGCGATTGTGCAGCACTGGCCGAGGCGCAATACGGTGCGGGTAAAGGATTCCGGACGGTGTATTACATGACCGTTGGAACGGGTGTTGGAGGCGGTCTGGTGATCGACGGTCGCATTCACGGAACAGATCGACCAGCAGCGGCAGAAATCGGCCATCTGCGGCCCGGGCTGCTGGCCGAAGACTCACACGTAACTGTGGAATCGATCGCCAGCGGCTGGGGAATTGCCGCGACGGCTCGTGCGTGTCTGGAAGGCGAAGCCGAACGCATACAGGATCGATTGCTCCCTCACGGTCGGCCTCGATTGTGCGCTGAAGATCAGGCCGATTTGCTCAACCGATGCGGACAGGAACCGGACGCACTCACAACACTGATGATTAGTCAGGCAGCTGCTGACGGAAACAAAAGTGCTCAAGCGATCCTTAAAACATCCACGGATGTCCTTGGCTGGGGAGTCGCGCAAGTGATGGCGTTGGTCGATCCTGATATCGTCGTTGTGGGGGGCGGGGTATCATTGATGGGCGAAGATCTGTTCTACGGCCCGTTGCGTGAGGCTGTCGCACGGTATCTTTTTCCACCCATCGGTGATTCCTGGCAGGTGGTCGCTCCGGGACTGGACGAAGAAGTCGTTGTCCATGGTGCAGTGGCATTGGCTGCCAGTCGCTGATTAGCGACGTTCCAGTCGATGCAGAATCGGTGCCATTGCATCCAGTTCGGTATAGAACATTGCGCCCGGATCAATTCCCTGGTTCTCCAGTCGCCGGAGATGGGCCGCCATCTTTGGTTGAGCGGCAATCCAGGGCAGCACCTGCAGCCAAATGACCGCCATCAGCAACATGCTGAGTCCCAGTCGCAGGACTCCCGCAAACCGTTGATGGTTCATTGGCCAGACTCCATGGGTTCCACAGCCGCGGCTGGTTCGGGACCTCGCAGTTCCGCCAACTGGTCTTTGAAAACGACATCGTACATCAACCACGCCATCGCCAAAGTCAGGCACAAATTGAGGGTTTGGCCGCAGAGGTACAGCACAAGCGGACGACCGCCGCGAAGATATGGCAGCAATTCCCGAAAGTTGGTCTGCAGGCCGATGCTCACAAAGGCCAAGCAGAAGAACCAGCCTCGCAGCGTTTTCGTGGATCCTCTGATCATAGCATCGACCAGTTCGTGCCCTCCATCCATGAACACATGGATCAGAGAAAACACAATCGATGCGGCTGCAAAGCCCAGCACGAACTTTGGAAATCCGTGCCAGATGGCGATGAGTCCTGGGCCGGAATCTGATGCGTCGCGTTCAACAAATGTGGCCCAGTAGACCGCAACACCGAATGCAGTGACGCCTATCAAAATGTTCTGGATCATTTTTACGGTAGTGGCAACTTCAAGTCCCTTATCACCCAGGGCCGCACCTGCCGCACCAACGGCACCGGTGGAGTCAATGGTCCCACCCATCCAGGCGGCTCCAAGAATCACGTCCATTCCGACGGCTGAGATCACTGCGGGCATGGCCACCATCATGATGACAGTAAACGACAGGGAGAGCCCGATCGCCAGGGTAAGTTCTTCTTTTTTTGCTCTGCAGGCTCCGGCTGTCGCAATTGCTGCAGAGACTCCGCATACCGACATATCGGCAGCAATGACCATCGTGAGTGACTTTGAGGGGATTCTGAGAACCTGCTGGCCAAAAATATACGTACTGATGAGCACAACGGGAGTAACGACCCAGGCCACGAAAATTCCCGGCGCACCCAGTGCCAGCAATCGCGACATCAGCACGCCGGCTCCCAGCAGCACCAGACCCGTTTTGATATAGAACTCAGTGAGAGCTGCCGGCTTGAGAAACGTCGGGGTGCCGATGGTGTTGCTGATGATGAGTCCGGTGAGCAGTGCCCACAGAGCATATTCCAGATTCGAGGCCTTGATCACGGTGTGTGCCGCCAGCGTGTACGAGAGAGTGCTCAGCAGAAACACGAACGGAAATGCCTTCAAAAATGCAATGGCGCAATGACCTCGAATCGCCAGTGCAATGGCAAACAGGATTCCGATGGTCAGAAATACGCCAATGATGCCTGGTATCGTGTTGGTGACTTTGGTTGTGCCGCCTTCGACTGCGCCAACACTGTAGAACGCGTGCAGCGGCGAATTTGTCCATGATCCAGGTTTGGCGAGAAACGGCTTAAGCGGCGAGGACACGGTGACCTTGCTGTTCGGCACATTCAGTTGTTCAGCGAAGTCAGCCGGTTTTCTCAGCCAGACAGCCCCAAAAGCAATCACCAGCAACAAGCCGCCACACCACACCGCCCACCAGTCTTCGGAGTCTCTGAAACCGGAACCTAAACGGGTCTGTTCCGTTGTCGACGGCAGGTCACTGGGTGACATGAATACTGATCGGTTCTCTTTTAGAGGTGGCCCGAGTTTCGAATGACAATGACTGCAGTGAGCCTTGGGAACAGAAACTACGGTGGATGGCAACTACGACCACGATTCACAGCTCAATGGCCTGGAATTCCAGGTCTCAGCCCAGTTCGTCCAGGGGTTCCGTCACCGCCGGATGCCTCGTCCCATTGTACGTTCGCATGGCCGGGAACAGCGAGCAAGGTAACCACCGATACCAGGATCAGAAACACGGACGAAACCGTAAAGAACAGCTGATTGGGATGTCGACCACCCCATTCTTCAAGCGGGTCAAGAAGCCGGGGAAAGCCGAAGAAAACGGTATTCAGTCCAAGGTAAAGCAACGTCGAGAAGATCAATGCCACAGCCGCGAAGCGAGCGGTAGTGTGATAACGACTCTTTTGAATCATCCAGGCAGCAATCACGATTGCCCAGGCAAGTGGCACCTGCACCAGACAAAACCACGCGATTCCTGTATCGCTGATCATGCTTAACGGATCCGGATTGAATCCAACGGCCCGCAGAGTTTTTCCACAGATCGGGACGGCGATCAGAACGACCGGCATCAGGTATGGCCAAATCCGTCCACCGGCGATCCCGATGAGCGGCAGGCTTACCATCAGGATGCCGATTTCAACGAACCAATAAGAAGCGAACTCGAATGGATGCGATGTTGCATATTCGAATTCCCCGATCGGCAACTTCTCCAGATTCAAATATCCAAAATCACCGACAAGCATGAGGCTCAGGTACATCACAGCCAGCAGCATTTCAACAGGAGGCGTGAGGGAAACGTGGTCATCCGGTTCAGACACATCAATCAGATGTCGATTGAGCCATAATCCAAATCCCATGATGGCTCCCCAAATTGCTCCAAAGGTGGTTTCCATGACGTTCCACCAGTTGAAGCTCCGGAACAGCTCAGATCCGAATCCAAGAACACCGTCTTCCTGAAACCACTCCGGATGCCAGGTATATGCGGACTGCGTACACTGACCTCCGGGAAATCCCAGGCCTCCTCCAATGACTCCCACTACCGCCATGCGGAGCGCCAGTTTGTCGCCTCGAACCAGACGCGCGTAGAGTGTCAGGCCAATTAACGCCATCCAGTACCCACCAAACGTCTCCCAGCGAGGTTTGATTAATCCAGCCTCAAATCTTTCCGGTTCGAAATCCCAATGGTCGGAGAAGTAGAATTTAGGTAAGGCTGGATTGTCCGGATTGAATGGATCGAATGGTGTATTGATCAACCAGACTCCCAGGAAATACAGCCCCATTGCTGCTGCCAGCATCAGCGTCATCTCCAGAGCCCGATACCGTTTGCCGCTCAGGCCGATTCCCAGAAATAAGCCTCCGAACCCTATCCACACGCCACCTTTGATAAACAGCCCCAGCATACCCCAGCGCCATGCCTCAATGTTGCCGATAATTTCGCGGTCGTGCGTAAGTCCTACCGTTTGGCCATAGGTCATGGATCCACCTATGCCAATCGCGGCAGCCATCATCGCGGCAGCGCGAGCCCCATTCATGGAAACGGCCTTGGGCACAAAAAGCAGGACTAGGGTGAGTGCCGCCAGGACCCCGGCAATCATGGCGCCGGTTTCATGGCCGTACTGACCACGGATACCCCAGCCGGTCCCGGCGGCCATTGAGGTCAGCACAACGGCGACCAGGAGCAACAGCGGCCCTTCTAATCCGGAGGAACTGGTCCCGTTGAGATTCGGCGTCATGTTCCGGGATTCGTTTGCCATCAAGACTGACCTCTTCTGATGTGCAACTCACTTGATGATAAGTCCAAGTGTGCATCTTCAGTGCCGATGATTAAATCCTTGATGCAACAGCACGGCAGGACAGAGCACGGTGTTCAGCACATCATGGAATTGGGTATGGCGGGAATTTCGGAACCATTGTTGGATGTGCCACACAGGAATCCAAGTGACGAAGATCGAATCTCTTCCGTATGCAACAGGCTGCCATTTGCAGAAAATTTCGGGTATGGTGGCTTATGTCCCCCGAGTGGAACCACACAATGCCAGTCGTCACACGTCGCTCCATGATGTCGGTCTCCGCTGCAGGCCTGTTCACAGGCGTCAGCAGAAGCATTCGGGCGGCGAATTCTGCTCCTGCTTTCGCCGTGCATGAAATTCGTACGGTCAGCGAGCAGTCCGACCGCTATCACGGGTGGCCGACGCTCGTTCGCCGCCGGAACGGTGAATTACTGGTGGTATGCTCCGGAGGCCGCGAAAGTCACGTGTGTCCCTTCGGTCGCGTCGAGCTGATTCGGTCATATGACGATGGAGCATCGTGGTCCTATGCCCGCTCAATACTGGATGGTCCGGTCGATGACCGCGACGCAGGAATCGTGGAAACCGCCGCCGGTACGCTGCTGGTGACGACGTTCACCTCGCTTGGTTTCGAAGCCCTGCTGCAGCAAGCGATCACCGGAGCTACTGCCGGCAAGCCAACAATGTCGGCCGATCAGCTGGACCGGTGGCAGGCCGTATGGCGTCGACTCCCTGATGGAGAACACGCCGGGCATCTGGGCTGCTGGATGCTGCGTTCAGAAGATGGAGGTCAACACTGGTCGCCGGCGTATCGTGTGCCGGTCAACAGCCCTCATGGTCCTGTGAACCTTCGTGACGGCCGTTTGATGTTTGCCGGTGTGACTATGTGGACAAACACACGCCATGTCGGAGTCTGGATCTCAGATGACGATGGCATGACCTGGAAACTGCAGGCCGGGCTGCCGGTACGGACCGGCGATGATCCGGCGAATTATCACGAACTGCACGCCGTCGAAGCTGCAGACGGCCGATGGATCGTCCAGATTAGAAACCACAACCCGGCCAACGACAGAGAGACCCTGCAGACACATTCGACGGACGCCGGCGTTTCCTGGGCAGCGCCTTATTCGATCGGTGTCTGGGGGCTGCCTTCGCATCTCCTGCGTTTGTCGGATGATCGGCTGGTCATGAGCTATGGACACCGTCGAAACCCTCTGGGCAATCAGGTGCGACTCAGTGAAGACAACGGAATGACGTGGTCAGAGGCAATGATCATCCATGCCAACGCGGCGTCCGGGGATTTGGGGTATCCCTCAACGGTGGAAACGTCGCCTGGTCAACTGGTCACGGTTTGGTACGAAAAGCTGCGGGGCAGCTCGGCGGCTCAGCTGCGCATGGCCAGATGGCAACTCGGTTGAGTGGGCAGGGTTGACCTCCGGCCCGATCAGCACAACGCGTTCAGGCCAGTTTCTTTTCAGCCACCGTTCCCTCAGGTGTCGTCCTGACGTCATAGCCGGCTTGTTCGAGTCGTGTGCGAATAGCGTCCGATTTCGGCCAGTCTTTCTCCGCGCGTGCTTGATCTATTTCCGCACACAGCGAGATGATTTTGGGTTGGTCGCCCGAATCCGACGGCACACCGACACGTTCGCCCAGCGGAGCCACCTCCAGGACCGTGTTGATTCGCTTTAGCACTCCCAGAGATACTGCCGCATCGCAATGATCACCGGATGCCCATGGTAAAACAGCTCCCAGTGCCCCCGCGATATTGAGATCGTCGGCGAGCGCCTGACCGAATACCTGCAGCACCGGATGAGACAAATCAACATCCGCTGGTCTGGAGGTTGTGGATTCCAGACGCTTTTGCAATTCCTGCAAACGTTTCACAACACCGGCCGAATCCTGCAGGCCCTTCTTCGTGAAGTTCATATTGGACCGATAGTGTGACTTAATCAGCTCCAGTCTCAGGACTGCCGGATTCACTTCAATGCCCGTCGCTCGGCCTGTCAGTACGTCACGGACAGTCCAGAAATTACCCCGGCTCTTCGACATCTTCTCGCCTTCCACCATCAGAAACCGAGCGTGCATCCAGAATCGAGCAAACGAGCCAGCGCCGGTCGCACCCCGGGACTGAGCGATCTCACATTCATGATGCGGGAAGATCAGGTCTTCGCCGCCTGTGTGAATATCAATGATGTCCCGGCCCAACCGTTTGCGGGCCATGCACGAACACTCGATGTGCCAGCCGGGATAGCCGGTCCCCCAGGGCGAATCCCACTTCATGATGTGTGAAGGATCAGCTTTCCACAGCATGAAATCAGCCGGATGTCGCTTGCTGGACTGATTAGTATCGCTGACACGTCCTCCGGCTCCGGTCTGCAGCTGGTCCAGTGTATTGCCGCTGAGCATGCCGTAGTCGGAGAAACTTTCCACGCTGTAGTAGACGACACCGTCGGGACCGACATAGGCATGTTCATTATCGATCAGTCGGGAGATCATTTCCTGCATCTCGTCGATGTTTTGTGTCGCGTGCAGGATGTTGTCTTCGTACTCGAAGGCCACTTTCATGCCCAGTCGACGTGCGTCTTCGAGAAAGGCGTCAGTGTAGTATTGAGCAATCTGATAGGGATCATCCGGGTTGTTGACGGCTCCTTCCGGTACCTTGCCCGACTTTTTGTCCTCTTTGATCCGCCTGGCTGCGGCTTGCATCTTGTCTTCACCGGCACCGTCAGCCACAGCATCGTCCGTCATGTGACCAACGTCGGTGATGTTCATGACATGGTGAACGTCGTGACCAAAGAATTCCAGAGTACGACGAATCAGATCGGCAAAGAGAAACGATCGGAAGTTGCCAATGTGAGCGAAGTCATACACTGTCGGACCACAGCTATACATACGAACACAGTCGCTTTTGAGCGGCTGGAAGAGTTCAACAGAATTGGTGAGCGTGTTGTAAAAGCGAATGTCCATCGACATCCCTCAGCAGCAGAAAGACAGAATACCGGTCCTAAGCAGGGCAGCAGAAAATGTGTCATCGCACGAGTGCAGTAATCGAATTGCGGTCGCAGTGCCGATGCACCAGCAGTCTAATGAATTGCCAAATGGTGCGTCAGACCAGACATATGCTGTCTTCGTCATGACCATATTGTCAGCTGCGGCCGGATTCACAATCGGCTGGCGCAAGAATCGTCAGGTATCAGTAGGCGGTCGGCTGCGTGACAGGCTGCACGCCGATCATGCGAGCCGTTGGACGCTTCAGGTCGATGATCACGGGCTGTGACGTTTGAGCCGAACCGATGTTCCCCGCAGCATCACGTGCCAGCAGTCGGAAATGCAGACTGTGCGGCATGTTGGGGCTCACGAGCCATTCATAGCCACCACAATCGGCCTGCCAGTCGAATACGGGCACCCATCGTCCGGAGGCTGTTGTGGCCCATTCAAGCCGTATTGCGGTGGATTGGCTGTCAAGGACTCGCCATCCCAGTCTGACCGATGCGCTACCATTGACGTGAACATGAGGAACCAGTAACTCCACAGTCGGCGCAGTGCGGTCGACAGTGACCACGATCTCCGGACGGTCGCCCGGCTGTGGCGGCGGATCAATGAATCCGACGCCATTGCGTACGCGAATCGCGAATCCGAATGTACCTTCTCCCAGAACGTCCACCTGCATTGGACTCTGCAGGTCTGTATCATTGGCATAGCGGAACCACTGCTGCCCGTTGTCTTCCGTCACAAACAGTTCCACGGAACTCACGCCCGATGGCCCTATATCTTCTACAGTATAGGCAATATTGAATACAGAGTCCGAAACAAGCTGCGAAATAGGCTGACCGGACAACGCAATGGGAATGTCGGGATTTGACATGACCGACCGCTGGCCAAGCAGCCGCCACGGCTGTACGGGTGGCATCCCAACAGCAGACGCGCCAACCGCAACCCGCTGGGATTGGAAAGGGGTCTGTGGCGTCGAATAAGATGGAATGCCTGAAGGTGCGGACATCTGCAGCCGTGGCGGGTTCGCTGCAGACAAAAATTCACCATAGGCTGCCGGAATCTGCCTTGGCTGCTCGGGTTGCAGCCCAGCCTGAGCCGACACTTGTGGAAAAGGTGATGGCCCAACGGGAGCTCTGTTTGTCGACGGTACAATCGTTGGAACCTCATTCCGAGCGGGACCATGCGTCTGTCCGTCAGCTGGCTGAGATCCCACGGAAGCAGCGGCCAGCATGATTTCCCGAGTGATCGTACCGGTATTATTAGCTCGGTCAGTGAGTTGAATACGCACGGCCACCACCGTGCCACGGTGAGATCGAATCGTGGTTTGACCGACGGCCGATGGTGCAACTGACAGTGGCTTCCAGCGACCATCAGCACCTTCGGTATACTGCAACTTCAAAGAGCCTGGCACGAATTCTTCTTTGCTGCTCCATTTCACTCGAACGTTACCGTCACCGGCGTCGATGAGTTCCAAGTCCAGAGTCGGGGCAGTCGTATCAACAATCACCTGTAATTCCGGCATCAGTGGTCCGGTAGACTCATCCGGGTTTCCGGCAGGATCAGTCATGCGAATGGCGAATTCCCACGTACCGTCAGCCGGAGCAGAGAACTGAAAACCACGTGCTGAGACAGGAACGCGCTGCAGTTGCTGCATGGCCCCGCCGTTTTTGGCGCCAAACAGCACCGCAAAGCCTTCGACAGCCGGACCGTTGCCCGAACCGACAGTGAAGGGTATCCGAAAGCTTGGCGTGTTTGTCAACAATGGCTCAGCCGCCACGGACGTGGTTGCCAGAGCACTGGCCAGCAGCCAGGTCGTCGCTGAATGTGTGATTCTGCGCAATTGCATTCCGAGTTCCTTCGTGCGGTACTGGTATGTCCATTGAGGCACCCAGCCATGAACACATCTCAGTCTTTAGAGCCGAAGTTGATCCAACCCGACTGAATCCGTATCGGAGGCATAAAATCAGTGACTTGATACGAATCTGGCGCTCGTACCGTCCGAAGCGGTTATGTGGAGCAAATCTTGCCCAACTTGCCAAGACGCCGGACAGATCGTGGATAAAGCCGCGAATTCTGCCGGTGGTATGACCGATGAGCAGCGTTAGAATTCCTGATTGAATTCGTTAGGGTAAGATGTCAGCCAATCACCGTTCATTGAGGTTCAGGAATCATTTGATGGCAGACTCAAAAATTGTTGTCCGAGACCATGGTCCTTTGCTGGTGACAGGGATTGGTACGGTGGAAGACGCAGATGGAAACGCGTTCGATACAGGTGGAAAAGAAATGATTGCGCTGTGTCGCTGCGGAGCGTCAAAGAATCGCCCGTTCTGTGATGGAACGCATCGCGAATGCAACTTTGAAGCAGCCGAACGAGCTGCAGGATAGTCCGGGGCGCGTGGTCCAGCCGAAGGATGCGTCAAGGAGTCGTTCGTAGCGTGCGCACCAAAAAAGGGCACCGGCGTGATACCGGTGCCGCGGGGAAGACGCATCATCAGAGAACGGAGGGAGGAAAAGGGGGAGAAGAGACGTAACTGAGGGGAAGGGATTTGTCTCAACAGGTGTCGATCGCCGAACGATCGCCCCTACAGTCTGTTCTCTGATTTCTGCGTCAGTATCAATTGAGAGGCGTTTGTCGTTGACTGCGACGAACTTCTCATGGCTGTCTTCGGTGATGTCCGTGACCAGCCGCTTGATTTGGTCACAGCGGGTCGAGAGTACGTGGCAGGAACCAGCAGTTTCTCGCTGTCGACTGAGGTGTTAGGAGTCTGGAACAGTGTCGGTTCCTCCACCGACTGCCTCTCACGGGAAAGACCGGATCTCTGGAATCGTTTCTTCTCGTGAGCGTGGGCCCCATCATCAGGAAACGGTGTCTGGTTATGTTCGTTTCCACCGGAACGCTCACTAAATTTTGGGTCCGGTTCCGGGGTCCGAGTAGTGCGGCTCTCAATGATCGGAGCAAATGCTGTAGCGTTGCCGATTCCGTAACCGTAAGCGAGCCGGCTACCGATGGGTACTCTGCGATAGGTCATCTGAGGTCTCATGACAGTGACCACCCGCTCGCGATAGTCCAGTCTTTGTACTGCAATTCGTTCCGTAGTTTTATGAGCCACCATTTTGGTTTCGTTCACGGTGACTCGACGTGTTCCCGACACAGCCACCTGTCGTGTCACCGGAACGGTGCAGGCCATCATGTTGGGCACGTACTGGCGCGAGGTGTAATAGTTGGGTCTGAAGGCCGTCCGGAACGAGTAACCCGTTCGATTCAGCCATCCGATGAGACCGGGGCGAGCATCGACCTGGCAGGGGGAGTACTTCTGAACAGGAGTGTAACGGGTGATCCAGCGTCCCCTGTCTCGTGTCACCGTGCGGTGCTCCGTCACGTTGTGATAAGAAACGGTGGGGATTTCCACCTCACGCTGCGTTGTCACAGGCTTCATCACTGTAATTTCACGATCTTCATATGTGGTGCGGTAATAGGGCTCTCTCACTGTTTGCTTTTCATGACGAAACGTTGTCACCGGAACATCCTGGTAACAGGTTGTCCGCACGGGCTGAATGGGTGTACAGGCAGCGACGGGACCACAGCCATGTCGGTAGAACTGGGCGTGTGCCGCTGACATACTCAGGACGATGGCCACCGCTGCGGCGGCACGGAACATCTGTCTGGGCGACATAAGTTTTCTTCCCTGAAAGGACTTTTCTGCCCGCGTAACGGTCAATTCAAAACCTGAACGCATAGTGACGCAGGTGCGACGTCCGGAATGAGCTGTCCCATTCAGTTCTTAATGTCCATTCGTGGAAATTAAGTTGGGCGGGGTTCAGTTCCGGTGGAATCGTTGAGAGATGGAGTAGAGCGATGAAGACTGAGAGGTTGTTCGGCCGCAGAACGCGTCAAACGGAGGAAACTGACAAATACACTCGACATGTGGCTGAATTTGCCGGGATGTGTGCCGAATGCAGAGGTGATGTATCGCATCCTGCAGAATCGGGTCAAGACCGGTTCAAAGCACTTGAGCCAAACTTCGTGTTTGTCGCGAAATGCAGACCCATTCGAATCGGATACAACCAACAGACCGGCAAATTCTGCCGTCGGCAAATGGCTCAACCGATTGCCGGTTGTGCCATCCGCAGTTTTCGGCAGTTAACTTACAGACACTCTCACCAGGAACAGACAATCGAGTTCGTCCTGCACCGGTCGGCCGAGGGGATCAGGCCAGCCAGCTTGACGCACAATTCAAAAAGAGGCCGATCGGATTCATTTGAATCCGATGGCCTCTTTGTCACGCGCCGAGGTCAGGCAGTTTCTCAGGCTGCCGACCTCACATTGACTTGCAGGCCCGATTCTCAGGCGGACCAGCGTCTCTCTAAATTCACCGCACCTGCTGGCGGTGGCGCTGACTTCTCACATCAGCGCGGCCCGGGATCTCAACTCCAGGCCAGTCTCTCACTCAAGACCACCATTATGCAACGCTGGTGCCAAACACATGGTGCATTCAGCTTCCGGTCATTCCATATCCGGACGATATGCAGTGATAACGTGGAAATTTACAGATGAAATCATTCCTCGATTTTTCCGGTGACGTTTTCATGCCAGGCACTGACACTTGCCGATTGCAGATTCTACAACGGATCTGCCGTGAAATTCTTACAAAGCTGTTTCTATCATTCCTCTGCAGATCGATTTCATAATCTCGTTCCGAGTCCAGAAACGTGTCTGATTTCTTATCGATTGACCCGCTCCACCCCCATGACCACTGGATGCATTGTGCGCTCGACCAGGCCATAGCCGCCTGCGACGCTGACGAAGTCCCGGTGGGGGCCATCATCGTCCATAAGGACGAAATCATCGCCGCAGCACACAATCAGCGAGAAACACTGAATGACCCCACCGCCCATGCAGAAATGATCGCGATTACACAGGCCGCCGAAGCCCTGCGTTCCTGGCGGTTGCTGGAATGTACACTGTACGTGACTCTCGAACCGTGTCCTATGTGCGCCGGTGCAATCGTGCAGGCCCGGGTCCCGCAGGTCGTCTATGGCGCCAGGGACCCCAAAGCCGGGGCCTGCGATTCTTTATTCCATCTCACAAGTGACGTTCGACTCAATCATCAGGCCGCCGTCCTGGGAGGTGTTATGCGTGAAGACTGCCAAGCCATTCTGCAGGAATTCTTTCGGAAACGACGGGCGCCCGGCAGGAAATGATAACTGATGTCTGACAATCGCGTTCCTTTGAAGCTCACGCGCAGCCAGTTCCTGATCGGAGCCGGTATCACCGAGGGAGCATTGCTCCTGTCCGCGTTTTTCCTGGGCTGGCTGATGGACTTCAGTCCCACACAGGACCTCTCCTGGAACTGGGTGGATCTGGGTTATGGTGTGCTGGCAACCCTGCCCATGCTGCTCGTCCTGCTGGGTGTGTTGTTGTTTCCTACTTCCGGAATCCAACAGATCCGTGAATTCATGCGGGACACACTTGGACCATTGCTTTCACGATGCCGCAGCATTGATCTGCTGCTGCTGGCCATTCTCGCCGGCCTGTGTGAAGAAGTTCTGTTTCGCGGTTTCCTGTTTGCCTATGTTTGGCAGTTCAACCAGAGTCTGGCAGTCATTGTCTGCAATCTGGCATTTGGACTCGCCCACCTGGTGACACCACTCTACGCATTCCTGGCGGCAATTGCCGGTCTGTACCTGACCGCCCTCCTTGCTGTGGATCCGTCACCCAACCTGCTGCTGCCCATCACCGCTCACGCAGCCTACGACTTCGTGGCCTTTCTGATCATCGTGCGGGAATTCCGGCGGCACACCACTGAACCCGGATGAGCTGTTTCTGCCAGGAACCGGACGTCAAGCAAGACGGAAATTGATCAGGCAGGCACGATACCCACTAAGCAAACAGCGCCGACACTGCTTCCGCCTTCACGAGTTCACGAGGCTGGTTCAAATGGTTGTGGACGATTGTGTCCGGAGCGATCCCAAAGCTTTCGTAGATCGTCGCCAGCAGCTGACCCGGGTGCACCGGATCTTCCAGAGGGGCTGACGCAGTTTGGTCACTTTTGCCGTGCACGTATCCACGCTTGATGCCCGCACCCGCTGCCAGTGCCGTGTAACAATATGGCCAATGATCACGACCGTCATCAGAATTGACGTTTCCGGATGTACTGACGCCACGCTGTGGTGAACGGCCGAATTCACCAACGGCCACAACCAGAGTTTCCTCCAGCAGCCCGCGATCATCCAGGTCCGCCAGTAATGTGGACAAACCACTGTCCAGCATCGGAGCAGACAAATCCTTCATTCGCCCTGACAATCCCGAATGAACGTCCCAGGAAAACTTGTCACTGTTGGCAACTTTTGGCCAGACCACTTCGACCACCCGTGTACCCGCTTCGACCAGCCGTCGAGCCAGCAGACAGGACTGACCGAAGTTGTTTCGACCGTAACGATCGCGCAACTCACGAGATTCCTGTTCGATTGCAAATGCATCACGGGCGCGGCCGGAAGAAATCAAAGACAACGCCTGCTGATAGTATTGGTTGAGATTGTAGTTCCTGACCGCTCGGTCGACCTCAGGCATCCCTTTGTTAATCACGTCCCGCAGTCTGGCCCGACGCTTCATGCGGCCACCATAAACATCAGCACGCATTTCCAGGTCCGATACGTTGATGCGATCCATCTTCTTCAGGTCCAGATCGTCACCGGATGGATAAAGATAGTAGGGGTCATAGGCCTTCCCGAGGAAACCGGCCGTACCGGCTTTCCCCACTACGTTGCTCTCCTGCAGCGGTCGCGGCAACATCACGAACGGCAGCATGGCCTCGGCTGGTGGCCTGAGCCGAATGATGTTGGATCCAAAATTCGGAAAATCCTTGGGACTCGGCGGTTCAAGCTGGCCGGAGGGACTTACTTTGTCCGTCGTGTAACCAGTCATCATCTGATAGATGGCAGCCGTGTGATTGAACAGACCGTTCGGCGTGTAAGCCATGGCACGAATCAACGTGGCTTTATCGAGCACCTGCGCAAGCTTCGGAAGTAATTCTGTCACCTGTGCGCCCGGCAGTTTGGTGTCGATCGGCTTAAAGATCGATTTCACGCTGTCAGGAGTACCTTCTTTCGGATCCCACAGATCCAGATGGCTGGGGCCACCCTGCAGATAACAAAGGATGATGCTCTTTGCTTTGCCCCAGCCACCACCAGTGGATTCATTCGCCTGAACCGATTTGGCCTGCAGCATAGCGCCCAGTGACAGACCGAGCATGCTGCTCCCACCGACTCGAAGTACATCTCGCCGAGTCACACCAAGGTCAGAATCACAAAGGTCCTTGCCGGGTTGTCCGGGAATACGGATCAGCATCACATGCTCCGAAAATTAAAATTAGTCTCAATCAGGTGCCCGTCATAACAGTCTGACGAGTTCTCCGGCGTATCGCAATTCCGATTAACGATTGAACAGGAATGACGGGCTGTTGATCAAAGCCCAGGCCAGATCCTGAACCATTGTTTTGCGTCTGTCTTTGAGCTGTTCTTCGCTGAGTCTGGCAGCCCGTTCCAGTCGTGCCAGCAGAGGATCCCTGGGCACAGGCTCGCTGACCAGTGCCAGTTCGTTTTCCCGTTCCACGATTCCAGGGTCTTTCGGCCGCGGACGCCTGCTTTTTGCCACCGCCAATACCCTCTTTTGACGTTCTTTAGACCAGCTGCGGAACCACTCGAACAAACGTTCTTTTTGCTCGTCTGTACGTGCTGCTTCAACAACAGACAGAATTCGATCGATGTCCTGAGGCACTCCGTCCAGCACGGGATCAGCGTCATCTGTGACCGAAATGCGAAAGCATCCAATGGAGTGTGTACGTTCCTTAAACAATTGTTCGAGCACAAACGTCAGTTGTACGGGTTCCGTAAGCTTCAATGGATCATTCAGATGGAACACGGCTGTCTGCGTTTCACCGACTCCACCGGAAACAGACCAGCCGTTGTCTGTCTCATTCCGGTTATTATCGACAGCCTTCGTTACGGCAAATTCATCCTGGCTGAATGTCGCTTCCGCCCTGCCGAACACCAAACCGGCCGGTGCCTTGTTCTGGTCGGAAGCAGGCACCCACTGACCGCTGAATTCCGTCAGTACGAAATTACCGTTGTCTGCAAAACCAGGTCCGAATGACTCAATGGAATCATGCATCAGCATTTCAAGACGAACGGCTGTAATTCGAGCCAGATTCACGCCTGATTTCACTGTGTACCTGACCGGCTTCGTACTTCGGCGATCGGCAAGAACAGAGTTGTCCGGAAGTTTCGTGAGTTTGGCTTCCGCATCTGTCGCGAGATCGTGAGGTTCCAGGGCAATCCAGGTCGTCGAACGCAAATACTCCGATTGAAAACTCGCCAGGTCCGCTGGCAGAGATTTTTCGTCGAACTCAGCCAGTTCACTGGTGAGTCGTGCTGTCTCTTCCTGCTGCTGGCGAAGCAATTCGGCTTCCCTTGCGGTGCGAAAGCGTTCCAGTTCTGCACTGGCCGCTGCGATGGCCTCTTCACGCGCCTGTTCCCGGCGCTGATGTTCCGGTTCAATCTGCTTTCCGTAATCAGCCAGTTTCTCCAACAATGCTGCGTGCTGTTCTTCGGCATCCACTCCCATTTCCACTGTGGCCTGAATTTCTTCCATGCGCGCCGGACGATTCAGGATTCGCAGGAAGATCTCGTTGATCACCTCTCCGTCGTTCTCATTTTCCTGCAGCAGCTTTGTAATCGCGTTATCAGAATCACTGATCGCCTGATTCACGGTCGCTCCATTCATGAGTGCCATCACGGGGCCCAGCTGCAGCTCGGACGACCGTTCGCATTCGCACGCACTTTCCCGCGCGGGTCGTCCGAGACTGGCCAGAAAACCGTCAGGCAATTTTGTGGCGGCGTCTGCCAGTGCAGCAGCTCGAGTGCCTTCGGGAACTCCGGGGATATTCATCTTTGCGCCGGTGACCGAGTAAATCACGTCATACAGAACTTCCGCCGGCAAGCGACGTGCTTTGGCGTGTGAAAAATTCAACTCGTCGTCCTCATTCCACTCATTGGTCGCCACAGACAGCTGATACGTCCGACTGGTGACGATTTCGCGCATCAGATCTCTCACATCGAATCCTGATTCAACAAACCGAAACGCCAGGTAATCGAGCAGTTCCGGATTGGACGGCGGATTGCCGGCCCGCACGTCATCAAGCGGTTCGATCAAACCAGTTCCCAGCATGTAGCCCCAGATGCGGTTCACATAACTCCTGACGAAATAGTCGTTGTCCGGAGACGTGATCCAGCTGGCCAGCTTCTGCCGTCTCGTTGCATTATCGGTGGAAGCATACGTGACTCCGTACGGAAACTCAGGAGCTATCACCTCGCCGGTACGATCATGTGTGATTTCGCCTTTCTCTTTGTCGAAAACGACTTCATACAGAGGCTTGGCTCCTTCAACAGCTGTACCGCCGATCTTGCGATCACCACTTTCCTCGTCTTTCTTCAGCCCGACCCGAGCAAAAAATGCAGCCGTCTGATAGTACTGATCCTGCGTCCAGCGTTCGAACGGATGGTCGTGGCATTTGTTGCAGTTGAACCGCACCGCCAGAAACAGATGCGTCGTGTTCTCCATGAGCACATCCGGCTCCCGAAGAATCTTGTAGTAGGACGCTGCCGGATTGTCTTTATTGGATCCGTTCGCAGTGAGGATCTCACGACAGAATTCGTCATAGGGCGTGTTCTGCTCCACGTGCCCACGAATCCATTCGCGAAACGCGGTGGCCCCTTCCTTCGCCAGGAATTTACTGTTCACCTGCAGCAGGTCAGCCCACTTGTTGGTCCAGTATGTGATGTAAGGTTCTGATTGAATCAGCTGATCAACCAGCTCAGTCCGTTTAATCTTTGATTCACGTTCATCGGCCAGGAAAGCTTTCACCTGACCAACCGTCGGCGGCAGACCGGTCAGATCCAGGTAGATACGTCGCAAATATTCTGCATCCGTACATAACTCTGAAGGACGAATCTTCATGCGTTTCCATTTCCCGGCCACAAGTTCGTCGATCTGCCCCCAGCTTTCGGGCTGTTCCCATTCGAATCCAGTTCGGTCACCCATGGCAGTGATGGTTGTCGCGGCATACGCCCCTTCGAATCGAGCCAGGATCGGAGCTTCTCCACGACGCAGTGTTGTGACGACTCCGTCGCGGTTGACCGCGGCAATGTCCGTATTAGCACTGCTGAGATATGACTCTGCCGTCACGTCGCTGGTTGTGCCGTCCGAATACGTGGCGACCACTCGCATCTGCTGGCGAGCGCCGATCGTCTGTACAACCGGGTTTTGAGGTTCCAGCTGAATCCCGACGACACGCGCCCCGTCAACGTCCAGTTTGGCCCCTTCCGCGATCCACTGGCGCAGGATCCGGTAATACCTGGAACCAGGTGCGGTCGGCTGGCCTCCGATATGAGGCACTGCGCCGGTGGCTTTGAGCAGCAGCAGACTGTTGTCCGGTGAGGCCAGATTAATGCGCCGTGCTTTCAGATCATCCGTAAATGCCCGCACATCATATATCGGATCATAACCTCGCAGCGACAGCTTAAATCCTTCCTTACCGTCTTTGGCTCCATGACATGTGCCCAGATTGCAGCCCAAACGAGAGATGACCGGCATAACATCGCGGACATAACTGATCGGTTTTTTAACGGCTGTGTCACTGGCAATCAGCGGCACAGCCAGCACGTGATCACCAGTCTGCACGACCACCGCCGCGGGCCCGTCCGCGCTGGCTGTCATTTGACCTGTCGGCGTAACGTACCCCACATCTGCGGGCAATGAGAATTGAGAGAGTCGTGTTACGTCCACACGATCGCCAGTGTCGAGGATGCCGGTCACCAACAGCTGCTGGTAACTCCAGGGTCCGCTCAGCCGGACAACCGACGGCGAAACTTCAATCTTTGCCAGTGTCCGACCCTCCGGCAGTTTTTCATTCAGCGACATCGCATCCAGTTCACTGGTACTTTGGACGGCGGCGATTTCCGTCGATTCCAAAGCACTCTCATCAACCTGCACCGACTGCAGTTCGCGTACGATCGAGCCGTCTGCCGGATTGATGAAGCGAATCACACCGTCGGCACCGGCGGCCGCAATCATGCTGCTGTCCGGAGCAAACGTAACGGCATAAACAGCGGTCGGAAGTTCGGCCTTCATGACCACCTCAATACCGACGGTTACATAGTTTTCGTATTCTCTTCGTTCATCGTCGTTCCATTGTCGCGGCTGTTTTGAAAGGATCTTTTTAAAACCGTCGCTGATTGTACTGTCGTATTCACTGGTGTAGACAAACACCTGCCCTTTGCCGTCAAGGCTGCTTGCACAAACAATTGTTTTTCCGTCCGCAGCAAAGTCAACAGAGTGAATGCGGCCTCGCATTGCTGGAAAACGTCGGACGAGATTGGCATCGTCACCGATGACGCGTTTCGTCTGGCGGTGCATACGATAAATCCGCGGGGTCCCGTCTGAACCACCGACCAGCACTTCGTCGCGCTCTGGATGTCGAGTGATTGCTCCAATGCCGCCTTTGAGTGCTCCGGGAGTGATCGATGTCACGTTGTCGATGAATCGTTGAGTCGGAACATTGTACAGTTTTGTTGTCATGTCGCGGCCGACCGAGACAAGATGCGAACCATCCACTGAAAAAACAGTGGCCAGCACCCAGTCGTTATGGGCGCCGTTAAAAAAGATCTGTTCACCGGATTCTGAACTGAACGCTCGCACGACGGAATCAGTACAACCGACGGCGATCAGTGAGCCATCCGGAGACCAACTGGCTCCGTAGACGGTGTCATAAGTCAGCGGAATAGAGAGTTTCAGCTTCTGGTTGACGACGTCCCAGATTTGTATTTCGCCGGTTCGTTCCGGCAGGCCACCGGTCACAGCCAGCTGTTTACCGTCGGGAGAAAAGCTGATGGATTCAATGCGCTCTGACAGACCAATCAGTCGAGCAACCAAACCACCACCATCGGCTTTGTGAAGCAGGACTTCATGAAAGCCAGACACCGCCAGCAGGGTTCCGTCCGGTGAGTAATCTATGGACGTCACAATTGGCTGACGGGAATAAACCGGTGGATGGTCTTTGTCGTATTTCTCTTTAGCATTATCAGGCGTGTCGTCTTTTGCCCCCTCAACGATCCATCGGCGAATCAAATCGAATTCGGGCTGCGACAGCGGTACCTTTCCTTTGGGCATGGCCGCTTCACCGTCGGCAATCGTGATGAGATCCAAAAGGTAACTCTCATCCGCTTCTCCTGGCACGACAGCCGCAGTCTCTGACTCACCGCCGGCCAGCAGTTTTGTGAAGTCGGTCATCACATACCCGCCACTTTGTTTGGCCGGCTGATGACATCCCTGACAATGACTTTGAAAGATCGGTCGAATCTGTCTGTAATAACTCACCGCCTTGTCATTGGCCGTGGCATTTGCAGAAATGATGCTGGTGAGAACAACAGCAAACGCGAGGAAACTTTGGCGCATGGTTGATCAAGTCATCAAGGGAAAAAGGATGTGGGACGGTGAACGCGTCAGCAGGTGAACAATAGTCGGCAGACAGATATTATCGCGCGGAACACCGATGGATGCATGTGAAAACGCAAAATTCCAACACTCTATTTTACACCGTTAACCGCCCCACGCAACTGGTCAGTACGGTTATAGCAATTGAGTGGCCCATGGCTCTGCGGCAGCGAATTCAGCGGCCGGATTCCTGTCATTAGCACTGTGTGAGGGTCTCCTGACCCAGCACGCTGTTCGACAGAAAGTTACTCTTTTACGTAACATTTGCGCAGCGTAAAGGAGACCTGTGCCCAACACGGGAACAACAATGCCAAGCCTGGCCTGAAGTCGATGGGGCTGTGCAGCAGTGAGCCGCGCCGGACCAAGTCCGGCTTTTTCAGAAATCCGGACTTCTTTCGTAGCGGTACACGGACTGATCTAAGACTGGACCGATGTCGGCGGCGAAAGGGGTGCGGGAGCCTGTTCCTCCGGTCGTGGTGCCTGTTCAACCGTATCTGACTGCAACTTCACTCCCGCATCGCTCATCAGGTGATGCAGCATCGATTCGAGAAGATTCATCTTTGACTGAATGCCCAGATTTCTGATCTGTCGTCGGTGCCGCCGTGCCCATCCTCGGACGTGGTCCTGGACGTGATGAAACAATCCGTCGAGCCCCCCCAACTGGTTCTGGATTGCCACCCGGTCCTGACGATGCTCGGAGTCGTGAATGTATCGAGCGACTTCCAGCACCTGATAAGCCTCGGAGTAAGTTCCACGGAAATCGACGTTGTGGGAGTAGTTATAATAGAGATCCAGACACAGTTCGTTGGCGAGCGACTCGAATCGCACTGCCAGATCGTCGACGTGAGAAAAAGTGCCAAAGCCAACATCCTGTGGACAATAGTGTGACGTGCGAATGCCGATCGAGGCTCTCCACGGATAGTAATAGCAGCGATCGTTGCACACGACGTGACTGCCGGCGTGACTGCCGATGACATATGGTACGACGCAGGTGACATCAGCATCAATGGGGGCCGCGATAGTCACGCCCCGTTACGTGATCCTGCCGATCGAACGAAAGAGCCAGATTGCGACGCAAGGCGTTCCCGTCTTTCTCAATCGATTTTATATAATGATCTTAGCGCTTCTTTGAAGCTTGTCGAAAACTCGCTTGAAATAGCAGTGCTGATGGGACGCAGCAAAACAGGGCGGGCCGTGAGGGCCCGCCCTGTTGCTCAAACCAATCTGCAGATGCCGAATCTCAGAAGGAGGATATCAATATCCGCTGGGCGACAACCCGCACCGGTCGGACGTCCTGGCTGCCCTGAGTCACAATCTCCAGGTCCAGAACCCCGCCGGTCTGCTGCATACTGGCCACCAGCACTTCTTGTCCGGTCATGGATTCGCCGTTGACAGTGACAATCACGTCACCCACCGCAAGTCCAGCCTGTTCGGCCGGCGAGTCGGCCTTCACCTGCTGGATACCAAAACCAAAATTGGGGATCTGGGAACCGCTGACGCCAAGGTAGTAGCTCACCTCTTCTAACACGTGCTGTCCGCCATCGATGACCACCACCTGCCGCGGGCAGAACACATAGTCCCAGTAACAGGTGGTCCAGCCATCCCAGTACCACGGGTAGCAGCACCAGTCCCACCACTGCCAGCAACAGAAATCAATCCACCAGCCACATGGGCCAGGCAAACCGAGGCACTTGCTGGCAAAGCTCTTGACCCTGGCCAGGTCTTCAAAATCGTGTGCCTCAACTGAGTCGACGTCCATATTGTTGAAATCCTTCAACGTCTCGCCCATATCCTTGATGTCCGGCATTGTCTGAATGCCTTCATTCGGACGCGTCGGTGGTTTGAGTCCCGTAATCGGACGGATCGGTGGTTTAACGCCGGTGATCGGACGCTTCGGTGGCCTCAACTGTATCGGCCTGGAACGAAACCCCTTGTTACCTGGCTTAATTAAATCTCGACGCCGTGTTGTGTTTTGATTTTTCCGGCTGACTCGGTTGGCGCGCAATCGGTTTCCAGGGCGCTGGTTTGTGCGACGAACGTTCCTTCCTGCGCTTCGGCGAGCCTGTGTGACTGCGGATCGGTTCACTGATCCGGCCTTTCCTTTGGTACGGCTGCGAGACTGGGCCTGAGTTTGATCGGTTGCGGCAATAAGCATCGCTGTTGCCATGACAAGCAGGACTTGGTTGAGGCGTTTCATGCTGGTTTCTCCTGTCGGCGGTGTTTTGATTCTGTACCTTTAGTGATGAGAGTGTATGTCCCAGTGACCGGTTCGGTGAAAGTCGTAATGGCCGGTCTGATAGTGAAAGTGGTTGCGGTGACGGTAGTACTGACCTGGGTGCCAGTCGTAATGACTGGTGTTGTGCCAGCTTCGGTGTACTCGAGGATAGCAGCGCCCTCGGTGACCATATGAGCCATGACGGGAGATGAATCGACCGTGCAATCCGTGACTACGCCAACCGGCCTCCGCAGAAGTGCCGATTGCTGCGAGAGCCACCACAAACACTGCGAGCAAAAGAAAACGTTTCATCTGAGTTTCCTCCATCTTGGAAGTACTGTGCTGTTAGCCGTTCCGTTACGCATCGCGTGTGCCATTTCCAGATGCTTTGTCCTAAATCACGTTGCGCCAGACACTTATCACATTTTTAGCCCGTGCGTTTCGTGCCAGATTTGGGGCCACAACGTGATCAATCGTGCGATTGATGTCATCAATCAGATGTCGGATTATCTCCACAACCCAATCTCGAATTTCCACGCGCCTGGGTTGGGTTTGGTGATACCATCGTTTACTGACCCAAAATCGTGTGAGACCAGGCGGCTTCCGCAAACCAAACGACAATGGGCCCAGGGAAAAGACCGGAAAGGTCCGCTAACATCACCACAGGCCGGGAAATCTGATCGTCAGGCGGACCAGCGTCTTCCATCTCAGTGCCTCAGCTGTAGAATGCCGGCCCGAATGCTTCTCCTGTGAACAGACTCATGGACAAAGCACACACCAGACGTTTTCTCAATATCGTTGATCTGGCCCGTGGACAGGTTCGCGAATGCTCCGTTCAGGATGTTGTCGACCGTCGCCGGACAGGTAACGATTTCACACTGGTGGACGTCCGTGAAGAAAGCGAGTTCGCCAAAGGACATATTCCCGGAGCATGTCACCTTGGGAAAGGTGTCATCGAGCGCGACGTTGAACAGCATTTTCCGGACATCACGACAGAGCTGATTCTGTATTGTGGGGGCGGCTTTCGGTCGGCACTGGCTGCCTTAAACCTGCAGCTGATGGGATATACTAACGTGATCTCCATGGACGGCGGCTTTCGAGGGTGGAAAGAAGCCAATCAGCCTGTCACCGTTCCCAGTCCAAAGTAGAGCGATCGCCGTTTTCGCCATGCAGAATTTCCGACTGTACTGACGGCCCTTCTGGTTCATTTCGGCAGCGGAAGTGTCAACTTATGGGACGACTTGGTCTGCCATTCAAAATCCCGTTTGGTAGCGACGCAGCTCTTCAGACCGCAGACGTTCTGTGGGCTGCGTCAACTCCTACCATCCAGCACTCCCCGGCTGAAGCTCCGGTGCCGGTTCGCCGTGAAGCAGTGACACCGCTGGCCGCACTGCAGCGTGAGGCTCGTTTTGTTGACTTCATTCAGGAATCCATTGACGCTTACAATGATGCTCAGATGGGTGTCGCTGTCCGTGATGTCGATCGCGGCTGTCAGGAAGTCCCGGAACGGATGGTTGATCTGAAACCTGTCGTCGATCAGGAGGAAGAAACCAGCGTGCAGATCACCGACCCGGCAGCGGCCGGCTGGTGTCTCACCGGAAACATTGGCCAGTTGTTGAGTTCCGTTTCCGGAAAACTGATGCATGCTGGCTGGACACCATCCAGGTGCCGCCAGCCCGAATCGTCAGACACCTCGGACGACACAGATATTGTGGCACCAGCCGAGGTTGAGATTTCATGACCGACCGGCTGGAAGCCTGCCTCTGGGTGGCTGAGGACTTTCGGTACGCCCCACGTGGCCACTGGCTCCCAGCCTGCTGCCGCAGCATGACTGTCAAATCCTGCCACCACCGTGTATTGGATCCCGAATGCCAAGGGACTTTCTCAAAAACGCCAGAGACCATTACGACATTGTCGTGATTGGCAGCGGCCTTGCCGGCCTGACCAGTGCCAACATTCTCGCGCGGCAGGGGTATTCGGTTCTGTTGCTGGAACATCATTACCAGCTTGGAGGCATGGCCACCTGGTTCAGACGAAGCGGCGGCCATATTTTTGACATTTCGCTGCACGGCTTTCCCATTGGAATGATCAAGAGCTGCCGCAAGTACTGGACGAGCGAAATCGCCCATTCCATCGTGCAGCTTTGCGGAATCCGCTTTGAGAACCCGCAATTCTCCCTGCGCACCACGTTCGACCGTCAGGATTTTATCAGGATTCTCACCGACGAATTCTGCATTGCTCCGGAAAGAGTCAACGGATTCTTCGACACCGTTCGCAGAATGAATTTCTACGATGATCAGGAGAAAACAACGCGTGAGCTGTTCGAAGAATTTTTCCCCGGCCGCGACGACGTTGTGCGGCTGCTCATGGAGCCCATCACCTATGCCAACGGGTCAACACTGGACGATCCCGCGATCACATATGGCATCGTGTTCAGTAATTTCATGCACAAAGGGGTCTTCACTTTTGAAGGGGGAACCGACGCGCTGGTTGGCAGGATGAAACAGGAATTGCTCGCCAATGGAGTTGATCTGCGCATTCGTACGCTGGTGGAAAAGATCGAAGTCGATTCCCGTCCTCAGGTCCGGGCCGTGGTCGTCAACGGCCGTCGCATCGGGTGCCGGGCGATCGTCAGCAATGCTAACATCCGTTCGACGATTCTGAGTCTCGTGGGTGAACAACACTTCGATTCCCGCTACATTGAAGACACTCGCGCCGTCCGACTCAACAGCAGCAGTTGCCAGGTCTACATGGCACTCAGACCCGGTGAAGGTTTTGACGACAGCGTAGGCGACCTGCTGTTTCACTCCGAGCATTCAGGCTTCGACGTTGATGCAATGCTCAGCATGAATGTGAGCAGCCGGACATTCAGTTTCTACTATCCTCGAACGCGCCCGGGCAGTGATCGATGGCTGATCGTGTCCTCGACCAATTCCAACTACCGCGACTGGGCAGACCTGACGAATGAAGACTACAAAGCGGCCAAGCACCATCTGGAACAGACAACGCTGGACTGTCTGGAACAATATGTGCCGGATGTTCGATTTAAAATCGACCATATTGAAGCAGCCACGCCACTGACATTCGAGCACTACACACGTCATGTGGCAGGGTCCTCTTTCGGAACCAAATTCGAAGGCCTCAGGATTAGTCAGGACCTGCCCCGACAGATCGGCGGCCTGTTTCATGCCGGATCCGTGGGAATCATCATGTCCGGCTGGCTTGGTGCAGTAAATTACGGTGTGATTGTCAGCAACGAAGTCGACAAGCTGCTGACATCACAGTCTCCTGTGTAAGTCCGCAGCAGCCACACACTGCGGCGATGTTCTGTGGCTGATCAAAACGGAAAGCGGTCATCAATCGGTGACGCAGCCAGTTCCAGCAGAAACCCGGACAGCCGGTCCACAATGATGTTCATCAACGCTTCGCCTTTCTCGGCCGTGGCAGCGTGAGGGTTTCCGGACCCGGTGTTCTTCGTCAGCAGATGCCAGGGTCGGGTAATACTCACCCAGCCGTTGTTGACTGCAGCGAAACGGGTCTTATTAACAGCTCCGTCGTCTGCAGCCAAAGAACCCTCCTGGTTCCTGCGAATAAGGTCATTGAAATAGGCAAGTCCCAGAGCCGTTTCCATCTCACCCGCGTGGTCGCCGGACTCCTCAAAGAGTTCCTCCTGTACATCACCTGTGATTCCGCGGAACCAGTCACAAAGGAACAGCTGGACGGGAGTCCTGCCCATCAGTTCACGCAGCAGGGGTTTGAATTCATTGCCACCGTGGCTGTTAAGAATCAGCAGCTTGAAGACGCCATGGCCCGCCAGAGAATCAATCAAATCACGTATGATCATGCCCATCGTGGAAGGATTCACGTTCATCGAAAGTCGGCATCGAGCCTGGTTCGTTTCTGTTCCGTAGGGTATCGCCGGCAGCATGACGACGCGAGCTCCACCTTTCCAGGCAGCTTCGCAGACACGTGTACCAATCGCTTCTGATTCCAGGGTATCCGTACCATATGGCATATGAAGATTGTGTGGCTCAGTCGCCCCAACCGGCAACACGGCCACTTCATAGTCACAGTCTTTGACGTAGTGGTAATTCGTTTCAGCCAGAATCCAGGGTCGCATGGGGCGCTCCGTGGGTGACAGGACAGCGTTAAGCACGAGTCTACCGTTCCCTTAACTCACAGCAAGCTGCGACCTCCGGTGCAGCATCTGTCAGCTGAAGGATTCTCAGGGATACATGTCAAAGGTCTCACCGGATCACTAGTATATTTCAGTCATGAATCAAATCAGAATCGGTGACTTAGAACTCACCGTCATCAGCGGCGGCACCATGCGTACTGATGGCGGCATCATCTTTGGTGTCGTTCCTCGCATACTTTGGACCCGAATCTGCCAGCCGGATGATGAAAACCGCATCCTGATGGACACCAATTGTCTTTTGGTACGAACGTCGGACTCGCTGGGACTGATCGATACCGGTTATGGCAACAAAGCGCCGGAAAAAGTGCGCCGCCGCAGTGGAATGGAAGACGAAGCACCACTCGTTCGAAACCTGGCAGCGGCCGGATTTGCTGCTGACGACCTCGACTGGGTCATTCTGACGCACCTGCACTCGGACCATGCGGGCGGATCCACCTGCGTCTACCCTGAGGGTCGACTGCAACCGGTTTTCTCAAAAGCTCGACACTTCGTGCAGCGAATCGAATGGAACGATGCGACATCAGGAAGACCGGAACTGAAAGGCGCCTATTTCCCAGCCGACTTTTTGCCCCTGGAGGAAGCAGGACTGCTGACGCTGATCGATGAAGATGTCGAAATTGCCCCCGGTATTACGACTCAGCGAACGGACGGCCATACGCGAGGGCATCAGCTGGTAACATTAAACTCAGGCGGCGAAACGGCGGTTTATGTTGCCGACGTGTGTCCCATGGCCGGAAATGTACGGGCGCTGTGGACCATGGCCTATGACCAGTACCCGCTGACAACTCGCCGAACCAAGCCGGAGATCCTGGGAAGAATCGCGGACCAGAATCAAATTGCTATCCTGGCGCACGATCCACAGATGAAGATTGTGCGTCTCGAGCGCGACAAACGAACTGAGTTCGCAGTATCACCGGTTGAATGAACGACTTCATACCCGCGAAGTTTGCCGGCTCGGCCTTACCGAATAAAGAACCGCTTCGCGTCACGGAAAATGCGAGCGTCTTTCCCCTCCAGAATCTGCAGGTTTGTCACTGCTGATGCGGCGACCTGCGCGTACTGTTCGGGGTCTTTCCTGCCGGCTTTCTCGCATGCGAGCATGTAGCGCACAATGGCTCGTTTGATGGATGGAATCTGGAACTCTTCATCGTCAAACATCTTCATCAGACGTCCCTGGACGGACCAGTCCTTCCAGCGCGCCAGATCCGCAATGATGAGATCGCTGAGTTCGGGACGATCAAGTAACAGATACATGGAGTTGGCCAGTCGTTCCAGCGGCACGCGGTCCGGCTCGTATTTCCTCATGAACCGCAGTGTATTGACCGTTGCATAGGTTTCTGAGAACGGCAGCTTTTTTTCTTCACCGGATTCGTCGATGTAGGTCCTGCAACGAATCTTGGCCTCTTCGAGCTTTGCCAGGCCCTCTTCGCCGGTCAGCATCACGTACCCCGACATGATCCCTTCGAGCCCCAGACGAAAGTCACTGTCGATCATCATGATTTTCTCTTCCAGGACCGTGGCATCCTCTTTGGTACCACACATTCCCAGCATCATTCCGTAAAGAGCAACACGCGTGACCGGCGTTCCGGGATCGGTGAGCCACTGGCACAGGTTTTCCCGCGGCATCTGATCTTTGAGTGTTCGGATGATTTTATACGGTGCCGCGGCGAATTCTCCGTAGGCATCGTTGGACACCAGGAGTTCCGAATGCTCCAGATACTGCAGGAACCAGGCCAAACGTTCCCCGCGGCGCTCCGGATCTTTCTCCCGAGCCGGGCAATTACGAATGTAATCCCATGATTCCTGCGTGACTTTGGTCGGCGGCTGCCAGTTAAGGTAGTCCGTTCCAGGGCCCATCAACGCACACTGTTCGCCCGCTTCGCCGGACACGTAAAACGGCAAAGTGATGGTTTGATCCACTTTCAGCAGATCATCCTGCGACCGGCCAATCTCCACGATCCTGAATTCCACACTGCCAGCCGAATTACTCGTGGGACGTGTTCCCTGAATCAACTCTCCCAGCAGCAGATGATCGGACTGATCGATCATTTCCGCCATGGTCAGCTGAGGAGCGTTGCAAAACGGGCAAGCGCTGGCAGAGCCGCTGAACTGCACCGACGCAACCATGGCCAGTCCGGCCACAACAACGACACATGTTCGTAAACGAGGTTCTAACATTGTTTCTTCTCCAGCCTCTCGGCGATCGTCATTCGGTGATCACGCCATCATCCATGAAAAATAACCCGTACAGTTCCACATCGTCCGCGTGGGGCTCAATGCGCATTGTACCCTCCACATCAAAGGGCGTACCCTCGATGAGGTCCGTGGACTCGCCCTCGGCGAGCTCTACGGCAATCATATCGTAGATTTTCGGGACCGGACCGTAACAACATTCTCCGTTGTCCCGCACGAACAAAAACTGGGTGATGTCTTCCGCTTCAAAACCCGGCCGCATGTAGCCTCGGATTCGAACATGGGCCCCGTTGAGGTTTTTGAGCCAGTCCGGAAAGTAATCCACCGCGTCGATCGGAACGGGATCCATGTTGAGCGCTTTGAGCAGATCGATGTCATCGAAGGTCGCTCGCAATGCGTTTCCTTCTTTTCGGAATTGCCGGTGAGGGATCAGCAGTCTGATGGCCGGTGATTCCGGTTCGACAGAATCGACATCCAGCAGATTGCCGGCGACGGACACCTCTGTTTCAGCGGTGAGCGGGCCGTCGATTGTTTTTTCCGACGTTGTGACGGACTCTACCGGCAGTTTCGCTTCCTCAGCCGGGGTCTGTATATCGGCCTTCGTGAAGCTGCCAGGATCCTCCTGAGGAACAACCGGCGCCGTCGGCTGTTCCAGTTCTGAGAACTCAACAAAATCATCACCGGAGTGTGAATCACTGCAGCCGGCTGCGACTCCGCCCAGCAAAAGCAGGAGTACGCAAAACCCGACGGGTGACCCGGCAGTTTCCGACAGATGTTCTGCATTCACAGGATGTGCTGGCAGCGGATCCGTCATCACAACTCCTGAGAATCCATCGTCGAAAACCTAGAACCGTGTGCGGGACGGTTCGACCACCTGTGCTTCGAGGGTGTAAACCGCTTTACCGTCGACCGCCGCGATGTTTACCTTGAGAACTCCGGCTACGGAGACCATTCCAGTGTGACCATCGACCGTTTTGTCATCCTGTAACTCAACCTGCATCATATCGTATGGTTTTGGTTCACCGCCAAAGCAGCACTCGCCATTGTCCTTGAGGAAGACAAATTTTTCCAGCCCCTTGTCTTCCTGTGTCAGCCACATAAATCCCTTGATGAAAATCTTCTTTCCTACAAGCTTCGCGACTGCCGGGTGCAGTCGCCGCTGTCCGCCGCGATAATACACAAACTGCCGGGCAGAAATTTCTTCCGGAAAATTGACTCTCTGGTACCCTTCCGGCACTTCGTGATTGTAGTGGTAGATTTGGCTGGCAATACCACCCGAGACACAGGTCAGCGACAGCAGCAGTCCCAGAACTGCCAGCAGCATGCCTCGAACCATTCCCATTTCACCACGAATCCGAATGATCGCCGCAATGCTGACGATCAGCGCGGCTGCCGCCACTGCAATCCCAAACAGGCCCAGAAATGCAGTGAGCCCGAAGACACCAAGGACAACCGCGATCATTCCCCAAGCGGAAACAGGCGTATAGCTAAAATTGGCAGACTGATCATCGGCACCCCAACCCGAATACCCCGAAGGCTCTGAGTCACCCAGCTGACTCGGACCGGGCTGGTCCAGTAAATCCTGCGTCATGACTGTAATCCGCTGCACGGAACTAGTTTGGAACGATTGCATGGGAACCGACGGGGCCGGCAATGGCAAAAGTCCGTCAGCTCCTATTGTACGTTGGCATTCGACACTCTGTGAACGAATTCACACGTGTTTTCCCTGTTTGAATGACTTCCGGAGTCCGCAGATCACCCCTGCGGACCATGTGACGTGACATGATTCCATGACCCTGTTTCTCACGCTTCAAGGGAATTCCTCAGAACAGCCTGACCTGTCACAGTTGCAACAGCAGGGCCCGTCGAAATGGACGAACAGGACAAACAATCTACAATCTGATTTCCGCAACCGGTTCTGCGGGTCGTTTTCTATATCTCCTTTCGGAATCGTTCGTAACCAATGCCAGTCAAACTCAATGTTCTCATGTATGTTGCCCTGGCCGCACTGGCGTGGGGCGTTTATGTCCCGGTCGTCCATGGTGCAACGACCAAACTTGGCAGCAGTCTGCGTGCGTTTCTGATGGTCGGAGTGGCATATTTCCTCATAGCGGTACTGGTCCCGTGTCTGTTTATATTTGTGCTGAACAACGATCCGACGGAGAAAAATTCCGCCAATCTCAACTTTCGCGGCGTCAACATGATGTGGGGGCTGAGCGCCGGCATCGCCGGTGCTGTGGGGGCGCTCTGCGTGATCTTTGCCGCCAAGACCGCCGGGCCGGGAGCTGCCCTGTATGTCGCGCCTCTGGTGTTCGCGGGTGCGCCCATCATCAACACCATCGTATCCATGACAATATTCAGCCACGATAAAGTGGAGTCACCGTCTGCTCCGTTTTATTTAGGGCTTGTCCTCGCTGCGGCGGGAGCCGCGATGGTCATGATCTACAAGCCCGCAGCCAAAGCAGATCCACCGGCGATTGAGCAGGTGCAGCCTGAGCCTGCAGTTACCGGCGACTAGGGCAAACACAACATGACCAACGAACAAATTGCAGGCGTGTTCGAACAAGTGGCCGACCTGCTGGAGATCCAAGGAGCCAATCCGTTTCGACTGAGAGCCTATCGGTATGCGGCCCGCACAATCAAATCCACTGCGAACTCCTTCGAGGCGCTGGTTAATGAAAATGCCGACCTGACGGAATACCCCGGCATCGGCAAAGATCTCGCAAAACAGATCGTGGAAATCACGAAAACCGGCCAGCATCCAAAACTCGCCGATTTGCGTAAACAGGTGCCTCAGGGTGTCGTGGACATGCTGAAGATTCCCGGCGTGGGACCCAAAAAAGTGGGTGTGTTCTTCAACACACTGAAGCTCACATCACTGGACGAATTAAAAGCCGCCGCCGAAGCCGGCCGGCTGGCCGATCTGAAGGGATTCGGCAAAAAGACTGAACAGGCAATCCTCGAGAATATCGACATGGCCGCTGAAGCCGGCAGGCGTGTGTTGATTTCCGTGGCCCGCACTTCGGCCGAAACGGTGGTCGAAGATCTGCTGAAACTTGAGGAAGTCACACAGGCCTCTGTGGCCGGCAGCTGTCGACGTCGCCGGGAAACCTGTGGTGACCTGGATGTGCTGGTGACCTGTGCTGAACACAGCGTGCCCATGGATTTTCTGGCAGCACACCCCCTGGTTGAATCACTCCTGCAACGCGGTGAAACCAAACAGCGAGTCCGATTGTCGTCCGGCGTGGAAATGGACATGCGTGTGGTGCCGAATGAGTCATTTGGTGCGGCTCTGCAGTACTTCACCGGATCCAAAGAGCATAATGTCGTGATTCGACAGCGTGCCAAAGATCGAGGTCTGAAGGTCAACGAGTACGGTGTGTTCCGCGGCAATGACCAAATCGCCGGAACGACTGAGGAAGACGTCTATCAGGCTGTCGAACTGCCCTGGATTCCCCCGGAACTTCGAGAGAACCGCGGTGAAATCGAAGCCGCGGAAAACGGCACTCTGCCGGATCTGCTGACGATTGACCAGATCAAAGGTGATCTGCACATGCATACGACGGCCTCGGATGGAACGGCCTCGATCCTCGAAATGGCCGAAGCGGCCAAAGCAAGGGGACTTCAGTACATCGCTGTCACAGACCACAGCAAACGGGTTTCGATGGCCAACGGCCTGGATGCCCGTCGATTACGACGTCACTGGGAGGAAATCCGCAGAATCAACGAACAGATCCAGGGCATCGAGCTGCTGTGCGGCATCGAGTGCGACATCCTCGAAAATGCCACGCTGGATCTGGACGACGAGGTTCTGGCTGAAGCGGACTGGGTCGTGGCCGTTTTGCATTACGGGCTGAATCAACCACGCGATCAAATCATGAAACGGCTGTTCTGTGCTGTTACGAACCCTCATGTCCACATCATCGGACACCCCACAGGACGTCTGGTGGGTCGACGACAGGGAGCGGATATCAACATGACAGAGGTGCTCAGGGCGGCTGCCGACAATGGTGTCATGATGGAAATCAATGCCCATCCCAAGCGTCTGGATCTCGACGATATCCATGCTGCCGCTGCAAAAGACCTCGATATTCCCATTGTCATCAGCACAGATTCCCACAGCATCAATGGCTTTGATGTGCTGCAGTACGGAGTCGACCAGGCACGCCGAGCAGGACTTGGCAAAGAGGACGTGGCTAATACAAAAACGTGGGCCCGGTTCCGCAAACTCCTGTAACGCGTTCCACAACATCAACCGCCCGCCCGCTGAACTCACAGACGGGCCGGACCCGGCAGGCAGACAGCCCCGTTTCGGATCTCACGTCACGGGGCACGTCCCAACCGGGCCTACGCCAGAACTTCCTTCACCACTTCGCCGTGAACATTGGTGAGACGCCGCTGAATACCGTTGTGGTAGTACGTCAGCTGCTCGTGGTCGAGGCCCATCAGATGCAGGACCGTGGCATGGAAATCGTGCCACGGGATCGGACGTTCAACCGTCTTCCAGCCCACATCATCGGTCCTGCCAAACGCAAAACCACGTTTGAGTCCTGCTCCCGCCATCCAGCAGCTGAAACCGTATCGATTATGGTCTCTGCCGGGACCCACCTTGTCTGCAGCAGACTGGGCGAACGGAGTTCTGCCAAATTCCGTAGTAAACAACACCAGCGTGTCATCTAACATCCCTCGCTGCTTCAGATCCTGCAACAACGCTGCCACAGGACGGTCGACGCGGCCGGCTTCCCGTGTATGGTTCTCCCTGACGCTTTCATGAGCGTCCCAGCTGGCGCGAGGTCTTCCGGCAATCGGTCCACCGGAAAACAGCTGCACAAATCGAACGCCGCGTTCCAGCAGTCTTCGTCCGAGCAAACATCGCCGACCCATATCGGCCGTCTGTTTTTCGTTGAGTCCGTAAACATCCAAAGTCGCCGCAGTCTCGCCGGTGATATCGGCCACATCGGGTACGGACAGCTGCATCTTCGCCGCCAGTTCATAACTTCTGACACGCGCCGCCAGGACAGCATCGTCGCTCGCCCGCTCCAGGTGCTGCCGATTGATCGCGTTAATGAACTGCCGTGTTGCCAGGTCGGTGCTGTCCGGCACTGCCTGAGCAGGAAACAGATCACGGACCGGCTGCTGACCACTCTGCAGAACCACACCCTGGTTACTTGAAGGCAGAAATGCACTGCTCCAGGTCGACGCACCGGTGTTGGGACCTCCGCGTTCATCGTTCAGCACCACATACGCCGGCAGTGATTCTGTCTCCGGTCCCAGACCATAGGACACCCAGCTGCCCATCGAGGGGAAGCCATTGGCCTCGAACCCGCTGTTGGCCATGAACAGAGCGGGAGTATGGTTGGCGGACTGCGATTCCATGGATCGCAGGACCGTCAGGTCATCCGCCTGCTCGGCAATATGGGGGAACATGTCCGAAATCATCAGCCCGCTGTCTCCACGCGGCTGGAACCTCCACTCCTCCTTCTTCAGCAGACCCACCCTGCCGAAAAAGATGTCGGGCTGTTCATCAGTCTGCAGCGACTTGCCGTGAAACCGCCTCAGTTCCGGCTTGTAATCAAATGAATCCACGTGGCTCATACCGCCGATCAGACAAATATGGATGGCACGTTTCGCTTTGGCTTCAAACTGCGGCACAATGACTGCATCGGCAGCAGCGGCTGTTTCGGCATTCAGCATACTCAGCAGCGCGGTTGCCCCCAGGCCATTGACACCCCAGTTGAACAGCTCGCGGCGGGACGCACATCCCGCGACAAATTGTGTGTCACACGTCATCGCTCAATCATTCCACCAGGACGAATTCGGAAGTGTTGAACAGGCCGCGGCACAGCGCCGGCAGGCCGTGCTGATCAACCAGTCTCTCAGACAGCCCGTATTCTTCCGCCGTCGGCGCACGTGCCACAGCCAGCTGCCATGCCCGGCGGACCTGTTCCGAGACGGAATCTCCCGCTTCGTTTCTGACCCGTTCAGCAAAGTACCCGGACATTTGAAGCACAAAAGAATTGTTCAGCAGGCTCAGTGCCTGCAGCGGAGTTGTGGTCACGGCGCGGCGCGGTGCCGTATTGGCCGGGTCAGGGCAGTCGAAAGTGTCCAGCAATGCACTGCGGCCACCGCGGGGGTTGAACCGATAGATCGTGCGGCGGAAGAACTCATCGCCGTCAACATCGATAGGACTGTAGTACGTGGTTCCGTTGTTGCTCACAACGGACACATCGATGAAGCTGGGCCCGCCCAGTCGGGCATTCAGCTTCCCGGCCACAGACAGCATTGCGTCACGAACCGCCTCTGCTTCCAGGCGCCGGGGTGTCATCCGCCACAACAGTCGATTCCCGACATCAACGGCCGCACCGTGGTGCGTCTGTGACGCCGAACCGAAAGCGGCCTGGCGATAGGTGCTGGACGTGACCAGTAAACGATGCAGCGGCTTCAGCCGGAACTGATTCTGCTGAAACCACACTGCCAGCCATTCCAGCAGCTCCGGATGCGTCGGTCGTCCGCCGTTGAAACCGAAATCGTTAGGAGTGTCGACAAGGCCCGTGCCGAAATGATAGTGCCAGACCCGGTTCACAATGATGCGAGCAAACAACGGGTTGTCCGAATGAGTAATCCACTCCGCCAGTCGCCGGCGACGGCTGGTTTCCGGAGCGTCCGGAGGCAGATCAAAATCAGAATCAACGCCTTTCACAGCGGCAATCGCTGCCGGCACAACCTGTTCGCCCACGTTCGACGGGTCACCCCGCAGCAGCACATGCGTTGTAGCGCCTTCGGCGGGCGTGAGCGTATAGAATTGCCGGGCGGCCAGCTGTGCCTGCTGATTGCGCCGTCTGGTCAGTGCCGCTGCCTGTTTTTGCAGCTTTCTGCGGGCTGCACGCTGTTCTTTGGAGAGCCATTCGGTGATCTGCTGTTCCGTCACATACCCGGCCATGCTGCCCGCCAAGGCGGCGACTTCCGCAGCCGACAAAGCACGGTCGTAAAAGGCGGCTTTGTATATTTTCCCCTGCAGTAAACGAGTGGGGTCTGCTTCCCTGTGGCGCAACCCGAAGACGATCTCTGCCTTCCCGGACGGGTATTTCTGCAGCGGACCCTTCTGCACGGACTGTCCCAGCCGGATGCCGTCACGGTAGCCTGTGATGGTGCCGTCCGCCTGGTACACGAACGCCAGATGAACGGGGCGCTGATTTGCCTCTGATTCCTCCGGTCCATGAAACGAATCTGTTCGCGAAAATGAATTGCTGCCAGGCATCCACCGCCGGGGTTCCACTTCCCCGAACACAATGGAATCAAACACACGACCGCTCTCCATTTCAATTGAAATCACACCTCCGCCGCGTTGTTCGAGATTGTCCAGCCGGACCCAGGCTTCCAGAGTTTTTTCCCGGACCTCTGCAGAGATGCGTGATGTGACCACATAGGAATCACCATCCACGACCAGTGCACCATTTTCAATGCGGGCCTTCCCCTGCGCCGTGCCGTGCAGAGACCCAGCACTGTCTTTGAGATCACTGTCAAAGTCCCACCGGCCAAAGGCCGCTGGCGGTTCCGCTTCCGCGACCTCACCCGCCACTCGCGCAGCAACGATTTCCTTACGAGCAGTGCGTTCCATCACCGACAGCTGTCCGGAAACCTTCGACAGCTGCTCTTGAGTGCGGTTCAGCCTGGCGACTGCCGCCGCCGATTTTTCGGTACGTTCACCATACCCCAGACCTGAGATGGCCGATGCCAGCTGATAGAACTCCTTTTGCCGGATCGGATCGAATTTGTGGTCGTGGCACCGCGCACAGTTGACGGTGAGCCCCAGGAATGTCTGGCCGACGGTCGCCAGCACTTCTTCCAGTTCGTCCTGCCGAGCCAGCAGCTTCATGCGTTTGCTTCCGCCCACCACAGTGTTATGAACGCCGGCCACCCAGAATCCGGTGGCTGCGGCTCCTTCCATGCCTCCCGCAAGCTGGTCACCGATAAGCTGCATCCGGACAAACTGGTCATAAGGCAGATCACGGTTCAAAGCGCCGACGACCCAGTCTCGATAAGGCCATGCGTGCATGCGGGGCTGGTTCCGTTCAAATCCACTGCTCTCACCAAAACGAACGACGTCCAGCCAGTGCCGTCCCCATCGTTCGCCGTAGTGCGGAGAGGCCAGCAGGTCAGAAACCAGTTGCTGATACGCAGCCTCCGACGGATCGGCCTCAAAACGGGCCACAATCCCGGGCGAGGGGGGCAGGCCAGTCAAATCGAAGTACAGTCGGCGAACCAGAACCCGGGGGTTGCTTTCGGAAGACGGTCGTAAGCCGGCATCCTGCAGCTTCTGAAGCACAAATGAATCGATTCCATTGCGTCCCCGCCGCATGTCAGCCTCAGGCAGCCGTGGTTCCGTCAGTGGCTGCAGGGACCACCAGTCATAACCCGCCCGCTTTGATGTCGTCACGGCAAACGGGTCAATGGGACTGGCACCCCATATGGCACCCTGATCGATCCATCGCCGGATGATTTCCTTTTGTTCATCCGCAAGCGGATGTTTGGGAGGCATCTCATCGCTGCTGATACGCTCCCACAACAGGCTTGCGGCCGCATTATTCCTGGAGATCACCGCCCCGCTGTCCCCGCCTTGCATCGCACGTTCGACATGGCTGAGATCCAGCCCGCCCTTCGGTTCAGACCCCCGATGACACTCAAGGCAGTGGGCCGCCAGAATCGGCGCCACGGTCCTGTCAAAATCCACAGAGCCGGCAACGTCGGAATCGGCAGACAGAATCAATACGGCCATACAGCACACGGGAATGCACTGACGACGCACACAATCGGATTCAGAGCCGCTGGCCATCAGACCACACAGTCGAGCGAGTAATGCGGGAACATAAATCACCTGTCGATCGCCTGTCATTCTACCGTCGCACGTTTCCCGCCCGCAACTGGCTGGATATTCCAGGCAATGAGGCCATTTGAAAGTCCTGCAGTCATTCAGGTTTCCCGGCCGCAGTGATCCATCTCAGGACACAGCGTGTCCTGGGATGCTATCTGACGAACCACCGAACGGCGCAGCGTGCGAAAGCTCGCCGCGGGAGTAACGTGTAGGGGTCGTAAATCATCAGAGCCACATGCCCGTCATTACGAACCATGACCCAGCCGAAATCCCAGGCCTGACTTCGGTAGACAAGCGGAATCGAGGGCTGGATGCGCACCAGCGGGAACGTGGCACCCATCAGCTGACGACTTTGAGTGTAATAGTAATAAGCGTGCAGGTTGATGAAGACTTCGTGATCAGGGGATTCTGACGACTGTTCGCTCAGGTCATGACACAACCCGCGAATTCCGACCTTCATTTCCGCACCAACCCTGAACGCTTTGAGGAGCTCTTCCAGGGACCCTGACCGGACGTCACCCTGATCCGAATGAGAAAGAATTTCCTGCCAGTCGTCTCGTACAAAATAGCCAATCTTCTCGAACGCGTAGGTGAAGCTGGCACTGGGTGCGTTGGTGTCTTTATCAGCGCCGCCCAGAACCTGCATCTTTTCCAGGTCGGAGTGAAATTCGGGGGGATTGAGATTGGGCCCGACTTTCACCGGCGGACCATCAAGATGCGGGCGGGCGAAGGCCTGTTCGCCGTTCTGGTTGTACATGAAAAAAGACAGCGAGGCACGCGGGCCGAATCCTTCGGGCGGCTCGATGGGCTGCCGCTGTGTGATGATTCCTGCGCTCCAGTGATCGTCGAGCAGGTAGGTCACACCCCTTTGGGCGACCTCCTGAATCAACTCCGGATTTTCGGAGCCGGAATTGATGTGCTCGCTGTGACGAAATTCTGTGTTGATGCTCAGATCGGCCGCCCGCCGGATGGCATCACTCAGTGCTGTCGTGCTGCCGGCGACCATCTTTTTCTGGTCGTCGTATTCGAGAACGCAGGTCCAGGGAGTCATGCGCGTGACTTTCGAGTGTGTCGTGCTTGGGTTTGTGCGAGGAGTTCCTGTTCCCGCTGCACCGTCACCCATCCCGTTTAGTCCTGTGGTCCGGTGTGTGGCGCCCCGGCTCGCTCAATTTTGAAAGGGTGGTGCGGCTCGGCTGCAGATAAAAGAGCATCAGGCGACTGTCAACAGGCACGGGCCCTCTCAGCACGGTCGCTTCACGCCAACTGCGATCACACCGGATTTTATTGCTGCCAAACAGAAGAAGCTTGCCCGTAAAACAGGCCTGATTGTGCCCAAATACGCGTGGTTTTCAGTACCAGCACCTGCACAGGACACCTTAACCACCAACAACACCCAGTCGCCTAAAGAATTTTATTGCGTGAACTGCACTCAGATAACCAAAGCATTTTGTTTGACTCTAAATTTGTATTCCTTCAAAATTACCTGTTCCTCTCACCCATCTTGTTCAGCTTATTTCTTTCAGTTCATTCAGCCAACTCAACTCACCAGACACCAACATACGGCCCAGGGCTTACCCCGCACTGGATTCAGGGAGACAAACGGATGACAAAACCAAAATCAACGACAACAGTCAAAAAGATGGCCACGCTGGCGGGATCACTGGCCGCCGTGGGGACCATGCAGGCCGATTCCCGTGCCGCCATACAGCACTTCAACACAAGTCCCGTCACAGCGAGCTTTTCGGATGAAGACGGTTATGAGGCAGGCTGGGATGTAGACGACGATGGCACACTGGACGCCCAGATGGTGGTGGAAAGTACAACGGGGGCCAGTTCCAGTGAGGGTGAAATATTGATGACATCTGTAAACACCGGTGTTGAAATCGCCACGGATGGTGGTACTGACCGCGACTTTGTGAGATTCGCGGAGAGCGAGAGTGTGGGGCCCTCAGCGAATTTCAGGAACTTAGATGCCGGACTGCTTAGCTTCAACTCTTCGTTCGCTGGATATGGTTTAAATTCTGCTGTCGAGGACCACCTCCAGTCTGGTGACAACTACATCGGGTTCCGGTTCGATAAAGACGATGGAAGCGGGGATATTTTCTACGGCTGGGCTAATCTCAATCTTAACCTGACGAACGGTACGGCGAGCATCACCGAGTGGGCCTGGGAGGACACAGCTAATACAGCGATTGATGTTGCCGACACCGGAGCGGGAGGAGGGGGGGTGGTTCCCGAACCGTCGTCTCTGGCTCTGCTGGCCATGGGTGCCGGTGGGTTATTCGCCTATCGCGCCCGACAAAAGAAGCTGTCGGCTGACCGGTCCACAGAAGTCACCGTGTGAAGATCCGACAAACGCCAGGGATGATTCCAGTCCTGCGAGTGCGGGTTATGTTGATTTTCACACCGGCGTTCCAAAATCAGGGCGGGCTGCCTGAGTAATTTTATCGCTTCGAAGTTCCCCCGAATTTACCATCAAACCGCCCGACTCATCTAAGGTGAGTCGGGCGTTTTTTTGCTGGCGTGATGAAACCAGGCTGTTGCACAAACTCAACGGGGAGTGGCCGTGTGTCGCGTGAAAAAAATCGTAAAGTATTGCTGATCGGCTGGGACGCGGCCGACTGGAAGGTTGCGGCACCCCTGATTGATGAGGGCAGGATGCCCAATCTTGAAAAGCTGATCGACACCGGTGTCATGGGCAACATCGCCACGCTGTATCCGGTCCTGTCCCCCATGCTCTGGACATCGATCGCCACCGGCAAACGGGCCTATAAACACGGGGTGCACGGCTTTGCAGAACCGGATCCGCGTACGGGAACCGTGCGACCAATTACGAATCTCAGCCGCAAGTGCAAAGCGGTCTGGAACATCCTCAACCAAAACGGCAAAAAGTGTAACGTTGTCGGCTGGTGGCCCTCGCATCCGGCCGAACCGCTGAACGGAGTGATGGTCTCCAATCGTTTTCAACAAATCAGGGCCTCGCAGGACAAACCGTGGACGCTGCCACCAGGTATTGTCCATCCCAAACGAATCCACGCACCACTCAAAAAACACCGCATTCACCCGGCAGAACTGGAAGCGGCTCAAATTCTTCCGTTCGTTCCCAAAGCCGCCGAGGTCGATCAGGACAAAGACAAGAGACTGGGCTCCGTGGCCAAAATCCTGTCCGAGAATGTCAGCATACACTCGGCGGCAACGGCCATCATGCAGCTGGAGCCATGGGATTTCATGGCGGTCTACTTCGACGGCATCGACCACTTCGGTCACGGCTTCATGAAATACCACCCGCCGCGGCTCGACTGGATCTCCGAAGAAGACTACGAACTTTATAAAGACGTCGTCAACGGGGCGTACCAGTTCCATGACATGATGCTGGGAACCTACCTGCATCTGGCAGGCAGCGACACAACCGTGATTGTGATGTCGGACCATGGCTTTCATTCCGACCATCTGCGGCCGAAGTCCGTATCCAACGAACCGGCCGGACCGGCGGACGAACACCGTGATTTCGGCATGCTGGTCATGGCGGGCCCCGGCCTCCGCAGGGACGAACTGGTCCACGGTGCCAGCCTGCTGGATATCGCACCAACGGTCCTGCAGCTGTTTGGATTGCCGGTCGGCCGTGACATGGATGGCCAGGTCCTGTCAACAGCCTTCGCGCAGTCTCCTCAAATTGAAACAATCGACTCCTGGGAAAACATAGACGGCGACGACGGCCGGCATCCGCCCGGAATGCAGATCGATCCTGTGGACACACATGAATCGCTGCAACAACTCGTGGCGCTCGGTTACATCGAAAAGCCTGACGAAAACAAAGAGAAAGCAGCCGCACAGACAATACGCGAACTGCAGCACAACCTGGCCCGCGCCTACATGG
>CAUZPL010000010.1:0-117470 GCA_963581585.1 Planctomycetota bacterium
CTGCCGTGGAAATTCCTCTTCGGTCGAATGCACATCCGACCGGACGTGACCACAATCACCACGGATTTACAGTCTGGCTGGCAGGTGGAGGAATCAAAGGCGGAATGGCTTACGGTGCAACCGATGAATTCGGATATCAGGCCGTGGATAACCGAGTTCACGTGCACGACCTGCACGCCACGATGCTGTATCTGATGGGGTTCGATCACGAACGTCTGACTTACCGACACTCCGGACGCGACTTTCGACTCACCGATGTGCATGGAACAGTCGTCAAAGACATCATCGCATGAACCCGTATGAGACCGGCATCCACAACAACCGGGGAACGTATCCCCTGTGCTCCGGTTCCATTCAAACACACCGGACCTCTGCGTCAGTCCATGCACATTTGTCACCGTTTCAAGTTCCCATGCTTAAACAACACCTCCCCACTCTCTGGTATTTCCTGGTTGCATCGGCTGCTTTCCCTGGCGTCATAGCGGACGAACCTGGACCGGACTATGGAGTGACCGCCACGTTTTCCATTGTGGCGGTGGACCCTGGAACGGGAGTCTGTGGTGCAGCAGTCGCCAGCAGGTATCCGAAAGTCGGCAAGGTCGTACCGTACGTGAGGCCCGGCGTGGGGGCATTTTGCACCCAGCATTGGACCAACCCGCCATGGGGTGAAAAGGCACTTGACCTTCTGGAGGAGGGACACGGATCGGAAGAAGTGCTTGGTCTGCTGCTTAAGGACGACGAGCGCCGCGACAAACGCCAGCTGGCGATCATCGACATGCAGGGCCGCGCCGCAAATCGAAATCCGGCCAGGACCGATCCGTCAGGGATTTACTGGGGAGCGATGAGTGGTCGATTCTATGCATGTCAGGGGAATACACTGACCGGACGCAAAGTGGTCATCGCCATGGCGCAAGCCTACGAGGAGACCGAGGGAAGCCTCACTGATCGGCTGATGGCTGCACTCGTGGCAGCTGACTGTGCTGGCGGCGATCACCGCGGTCGGCTGGCGGCGGGCATACGTGTTGCCAAGTCGGGCCACGAAGGACACTGGTTCGAATTATACGTCGACGAGAGCGACCACGCGGTGATTGACCTGCTGAACAAATATGTAGAAACCAACCATCCGGCCAAGGGAAGCTGGAAACATGGCCGGCTGCCATTCAGGCATCCCTGTCCCAACGCGACTGAATCCGAAGACTATCTGCGATGAGAACACAGCGACATATCATCCCGTCAGTCTTGTCCGCTGGCCAGTGGAGTTAACTCTGTCGCCTTGCGAAAACTGCCGGCGGGATCAACAGGCGACTGACCGGTGCGGAAAACTTTCACGATTTCGACGACCAGTGGACGGCAGGTATCGTACGAACCAACTTCGCCGTCGCCTTTGTCACCCTTCGCGTAGCCTCCGTGACCGCTGCCTTCACGGTAGACACCGATTCGACCATCCTTCCACGTTCCCGTAACCACGATCCTGCCGTCGTCACTGCTCCGCTGGATGGTTCGGCAACCAGTCCCCTTGACGGTGAACAGTGATTCGCAGCCGTGGATGACGTACCAGAACAAATCCGGATGAGTCTTTTCGATGGTGGCCGGACCGTGAGTTTCGCAGCGCGTGATGCGCCCAAATATTCCGGCGCGCGCTGCCTGTGAATTCGTGCCATAGCGCAATGACGATGATGAGAAGACAGGACCACCAGCCTGCTCAGCTTCACGGAAGACCTGAACAGCGTCTGCAAGCGATCCGGCAATAGGCTCGTCAATGAAGACCCACTTGCCCGCCTGCAAAACCGCTCGAACCTGCTCCAGATGAGGTCAACCGTCATTGGTTTCCAATAAAACGACATCGACGTGCCTCAGCAATTCCGCAATCGATGGAACAATTTTCACACCCGGCTTTTGGATTTCTTCGGTGTACGCGGGAACTCACCTGGTACTGCTTTCGATATCGGGACTGCCCTTCGGACTGGCCGCCACCACACGGCAGTGGGCGAATTCCGATGGAGCGTCTTCATCGTTGAGGGATCTTAGTGAACGCAATTGCATGGGACGTATCGAGGCCAATGATGCCAACCTTGATGGGCTTTGCTGGCGGTGAATGAGCAAACCTGTCGAACTCATCTGCGATGTTCGCGGTCATGTGATTCCCTTCATGAAACAGGAACCGATAACGAAATGTCACGCTTTCACCTGCCGGGATTGTCATGTCGCCGGTTCCGGCGGGCTTCTTTTCGAAGTTGTGAATCCCAAAGGGGTTGGCAGCGATCAATCCGTAATAGCGGGCGTGCCACCAGGTGGGGTGACGTGGATTGGACGGATGGTCGAAAATTGCGATGCCAACAGTGTTGCCATCGATGCGTGCCCAGTAATCGACCCATTTGGCTCGCCTGCCCCAAATTTCCCTCCCCTTAATACCTTCGCTGTTGATCGCCTGACCCAGGGCTGTGTGGTTGCCGCGACGTTCATCTGTCTGCAGACGCAGAAGCGGATTCGTACGAATTGCCATTGTGCCTTCTTTGGTATCGCCGAATTTCACATCACCATGAGTGGCTCGCAGTGTGATTTCGAAGTCGATGTGTCGCGCAGTCGGGGTGGCCCCAAAGCTGACCGTTCGCGAATCGCTGCAGACAACGTCTCCGTCGGACGAAACCCATTCGTCTTCGGTATGAATACGGTGACCATCGATTTCCATGGACTGCTGCACGATTTTTCCGGGTCGGAAGTCGGAGTTCTTTCCTGGATACTCCACCCAGAACCTGACACCGTTGACATCGTCATGGGTGTACCAGAGCGACTTCTGATGTGGGTGATCGCTGGCTTCGTTATCAACTCCCTCCTTCATCGGATAATCCCGTGTCATCCGGATATCGTGCGGCCCGATAATGGGATACAGAATTGGTTTCGCATGACCGGTAAAGACATATTCGGTAAACAGTTCATCATCGATCGTGATGACTGCTTTGCCATCAGTTTTCGTAATCTCAACTCTACCCGCCGAGGGCTGTCCGAATACCTGACCGGACAAAGCGGCGGCTGAAACTGCAGTAAGAATAACGGCTCGACGTGCATATTTACGGGTCATGAGAAACCATCCGGCCAGACAGGAACAGCAAATCGCATTCATCCATGCGGAACTGCGGGACATAACAAGTTCAATTCACACCAACTCCACGCGCAAGCGACCAGAATCATATCGGGCGTTCCGGCCATTTCCTTCGCTGATGCAACAAGTTGGCGTGAAGTATTAAAACAAAATCAGAAAACAACTCCAGTCGCCTGATACAACAATGGATGGTTGTGTCGCCGTGTGTTTGGCGCCCGAAATCCGGCCATGATGTACGGGCCGCATCAGTCACTTGTCGGAGTCGTTTAAGAATCGCGCCACGGCCAGAATCGACTGTTCACCCCACGGAAGCTGCATGTGATTGAGGGGAAACGTCTCAGTCGCATCAACTCCATGGAGCCCGGCGCTGGCCACCGTGACGACCATGTCTCCGTCCGTCAGTTCATCGGGAGGATACAACATTGCCACCCATTCATTGCCAACCTGCCTGAACAGGCTGTCTCGACCGGATTTTTCGAGCTTCTTCCTTAACCTTCGATGGGCGATCTCCAGGGCAGGTTGAATCAGTAATCTTTCGGGTCGACCCAGAACACGACCACGAATCACCGCATATCGATCAAGCGGGCGGGCCCGGTCCGGATGATCCAAATGGCTCAGAAACAGACTGTGCCGCTGGAGGTCGATCAGAATCTGCCCGCGACCTTCCGCGATGGCGGAACGCATGGATTTTCCGTAACTGCTCTTTACGTCAGCGAAAATGGTGCGAGCTTCCAGCAGCGGTCTCAGTCGAGTCAGATCGGATCCTCCGTGTGGTGTGCCGATGAAGACGGCTCTGCGGAACGGCATCGCGTGAACTTCGGTCGCCATCCGAACGACCAGCCCCCCTGCACTGTGACACACAAAGTCGAATTGCAACAATTTCGCGTCCGTGCGTTTGAGTTCGTTCTGCAGGAACAGCGACATCCGGGCAAGACTGCCATTGCCCGGATACTGAAATCCCAGCAGTTTTGGCCGTTGGTTTTGCGCTGCTTTCGCCGCAAAGGCATGCATCATCGGGCCAAAAGTTTCAAGACTCGATTCCATGCCATGCACAAACACAATTGCATCGTCGACGTTGACGAGTGATCCGTCCGCCAGCTTTCTCAGATTTTCGGTCTCCGGATGAAAGCTGAACAGCCCGAGTTCTTCACCTGTGACGACACCATCAATCTCCTGCCGAAGCTGTCGCAGTCGACGCAGTGCACGATCAGAGAACGAATCGTCGGCTGCAGTATCGAATCCGCGTCTCACCTGATCTCGAACAACGTCCAGCGAGTTCTCAAGATTGAAACCGGCATTGCGGCAAAGGTGAATGGCAAACAGGTCCGCCTCGTAATCCTCTTCGGCTGTCATCACAAACTGAACGCGAGTGCCGGCTCGATATACCAGTTCGCCCAGCGCCTTTTCTGCTGCCCTCACATCGATTCGATCAATTCCGCCAGCAACGCCTTCAGTGACCCACAAAAGCTGATGCCGACGTCGACAATGTTCCAGAACGATGTGTCCTATCTCATGAGCGATCGCAAACGCCACCTGATCACTCGCTGTTTCCGAATCAGCTGTCAGCGATGCAAGATATCTGTCTCCGATCTCGATGAATATGTGACCAGGTGATACCGTTTCGATCCTGTCACTGTCAACTACTGTAATCCTGTATCGTTTGGCTGCGGGCAAAAATTCATCGGGCAAAGATGTGTACAGCTGCTCCACAACGCTGCACACTACCGGTGGCACTGTGACTGGTTCAAATTCGGTCAGCAGATCCTCGTGTACCATTGTCGCCCGGCGTTCCTCCTCACTCGGCGAAATGGGGGCTCGTTTCACGAGCCAGGCCAGAAACTCGCTGTTCGAATCACGGCGTGTGACCGTCCGGGCATCATGATCATCAGCCAATTCGGCCACTCGGCGATCCAGCTGCTCTCGTTGTTTTGATCGCACCGATGACTCAATTACTGAATCTTCGCCCTGGACGAAAAAAGCCATGCCGAAGATCAAACCAAAGCCAGTCGAAATCTCTTTTCTCATAACACTGCCTCCGTGTGAATACCGCGTTAAATCGCGGTGCCGTCGTGGCTGAAATTACTTACCTGAAGTCGGACTGACTGCATTACCGATGTTGGCAGCACCCCGGAATCATAACCTGATCAGCAAAACTGACCACCAGGCCAGAGTGGCAGAATTACGCCTGTTGCCAGGATTTGTGTCGTTGTCACAGGTGCGGCCGGCGATTGACGACTATGGCGAGTTGCCGACATGGCCTTCATGGCTTCGGATGGAACCGACGCTGCTGTCGTGAGTCACAACGAAGAGGACGACGTCCGAAACGTGTTTGAAAATTGTTCTGTAATGTTCCTGCGAAGAAGCGTCCGTCACCGTAACAACAGCGTCCCGAATCAGGAAATCTTCCCGCCCTTGCCGGAGAGTTGAATCCTGGACAGGATTTCTTCGTCTTTCTTGACAAGGACCTGGTGGGCAGCCTGGAACTGCAAATGAATCTGCCGGATGTGACCACGGGGCCGCTGGATCAGGCTGAATACCACGCAGATGTGATGACGGTTTCCAGCTCAACACGTTCCTGCTGAACTGTCTCTGTTGCTGCCGGCATGCACACAGTCTCCGTGACGGTCGCGGCAACGCCCCGCACCGGCTCCTCCTGCCAGTTGCACTTGCAGAGGACGTCACCGACAATACACGTCTGTCCGGATGTACTGATTGAATGTAAAGATTTGCCATGACACCTTTCAAAACACTTATTCTCTGCATCGGACTGTGGTTGCTCACGTCGCTCACTGCAGTCGATGCTGCTGAGCCGATACCTTTGCGGGCTGGTCCGCTGACAATGGTCTTTGACGTCGACAATGCATTCCTGCGATATATCAAGGCGGGATCACACGAAGTCCTTCGAGGTATCAATGCACCGATTCGTAATCAGGTGTGGGGCACGGTTCGTCCCAGTGTCTCAAACGTCGTCCTTCAGGACGGAGGTGATCATTTTTCATTGGCATTCGACGCCTTGTGTCAGGAGAAAAACGTCGATTTTCGCTGGAAAGGCCGCCTGACCGGCAGCTCGGATGGTCATGTTGAATTCACGTTTGACGGTGTGGCTCATTCGACCTTCATGCGAAACCGCATAGGATTCTGTGTACTGCATGGCCCGTCCGCAGCCGGACAGCCATGGGTCATCCGGCACATTGACGGCGAGAAATCTGCAGGCCGGTTCCCGAACTTTATTTCACCTCACCAGCCGGTAATGTGTATTCGCGGGATTTCGCACGAAGTCGCACCGGCCCTGCAGGCTCATGTTCGCATGGAAGGCGACACCTTTGAAATGGAAGATCAGCGCAACTGGACTGACGCATCGTTCAAGACGTATTGCACTCCGCTGGAACTGCCCTATCCGGCGAAGATTGAACAGGGGACGAAGATCTCACAGAAAGTCAGCATCCGACTTGAGGGAAATGTTCCTCCCGCTGCACCGGTCACTGATCAAGTTATCCTGACACGGGGGGAGGCTCGAACGCCACTGCCTCGAATCGGTCTGCAGGTATCCAGCGAATCGGACGAATTGTCTGTTCGCCAGCAGCAGCTACTGCGGGCGCTCCGGCTGGATCACCTTCGAATCGACCTGAACCTGTCCGATGGAGCGTTCATCCGGAAGCTGCGAACGGCAACTCACCAGGCAAAAGTTTTGGATCTGAACCTCCATATTGGAATTCATCCGACAGAACGTCTGGACAAACACCTTCAGGTACTGGCCGCTGAGTTGCAGAATCTGCAGCCGCCGGTCTCCGCATTCCTGTTCATCAGATTTGATGCACAACAGCAGCAACTTGCCCGTGAGCGGCTGGAGCTGACATCAGGACAGAGTCTCATTGCCGTGGGATATGACACGAATTTCGTGGACTTGAACCGAGATCGTCCTGGGAAAGATCAGGGTGATGCCGTTTTCTGGGCGATCAATCCTCAGTGCCACGCGTTCGACAATGCGTCAATGACTGAGACGTTACCAATCCAGGCGGACACGGTGCGCACCGCCAGACAGTTTGCCGGTGCGAAACCATTGCTGATCAGTCCCGTAACGCTGCGACCACAGCAGGTCAGCCGACCACCACTTTCAGGTGCGTTGCCGTTGGACGTTGATGTTCGGCAGCCGACGTTGTTTGCCGCAGGATGGACAATCGGCAGCCTGAATTATCTCGCCAGTGCCAACGTCCACAGTGTCACTTTCTACGAGACAGTCGGCTGGAAAGGTATCATGGATTTTCAGGCACCAAGAGACCGGCCCGGACAGTTTCCGTCCATGGCCGGTGACGTCTTTCCCGTCTATCATGTTCTGCGTGACATCGGCCGGTTTTGCGGGGGACAGGTGCTGGACATCAAATCATCCGATCCTCTGTCTGTGGTCGGTCTTGTTCTCAGCAAAGCAGGTGAGGAACGGAGGCTGATCGCAAACCTCACCGATCGACAACAGTCTGTGACATTTGAGGGGTTCGTGGGACGATTTAGTGCCAGCACACTGGATACCAGGATGGCGGCGGCTGCCAATAAGAATCCTGACATCTGGTACAACCATCCGGCACTTCAGTCCGCATCGTCAACCTCGCTCATCCTGCCGCCCCACGCAGTTGCGCGCATTGATTGGACCGGGACGGAATAACGACTTGATGAAATACACCTGCGCAGAGCACGTTGATCGCGGTTGCGTCCAAGGCCACAGGAATTCGGAACGTCATGAATACAAAAGCATTGCAGTGCTTTCGAGCTAAACTCTCTGCCAACGATCTCGTCTGCGGACTCTGGGTGACTCTGGAATCGGCGACCATGACAGAAATCGCTGTTGCGCTCGGACTCGACTGGGTCGTGATCGACGCCGAGCACGGCCATCTCGACTGGAAAGACATAAACGAACATGTTCGTGCGGCGCTTCGCAGTGACACCATTGTGCTCGTCCGGCTGGCCGAACGCAGCACGGCCCTGGCCAAACGAGCACTGGACATTGGCGCCGACGGGGTCGTAATTCCGTGGGTCGAATCCGTCGAGCAACTTGAGGCGGCAATCAGCGACTGCCGGTATCCGCCGGAAGGTCGGCGTGGCATCGGTGGCGAGCGCGCAACCGTGTGGGGTCAGTGTTTAACGGAACATACAGCCGAAGCGAACGAACATGTGCTTGTGGTTCCGTTGATCGAGACGGTTTCCGCGATACCACATGTTGCTGACATGTGTCAGGTAGATGGAGTTGAAGTATTCTTCTTCGGTCCCGCGGATTTCTCGTCCACAGCCGGCTTTCGCGGACAGTGGGAAGGGCCGGGTGTGGCAGACCAAATACTGGATTTGAAGGACACGATCACTGCAGCCGGGAAACATTGCGGTCTCATGACCACCAGCATCGACGATCAGACAGCGCGGGTCGATCAGGGATTCCGCATGCTCGGCCTGGGGTCGGACACCGGATTCATACTGCGCGGACTGCATCAGTCGCTTCAGGCAGCCGGACGAGACCGGCGGCCGGCCACAAGTCTTAACCCGAACGACGGTCAATCGGCTTAAAGTTTCGACGATGTTGTCGATTTGCTGTCGGGCAGGCCCCTGTCCACGAAAGAGACAGGACAGTTCCGTGTGCGACGTGTAATATTCGAGGATCGGGTCGACAAATCAGCGGACCTCAGCTGGATGGTGTCAGTTCACAGAAAGGCACTCACATGGATCAATTAATCAACCGCAGGACATGGATTGCGGGCAGCCTTGCCGGAATCGCCGGACTCAGCATGGATGTCGGCGTTGCCGATGATCCGAAGACGAGTCTAGACATCATTGACTGTCACACGCACTTTTACGATCCAACTCGACCCGAAGGGATTCCCTGGCCGGGAAAGGGATCATCACTGTATCGAACTGTGCTGCCGCAGCATTTGCGCGCATTGAAACAGTATCGGCGGGTGACGGGCACCGTTATTGTCGAAGCAAGCCCCCGTGTGGAGGATAACACGTGGCTGCTGGAACTGGCCGAAGCCGACCCGTTCGTGGTGGGCATTGTCGGTCACCTGTCACCCGGCACTGCTGAATTTCCGGGGCATTTGAAAAGACTTGCAGCCAACCCTCTGTTCAGAGGAATTCGAATTTCTTCAGCGTCAGTCGAAAAGCTGCTGTCCGAAAACACACTGGATGACCTGCAGCTGCTTGTCGAAAATGATCTGACGCTGGATGTGAATGGTGGGCCTGACTCTCCAGCCGTTGTGGCAAAACTCGCCTCTCAACTGCCCGGCCTCCGTATCGTGCAGAATCATATGGGCAACGTCGCTATCACTTCTGACAGACCGCCACGCGAGTGGCAGGCGGGCATTCAGGCTGCGGCCCGACATCCGAACGTGTTCTGCAAAATCTCAGCGATGGTCGAAGGTGCCGCTCGTGACGGGCAGAAGGCCCCGGATGAGCTGGCCTTCTACAGGCCGTATATCGACGTCGTCTGGAGCGCGTTTGGTGACGATCGTGTTATCTTTGGAAGCAACTGGCCTGTCTCGGAACATGCCGCCGACTATCACAAACTTCAGCGCATCGTCATGGAATACGCGTCGGAACGCGGAAACGATGCCATGGAACAATTCTGCTCGCTGAACGCCAAACGAGCTTACAAATGGGTCGAGCGATCCGGTCGGCGTTGAATTGTGGCTCAACCCGTTCCTGTTAACTGGACCACGTTAACTTTGGGACAAATGACAGGAAATCCAAGCACAGAGTGCCAGCAAGCTTAGAGGCCGTATTCCATTCACGCTAACACATGGCTTAGCGAAAAACTGTCGCTGTCCAAATAAACTCGTTGCCTGAATATGCACGCACTCGATTACGCCGCTGTGACTCTGTATCTGTTTCTCGTACTGGGCCTGGGTCTGGTATTCGGTCGGAATCAGTCGCGGCGCGAGTTCTTTGCAGCCGGTCGGTCGATGGGCTGGCTTCCTGTCGGCTTGAGCGTCATGGCAACTCTGTTTTCTTCCAACAGTTTCGTCTTCTATCCGTCGGCCGTCATTGGTGACAGTCTCAAAATCGCACTGTCGCTGATTGCATTTACATTGATGACCCCGGTGGTGATTTGCGTATTCATTCCCATTTACGCTCGACTGAATGTGGAAACCGCCTACGAGTACCTTGAACTACGATTTCACGTCTCGGTTCGCACGTTGGCAAGCGGGCTGTTTGTTCTGCTGAGAATTGGCTGGATGGCATCGGCGACCTTCGCAGCGTCGGTGGTTGTGTCGAGCGTGATGGGCGTTTCCCAGACAGCCGTGATCATCGGGCTGGGCTTCGTGTCTGTCAGCTACACAATGCTTGGTGGTTTGCGGGCAGTGATGTGGACGGATGTGATTCAGTTTTTTGTGTTTGCAGTCACAATTCTGCTGACCCTGGGGCTGATCCTGGACCTCACCGAATCCAGCCCCGGTGAGATCGTGCGGACCTACTTTGATGGCCGCGACGGTTTGATCATTGATTTTTCTCTGTCGATGACTCTGCGATACGGCAGCTGGGTGATGCTGATCGGCATATTCCTCGAAGGATTATCGGCGTTTGGCGTGGACCAGGTCGCCGTGCAGCGATATCTCTCTTCGCGATCCGAGCGAACGTCACAACTCGGCGCACTTCTCAACCTGGCAGCCACGTGGATTGTGCTTCCAGGACTGTTAATGATCGGCGTGGGACTGTATGCATACTTCACTCACCACCCTGCGGAGCTGGGCCAGGGAACATTGACGGAGATTCTGTCGCATGATGCCGCTGTAGCAGACCGAGCCATGCCGGAATTTGTTCGGCTTCATTTTCCACCGGGTCTGGCTGGATTGTTCCTGGCCGCGCTCATGGCAGCAATCATGTCGAGCATTGACTCCGGAGTCCATTCCGTCAGCACCGCTGTGGTTGTCGATTTTCGTGATCGGCTTTTCCCTCGGCTCCGACCGAAAAATGAACAGAGTGAACTCCGATGGATCCGAATACTGGTTGTCACGATTGGTACACTCGCCGTCGCCCTTGCCTGTCTCGTGGATCCCGGGAGCAACGTCTTTGACATTGGAAAGAAACTGACTGCAGCATTTGGTGGCCCTCAGCTGGCGATCTTTATTCTGGCACTCTTTTCTCGGCGGGCAACTTCGATGGCCGTGTTACTGAGCGGACTGCTTTCCACCGTGCTCACCCTATACCTCATGTATACACAAGATTGGTTTTCCGTCTGGTTCTGGCCCATTGGCTTTGGGATGACTCTCCTGTTGGGTTATGTCACAAGTTTCCTGCAGACCGCCCGACCAACAGAATTCACGTACTTCCAGGTCATCCGCAAAAGTAAAAACAACTGACGTCTGAACGATTAGCCCGCAGTCCACAGTTCCATTTACGCCAATAGCGTTTTTCCAGGTCACGTGCGAAACATTCCGCGAGATTTTCTGTCGGACTATTCATAGAATCACAGAGACCACTGAGCAATCTATTCACGGTCTGTGTGGCTAAATACTCAGCACTGGCGCATAGCTATGCTCGCAAATGCTGCCGCTGCGACCGGGTGCCGTTAGATCACGGCCGAAATGCCGTTTCCCCATGCCGGCCGTTTGGCATCCGTTCTCTCCCGGAACTTCGGCCCACGTCACAATATCACTATTCAGAACGTCGTTACTTAGATCACTACTGAACATCATCGACTCTCGTCCTAAGATAATGTGATGGTACCTGCTCGTTACGTGATCAGCTGTCTTTCGTTGGCAATCTGCCTGCCTCTGTCCAATGTCGATGCCCGGGACGAGGTCGACTACCTTGCAGACGTCAAACCAATCCTGCGACAGCGATGTTTTTCCTGTCACGGTGGACTGAAACAGAAAGCATCGCTGCGCCTGGACACCGTTCAACTGGCAATCCAAGGTGGAGATTCCGGACCGGCCCTGATGCCACATCATCCCGCGTCCAGTCTGATTGTCTCTCGAATTTCCGACCCGGATAAGTTGACACGGATGCCCCCGGAGGGCGACCCTCTCACACCCGAACAAATCACGATCATACGGAACTGGGTCGCACAGGGCGCCAAGCATCCCACTCATGAAATTCCTGAAGAAGATCCACTCCATCACTGGGCCTTCCAAGTGCCCCAGCGCCCCAACGTGCCCGAGGTCAAGAACACACAGCGGGTCTGCAATCCGATCGATGCGTTCCTGCTCTCCAACCTGGAAACACGAAATCTGCAGGTCAGTCCATCGGCTCGTCCGGACATCCTTCTGCGCCGAATCTACATTGACCTGACCGGCCTGCCTCCCACACGCGAACAGCTGTACGAGTATCTTTCGTCCCCGACGGACGCGACCTATACCCGAATTGTCAATCGTCTACTTGATTCCCTTCAGCACGGAGAGCGGTGGGGACGGCACTGGATGGATGTGTGGCGCTACAGCGACTGGTATGGCCGCCGTTCCGTGCCGGATGCCCTAAACAGCTATGGTCAAATCTGGCGTTGGCGGGACTGGATCATTGGCTCCATCAATCAGGATAAGGGCTACGACGTCATGGTCACCCAGATGCTTGCAGCTGATGAAATTGACCCGACCGACCAGGAAAACGTGGTGGCCACCGGGTTCATCGTCCGCAATTATTACCGCTGGAATTACAACACATGGATGAAAGACCAGGTGGAACATACGGCTAAAGCCTTTCTTGGCCTCACGCTCAACTGTTGTCATTGCCACGACCACAAGTATGACCCGATTACGAACGAGGAATATTTCCAATTCCGAGCCTTCTTTGAACCAATCGACATTCGACACGAACGCGTCGCGGGCGAACCAGATCCGGGACCCTACCCGGAATACAAACTCGGGGTTTCACTCAAGCCACTGCAGACCGGCATGGTACGTATCGCAGATTCCAAGCTGGACGCCGAAACATTCATCTATCGAAAAGGGGAATCGCGTGACATCATCAAGGATCTTCCTCCGGTGACCCCCATGCCACCGCGACTTCTCGGTGGGGACGAATTCACCTTTGCCAGAATCGATCTCCCACCGAAGGCCTGGTATCCGGGACTGCGCACATATGTCAGGCGCGAGGAGATGGCACGACTGACCGTCGAGGTCAATACGTCGTCTGACGTCGTCAAGAAATCAGCACAATTAGTGGCACAAGCCACCAGCGATTACGACAAGGAATATTCTCGCCTGGACCAAATCGTGGCACGCAACCGAATGACGCTGGCCGAATCACGAGTCGCTGCCATGAAGGCCATCATTCGAGCTGACGACATCCAGTATCTGAACGCCGAAGGAGATGCATCGGAAGCCGCTTGGGCCGCGAGCCGGTCTGAACGATTAGCCAACCTGAACCAGGCTCGTTACGACCATGCGCAGGCCGTTCGTGCGGTTTACGCTGCACGAAACAAAGACCCGTCTGACCCCAAGGTACAAATGGAACTGAAAACCACGAGCGCAACCGAATCGGCCGCCGCCAGGAAAATCGATGATCTTACCGCCTCGCTTCCAACAGAATCAGATACCTACAGCCCGATCGGTCCACAATACATACGGCAGTCAACTGGACGGCGTACTGCCCTGGCCCGCCGAATCGTCTCCAGGGATAACCCGCTCACCGCTCGAGTGGCAGTCAATCACATCTGGAAAGCTCATTTCGGTGAACCTCTCGTTGGGACTCCTGATAATTTTGGCCGCAACGGTGATCGTCCGACCCACCCCAAGTTGCTCGACTGGCTGGCCGTGGAATTGATGGATAACGGCTGGAAGATGAAGCATATCCACCGAATGATCCTCGACAGCCGAGCCTACCGAATGTCCTCCAATCCGAGTTTAACCCCGGCATCGAACGTCGAACGTGATCCGGAAAACACCCATTACTGGCGATTCAATTCGGGCCGCATGCAGGCCGAAGTCGTGAGAGACAGCATCCTTTTCGTCTCCGGTCAGCTTGACATGACACCAGGTGGCAAGCACATACCGGATTCTGAGGGCCTGAAGACTCTTCGTCGAAGCCTGTACATCGAGCACCATGGTGAAGGCCGCATCCAATGGCTGGACCTGTTCGATGCCCCCAACCCAACGGACTGCTATAGACGAACCACCAGCGTCAGGCCACAACAGGCCCTGGCTTTAGCCAACAGCCGGATCGCTCGCCGGCAGGCTTACCTCCTGGCACGCACCCTTCACAAAGAGTTCATGGATGCCACGTCGTTCATAGCGACCGCCTTCCGACAAATCCTGTCCCGCAACCCTACGAATGACGAGAAAACTGCAAGTCGCACATTTCTCGCTACACAAACCGCGTTGTTTGTCGAGGCTGACCTACAAGCTCTCGAGGCCACAACCGAGGATGACGAACTTGCCCCGTCGACCGATCCCATTATCCGGGCGCGGGAAAACCTAGTCCACGCCCTGTTCTGCCATAGTGATTTCATAACAGTCCGATAAACCAAACTCGGCGATTACGTCATGCCAACTCCACGACCTCAATGCAACAAGATTCACCGACGCACATTCCTTTCCGATGTCGGTATGGGATTCACCGGCCTGGCTCTGGGAGCCCTGCTTCACGAGGACGGACTCACCTCCGAACCGACAACAGAAGTACCTGACGGGAAACCTCATTTTGCCCCTAAAGCCAAACACGTCATCTGGATCTTCCTTTCTGGTGGCTACAGCCAGATGGAAACCTTCGACCCCAAGCCGGCACTCAATAAATACGCGGGGAAAACCTACCAAGACACAGAATACCCAAATCCCATTAAATCCCCCCTCTACGAAGAGCGGGCTCGCGCGGTCATCTTCGTAGACCGCACTCACTCACGAATCTACCCGATGCAGGTCGGCTTCCAGCGACACGGTGAAAATGGCATCGACGTGGCAGACTGGCTACCGCATCTGGCGACCTGCGCAGATGACATCTCGTTCGTGCGGTCCATGTACACGACTGACAACGATCACAATGCGGAATTCCAGATGCACCATGGTCGACACAAGCTCGACCCAACGGAACCGGTGCTCGGCTCATGGATAAACTACGGACTTGGAACGCTCAACGAGAACCTGCCCAAGTTCGTGTTCCTCGGGCAGTACAAGGATACTCGTGTCCGCTGGAATTTTGACCCTTCTTATCTGGGACCTGAACACGCCGGTGTCGAGTTAAGCCTCGACCCAACGAATCCGCTTCCATTCGGAACTCGTTCAAAATACATGCTGCCTCGTGAGCAGGCAAATCAATTTGATTTCATCAATCGTCTCAATCGACTTTCCGGGATCGAATATCCACAGGACGCCAATATTCGTGCCCGTATCAAGTCGTATGAACTGGCTTTCGGAATGCAAAATGCCGCCCCCGAAGCGCTCGACATCTCGTCCGAAACCATGGAAACGCAGGCTCTGTACGGACTGGACAACGAGACCACGGCAGTTTATGGACAAAGGCTTCTGGCCGCCCGTCGGTTAGCCGAGAGAGGAGTTCGGTACTCGCTCGTCTACCTGAGTGACTACGGCGAATGGGACTCTCACCGCGAGCTGAAAAAAAACCACGCTCGGTCTTGTGAGCGAGTGGACAAACCTATCGCCGGATTACTGAAAGACCTTAAGCGACGTGGTATGTTTGACGATACCCTCGTCGTGTGCTGCACGGAGTTCGGACGGACTCCCGGGCTCGAGGGTGGAACCGATATGCATACTGGCCGGGATCATCACCCCCATGGTTTCACTGTGTGGCTTTCAGGTGCCGGGGTCAAACGAGGTTTTGTCTACGGAAAAACCGACGAACTGGGATTCCATGCTGTCGAAAACCCGCACTACGTCACTGATCTTCACGCAACGGTCCTGCACCTTATGGGCCTCGACACCCGGCGACTGAACATACCAGGCCGAAAACGCCTGGACGTGGACTATGGAAAGCCCATTCGGGGAATCCTCTCCTAACGAATCGAGCGGAAATCATAAATTTCTGTCCATTTCCCAAAGCACGTCCAGTACTAACTTGGTGTCCTCGCACACGACTGACAAACGTCTCCTGGTATGACTCACGACTGGATTGAGAACAGCAGACGAAACACCGAACTTGGTCGTGAACACTGGGTGCGACAGTATGGCTACCCGCGCGATATGTGCCAGATCGGTGTTAGTAATCTGGGTAAATCGAAGCTTGAGGTATTTCGGTCTGGTCATACGTTTACAGTGACCAACAGTTTCTCGGAAGACCTGCGAGGACATCATGGGGCCCTTGGGCACCATCAACACATCGCAAGTGAGTGATTCACTGACGAGGACATGGCGAATCCACCGAGGGAGAACGGATGATTACCTCGGCGCGTATCATCCACGGTGTAGATGACGTGGTGTGGCGAATACTGCCCACTCGGCAATCAGGCTCGACTCGGTGCATAGTTCGGGCCGCGTGAATAGGCGTCCGTAAACACGGTACCGCTGGCGGCCAAGGGGTTGATATTCGGCGTTTCGTAGAACTCAGAACTCTGATGACCAACATCGGCCCCAGCCCAAATCATCGATGTAGAAGAAAACAATGTTGGGCCGGTCGGACGAACTTCGTTGTGCTTGTCAACAACGCAACGACCATTAGGTTTTGTCACTCTGCTGCCGTTTTCACGGCCAGGAAACAACTGCCACCCGGGATTTCCGTTGCGTCACGGCGTTCGCAGTAAGCACCATCACAAATCTGGATTTATCGGCATCGGTGGACTAAACTTTGCCCTGTGCCCGGTTCGACTACCTCTCACGGAACCTATCCTGTGCTCTCAGTGTTCTCGCGTGGATCAGCTCATCAGAAACTGTGTAACGGTGTCTCCCGTCGAGATGCTTTACACATTGGTTCGCTGGGTATCGCTGGACTATCGCTGCCTCAGCTGCTGAAGGCTGAACAGAATTTCTCTGTCGGCAGTCAGCACAAGTCGGTGATCATGATTTACCTGTGTGGTGGTCCGCCACACCAGGACATGTACGACATCAAGATCGATGCTCCCAAAGAAATCCGCGGCGAGTTCAGTCCGATCGAGACGAGCGTGCCCGGAATTCAGATCGGCGAGTTGCTGCCCGGAGTAGCCCGCAACATGGACAAGCTCACTGCCATCCGATCCATGGTCGGTGCTCGTGATTCTCATTATTCCTATCAATGCATGACGGGGTATCACAATCGAAATGCGGCCGCCGGTGGATGGCCGCATTTTGGTTCTGTGATCAGCCACTATCAAGGCCCGACTCGTCCGGGAACACCGCCTTTCGTGAGTCTCTGTTACACAACCAAACATCGCCCGTACAACGAGCCGAGTCCCGGGTTCCTGGGGCTGGGCCATTCTTCGTTCGCACCGAAGGGCCCCGGCCGGGACAATCTGGTCCTGCAGGAAATTAGTCCGGAGCGTCTGGGACAACGACATCAGTTGCTCACCGCATTTGATCAGTTCCGGCGTGAAACCGATGCGTCCGGAAGAATGGCAGGTATGGACACCTTCACACAGCAGGCGATGGGGATTTTGACGTCACCCGAATTGTTCAACGCCCTGGACGTTTCCAGGGAGTCCAAACAAACCAGGAACCGTTACGGCGTGTGTGATGAAACGAAACCACGCGGTGATGCAGCTCCCATGTGCCCACAGAATTTTCTTGTGGCTCGGCGACTCGTTGAAGCGGGTGCGCGAGTCGTCACGGTGAACCACAGTTTCTGGGACTGGCATGGAAATAACTTCGGGCTGGCACGTCAGGAACTGCCTGTGTTCGACCAGGGGATCAGTGCACTGGTCGAAGATCTTCACGAACGTGGCCTGGACAAAGATGTGACCGTGATTGTGTGGGGCGAGTTCGGCCGGACTCCGAAAATCAACAAAAATGCCGGTCGCGATCACTGGCCGCGGGTTTGCAGCGCACTACTGGCTGGCGGCAACATGACCATGGGTCAGGTGATCGGATCAACCGACCGTTTCGGAGGCGAAGCGGATGATCGACCCGTTTCGTTCCAAGAAGTTTTCGCGACGATCTACCACAACCTAGGCATTAATCTGGATTCGCAGCGGTTATTCGATTTCCGTGGAATACCGCGTCGTTTCGTGGAATCCGGAGTTCGCCCAATTGCAGAACTGGTGAGCTGACAACGCCCGTGGATCATGGTCAGCAACAGCGAGCTGCCGGATGGGTCAGCGGGCCTGAGACACATGCAGATCAATAATGATCTGCAAAGCTGGCCGGATTTTCACGAAACAGCAGCATTGTGATGCGCGAATGGAACAGATACAGCCGGTTGCGATACCACATGGCAAATTCCAGTGACCCGGCACGCTGCTCACCGGAGTTCACCAAAGCCACAACATCTGCTCCACCTGCAGCCGGAGCATACCGAGTTGGATTGGCATTAAAACGGTCACGTGCTGCCGCTGAACTGAACTGATACGTGTTCAGCTCAAATCTGGATTCATACGTTGCCGAGGCCTCCACCAGCTCGCGTGACTCGCACAGTTCGACCAGGCAGAATCCCATGAACCCGGACCGATGTCGCCTTGCCTCGATCTTCTGCCGCCGGGTTTGTGGTAAAGAGACTATGTGAGTCGCAAGAGTGGATTTTGGCGTCACATTTTCACCGAATACTTTCTCTTTTTCCCACCTCACGTCATGGATTTTTCCAGGCAGCTGCCAACGCTCGTCCTGAGGCCGGTCGACTGAAATCTGATCCAACGCTGTCAGAGGTCGCTTCTGTGCGGCAGGTATCCGCGGTTTGATGGGGATGGAAATGTCCGGTGGTGATAAACGGGCCTGCCACTGATTGAATTGAGTGGTATTTGGTTGTCGTTGTGGTTTCACAAATGTGGTCTGCCGCCTGACAAATGGTTTGGATGGTTCACTCTCTTCGACTATCATCAAATCAAACGTGGTCGGTGCGGCAGTTTCTGCTTCACTAAACGGCTGAATACCTTCAGCGACAAAGTTCAGGTCCAATTCATTTCGATCCGTAACAGCATTCGAATATTCAAATGGATTGACGAACTCATCTGCAGCATAGATTCGTAAACCGCTGAACGGACTGTGTTCTGGTTCTAACGACAATGATTCTCCGTTTTCAACATACGTTAAGTCAGCCTCAGCCTGGTCCGCCGACCTAGTTTGGGCCTCGTCCGTGATTTCCGAAATTCCTCGAACAGCATCGAGGTCCAGAATGTTATCACCGTCGGACAGAAATTCGTCATCTTCGAATGGATTCACGAATTCGATCGGCGGAAGTCCGGAAACTGGCAGAGCTGACGGTTCAACACGTACCGATGCCTTCCACCGCGACACCGGATGAACAGTCTTCACGGACTCCGTCTGGCGGACTGTTATCTCATCCGTTGGCGGCACTGCGCCGGACTGATTCGTCACGACGGTCGGTGACTGCAGTGGTCGAACCTGCTGAATTGGCCGGTTGCCGGTGCTATGGCTGATTTTGACCCGGTCAACTTCGCGTGAGTCCTTCAGAATGATTGGTGGTGGTGTCAACGGAATGTTTTCGTCTACAGACTCACTGCGGCGAAAACGACCAAACATCCTGCTGAACAGACCACTTTTCTTTGCCAAGACAGCTGGTCTGTCTTGGCGTTTTCGAACTCGGTTCATTCTTGGAGTTGTTGTGTAAGGCAGGTCAGCGGTCCGCAGAGATGGCATTTCCCCGCCGGATTTCTCAAACAACTTTCTGAGTTCACCACTAACGGACTTGCGACCCGATCCCTGGTTGCGTCGAACCGCCGTGGAAGAACCAGCGGGCTGGACAGCGAACGTATCCATCGCGGCAACAGCCAGAATGGTCACAACGACTGCGCCTCTGACAGAGATTCGCTGAGATGCAGTGTTTTGGTGAGGCATGCTTGAACTCTCCGTCATCCTAGAGCTGTTTCGGGGTTGCCCGGCGGATTCGTACCGCAAACAACACCGTCCAGTGCCGCGATAAACAAATCCGGGCCGTTGCTCCGTGTTGCTATCGACAATTCCAATTGGTCGGAAACTCGGGTAAATGAGGGTTTTGCGTGTGCGTAACATAGAAGATACACAGGATTCGCATAACCCGATTGACCTGCAGACTTGAACCAGGCTGCCTGTTTTTACAGAGTCCACATTTACCACCTGCGAGGCGCACCGTCGAAAGTGATGATTCATGAACGCAGATAAGACAGTTTCACCAGGAGAACAGGTGACGACGTCAGGCGATACGGTCGTGGTCAAAGTCCAGTCGGACCGTCCGCACCGCCGCAACAACCTTGGAAGCCTGATCCTGCTGGGGCTGCTGGCGTCATCGGTGATGATGAACCTGCTGCTCATCGCAGGCACGACGATGACCGCTTTTCCGACAGGTTCCGTCCGCCAGATCCATCGCGATGGCATCGCTGGAGCCTCGGACAAGCTGGCCGTAGTTCAGGTTTCCGGCACGATCATGCCGCCATTTACAGACCAATGGATTGAGCAAATTCGAGCTGCCGTCAAAGACAAAGCAGTCAAGGGTGTCCTGCTGGAAATCGACAGCCCCGGTGGCCTCGTCGCAGACAGCCATCAGCTGTACCACGAACTGCAGAAACTGCGAGCAGTCAAACCGATCTATGTTTCCATGAAGCGGATGGCCACGTCGGGTGGCTACTATATAGCCATGGGCGCAGGACCGGATGCCCAGGTCTTTGCCGAACCGACCACCTGGACCGGATCCATCGGAGTTATCCTGCCGCGATACAATGCTACTGAACTGGTGTCGAAAATCGGTGTCAAAATGGAATCATTTGTAACCGGACCGCTGAAAGGAAGTCTGAGTCCGTTTCGTGATTTGGGTGAAGACGAAGTCCGTGTCTGGGAAACAATCATTGCTGATTCCTTCGAGCGATTCATTGGCGTGGTCGCCGACAACCGCAGCAACCTGGACTCCCAGGAAGTAAAAGCTCTGGCTACCGGGCAGATCTACACCACTAGTCAGGCACTGGAGAATGGACTCATCGATAAATCCGGCTTCGCGGAAGATGCAATCATTTCTCTGGCGAGTTCGTTGAATCTGAAAGACTATGAAGTTGTCAATTTTGCTTCACCGGCGGGACTGATCAACGTATTGCTGGGAAGCCTGGAACCATCACCAGGTCTGACGGACCAGCTGATGGAGGCGGGCGTGCCTCGTGCCTTTTATTACTGTTCCTGGAATCCACTGATTCCCGTAAATCCGTAAAGCCCGACCGTTGCACCTGATGCCGGTTCCGAGGAGAGTAACCCGCGCCACTGGACTGGATCAAAGAGGGACACGCTGCCCCGGTGCGGACCGCCTCACGTAAAAGGGTCCATGGACGTGACTCAATCGGCTGAAAAGGAAATTGATGACATCATTGTGGCCGGGCAGTGCAAAGCCCGCCGGCGCAGGCCAATGCTGCCTGTTGTATTGCTGAGCGGCGTATCGTTGTTGTTGCTTTGGTTGTGCTTCACGCCAATGGAAATCGCTCCGGCTGCCTGGATTGCATTGACACCGTTCTGCGTCCTGTTGCGGTCATCACACCTCACATGCCGGCAGTACATGGTGATAACATTCTGTGGCTGGGTCTGGAGTGTAATCACTCTGCAGTGGATGAGATTGGGGAACCCCGGAATGTACCTGGCGCTGGTAGCGCTGAGTTGCTACATGAGTCTGTACTTCCCTGTGTTTATTTTGGCCAGTCGACAGCTGGTCAGGACCGCAGTCCCGCTGTGGCTGGCAGTGCCGGTGGTATGGACGTCACTGGAGTTACTGCGTGCCCGGTTGATGACTGGCTTTGCGTGGTACTACCTGGGCCATTCGCAGTACCGCTGGATCGAACTGATCCAGATTGCGGACATCACAGGTGTCTACGGTATTACGTTTCTCACAGCAATGTCTTCTGCTGTTCTTTCAGAATTCATTCCTGAGTCCGTAGTCAGACAGCCGGGATTTGATGTACCACGATTGATGTCCGGACACCAGCGATTCGTGGCAGCCACAACCTGCGCATCACTGGTAGCCGCGTCGGTGGTCTACGGCTGGTACCGACAGCAATCGCCGAACATCACGAAAGGTCCTGTGGTGGCGATTGTCCAGGGACATTTTCCTCCTGATATGAAGCATGACCCGAACCGGGCAACGGAGATCGTCAATACTCACGACTTGCTGACACGCCGGGCGGCTGAACTGCAGCCGGATCTGATCGTTTGGCCGGAAACGATGTGGCCGGTCACACACTGGATCGAAGACACGGAAATAACCGATGAACAGATTTTGGAGTTCATCCGACACAAGCGCTACGCACCACCGGATCAATCTGCGCAGGTACTTGAATTCTTCAGGCAGGGAATCAGAACGGAAGAAAATCTGGTCAATCGCAGCCAGGAATGCGGCACGACAATTCTGTTTGGCGTGACAACGCGTACAGCCACGTCTTCCGGCATTCGGGAATATAACTCGGCAGCCTTTGTCCGGCCGGATCTGGGATATGTCGGCCGCTACGACAAGATTCATCGCGTGGTTTTCGGCGAATACACGCCGTTAAAGTCAATATTCCCGTTTCTGTCTAATCTTAGACCGCCCGGCATGCCTGAACTTGATGCTGGTACGGCTCCCCAGGTTTTTGAAACCGCCGGCGTCCGCTATGCACCGGTGATTTGCTTTGAAGACACAGTCCCTCGTGTGGTGCGACACATGATCAATTACGAATCCGATCCGGCAGCTCGTCCCGACGTGCTTGTGAATATGACCAACGACGGGTGGTTCCGTGGCTCAAGTGAACTGGACCAGCATTTGATTACCTCCTTATTTCGCTGCGTGGAGACTCGACGACCGATGGCGCGGGCCGTCAACGGCGGAATTTCTGCATTCATCGATTCAAGTGGCCGTATACGGGATCCCGAGAGCTTTCTGTTGATGACGTCGTCCGCCGGATTTGACGGAGAGTTCAGAGAAGTCGACGGCATGATCGACCCGACAACCGGCCACTGGCACCGAGAGTGTTCGGGTGTACTGACCGCGCAGCTCCCACTGGACGGCCGCAATACGATCTATTTGCAGTATGGAGACTGGTTCGCCATGCTGTGCAGTACACTGGTTCTGGCCCTGCTCATTCGCAGTTTTGTGAAACGCCTGCGTGAAGATCTGGCCTGAGATGGACGTAGCTGACTGTCCCAGGCCTTGACGGTATTGTCGTCCTCTGAGGTTCATAGACTGCTGCAGAACCCGCGAATTCCAAGATTGCCCGGCTGCGTAAATCACAGAAGGACATCAGCCCATGAGAATCTTCTTTCCCATGATCCTGTGTGTGCTGGCAGGCTGTTCAGATAGCCTTGTGTCGACTGACCCGTCCCGCAACAAACCACTTCGGCCGAAAGTGACGGACGACATAGGGGAATTTAAAGGCGACAAACAGGTCGTGATGCCGGAAGTGAAGATCACAAATCCGGTCACCGGACCGTTAGAAGCATACAATCCCTTGAAACAGCGAATTGCTGCTCTCAGCCTCGACCATGCCGTCAACATGTTTCACGCTCTTGAAGGTCGGTATCCAAAGGACTACGACGAATTCATGCAGCGCGTGATCAAGGAAAACAAAATCCAGCTGCCCGAGCCGGCAAAGGGACTGTGCTACGAATACGATGTTGAGAACCACAAGCTGCTGATAGTGAAGGAGGCAAAATAAGGGATATGTCACCGGTACAACTCAGATGAACTCCCCGCAGAATGAAAAAGTAATCTTGACCTTTTTTTGCGAAACGTGGATATTCGGTTTATAGTGCCGGTGGTGTCGCCCAACCTGTCCTGTCATGGAACCTTTCTTCGCCATGTGGCGTCGACTAATCAGCCTATGGTTCAGCCCACGAGTTGTGCTGCGTCGAGTTTTGGCACTGGACGATACACCGCATGCTGTCGCGTTGGGGGCAGCAGTCGGAATACTGTTCGGCATGACGCCGACCGTGGGACTGCAAACGCTTGAAGTGATCCTGTTTGCCTTGGTGACTCGGCGGCTCTTCTATTTTAATCGAGCGGCCGCTCTGGCACTGATTCACGTGTCAAATCCGTTCACCATGGCAGCGATTTATTACGGCCTCTACTGGGCAGGCAGTTGTTTTGTGCCTGGTGACGCCACCTTGCAGCGGTTTCAGCAGATTCTGACTTTTGAAGGATTTTCAGGCTGGTGGCATGCATTGTCGGAACTGGCGACCGACATTGGTCTGCCGTTGGTCGTTGGTACCATTGTAGTGGCCCCGGTCTCAGCAACGGCAACCTATCCCCTCACAAGGATTCTGCTAAGGTGGTATCGGGGAGACAATCCGCCGGGGAACGATCAGTCGACCGAGAAACAGTCATCACATACCGAATTGAGCTCCAGCCCCGATCCCAATATCCTGAAATCGGCTCAGGCGGAAGCTCTGCGCCTCCTGCCATTAGTTGAAGCCCCACAATCTGCATGCACTGCGGATTGAATCACCCGACTGGGATTCAGAGACGGGTTAGCTGGGCGGATCAGCTGACGGGCAGCAGTCACCGATGCGAACATCTGCAAAGGTAATGGAATCTTATTCCGGCCGGCCTCATCAGTCGTTCGACAGCCGGGACCTCCCGTGGGTAGACTTTCAATGGGTCGTTATGGCAATTGAGCAGTCATAAGTCCTTTTATTTCAAAGATTTCCCCTCATGCAGGTCCAAAATGGTATAGCGGTCTCTCCCGGAGTCGCGGTTGGTCCTGCGCTGGTGCTTGGCACCGAGAACTTCCGCATTCCCCGCAAATACGTCGGCCGGGACGCTGTGGAAGTGGAACTGGCTCGCTTTCACTCTGCGCTGGAACAGGTCTGCACGGAGATCGCAGGCAATGAGGTGCTGGTGGCCGACAAATTGGGTACACAGTACGCTGCGATTTTTTCGGCACATCTTCAGATGGCTCGAGATCCGCGGATGGTGAGTGAAGTGGAGTGTCTGATTCGGGAACGTAGCTATTCGCCCGAGTATGCCGTAAGTCGTTTCCTGCGACAGCATGCACAACAGATGCAGGAGCTTGGTAACAAGTATCTGGCTGAACGTGCGCTCGACATATTTGACCTTGAGAAACGCCTTCTGGGATGCCTGCTCGGTAAGAGTCGTGAAGAGCTCAACAACCTCACCGCTCCCGTCATTATTTTGGCTCACGACCTGACCCCCAGCGAGACAGCTCAGCTGAACACCGACTACGTGCTGGGATTCGCCACCGAAGTTGGTGGCCACACCAGTCATACAGCGATTCTCGCCGGAGCGCTGGAAATACCGGCGGTGGTGGGCTTGGGGAGATGTCTGGCCGGTGTTTCGGGCAGTGAAACCGTCATCCTGGACGGTGATCATGGTCAGGTGCTGATTGATCCGGATGAACGATCGATCGCCAATTTTCACTCGTCAGAAGCTCACAATCTAAGAGTCCATGAGCGACTGCTGTCGCTGGAAGTATTGCAGGCCGAGACACCGGATGGCGAGCGGATCCATATTTACGGAAACATTGAGTTCCCCACCGAAGTTGGCCAGTGCATCAAACGCGGTGCCGAGGGGATTGGCCTTTACCGGACGGAATTTCTGTATCTGGGCGGCGACACGGAACCATCAGAAGATGACCATTATCAGGCCTACTGTCGGGTGCTTGAGGCGTGTGGTGATCGACCGGTGGTAATTCGCACGATGGACATCGGTGCCGACAAGATTCCACAGCGGCTGAGGGATCGATTTGACGAAGCTCAGAACCCGATGCTGGGATTGCGAAGCATACGGTTGAGTCTGCAGAGTACTCCGCTGTTTAAGATCCAGCTGAGGGCTATCCTGAGAGCAGCCGTGAAAGGCAACGTGCAGGTGATGTTCCCCCTGGTAGCAAATCTGCTGGAGTTCCGACAGGCAAAAATGATCCTCATGGACGTGATCGAGGATCTGGAGGACGAAGGAGCTGAATTCCGGTCGAATATCCCCGTCGGGATGATGGTGGAAGTCCCGTCTGCTGTGATTCTGGCTGAGGAATTCGCGAGAGAAGTCGACTTCTTCTCGATTGGTACCAATGATCTGATCCAGTATACTTTGGCCTGTGACCGTTCGGATCCATCGGTAGCCAATCTTTATCGCGCTGGTGATCCCTCCATCCTGAGACTGATTCGTATGGTCCTGCACGCAGCGAAAAAGCATGACCGCACTGTGACTGTTTGTGGACAAATGAGTTCTGACGTGCGTTTTGTGCCGCTGTTGCTGGGACTGGGACTGCGGCATCTGAGCGCAACTCCCCATGCGATTCCTCGACTAAAGGAAGTCGTCAGGCACGTATCAATTCCGGATGCTGAAAAAATAGCTGAACACGCTTGTTCGCTCGATCTCGCCCGGGATGTTGAACATTACTTACTCGGAGAACTGGGCCGGTTGTGTCCGGATCTCGTAGTTTGAATTCACAGGCTTCGGAGACATGGTGGCTTGTCTTCGACAGACCGAGACACTTTTTTCTTGAATTGAAACAAGAACGAACAACCCGTCACAAGATTTCTGACCAGGACTGATGGCCCGTGAAGCCGGTTCCGGCTTCCGACGAGTCAATCAGCACAGCCTGCAGAGCCGTCGTATTTGGGCCGCGCTGCACCCCCTTTTCACTCAACAGAAAAATTTTGTTGCATTCGAACATCCCGTTGCAGATTCCATCGACCGATTGCAGTCATTCGAATAACTATGTCGGATGATCACTGCGAGAATCTGTCGCAGCATCAGCATCGCCCGGGAACGAGTGTGTCATTGATAGTGTGTTGATGGAACGGTTTGCTGAAATGGCTGGAATCCTTTGACGACGTACGCTGTTCGTTCCCAGGAACGAAAGCCGTTTGATGAAAAAGGAAATGTTGATCAACGTCCTGCAGCCGGAGGAAAGCCGGATTGCGATCGTTGAAGATGGTGTGCTGGAAGAACTGTATGTCGAGCGCAGCAGCGCCGAAAACTATGTCGGCAATGTCTATAAGGGACGCGTTGTCAATATTGAAGCCAGTATTCAGGCGGCGTTCGTTGATTTTGGCGTGGGTCGCAACGGATTCCTGCATGTCAGCGACATCGAATATCAGTACTACAAACACTTGGTGCAGGACGAAGCCGGCGACGGACGACGGCCCCCCAAACATCTCAACGAACGCAGTGCCCGCAATAAACCACCAATTCAGCGGATCCTACAGCGCGGCAGCGAAGTCCTGGTTCAGGTAATCAAAGAGGGCCTGGGCAATAAAGGCCCGACGCTGTCCACCTACGTATCGTTTCCCGGCCGTTACCTCGTGCTCATGCCGGGACTTCAGCGCGTGGGAATCAGCAGGAAGATCGTCGACGAGAAAACGCGCCGCGAACTGCGGCAGAGCATGAAGAATCTGCGTCCACCCGAGGGAATCGGGTTCATCGTGCGAACTGCCGGAATTGAACGAGACGAAGAAGATCTCAAACGGGATCTGACCTACCTGCTGAGATTGTGGGAGACAATCGTAAACCGGGTCAAAAAAGTTTCTGCGCCCGGAACGATCTACGAAGAGAGCGATATGATGATCCGGACCATCCGGGACATCTACACCGGCGAAATCGACAGCGTGTGGATTGATTCGGATGAAGCCTGTGACCGCGCCCGGGAGTTCATGAAAATCGTGATGCCTCAGCATCAGGATCGCGTTCGTTATTTTGACGGGGCGGAGCCTCTGTTTCACAGTTACGGGATCGAAGACGAGATCGCCAGTATTCAGGACCGCGATGTGCCCTTGAATGGTGGAGGATCTCTGGTGATTGACCAGACCGAAGCCCTGGTGGCCATCGACGTTAACAGTGGCAACTTCCGGGCAGACGATGACGCGGAGACATCAGCATACCGCATGAATCTGCGAGCAGCCAAAGAGATCGCTCGTCAGATCCGCCTGCGAGACCTTGGTGGAGTGATCGTCAATGACTTTATCGATATGCGTGATGAACGCCACCGCCGCAAGGTGGAACAGGCGATGCGTTTGGCCGTGGAGCGTGATCGTGCCCGCACTCGAGTCCTTCGGATCAGCCCGTTTGGCCTGATCGAGATGACCCGGCAGCGAATTCGCCCGTCACTAAGGCGCAGCATTTACGAAGATTGCCCGTGCTGCAGCGGTGTGGGACAGATCAAGACCGCCGAGAGCATGTCAATTGAAGTCATTCGTCTGGTCATGTCAGCTGCCAGCCAGGACCACGTAGCTGAGATTGCAGTTGAAGTCCACGATCGAGTTGCCAATGACTTCCACAACCGAAAACGCAAAGAACTCATCGAAATCGAAGACGATCGTGACGTACGAGTGGTGATTGGCTCGCGGACGGACGTGCGTCCGGAACACCTCGTAGTAACTTGTAAAGATGAAAATGGACGTTCCATGGAGTTCAAGCCGTGAATCAGGAGTTGAGATTGACAGTTGCGGCGTTCCCGGCCCGCTACCAAAGGAATGATCACCTGTCCAGATCGTGCTCCGGCTACATCCAACCTCACATCTCAATTCCGGAATTCCAGCCCGGTTCCTGGTGTCAGGATGCATTTCTGACTCGCTCTCACCAATCTGGACGCTATACTTGCTGATTCGCGCCAAAGTTCTGTGCGTTTGTTTGCGGTAAACCGCAACCGTCCGGGTGATGTTATGTTTGCCGTGATCGAAGACGGAAATCGTCAGCATCGAGTCCAGGAAGGCGATTTGCTTTCAATTGACTACCGTTCTGACGCGGAAATCGGAACTGCAGTCGAGCTTGAACGCGTCCTGCTGGCCAATGCCGGCGGCGCGAGCGTCATTGGCACACCCATGATCGACGGAGCGATGGTGACCGCAGAAGTTGTCAACGATGAAGAAAAGGGTCCCAAGTTGGAGATCCAGAAGATCAGGCGGCGTAAGAACAGCCGGCGACACAACGGTCACCGCCAAAAGTATACCCGTGTGAAAATCACGGGAATCACAGTGCCTAATCTGGAAACGGTCGCTGCTCCTGCTGAGCCGTCGTAGATCGTTGGATGGCGACCACAATGCGTTGAACCAGGCACATCCGTCGCCGTTGAGGCTGTCTGTCCGAGAAGAAAGCTCCCAAGCAGGTCCTGGCAACTCAAATAAGCAGCCCCCGATCCACAACGACATCTGCTTCGGTACCATCAGGATGAGAATCACGTTTCCGGTGAGTTGCAGGCTGTCGAATCACTGGAAAAAGGGCATTGAAGTCATTGATTGTCGTGACGAACATGACACCACTTTGAGGTCATGGATCCTGGTGGCTCGCGACGGCCGGACAACCGTGAAGCTCATTGAACCGTATTCCGACGACGCAACACTGAACCTCGACAGTTTGCGACATCACCTGTCAAACTCAACCGGACGCGTTTCGGTCGGACCTGCTGCCAACAGCAGTAGTAATATCAATCCGATGGAACGCAGCAAATCAGCTCGCTCCACCACAACGCGGCCAGTGAGACTGACCGGGTCGTCGGTGCGATCCACCGACATTTTCAAAAAAACGGTCTCGACCAGACTGTTGCGCTGCCGTTGATCCGAAATTCAAGGCAGCCGAGGCACTGCCAAACAGCCGACCACCAAATAGAATCCTGGCTTGTCGATACAGCGGACTCCTTCCGGAATGATCGCAGTTATGTATTGTTCTGCAGTATTTGACAGAAACGAGTGGGCCAGCAGATGATCGATAACTTGCATACAAAAGTGATCGCTGTGATGCCGGCTTTTAACGCAGCCGCCACGCTCGAACGAACGATCGCCGATATTCCGGAAGGCTGTGTCGATGAAATTATTCTGGTTGACGACTGCAGCAGTGATGGCACAGTTGAACTGGCCCGCTCACTGGGGCTCACCGTCATCCGACACAAAACAAATACCGGTTACGGTGGTAACCAGAAAACCTGCTACACCCTCGCCTTGGAACGTGGAGCCGATATTGTGGTAATGATTCACCCCGACTACCAATATGACAGCCGCGTGATCCCGGTGGCCGCCGAACTGATCCGCCTGGACAACTGCGACATTGTTCTCGGCTCCCGCATTCGGACCCGGGCTGAGGCAATTGCGGGGGGCATGCCGGCCTGGAAATACGTGGCAAACCGTTTACTGACGATGATCGAAAATATTTTGCTGGGCCAGAACCTTGGCGACTTCCACAGTGGCTTTCGGGCGTACCGGATTCAAGTCCTGGAATCGATTTCATGGCAAAACAACTCCGACGATTTTGTGTTCGACACACAGTTCCTGGCTCAATCGGTTGCCGCAGGGTTTCGACTGGCTGATATCCCGGTACCGGTGCGCTACTTTGAGGAAGCGTCCAGTATCAATTTCCGTCGGAGTCTGCGCTACGGCATGTTGACTCTGTGGATCATGCTGCTGTTTTGGCTCAATCGACTGCACATTCATAAATCCATGATCTTTCGGCCGGGAAAAGATGCATAGCAGCAGCCTGCGATATGTTCGTTTAACCGAACGTCGCAGACAGAACACCGAACAGCCACAGCTTTTAGGTTAATGGTGCAGGATCATTTGCCGTCGCGGACTCGAACGGGCTCAGACAGGTAGTTCGAAACTACGTGACAACTCTCACGTCCAGGATCTCATCAATCGAGAACGGGCCGAGGTTCTCGTCACCACCACTGGTACTCAACAGCACGAGCTGACCCTGGAGACTTCGTCGGCCGTCCGGGAATCCCTTGATGATCCGTCCATCGTGCAGCATGACCGAAACTTCATGAGTTTCATTGACGCCTGCCAGATCGTCATGGACAACTGCCGGATGCCGTTCCCAGGCCCATGTCCACAGCGTCGCATGAGCATCAACGCGGCCGGCAAAATCATGCCACTCCATGTCTGCTTGCCTGAGCTGTTTCAGATTTGCCTGTCGACACCACGGCCGTAACACGTCCTCAATCCAGCCACGTCGTGATGCAGCCAGATCTTCAAAACTCGCGGGAGTATTCGAAAGTGTCATTGCTCACCCCATCTGCACGCAAATCTGTTGGCCTGTTGTCTGTTACCGACGGTCTGAGCAAAGAAGAACACGAATCAGTCCATGCGGGGCCGGCCAGTGATGGCACGACTGGCTCCGCCATTCCATCTGAAATCCGGGAGATGCACCCAATGGAGGTCGACCTCAGTGAGGAAGACCGCGATTCGATTCACACCAACCCGGCGTGGTTCGAATCGGGACACTCACTCCGTCGCATTCTCAAATTCCTCCATTAACTGAATCAACGCAACAACACCCTCGATCGGAAACGCATTGTAAATACTCGCTCGCATTCCCCCCACGCTCCGATGCCCCTTGATGGCATTGAACCCGGCACTCGTTGCTGCGGCAATAAACTGAACATCCCGTTTGGGATCACCTGTCACAAACGTCACATTCATCTGAGAACGAGACGTTTGAACGGCCGTTGCATGAAAGATCGAACTGCAGTCAATTGCGTCGTACAGCCGCCGGGCTTTCTCACGATTGCGTGCCGCCATCCCCGACAGACCGCCGTTATGGCGAATCCAGCGGAACATCAGCATCATCACGTAGATGCCGAACGTCGGCGGAGTGTTGTACATGGAATCCGCATTGGCGTGAGTCCGATACTGCAGCATGGACGTCAGTTGATCATTGCCAGCCTCCACAAGATCATCACGGATGATCACCAGAGTAACACCACTGGTCCCCAGATTCTTCTGAGCACCTGCATAGATCAGCCCATATTTTGAGACGTCGATTGGCCGACTAAAGATATCGCTGCTGGCGTCACAGATCAGAAATGTATGATCACTGAATCCTTCGGGTTCGGTCGCAAACTGAGTCCCGAAAACGGTGTTGTTGGACGTGTAGTGAACGTAACGTGCCTGATGACTGAAAGTATGGCTGGCTGGAATCACGTTAAAGTTGGTGTCTTCGCTGGTTGATGCCACATGCACTCGCCCAAACAGCCTGGCTTCCTTGACAGATTTTTTTGCCCAGGAGCCGGTGACGATGTAGTCGGCTGTGGTGTCAGGCGTTAAAAAATTCATGGGAATCATGGCGAACTGTGTCGACGCACCACCCTGCAGAAACAGCACGCGATAATTGTCCGGTATTCCGGCCAGTTCGCGACACAGTGACTCAGCCTCGTCCGCCACACCAACAAACACTTTGCCACGATGAGAGTGCTCACAAACGCCGACTCCGGAATTACCCAGAGACAGCAGCGATTGCTGAGCTTCAGCAAGAACACATTCCGGCAGCACGGCCGGACCGGCAGACAGATTCCAGATACGGCGTGTCATCGCAGATCAATCTTCAGAGTGCCAGACAGCAACGGAATTGGAACAGCCCCGGAGAGGAAGACAGTGGATTGTCATCTGGGTGCGAAATTCTAAAAGGGATTCGGTCTCAATGTTGGTCCGGAACAGAGGAAAACACGGCATTCCCGCCATGTGGAGTCACAGACTCGCCCGCTCGACTGCCTGGCTCGATGAAGATCAGTCCGCTAATCTGATAGTTAATGCGTTCAGGATTTCCACTCCAGAAACCAGATACGTACCACGAAACCCGGGACGAGTGGCTGTCTGAGACTCTGAACCGGATTTCTCAAGCTGACTATTAAGGAAATCGCAACAGTACACGGTGATTCTGACGCTGCGCAGGGCGGCGCCCTGTCAGGTCTCCCCAAACCACACCCTGGCTGCCAACCAACAGATCACGGATGAATCAGACTCACATGAATCAGGAATCCGATCCTTCCCGGCAGCGTCCGGGACCGCGTATTCAGCAATTCCAAGCTCCGCAGGGTGACCTGGCAGTTCTTGCCGGGTCCGGTAACCCGGTTTTCGCTCAGGCCATTGCTGATTCACTTGGAGTTCCGCTGACGCCCTGTCAGGCGCAGGTCTTCAGCGAAGGCAATGTATTCGTGCGTATTCTGGAAAACGTACGAGGCCGAAACACGTTTATCGTCCAGGGTGTGCATCATCCGGTTAATGATAACTTTGTTGAACTGTTATTTTGGGTCGATGCACTTAAACGAGCGAGTGCTCAACAGATCACTGTGGTCATTCCATACTTCAGCTACGCCAAAGGTGACAAAAAAGACGAACCCCGAGTCTCGATTCGTGCTCGTGTCTGCGCCGATGCCCTGGAAGCCGCAGGAACTGACCGTGTCCTGACGATGGACCTGCACAGCCCTCAAATCCAGGGCTTCTTCAGGGTCCCGGTTGATCATCTATATGCCCGACATGTCATCTGTGAACACATGCAGCAGATCGGTATTGAGGACCTTGTGGTCTGCAGTCCGGATGCGGGATTTGCCAAGTCGGCGGCAGCTTTTGCCAACCTGTTGTCTGTTCCCTTCGTCATCGGCTATAAGGCTCGTCCGGATCACAGCGAACAGGCAGAGATTCTGGAAGTCATCGGTAATGTTGAAAGCAGGAACGTCCTGCTGGTCGACGATTTCACGATCACCGGAGGATCACTGTGCAGTATGGCCGAAGTGCTGCGTGAACGAGGTGCCAAACGTATTTACGCAGCTGTTTCCCACGGAGTACTGTCAAAAGGAGCTTCCGATCGAATCCAAAACAGTCTGATCGAGCGTCTGTTCATGACTGACACAATTGAAGCAGTGATTGAACCGTTGTGTCCTAAAATCGAAGTGCTTTCTGTGGCTCCGGTTTTTGCCCGGGCCATCCGCTCCATTCACGATCGCACCAGCGTGAGTATGCTGTTTCCGGATGAAAAATCGCTGTAGTGTCCTGATTGAGAAAACCTGACTTCAGGAACTTACGAACATTCCCATGGCCAAGCTGTCCCCAATGATGGAACGCTATCAGGAAGTGAAAGCCGATAATCCCGGTGCGCTTCTGTTCTTCCGCATGGGAGATTTTTATGAATTGTTCTACAACGATGCAGAAGTGGCGGCTGAGATTCTCGGACTTACGCTCACCAGTCGCGACAGAAACTCTGCCAACCCGGTTGCAATGGCCGGGTTCCCGCATCATCAGCTGGACAATTATCTGCAGAAACTGATTCAGTCCGGGTTTCGAGTCGCCATCTGTGATCAGGTCGAAGACCCCAAAAAGGCTAGAGGACTCGTCCGCCGTGAAGTAACCCGTGTCGTGACCCCGGGTACGATCACCGAAGACAATTTGCTGGACCCTCGCACGAGCAATTTCATCGCCTGCGTAGCACCCTCCGGGAACCTGCTGGGACTGGCGTGGCTGGAATTATCGACCGGCCTGTTTCTGAACTGCGAAGTTGAACCGGCTCTGCTTCCGGAAGAACTCGCTCGCATCCGTCCGGCAGAGTGCATTGTACCGGAAGGTGAAACCAACAGTACACAACAGCATTTGACCGGAGCCGACCTCGGAGGCCCGGTTCTCACATCACGCCCGGCATGGTGTTTTGCGAATGAGGAATGTCGTCGACTGCTCCGGGAACATTTTGGTACGAAAACTCTCGAGGGCTTCGATGCCGACGAGAATTCACCAGCTGTGACTGCGGCCGGTGCATTACTCCAGTACGTCCGGGATACACAGCGATCGGCACTTAGTCATATCACACGATTGGAAACATGGCGACGGCATCGATACATGGTCATCGATGAAGCCACTCGCCGCAGTCTGGAACTCACCAGTACCATGCGGGATGGGCGACGTGAGCACAGTCTGCTCGGTGTTATCGACGAGACCAGGACACCGATGGGAGCCCGCCTGCTGGCCGACTGGCTGTCAAATCCTCTCACCGACATCGAACAGATCACACAACGACTCGATGCCACCGAAGAATTCGTCAAAGACATCACGTTACGAGATGAACTTCGGAAAACCCTGAGACAAATTCATGACCTGCAGCGTTTGACATCACGTGTCGCGACCGGCCGTTGCGGCCCGCGAGACCTCGGCAGTCTTGCCGCGACACTGGCTCAGCTGCCCAGTGTTAAAGCAAGGCTTGCTGCTCGAACTGCCCAGCGACTGCGGACGCTGGAAAAACATGTCAACCTGTGTCCCGAAGTCCGAACTGCCATCGATGATGCGTTAATCGTTGATCCACCGGCGGGAGTTACCGACGGCGGGGTCATCCGACCGGGGTTTAATGGACAGCTGGATGAACTACGTGACCTCGCGAAAGGTGGCAAAGAGTGGATTGCCGCCTACCAGGCAAAGGAAAGTGAACGTACGGGGATCCCCAGTCTCAAGATTGGCTTCAACAAGGTTTTTGGTTACTACCTGGAGGTGACCGGGACACATTTGAGCAAGGTTCCGGAAGACTACATCCGTAAACAGACACTTAAGAACCAGGAGCGGTATATCACTCCTGAACTCAAACAGTACGAAGACAAAGTCTTGCGGGCGGAAGAACAAAGCAAGGCACTCGAACACGAACTATTTGGCAAGCTGAAGGAAGAAGTCGCAGCTCACGTGGCGAGACTGCTGTCCACGGCCGAAGCGCTGGCAGAAATCGACGTATTCACCAGTCTTGCTGCGCTGGCTGCAACTGCCGGATACTGCCGACCTGAATTAACCCACGAACCGGTACTGGATGTTCGGGAAGGCCGCCATCCGCTGCTGGATCGACTGATGCCGGCTGGAGAATTTGTACCCAACGATCTGCTTCTGGGAGTGTCGGTCACCGAATCCGAGTCAGAAAAATCCACTGGTCGCCTGCAAATCATTACCGGTCCCAATATGGCAGGCAAAAGCACCTACATCCGCCAGGCCGCGCTGATCACTGTGATGGCCCAAATGGGATCCTTTGTTCCGGCCAGCGAAGCACGAGTCGGTATTGCCGATCGAGTCTTCGCGCGTGTCGGTGCAAGTGATGAACTGGGTAAGGGCCAAAGTACGTTCATGGTCGAAATGACAGAGACGGCCCGCATTCTGAACAGCGCGACAGCCAGAAGTCTGGTGATCCTTGATGAAGTCGGCCGAGGGACCAGCACCTACGATGGCATTTCTCTGGCGTGGAGCATCACAGAATATCTGCACGATGAGACACGATGTCGCACAATGTTCGCGACACACTATCACGAACTCACCGTCCTGACACAGACACTTAAGCAGGCATCCAACTGGAATGTCGCCGTCCAAGAAAGTGACGATGACGTCATCTTTCTGCACCGGATTGTGCAGGGCGCCGCCGGACGCAGTTATGGTATTCACGTTGCGAAACTGGCCGGCGTGCCGCGCACAGTGACCGAACGAGCGACCACCATTCTCGACACTTTGGAGAACGACCACCTTAAACAGAACGGGCGCCCAACTGTGCCGCGACGGGAAACAGGTCGTCGAACATCGCGGCAGCTGAGTCTGTTCGAACTCCCGGAAGATCCGTTACTGGACGAGATCCGCAACCTGGAAGTCGATGGTATGACACCACTGGAAGCCATGCAGCAACTGTATCGACTCCGCCAGCAACTCACTGACCGTGGATGACAGAAAGATCGCCGTCCTGATATTTACTGAACGATTCGCCCGTTACGGCAGTCTGGCGGCCAGATCCGTCGTTATGTGCCTGAGATGTTCGTGGGTCTACGCTCGAAATCTCAAGGTGTACGAAGACGAACACGGATTCACAAAACTGTCAAATGACAGATGGACAGACACTGAAGTTGATGCTTGGCCTGTGGTCGCCATCGCATCAAACTTGTGTGATTCACAAGCTGGATACAGAAGATCCGCTGGTCCAAATTTAGCGTTCTTCACTTTTGGTGACGTCGAACTTCAGCGCAACGGTACATAACTGGTTGAAATCGTCTGGTCTGTTTGACAACTCCGACTGGTTCCACGTTACCGCCGGCCTGACTGGCAACGAATTTCAGGTTGACGCGGCAAGGCCACGGCGCATGGTTTCTCGGCATAGAAAGCGGTTCGCTCTGTCGCCGCACTGAGCTATCGAAGCGGACTTTCAGCCTGCGGCTAAATCAGAAGAACGACTACGGCGCTAAAACATATCCTGCTCCGTCGGTTGATGCCAGTGATTCCGGATTTGTCCGCAACACCTGATTTACACACCGATGGTATTTCACCGCACCGCTCAGCGTCTGCGGTACGAGAATCGATTCAGCCTGAATCTGTCAATCGGATAAGGCGTCGATCCGTCCACGACGAGTTGTGCCAGGATCAGACCAATCAACGTCGAAAATTTGAACCCATGTCCCGAAAACCCGGCGCCCACGAAGACGTTTGAGTGGCTCGGATGAGGACCAATCAGGAAATCCTGATCCGGCGTCTCGGTGTACATGCAGGTTGAGCCTTCAACGAACTGGAAGGAGTTGTCCGGCATCAGCGCCGCCAGCCAATTGCTCAGAGAATCTCGTTCGACTTGCTCAATCGTGCGGTTGATGTGACCAGGATGTGTCCTTTCACCGCGTGTGTCGTCGGCGACCTTGATGCCCGGACCGTGCATCGGAAAACCGTAGAACCGCGTGTCGTAGTCGGCGTAGACGGGCAGGACTGCCGGGTGCAGTGATTTCAAACTGGCGGGGCGGAAATAGAACTTCTGCTGGCGTGTCACTGTCAGCGGAAGATGAAGTTCTCGCAGCATCTCGGCAGTCCACGGACCCGCAGTGATCACGAGACGGGCAGCACGAAAGTCGCCGACAGTTGTTCTCAAAGTGGTCAGGTCGCGGGAAAATTCAATGCTCTCGACACAGACCTGTTGATGAACAACGGCGCCAAGTTTTCTAGCCTCGGCAAGATGTGTCATCACACTGCGCCTGGCATCCAGAAATCCGCCCTGCGGAGTGAAGCACGCCATTGCGGATTTCGGAATCCGCAATGCAGGAAAACGTGTTGTGACTTCCTCTGGCGTCAACAGTTGGAATTCGGCACTGCTTCGCCGAACCGCCGCCATGTTCCGTTCAAACATGGGGTTGTTGACTCCGGCGTACGCCAGAAATCCGCACAGATGAAGCAGTGATTCGTTCGACAATTCCTGTAATTCCTGCCACAGCGGCAACGCAGCTTTCGCCAGTTCGGTGTATCCTGGATCGTGGTAGAACACGCGAAAAGCACGGGAGTGGCCGTGCGAACTACCAAGACCGTGACCGGCTTCAAACTGATCAATTCCGACCACCTTCTGGCGCATCCGTGCAAGGTGATAGAGCGTGGCACTTCCCATAGCACCAAGACCGAGAACAAAGCAGTCAACGTTGTTCATGCAGATTGATCCTAAACGCCGGGAATTACTGCGTCTGTTCAGCGCAGAAAGCGCCCACCATTGATGTCGATCAATGCACCATTCAAAAATCGCGCTGCATCGCTAACAAGGAACAGTACAGTCGCGGCGACTTCATGTGGATTTCCGTTACGTCCCAGTGGAGTTTCGGTACGATACTGCTGCATCCGTTCGGGCGCTGTGAACAGTTCGTGATGCCGTGTTTCGATGACTCCGGGCATGATCGAATTCGCTCTCACTTCAGGAGCCAGTTCACGTGCGAGCGTCCGCGTCATGACTTCCAGGCCACCTTTGGCAATTGCATACACCCCGGCACCATTGGCTCCACCGGTCTGCACAGAGAGCGACAGATTGTTGATAATCACCCCGTGACCTGAATTGCGAAGATGCGGTATCGCCCGCTGAGTCACGGCAAACGCACTGGTGAGATTGGTAGCAAGAATCTGCTGCCACAAATCGGTCGAACAGTCCTCGAGCCGCGTCCGCTCGATTGGCCCGCCGGCATTGTTTACCAGAATGCTCAGTTGACCGGATTCAGCAACGAGCTCGTCAACGATCCCGGCACATGTGGATACACTCGTCAAATCTCCCTGGAGCAGCTTACCGTGTCCGCCAGCAGACTGGATCACTCGCAAAGTCTCTTCGGCACCGTCACGGCTTTGATGAAAATGCACCCCCACAAACGCACCAGCCGAGCCAAGTGCCTCCGCAACAGCACGCCCAATACCCACACCCGCTCCGGTCACAAGAGCCACTCGATCTGCCAGTTGATTTTCTGCGTTGATCGGGATTTCATTCTCTGCCATCCAAGTCGCCTCATCAGCCGGTTGAATCCATCGTTATGCCACCGGAAGTTCAAGAACAAACACAAGAAAGTCACCCGCGAAAACTCTCGGCAAAGTCCGCAGGAACAGCACACGTCCCGCACGGTCGCTGGGCACATCGGCCATTACGGAGCCGTCCGGATGGCGAACCTGGCCAAGCGACTGTCCTTTCTCGACTGGCTCCCAGACACTCACAGCGGGGACAAACAACCCGGACGCCGGACTGGGGTGATCGACCTGCAGATGGCCCGCTCCTTCCGTATTTGTCTCGAAGCAAAACTCCGGTGACACAGTGGGAAAGTCACCAGGCAACATTTCCAGAAACGCGAGAAGATTCCGCAGCCCCTGTCGGGCCTGTGCCCGATCATCAGGTCGACAACGCCCCTCGCCAGGCATCTCGACATAGATCGCGGGTACGCCGCGATCTCGGGCAGCGGACAGCGATCGCCCGGGCAGTCCCACAGTCCCCCAGACCAGATCAAATCCCCAGGCGATGGCAGCTGCGCGTTGCACTGCGTTCAGCCCTGCACTAACGATCTGGTAACCCGCAAAAGGCTTAATTTGATAACCATTTCCCCCAGCATGGAGGTCCACATAAAATTCTGCCTGACTAACAATATAAGTCGAAAAGGCATATGCAATCCGCTCACTGATCGTTCCCGCCGGACTGCCGGGAAAGATCCTCGCCAAATTCTGATGGTCCCAGCCTCCCTCGCGTGTGGCAGCCATGAACGCAGGAGTGTTAAGTATCGGGATCGCTACAAAGGTTCCGCTGAATGACCGGGGGTCCAGCTCTTCAAACACATCTTGAATCGCAATGGGCCCTTCGTACTCGTCGCCGTGCACACCACCCGTCGCCAAAAAAACCTTCCCGGGACGATTGCCGCGCACAATCAGCGTCGAAAAGACCAGCGGTTGCCCGTTTGGCAGACAATCCACGACGAGTTCAAGCCGTGTCCTGGTCCCCGGTCTGATATCCTCAACACGGAACTTTGAAACCGGTATCTGCTTACGTGTCGGATTCTGGAGCCCCATCGCCTCGCCAGAGATCATTGAAGACATTCGGCGAACCTTGTTCGCAGGTTCCGCTGCTGAGATCAGGCCCACCGAAGAGACAGATCGCGTCACGAAATGTTCTGATGGCGGACACTCGACGCACTGCAGGGGCATCAGTTATTGAGGTGGAAGTCTGTTGTGTCGAATTTCGACGATTCTTCCGAGCAGAATTCTATCGTGAACCGCTTATGAAAAAAGGCAGCTGTCCTCTCTCAGTCCTCAAATGGCGGATAGAGTCTTTATCGTGTAATGCGTGCAATACTTGTGGTGGTTCGATCCAGCCTCACCGATATCCAAGTTGCGGGCGTCTCGATGAACAGTTCGTGGATCCTGTAGCAGACTGCGTGTTGCTTGACGGGCATCTGTCGTCTTTTCGGTTGTCCTGAAACTCTGCCTGCAGCACCACCGATTTCCAGAACCCGGAATAGTACCAGACCGTTCAGCAATCGCCGGACGTGCCTGGGGAATTTTCACAAACAAGGTCGGATGATCCGGAAGTTGTAGAATCTGAAAGTCAGAACCAGGTGACCCCCGAAGAGTGGCCGATGTGGGACGGTGATGTCACCCGCTGCATGTGCAGATTGACTTACTTGTTCACAACCACGTTGCCGTCAGCTCGTTCACCCAACCACCGAAATATGTCATAGTGAACATTGTCACTCATGAAATGGACCGAGCCGTCACACAACAGGAATTGTACACCGACGGCATGACTGCTGCTGAAATTGACAATGTGATTAGTGCTGTTCGGCGTATGGTGCATGGCCGGCATCATACCCATCGCGTCCTGACCCACATGACCAAGGACCAGCGATGGCGACTGTTCCATCATCGCGACCATCATCATTCCGGCTGGTCTCACGGAATTCGGAAGAGCGGCGTACCAGGTACTGTTGGCATCCACAGGATCCAGGGTCTGCACGTTGTCGTTTTCGTGCATACGTTCTCCCACACAGATCGTGTTGGATGTCCCGTCGGTGATGTCACGGAACTGGACAGAGCTGTTGCGATAGAAGACGCCCGTACCGTTGCCGGGATTCAGCGACACGTTCCCGTAACCGTAGATCCCGACGTAGTTGGAGGAGGCTAATTCGATGCCGCCGGGCAACATGAATTTTGTGGGGGCCGGATCCGTGGGGCACAGAAACAGGCCCAGGATTTCCTGTCCATGCTTCAGATTGTGTGCGTCGTCAGCGTCCTCCGAGAACTCGAAATGGTTGAAAAGGTTTGCCTGGTCCAGAAACGGCAGCACCATTGTACCCCAGGCAAAACCAGGACCCGATTCTGCGACAGCCGAGTCAGTGTGCGTGACCGCTCTTGCCGTGTAACCGGGCGGAAATGTGAGATGTACGTCATGATAGTTGTGAAGCGCCAAACCGATTTGCTTGAGATTGTTCTTGCATTGAGTGCGTCGGGCTGCCTCACGCGACTGCTGAACAGCCGGCAGCAGCAGCGAGACCAGAATTGCGATGATGGCAATGACCACCAGTAGTTCGATCAGAGTGAATCCTCGCCTTGTGCGGGCGGTAAAAGTTGACATTCGTGTTTCCTCCACGGAACGACCGTGTGCGCCTGACTGAGCAGGTAACGACGCCACCTGAAAAGGTAACGTGCGAGAGACTGAATTCGGGCGATCTGCACATGCAGATCGCTCACGCGGATGATTCAGCCGATCCGCGGAGGGGGAGGACCGGGAGCCTCTTTGGCTCGACCATACTGCCCAAAATTGGCGGTTGCCTGGCGACCATTGCCGACCAGTTCGGGACTGTGAGTCGTCAAAGTCAGTAGTCGGGGCGTCATTACGATTGCCTGGTCCACCGATAAGCTGCACGCGCAGGAGTTTCGGGCCCCTTCAGATCTGTTCTCTTTTGAACGACAGCAGGCGGCAGTCTGCGTACCATTCTGTTTCATCTGCTCTCGTGTCCTCTGGCAGCACAATGCACGAGTGCCACCCGATTCTCCGTTGTTTTTTGAGCAACAGGTTGCATTGCTGGTAGCGCAGCAACAGCAGGTCGCGGACATTGGGCCGTCGAGCAGTATTGACGTGCTGAGCAGTATCACGATCTGGATGGATGCCAGGAGTTGCACGAGAACGAACAAGCCAATGAAGGGAAAACGGCGCCGAAGCCAGCCTCAGTCTGTGTACACACTACGGTCCGTCACTGAATCGATTCAAGAGTATGGGTCCAGTGAAGGATGAATTTCCGACAACTGAGTCGTCTATTGTGGGGTGGCTCACTATCTGTTGCGGTTAATAATCCGTACTGGTCTGTTCGGTATCACATGGTGCGATGCGGCTTGGTCGAAGTTAGTTTCCAATTGAATTTGAACCCTCGATTTTCCGGCAGCACGCATGAGTCATCAGCTTGTCTGAAACAATCGTCGCCGATATTATCCGCAGTTCGATTTCCCTAAGGCATACTTCTCGGCGAGATTAAGGCCGACCGGCGGAAGTTGGTTTAACGTTCACGAGGCGCTGCTGACGGCGGAAAGCTGGTACTGCAGGCTCTCGTTCATGTCTGGTTGTCTACAAGTGAGTTTGATTCCGTGTTTGAAGGAATTACTGAAGGTCTGACCAGTGCATTTTCGGCTTTCCGGGGAACCGGGAAGATTTCCGAAAGCAACATTCGTGACGGCATGAAGCAGGTCCGCCAGGCGCTACTGGAGGCGGACGTTGCCTACGATGTCGCTCAGGAATTCGTGCAGCGCGTGACTACTCAGGCTATGGGTGAGCAGGTCCTTAAGTCGCTGCGACCTGACGAACAGATGGTGGGAATCGTTCACCAGGAACTCATCAATCTGATGGGGCCTGTTGACCATTCGCTGGCCATTAGACGCGACACCGTCAGCATCATCATGATGTGCGGTTTACAGGGTAGCGGAAAAACGACTACCTGCGGCAAGCTTGCCAGGATGTTCAGGGAAAACAATCAGCCGCCAATGCTGGTCGCGGCTGACCTGCAGCGACCGGCCGCCATCGAACAATTGAAGGTGATTGGTGAGCAGGTGGGCTGTCCGGTCTACGCCGAAGATCCCGCCAGGAGTGATCCGGTTCAGGTTTGTCGCAACGGTGTCAGGGAAGCAAAAAAGCAGGGTGTCAAAGTCGTTATCCTCGACACCGCCGGGCGTCTGGGCATCGACGAAGAACTGATGAAGGAACTGCAACGGATTGATTCGCGCGTCGGTCCGGATCAGTGTTTGTTCGTTTGCGACGCCATGACTGGCCAGGACGCTGTCAACAGTGCCAAAGCGTTCAATGAGGCACTGGAACTGGACGGAGTCATCCTGACCAAGCTGGACGGAGACACTCGAGGGGGGGCAGCTCTAAGTGTGAAAGCCGTCACCGGAGTGCCTATCAAGTATGTTGGTGTTGGTGAGCAACTCGACCGTCTGGAAGAATTCCACCCGGATCGGATGGCGGGCCGAATTCTCGGCATGGGTGACGTCCTCTCGCTGGTGGAAAAAGCTCAGCGGGAATTCGACGAAGATGAGATGCTTGCTCAGCAGCAGAAAATGCAGGAGGGCCGGTTCACACTGGACGACTTCCGCAAACAGATGAGCCAGATCAAGAAGCTGGGCTCAATGGGGGAAGTCATGAAAATGATTCCTGGCATGGGTAAAATGGTCGATCAGATGGGAGATATGAATCCCGAAGACGACATGAGGCGTATTGAAGGTATTATCAATTCGATGACGCTGGATGAACGCAGCAACCCCGACAAAATCGACCGCAGCCGTCGACATCGAATTGCTGGGGGCAGTGGCGTCGAAGCGTCTGATGTGAACAAGTTGCTCAAGGACTTTCAGTCCATGAGCAAGCTAATGCAGGACATGTCGGGAATGGGGCTGCGAGATCGTATGAAAACAGTCAAGCAAATGGCCGATCAGGGGATGATGGACCCCAGTGCCAACCTGCGAGAAAAGAAAATCCGCAGCAAACGAGCACCGCTGGATGCGATTGCGGCGAGGAAAAAGCTGAAAAACAAACGAAAAGATGCAAAAAGGGCGAAAAAACGTAACAAAAGAAGGTAAAACGGCGGACCTGCTCAATGAGGCCGGTTTTCGAATCCGTTTATTCCTGCGATGTGGGCAGCAGCCAAATGCAGGAAACAGGACGAAAGGTTGGAGACTCATTGCACATCCGTTGAGATGCCGTGGTGAGCCCAAAAACGAGCTGAAGTGTCCCACTAATTTGCAGAGTGAGCGGTTCCGTTCGATAAATATTGACATCATAAGTACTGTTAGACCGGTGGCTAAGCCGCACCTGACCCGGGAGTGACCATGGTAGTTCGAATTCGTATGAAGCGGATGGGCAGAAAACATCGTCCATTTTATCGCGTATGTATTATGGACCAGCGCAAACCACGCGACGGCAAGGCCATTGAAGAAGTCGGATTCTACGACACATCCGTTCCGGACAAGTCACAGCGAGTGAGCCTGAACATGGATCGCATCGACTACTGGCTGTCAGTGGGAGCTCAGCCATCAGAAAAGGTCAATGCGCTGATCAAGAAAGTCAAAAAGGGGAAATTTGGTGTGGCGGCCACGCCACCACCGATGACTCCTCCAAAGGCACCGAAACCCGAAGCTCCCGCTGATGAAGCATCTGCGGCATCTGCAGAAGTATCGAAAGCAGCTGAATCTGTGGAGGCCGAAACAAAAGAAACCACTGAATCGGCGGAGTGAGTCAAGACCTTCGGTCCAATCAGCAATGCCGGGCACGGTTATGCGTTTCGATCTGCTGACGCTGTTTCCGGAAATGTTTTCCGGGTATCTCGAACAAAGTATTTTGAAGCTGGCGATCAGTCGCGGATTAGTGGATGTTCGAACTCATGATTTTCGAGCGTTCGCTTCGGGCAAACACACTCAGGTGGACGACAAACCATTTGGTGGCGGCCCGGGAATGTTGTTGATGTGTGAGCCGATTTTCGACTGTGTCGAATCGGTGCAGCAGTCAACAGAAAAACCAGGACGACTGATCATGATGAGTCCTCAGGGGCGTACTCTGGATCAGTCGCTGGTCGAAGAATTTGCACAAGAAGAGCGACTGCTGGTTCTTTGTGGTCGGTACGAAGGATTTGACGACCGAATTCGCGAGGGATTGCAGCCCACGGAAGTTTCTGCCGGCGATTTCATCTGTAATGGTGGTGAAGTTCCGGCGATGTTGTTAATTGACACTGTTATCCGCCTGATTCCGGGTGTGTTGGGGAATGAGACCAGCAGCCGATATGATTCATTCGGTCACTCAGGATTGCTGGAACACCCGCAGTACACGAGGCCGAGAGAGTTCCGAGGCATGACGGTTCCGGAAATTCTGTTGAGCGGCGATCACCAAGCCATTGCAGAATGGCGACATGAACAAAGCTTAAAACGAACGGCCGACCGTCGAGCGGATCTGGTGGACGATTCACAGATCACCGGGAAAAGACTTCAAACAGGGAATTCCTGAAATGAGAAACAAACTGCTGGACATCGCTGAACAATCGAGTCTACGAGAAGAACCTCTGAGGTTTGCAGTGGGCGACACCGTGGACGTCCACACGCGAATTCTGGAAGGCAATAAGGAACGCGTCCAGGTATTCAGCGGTGTCGTCATTGCCCGACGTGGTCACGGTACCAGTGAAACATTCACCGTTCGCCGCATTGTGGCGGGCCAAGGGGTTGAACGCACCTTCCCGGTCAATACTCCCAAGATAGCGAAGATCGAAATCAAACGTCACGGTCGCGTACGTCGGGCAAAACTGTTTTACCTTCGCGAACGGACTGGCAAGGCCACGCGCTTGCGCGAACGCAAAGCAAGGCCGTGGGAGGTTGATCGCAACACCTGAAAGTAGCCTGCCCCCCCTGCTATGCGCACTCCTGCCCGTCCCCGGCAGTGCTGCTATAAATTGAGGACACTGGGGCAGCCATAGAATTTATATTTGCCCCGAAGTCCACTGGCTCCGAGCTGCTGCGCTGTTTTCGGCGGTAGCCCTGCCTTCCTCATTGCGGTAAACTGATGGGCATGAGTTGGCCTGTGAAATCTGTGATTGCCGTGATGATGACAGCCGCCCTATGCCTGAGCGGAGCAGCTGATGAACGCGAGATTTCATTTGTTGGCCCGGGAGGTCCGGAGGTCCGGATGGGGCTGCTGCAGTGGATTACCCGTGCGGGTGTGGATCCGCAGACTCGAAAAGATGTACTGGCGGAGTGGGCGGACGATACCCGGCTGGCGTCATTGAGTAACGAAGATTTACTCGATCTCCTTGTGATTTCTTTCGCGGCCGTGGATCCGTCTACTCAGCGTTTCCTGGAGTCGTCCCAGGGTGCAGGACCACTGGATGAAATCGTCTATGATGGTATTCGGACTCTGGATATTTATCGAAACCAGGTGGAGCTCGTTCGTGCCCGCTGGATGACGCAACATCGACTGTTTGATGAAGCCTTGCGGATTTACGAAGAGCTTTCCCCAGACGATATCGTCGATCCGGCCGGTCTGTTCTTCTATCGAGCGATCTGTCAGAGCCAGTTGCTCAAGCATAAAGCGGCGCTGGACAGTTTGAATTTGTTGTTGAATCACACCCTGCAAGTTCCGGCGCGGTTCCGTATGGTGGCTAGAATTCTGCAGAAGGAACTTGCCGTCCGAAATGACAATGATTTGGCCCACGTGTCGCGACTGATGGCAGATGTCAAACGTCGGCTGGATTTGGGGCGTTCCGGGCAACCAGTGCAGGATCGGCAGAAACAAGTCATTGATGCAATTGATCATCTGCTGGAAGAAGCAGAGAAACAGCAGCAGCAGCAGCAGCAGCAGAGTGAGAGTCACCAGCAGCAGAGCAACCCGAATCAGCCATCCCCCGGTAATCCGGCTCCCGACAGTCGGATCCACGGTTCGACTGGCAGAGGAGAAGCAGACCGTCGCGAGGTCAAAGAAACGGGCAGCTGGGGTATGCTGGACCGCCGGAAAGAGGCTAAGGCACGGGAATTGATCCGCCAGCAGTTCCCCGCAAATTACCTTGACATCATCAGCGAATACAGCCGGCGAATTGCGGAGCAGAATTAGCAGCCGGGGCCTGCTCACATGTCTCACTTGCTCGGTGGCCGGCTGCGGTCTCCTGAAAAACCAACCGATCCATCAATGTAGCATCCCTGACGGAGCAATCACCAAGGCGTTTAAGCCCAATGGTGCTTGTTTTCGTTTCGAAGCTCCCCGTTGTGACGTTTTCAACAAACCGCGTTTCTGCATGGCTCAGCAGGAACCTCGCCCTTCCAAGTCAATTCCTGTGCATTGAATTAGAGAACCCTTGGGCGCAAAACGGCCCCTTCCCGACGTGATTGGACCGTGATTTCACCTGCTGCGTCTGGCTGCATGGCTTCACTGAGATTACCACGCAGCAGATTTGGCCGGCGAGCTGGAACTTTGTGGATGGACTCCAGACTGGACAGTGAACTGTGGTGAAATAGAGAGTTTGCCAGCTGTGGAACCGGTCTGGCAGAGTCATTGGTGAGCCGGTATAAGTTTCTCGGTCTGGGCTGCATCGATACACATCGCCCGCGTCTGCTGATAAGGTCGTCATGAGGACGGTCACTTTGTGTTCGGAAGGAATCCGATGCGTCGGTCATTAGTGATCCTCGTCTCACTTGCGGTGTTCTGTGTTGCGGCCACCTTCGCCCAACAGCCTGAACCGGGAGGTCCGGATACGTCTCGCGCCGTCCAGCGGATAGATGTGGACCCCGAACTTTGGCGCGTGCTGGAAGACTGGTCGGAAAAGAGTGCCGGATTCGAACGTTTGGAAGGCGAGATTCTGCGGCGGGAGTATGAAACAACGTTCGCCGTTGAACGTGTTGGCACCGGTTATTTCTACTACGAGACACCTGATAAAGGACGGCTTGATCTCAACGCCGTCAAAATTACCCCTCAAATGCTGACCGCACGCAGTCAGAAAGGCGCCAAGGTCAAACGAAGGAAAAAAGATGGTGCACCATTCACGCTGGAGAGTGGACAGCCAATGAAATGGGTGTGCGACGGACAGCGAATCATCAATATTGACGTCGACGTGAAGACCGCCAGTGTGCACAAGCTGCCTGAGGAATTGCGGGGCGGAAATATCATGAACGGGCCGCTGCCATTCTTGTTTGGACTTCCGCCTCTGGAAGCCGTTAACCGATTCGCTTTGAAACTTACGCGGAGGCCAACTCAACAGAGTCCATTCGCAATACTAAAAGCGATCCCCAAACGCTCGGATGATGCAAGTTCATGGAAGGAAGCCGAAGTCATTCTGGACACGCGAACCGGGCTTCCAGCCCATGTTCGCCTACTGCGACCATCAGGTAACCTGGAGGATGTTTACAGTTTCAGCAAGCTCAGGATGAATCGTCCAGGCGGTAAGATTTTCGAATTCTTCGGACGTCGTCCCTTCAAGGTCGACCTGAGAGACTATCAGATCAAATTGGTAGATGGACTTCATGATGCTCCAGCCGAGCAGCCGGTGGCCAAGAATGATCCGCAGGCCGAACCAGTCATTCCCAACCTCGTTGGTTTATCTCATGAGGATGCTGAGGCGGCGTTGAAGCGACTGGGAATTTCCCGGGGAAATATCAAGAAACTTCGGGGCGATCCGGCTGAACGTTCGACCGATGTTTATCGGGTTCAACAGCAGAGTCCTCAGCCAGGTAAGCCGATTGATACGACGACTCGGGTGTCGCTGTATCTGTGGACTAAAGCATGAGGAACAGAATCAGGCTTGGTTTGGCCTGACTGTTGGTTCTCCGCAAAGGATGTCAGAGCCCAGGCATTCTCATTTCTGCCGGTTGCACAAGCCGTGTGAGACAACGGGCCAGCGTCCTGCCGCTTGAGACCTTCCATTGACAGGAACCATGCCCGACCTGCCTTGCCCCCCCGAACCAGGCGGTTGTCACGTTATCTACGGAACTTTCCGCTGCTGGGACTTTGCTGTCGCCCAGCCTACCCATCTTCCGCGACCGGTACCGCAGGCGCCCAACTGTTCCGACTGTTCCGATTATGTCGATCTCATACCGGGGTCGACCACCTCAACAACGAGGCAAACGTCGCGATCAGACGCACTGCAGGGACGCAAACTTTGAATCAGCAAACGTCAGACAAACCAAAACTCAAACGTCGACTGGGACGTGGTCTCAACGCTCTTTTGGGAAGTCCGGAACCGGCAGAGGCACCACCCGCCGTAAAACTGCCGTCGCCAGCTGTGGATGAGATCAGTGTGGAGCTGATTGAAAGCAATCCGTTCCAGCCAAGACGTGAATTCGATCCAGCTGCGATCAACGAACTGGCAGACAGTATCCGCAAGCACGGCCTGTTGCAGCCGCTGCTTGTGCGCGGCAACGGCGATGCTTATCAGCTGGTGGCGGGAGAACGCCGCTGGAGAGCCGCTCAGCAGGTCGGTTTGGAGAACATACCCTGCCGGGTGGTGCAACTGGACGACAAACAAGTCTGCGAAGCTGCGATCGAGGAAAACCTCAAACGTCAGGATCTAAATGTTCTTGAGAAAGCAGATGCCTTCCGTGGTTATCTTGAACAGTTCGGTGGCACAGTTGAGGAACTGTCTAGGCGGCTGAGCATGAATCGGTCGACGGTGAGCAATGTGATCCGGCTGCTTGATCTGCCGGAACATGTCCAGGATGCGGTGAGACAGGGTCGCATCAGTGGCGGTCACGCACGTGCTCTGCTGCCTCTGCCAGCAGACTCACAGACGGAGCTGACGCGTCAGATTGAGGAACAAAATCTTTCTGTTCGCGAGGCAGAAGAAGCTGTCCGCCGAATTCTTAAGTCTGGTCTGACACCGACGGATTCTGTGACAGGTCCGGCTGCAGTATTGCCCAAGCCATCATCACATGTTATCTCGCTTCAGGAACAGCTGCGCGAAGCACTGGCTGCAAAGATCGACATCCGCCTCAGAAAGAAAGAGTCCGGCCAGATCGTGATTCACTTCGGCTCGAATGACGACTTTGAACGCATCGTCGGCCAGCTGCGGAAGGCCGCCTGATCCCGGCAGGCCCTCAATCGCAGGATGCAGATCCGACATGCGTGCCCGGTGGCAATCCGGTCAATGCCTCGGCAAGCCGGCTGGAACCACCCCGCGTGGGCAAATCGGATGTTAAAGAATATAGACATGATCCTTAACATCGTCACTAGCAGCGTGAACACTCCTCGTTGCGCTTCTACAACCATGCTGCACTGATGACCACCGTAACTATCTAACTTCACCTGTGTTACGTGAAGACGCAGGTCCGGAGGATTGTCACAGTTTCGTGGTTGGTACGGGTTGTGCCAATCCTTGTGGGTGTTGTGGCAGAAATGACTCTTCGGATCGGGCCGATTGTGATGCCTAATGGTGGTGGTGAGGGCCCGGTGGCCACGGGCGTGAGAGAAACACCATCGGCTTCGCCCGAAGGGGTTCGGTTGCAGCGAAAGAGAGCCGCGGTCCAAAGCCGCGACGGACTGTCTGACAGCAGTCCGTGTTCGTCCGATGCGGGGGAGGAGGCATCCCTCCTTCCCTGTCTCGGATGAAAACACTCTGAAATGGTTCGCGCAGAATGAATCCGGATGGTTTGATTCATGCGCCATCGATCGCCGCTTTCTGCGGTGATCGATGGTAAGTCATGTTGCCTGAACGCAGTGCTTCCCTGTGGGAATCCTTCGGACGAATAAGGGGAGTAATCTATGATGAAAGGCCTTGCAGGATGTTTGTGGCAGGACGAACACAGAGTGATCCTGTCGGCCGAAATCGTGATTGTGGGAACGGTACCTGTGATCGGGCTGATCACAGATATGACAAGTCTTCAACGGGCGGTGAATGCTGAAATGGGTGACCTGGCAGATAAATTTGACTGTCTGGACCAGTCCTGCAGTTTCGCTGGTCAGGGCAGCACTATTTGTCGTTCCGGCGGCAGGAAAGCGAGTTTTTCCGGGTCGCTGTATCGTAACTGTAAAGACCAGGTCAATGTGGAATTCAGCGAAATCTCGAAAGCCGGCAGTGAAATGCCGACCGTTACGTCTCCGATGACTGTCACTTCGTGGCCGTACTGTTCGTCATGTCGGAGTAGCTGCAGAACATGCGCCGGCACGGAAATGTGCCGGACGGCTCACTGTCCCTCGATTCAACACCGGTGTACCGCGAACGAAAGTGACAGAGTCGCCGTCGGTGTCTCCAGTTGCGACCAGGGAATGTGGTGAAGTACCATTCAACTGTGTCCCAAGTCCGCCGAAACAGTCTTTTGTCAACATCCCTGACAGTGTGTGGTAGGTCTGACCACACATAACCCACATTCAGAGACGTAAGATGTCAGGTGAGATCAACTGAATGTCGCCGCAAAGAAGTGAACCGGCTGTGACGGTTCGCCTGTCTTTTTGCTGAATGCCGGCCGGAGCGACAGATCATTCATAGAACTCAGGGAGTGGCAACGGGGGCAGCACCGGATGACGAAGCCCCTGCCGATGAACCGACGGCTCCTCCCAGTCTTGGCGAAGGAATGCTCGTGTTGTACAGGTCATTGATGATCTGCACTTCAGACGCTGGTCGGCTGTATTCACGTCCGATCCGAACAGCCACGCTGACAGTTTCAGATCCGTGCGTCAATTCGGTAACAGCACTTTCCACGTTGCTGAGTCGTACACTGTCGATACCGGGATCCCGCGTGGACTGAATATACACCGCTCGGCGTTGCAGAGGCGTGATTTCCAGAATACGTTGCAGATGCAGTCGACCTGGCCGCGTGAGTGTCTGGTCGTCGTTGCTGAAGTGTCGGTTGTACAAAGTGGTTTCTTCGGTCCAGCCGTTGGACTTCTGTACTTCCATGATGTCACTCACATACCGACGGTCCGAACAAACGTACGGCAGGGGCCAGTAATGAGCAGCATGGAAGGTGTGAGAAAACTGCTGAGCTTCTCCGGTTGGGCGCGGTCGCGCTGGCCAGATTTTCCCCTTCCTGCACTTTTGGCGCACACCGGGAGTAATCTGAGATTTTTCTGACCACCACTGAGCCGATCCTGGTTTCGCACTCGAATAGGGATCTGTTGATTCAATCAGGCTCGGGCCGGTCATACACCCTAAAAAGAGTGTCATCGTTACAAATGCAAGACTGCAGGGACCAATCGTCCTCATGGCCGCACCAATCCGTGAACAACATATGAGATGGAACCGGCGACATTGTCGCCACGGACCCACTGCGAGAAACGCAGGCGCAGAGGGCTCCCAGTCTGGTTTCGTCAATTGCGGCACCTAACCGATGCCGTCAACTTCCGGCAATCGATGGGTTACCGACATCGCTCAACACCGGAAACGCAGACCCTGCGCAAACTGCGCGTCCTGCGGTCCCCGCAGAATTTGACATCGATCGCCACAAAGTCCGGATCGGCAGAAACAGCCGCTGCACACAAGCGGTCAGAGTGGTCCTTAAGTTCTCAATCGCCGGAGGTTCCGTTAAGGTGTGCCGGGGTAATCTGCTTCTATCCTGATTCACATGATTCGCCCATGATTTTTTTGCTCGATAACTATGACTCATTCACCTACAACCTAGTTCAGCGAATCGGTGAAATTGACGGGGCTCTGGACATCAAAGTCGTCCGTAATGACCAAACTTCGCTGGAGTCCATTGAATTACTGCAACCGGAACGGATTATCATTTCTCCGGGCCCATGCACTCCCGCCGAGGCCGGTTTGTCGAGAGACGTCATCCGACACTTTGGCATGCGGTTACCGGTACTGGGAGTATGTCTGGGACATCAATGCCTGGCAGATGTGTACGGAGCGCGAGTGGAACGCGCCGGTCGCTTAATGCACGGCAAGACCTCCCTGATTTGCCACGATGGAGCAGGAATATTCGCGGGGTTGCCGCAGCCATTTGAAGCGACACGTTACCACAGCCTGATTGTCCCTCAGGAATCAGTTCCGGACTGCCTGCAGGTGACAGCCTGGGTCGACGAATTGAACCATGGTTACGAAGTCATGGGACTACAACACCGCGAGTATCCAGTCCATGGTGTGCAGTTTCACCCGGAGAGTTTTTTGACTGCTCGAGGCCATGATCTACTGAGAAATTTTCTGGCGGTGTGATTCTCAGAATACTGCCTGAAACTTTGGAAACGTGCAAAGATCCCGTTCCGACTGACGAAGGACCCCGGTTGTAGACCAGGTCGACTCGGCCATCTGGAAATGTGTCACAGCTTTTCAGCAACATCCGTCATTCTTTGGAATCCATCTGGATTGCCAAACGTGGCAGCCCTCAGAATTGCGGCAGAAAAACATGGTATCCTTCAGTCTCCGGCTTGATTCAACTCAAGGATCGGATGGTTAAACCTGATCTGCTCTGTGGTACCGATCCACGCTTGAATCAATTACTGACGACTCAAAGAAATCTTGCTCAAAAAACAGTTTACTTAGAAACAAGGCAATCCAATGACCCCGGCTCCAGTGTTTCACTCGATGTTGCCTTTGGCGGTGATTGCGTCTGTAGCAATGCCGGCGCAGGCTCAGAACGTGATTTTCAGTGATCAGCTACTGCCGGAGAATACCTATCTGCACTTAACGGTTAAGAGTGTGGAGGACGCTAAAATTCAGTTCACCGAATCGCCGTTTGGTCAAATGATCAACGATCCGGCGTTGAGCGACTTTCGTGTCGAACTGCAAAAGGCATTTGCCGGACCAGTCGGACATATTCTGGTGGAAGTCGAAGCTCAGCTTGGAATGTCGGTTGAGGAGATTCTGAGGATCCCATCAGGGGAAGTGTCGATTTCCATTGCCGGTGTGGGGAATCATATCGGGCTGGTGGTGCATGTTGATGTTGGTGAATCCGGTTCTCAGGTTGAATCTCTGCTGGCACTGACAGAACAGGCACTCAGCGAAGTGTCAGTGCTCGCTCAGTCGAAGGAAGAATTCAGCGATACCGAGATCACTCTGTATGAAGTTCAGGAAAAAGTTCCAACTCCGCTGCTGAAGGAGTTCGGTTGGTTCCTGCGCGACAACCATCTCGTGGTTTGCAGCAGCCAGCGAGTCATGGAGAGCCTGATTTCAAATTGGGACGGTAACTCGAGTGATTCGTTCAGCAACAACGAAACGTACAGTCACGTGCTGAATCGTCTGGAGACGGAACCGGGCTCGGCAGATTCCGTCATGTATCTGGACCTGATTGGTCTGTTGACAAAACTGTCACAGACGGGATCGTTCGGCGGCGCCCAGCTTTATGCCAGCATGGCGATTTCCCAGTTGCCCATTTTGGGGCTCAATCAGCTGAAGGCAATTGCAATGGTGACCGAAGAAGCTTCCGGTGAACTTCAGATGGTCAATCGCGCGATGCTTTATGCAGATCAGCCTCCGACCGACCTAATGCGCACCTTCATGCTGGAACCCGTTAACCCTTCACCTCCTAGCTGGGTCAAAGAAGATGCTGTCCTGTATGTGGCCACGAACTGGCAGATTTCAGAGGCTTATGCCGCGGTTGAAAGTTTGGTCGATGGATTCCAGGGCCCCGGTACGCTGGCGACACTAATCGATCAGATGTCGGAATCGGCTCCAGGTGTCCACATCAAAGACGACCTCATCGATCAACTCACGGGTGAACTGCATCTGATCGGCGGAGGTCTGGATTCGTCGACCGGAGCCAACGAAATGCTGTTTGCGATCGGCATTCAGGATCCGGACGCATTCAGTGATCTGCTGGCTCAAGTCAGCGACGAACCGGGTTTCCCGGCAACAATTCGCGAGTTCCGTGGTTTTACACTTTACGAAGTCAGTGAGGCCGGCTCGGCAATCGGACTCACCGTCGCCAACGGGGCGTTTCTGATCGCAGTTGGCGAAACTATCATGGAACAGGTTCTCCGCGATGACGATGACGTCCGTTCACTGGGCGAATCAGATGACTTCCGAAGGATCGCTCAACACTTCCCGTCAGAAGTTGTGGCGGTCAACTTTGCACGACCGGCAGAGCAATACCGGTCCTTGTATGAGCTGTTGCAAAACGGCAATGTGACCGATCACTTCCCTGGAATGGACGAAATCTTTGCGGATATCGATTTTACAACCCTGCCGCCCTTTGAATCAATCAGCAAGTATCTGACCCCGGCCGGAGGCTTCACAGTTGCTGACGAAAATGGCTATGTGTCCGAAGGGTTCTCACTGCGACCGTAACGGTCTGAACCTGGATGCCATTGCTCAAACCAGCGGTGACGGACTGATGTAAGTCACCGGGTTCTGTCTCCGGGCGCAGCCAAAGAGTTTACTGTCATGGCTTAGAAGGGATTCTTTGCTCTGCCGGTTACCTTAAGCGCTCCCATATCGACACGCCGGGTCTCGTCGGCCGTGGGTGATTTTTGACCATGAGATGAATCGCCGACCACAGGGTCCCTCGGCAGGAACGCTGGATGACCGCACCAGATAAATCAATCGGAGGGCTGCAACTTCCGAACTCGGATTCACCCGTCGTGATCTGGTGGAATGGAGCGTGCCGACCGGCACACGACTTCCCGGCCACTGCCATTTTTCCTGGGGCATTCAATCCCATTCATGACGGACACCGCCGACTACGTCAGGCAGCCGCTGTGTTTCTGGGCTGTCCGGTGTTTTATGAATTATCGATCTGCAATGTGGAAAAACCAAAACTGGATGCCAGTGAGGTTCATCAACGTCTGCGGCAGATCTCAGACAGCCACGTGCTGCTGACGAATGCCGCTATGTTTTCTGACAAAGCCGACCTGTTTCCTGCCTGCTGGTTCGTTGTGGGCTTTGACACCGCGGAACGGATCCTGAATCCAGTTTATTACGACACGGGAGAGCAGCGACGCAACCAGTCACTGCGCGATCTGCGATCCGCGAATGTGAAGTTTCTGGTTGCCGGTCGTGTTGATTTAAAGCAACCGTCGGCTCAATTTCGAACGACTGATCATCTGACTGTCGACGACGAATTCAAGGAAATGTTTGTCGGGCTGCCGGAAACCTGTTTTCGCGTTGACATCTCATCGACGGCCATTCGGCAGCAGCGAGTACACACTGGTACAGCAAAGTCTGACAGCTGAGTTATCGCAGGGGATCCAGACCAAGGCTTCGGCGAATGATCCCGATCTGACCAGCATGGAGTTGTTCATGAAGTGGACAAAACATGATGGCTCCCAGCTTGTTGGGCCACGCGGTCCAGGGACGCTCAACTTCCTCCAGCAAAACCTCCGGCCGAACCAGGCGCAGTTCAGTCAGGGCGACATCGTGAATACGGGTTAACCGAGCAACCAGTTCGTCGGGTGTCGGCTGCCCGGCCGGATCGGCCCTGGGTGTCGATTGACGGCTGTAGGCCCTGCGAAACTTACCTGAAACCAGCCCGAGATCTTCCGACCGGCGACCCCGAACGCGAAACATCAGCAGGCCATATTGGCTGACTGCAAGGTGTCCTGTTTGCCACGCAATATTGGACGGCAGGCCATCCGGAATTTCGAACCAGCTCTCAGCCGGAGTCTCATTCAGCAGGCTGAGCGTGTAGGTCCTCGCAAATTGAAGCTGTTCGATCGTTCCGTTGAGTAACGTAGCAGCAGTCGCTGTATCGGGAGCTGGTGTCGTTTTGATAGTCATTGCAATACAAATCATCAGGGGAGAAGGACCACGAACAATCAATGGAAACTGCGACCTTGGCGGAACCAATCAGACAGGGCAACACTCTTTAATGGTTTCCACAAGTGTCAGGTCCCCTAGTTGAGTCGTTCTGACTGATTCATTAAGGGCCTGGCCCTGTGAGTGGGTCAGCTCATTTCAATTTGCTCAATATGCTTCTCCGCTTTACAGATTTTTCGTGCCGGAACCTACCCCTGACATCAACGAAGATGCGGGATTCCTCAGGAGCAGGTGCCACCTGTGTTGTTTCTCGCCTGAATTAGGTCTGAAACAGGAGATTCGGATTTCGGATCCAGTTCCTGGGAGGCACAATGGAGCGATGTACCCGCCAATAAATTTTTGCCGGAGGCAGCTGACCCGTCATCACCGAAGGATTCTGATTTGAACGAATTCCGTGCGTGCGTGAACGCAGTCCGTAAGCGGCAGCAGCGACAGTGGCTTTGGCAGTGTATGTCCACAGGGCTGCTGGTCAGTGGTCTGGTGGCCTGCTTCGTGGCGGTGGCTTTTTCCAGGCAGTGGTTTGAGATTCACTGGATGCATCTGGCCGGAACTCTCGTCGCTGGCCCTGTACTAGGCTGGGTGTCTTCTGCAAATCGGTCCCGTAGCGAACGAGACGCTGCGGCGGCGATCGATCAGACGTACCAGCTCAAGGACCGTGCGACAACGGCACTCGAATTTCTAGCACAGTCAGCCGTTCCAACCGTTTGGCAGGGGCTGCAGCTGGAAGACGCAGTGCAGCATCTGGCCTTAGTCGATCCACAAACAGTGGCTCCCATCCGAGTACCTCGATCATGGTTCTGTGGGCTGGGTGTATCAGCTGTTGCCCTCGCAATCTCATTTTTCGGGGCGCCCGCAGAACCGGCTTTCGCTAAAGCTGTCCTGAACGAAGTGGTGATGGCGCAGGCCATCGCGGTGGAAGACAGTCTAAAAGAGCTCCAAGAGTTTAATACGGAAGGCATCGATGTCGAAATGGAAGAGTTGCTCCGGGAACTGGCTGAGCACCTGGACGAATTGAAACAACCAGGCTTGAATCGTCGAGACGCGATGGCAGGGCTGTCGAAATTGGAAACCGCTTTACAGGAAAAACTGCAGCAACTGGAAAGCCCTGACACGGCAGCTCAGCTGGCTGATATTGGTGCCGCATTGTCACTGGCAGACGAAATGCGGGCGGCCGGCGATGCGATGTCAAACGGAGATCTTGACAGGGCAGCCGAGGAACTGGCCAACCTGGAAATGCCGAAACTGGATCGTCACACAAATACAGCCGTCACTGACCAGCTGCGCCAGGTTGAGCAAAATGAAGCCAGCGGATCCAGTCGTAAGCTGAAGGAAGCAGCGGCTCAGACGGCTTTCGGGTTGAGCAAACGCAACCGCAGCGCATTTCGCGACGGGGTGAAAGGCCTGGTGGACGAATGTAAAAAGCAGGAGCGTCGAAAGAAGCTTTCTGGTTTGCTGAAGAAACAGTGTCGCAGTCTCGCGGAAAACAAAAATGAATGTGCATCTGAGTCTGAAAACACCGGGAACCGCAGGAACAGGAGTGGTAACAAATGGGGACTCGGCAGGAGCACTCGCCAGCTGGGAGAAATGACATCGAAGTTCAGTGCCAGCAACAGGATGAATATCACCGGACAGAAATCCACCGGTGGAGACAATGAAGTGGAGACAGTAACGGCTCCCCGGACACTTCAGGAAGCAATTCGTCGCCACCGCAATCAGGCTGACAGACCTGAACAGCTGACTGAGTCAGTACTGGATTCGGAACCAGTGCCGCTCGGCCACCGACAGACGATTCGTCGTTATTTCAAACTAATTCGCCCACAAGCCGGTGAAATGGATGCCGTGAACCAACAGGCAGGGTCCGTCGAATGACTCTGTGTGCGATTCTGCTTCACCCGTAATTGATTTCTCTGTACGGTTATGCTGCCAGGGACGCGTCCGTGTTGTTGGCGAAGCGGAATCGCGGTATAAGCAGGCCCCGAACGCTGTACCCACAGCAACGACGCGTGGATCAAAAGAGAGAACGATGGGCCTGTTTGACCGGCTGAAGACAGGGCTGAAGAAAACCAAAGACATCCTGCGCACTGACGTCCGTGATCTGTTTCGCGCTGGGGAGATTCTGGATGATCGTCTGCTGGAAGACTTTGAAGGTCGTCTGATTCGGACAGATATGGGCGTAAAGGCGGCCGATCGTATCGTTTCACGACTGCGGGAAGATCATGGTGGTCGAATCGTCGATGTAGATGCCATTTGGGCGACCGTCCGCAGAGAACTCGTCGACCTGCTCAGAGGAGATGGCACAGCACACTGGGCCCCGGAGGATCCGCTTTCGCCGCTTGCGAAATCTGCCTCCGGGCCGACGGTGATACTGGTGGCCGGAGTGAATGGCGTCGGAAAAACGACCTCCATCGCCAAAATTGCTAACCTGCTCCAGAAGGGCGGAAATCGAGTGGTTTTGGCGGCAGCTGATACTTTTCGAGCGGCGGCCGTCGAACAACTGAATTTGTGGAGCGAACGGCTGGGTTGCGACATCGTCCGCAAAGAAAGCGGCGCTGATCCGGCGGCCGTGGCCTGGGAAGCGGCAAGTCAGGCAGTCAAAACACGAGCCGATTATCTCATCGTGGACACTGCCGGGCGCCTGCACAATCAAAAGAATCTCATGGACCAACTGGACAAAATCCGTCGCGTGATTCGAAAGGTGATTCCGGAAGCACCGCATGAAAGCCTGTTAGTACTGGATGCAACGACCGGACAAAACGGCCTCAGTCAGGCTCGTAGTTTTTCAGAAGCGGTCGAATGCAGCGGACTGGTGCTGGCCAAACTCGACGGTACGGCGCGTGGTGGGGTTACGATAGCGATTCGTCAGGACATGGGCATCCCGGTCAAGTACATTGGTGTCGGTGAACAGATTGACGACCTAGAGCTGTTCGATCCCGACGGGTTTGTGGACGCTCTGTTTGAGACGTAGCTCAGTCAACCTGTTTCGACCAGAGCTTTGCGATGTTCTGACGAATTTCGGAAGTATCTCCGGAAATCAATCGGTCGGAATTCTCGAACTCCGTTCCCATGACCGCGCCGTGGGAGACATTGTCGAAGGCCTTCTGAATTCGGGCTGGCAGGAAACGCGTGATTTGGGACATTGATCCGCGATCGCTGCGGCGCCGATGGTGGAAGTAACACCGTTCCGGCCGGCAGACAAACAGATTGTTCTTCGCTCGTGTCATTGCCACATAAAATAATCGCCGTTCCTCTTCGATCTCTTCCGGTGTATCAGTTGCCATGTCGGAGGGAATGCTGCCGTCGGCCGCGTGGATGACATACACAGAATCCCATTCCAGACCTTTAGCAGAATGGATGGTGCTGAGAATCAAATAATCTTCGTCCAGCCATGGATCCGCCGCAAGATCCTGGGTCGATGCCGGCGGATCCAGTGTCATTTCAGAAAGGAACTCTCCGCGTGTCCTGAATCGCGAAGCAATGACTTCCAGCTGCCTGATGTCATTGATGCGAACTTTGACGTTATCGTATCGTGATTCCACCAGAGGACTGTAGAACATGCGAATCTCATGCAAATCGGTGGCGGGACCCGCATCGGACACCTGAGAACGCTTCGCCATTCGCAGCAGCATCTGAATAAGTTTGGGCCAGTCATCCAGCAGCACAGCAGGTGGCTTCCACGATAACCAGACATCAAACCGGCCGCCGGCTGCGTTCAACCTGTTAATAAGGGCGCTGGCTCTGGACCGGCCAATTCCAGGCAACAGGATCAGTACTCGAAATCCGGCGACCGCATCAAAAGGATTTTCCGCCAGCCGCAGAAAGGCCATGACGTCCTTGACGTGAGCTGTCTCCAGAAATCTCAGGCCGCCGTATTTTTGGAAAGGGATGTTGCGGCGGCTGAGTTCGGCTTCCAGCGACATGCTGTGATAAGAAGTTCGAAACAACACAGCCTGGTTCCTGAGGCTCGTACCTTTTTCCCGCTGTTCGAATATGCGTTCGATGACATAATCGTTCTGGGCGTCTTCGTCGGCACACGTTACCAGAACCGGAACGGCACCAGCACCACGGGCGGACCAAAGTTCCTTGCAATGGCGTTCGTCGGCTTCTGCAATTACCTGATTGGTGGCGGCCAGGATCCGCTGAGTGCTGCGGTAGTTCTGTTCCAGTGGCACAACTGCGGTGCCAGGAAATTCATTCGGAAAATCCAGGATGTTTCGAACTGTCGCGGCGCGGAACGAGTAAATAGACTGAGCGTCATCGCCAACAGCAGTAACACCCTGACCGTGGAGTGCCATATTCTTCAGAATGCTGGCCTGCAGAATGTTGGTATCCTGGTATTCATCAACAAGAATGCGGTCGAACTGTCCTTGCAGCAGCTCGCGTCCATCGTTCGATATGACCAGCGCGTTCCAGAACAACAACAGATCGTCGAAATCCAGAACGCGCTGCTGTTCTTTGCGCTCAGCATAATCCGTAAACAGCCGGCCCAGCAGCTGCTCATGTTCCTGACACCAAGGAAAAATTTTCCTGAGGATCCCGTCCAGTTTCTGTTGAGTGTTTACACAACGGCTGTAGATGTCGTGGCAGGTCCCTTTGAGCGGAAACCGGCTGCCCTTCGGCGGCAGGTCAAGGTCGGAACGTGCAAGATTCATGAGGTCTTCTGAATCGCCACGATCGAGAATCGTGAAAGCCGGATGCAGGCCCATGACATGACCAAAGCGACGCAGAAGCTGAGTCGCCACAGCATGAAATGTCCCACCTCGAATCTGACGGATAAAACTGCGTTCGGCGACCTTTGTATTAAGCAGCTGATCGGCATCCAGCTGCAACAGAATGCTCTCAACTCGTTTGAGCAATTCTCTGGCGGCGCGGCGAGTGAAAGTCAGCAGCAGGATCCGCGCTGGGTTAATCCCCGACATGATCTGCCAGGCGACGCGATGAGCCAAAGTTGTGGTTTTGCCAGTACCCGCACCTGCGATGATGAGTAATGGGGTTTCCCCGTGAATGACTGCCTGATACTGCTGAGAGTTCAGGTGTTGCAGGAATTCCGGGATTCTCGCGTTTGTCTGCTCTATCACCCGTGGTACGCCCTCTAAGATGGTACGGTTGCGATGCCAGCATTCTGTCATGTCAGACCACCCTGATCCAACGATCAGCTCCCGCAAGCGTACCCGTCTCAAAACATCGGTGGCATCTGTTAGAATGCCTAGTGTCAGGGTTCTGTAACCTGTTTTTCACAAACGATTTGTGCCACCTTTGGCGAGGAGCACATCTCGCGAGAATTCGCCCCAACGCGAAAGCGTTCTGCATCGTAGGCATGTTGCCCTGCAGTAGAGGTTGTGTTTGACACCACGCTCTCCGCAGGAGCTTTGAAGGCCGACACGATCCCGTTTCCCTGAATCTGAAATGAACAATTTTCTACTTCTGGCACAGTCATCGGCGGCAGGTGAGGCGAACTGGGTTCCGGCTTGGCTTGTGACGCTGGCACTGTTTTTTGCACTCATAGGCTTCGCCTATTGGACACGTGCCGGAATTATTGCTCGCGCCACAACGAAGGAAGCGGTGCGACAACCGCTGTTTTTTCTGCTGTTAATCGTTTCCGGGTTCATTCTGCTGATGAACACGTTCATCCCTTTCTTCACACTCGAGGCTGACGTGAAGATGTTGAAAGAGTGTGGACTGGCGACACTGCTGATTTCAGGCATTTTGCTGGCGGTCTGGACGGCGGGAACATCAATTACGAATGAGATTGAAGGCAAGACGGCAATGACCCTGCTGTCCAAGCCCATTAACCGTCGGCAGTTTATCCTCGGTAAGTACATGGGGATTCTACAGGGCACTTTGTGGCTGTTGGTTCCGCTGACAGTGCTGTTTGGGATGTTGATCTTCTACAAGGTTGGGCACGACCAGCGCGAGCTGTCTGAATCGATTTCGCCTTGGTGGGAATACACACAGTTCGCCGGAATGAACATTCCATTGCCCCATCCGGAGCGAATGTCGGTCGTTAATCAAGTAATTCCCGGTGTTATTTTAGTGTTCCTTGAAGTTGCGGTTCTGGGTGCCGTCAGCGTGGCGGTCGCCACCCGTCTGCCGATGGTCGTGAATCTGGTCGTCTGTCTCACCATCTTTGTCGTCGGCAATCTGACACCCATGATGGTTTCCCAAAGTGAGCGCGTGATTCAAAACGAAGCCGTAACGTTCATCGCACGTCTGATCGCGACCGCAGTCCCGTCGCTGGATGCGTTCAATGTTTCGGCGGCGATCGCAACGGAGACACAGGTACTGCCATCCTATCCGGGAAATGCTCTGCTTTACTGTGCCGCCTACGTGACTGCGACGATCCTGTTCGCCTTCATTTTGTTTGAAGACAGAGACCTGGCATAGAACGCCTGTTACTCTGCTGCCTCCAAACCGGGACGACTCGTACGGTTTCCCGCCCCCGTTACTCGAACAGGCAGTTAAAAGAAGGCCACGACACGTATCGGGGGCCAGGACGCCCCTCCGACAGTTGGTTCGGGGGTCAATGCAATTTGCAAGATGTTTGACAGACCGACAGAATTGGACTCGCTGACCTCCGCAACTGTTGTTCTAACTCCTTCGCATCGGTACGTTGTGAGTTGGGCCGTATCCCGACTGTTGTCGTGTGCAAAAAGGCGTACTCCGTGTCTGAAGCAAATCTGTTCAGTCGGATTGTTTCCACTCGCCAGTTGTTCGGTCCGACCCTGCTCTTAGCCAGCATCTGCGCCGTTGCCGCCTCAGTCTGCTTGGCGGGTCTGATTCTGTGCGTCGGTGGGATTGCAGGTCTGATTCAGGGCCAGTTAGCCGACGGAGGACAGACCGGCCTTCAGTCCATGTTACAGGACAGTGGATTTCCAGATCGGTTGATGCGGCAGATTGTCGATCGGGTTCCCTGGCTCCACGAAAGTCACACCGCACTGCCGATTCTGATGCTGGCTGGATTGGCGCTGATGGCACTCCGATGGCTGCTGCAGGCAACTGTCGGCAGCCAGGCACTGGCCTATGCAGCGAAACAAGTTCGGCAGCTCAGGCAGCATCTTCACCGTCAGTCACTCCGGCTCAACGCCGGGGATCTCAGCGGTGCTCGAGTCGAGTCGTCCCGAAGACTGTTCCGTGAGTCCGCCGATCGAGTCGAGTCGTCTGTACACCATTGGGCTAAACTAACGATTGACGCGACCTCCGATGTGGTGGTCCTGTCGGCCATCTGTTGTCTGATAGATTTTTATGCCGGCATGGAATGCATGATTCCGGTCGTAGCGGGCTGGTTTCTGATGATTATGGAGAAGAAGCGACTTGCCAACACCTCAGATCTGCTGACTGAGCAGGTGGACCGAAGTCTGAATCGCCTCGCGGATGGTCTGGAAAAATCACGAATCGTTACGGGCTATGGCATGGAGGCATTCGAACACGAAAAATTTGAAGCTAATCTGAATTTGTTTGGTCAGCGCCGCCGGAAAGTCAGTCGAGAATTGCATCGTGGAATCTGGGTCGCTCGCTGCATCTCCGTGTTTGCTGTCGGCGCCCCTGCCTGGATTTTGTTGCGGCACTTGTTAGCCAATGGCCAGATGGGCTTGCCGGGCGTCTCGATGATTTCGCTGAGTCTGAGAGTATTATACCAGACTTTGCATGCATTCCAGCAGGCTCAGGAATATGAACTGCAGGGGAGCGTAGCGGCCGAAGAAATTAATGAGTACATCCGGGCAGTGCCCGAAGTCAGTCAGGTTGTGAGAGCACGTTTCATGGAACCAATGTCGCGCTCTCTCCAGTTTGATCAGATTTGTGTGGACACCTCTGATCATCCAGGCCTTTTGAGTCAGCTGGATCTGAAGATCGAAGCGGGTCAGCGCGTTGCTTTGATTTCGCTGCGGGACGAAGAGACGGATGCACTGGTCAGTTTGGTTCCTCGGCTGAACGATCCGCAAAGTGGCCAGGTGCTGATTGACGGCACAAACATCAAACGTGCCACACTTGAATCACTGCGAGCCGAAGTGATGGTCGTATCGAGGACCAGTAATCTGTTCAACGCAACGGTTATGGAAAACATCACATGCGGACAGGCAGATATTTCCCGGCAGCAGGCCATGGAAGCCGGCAAGATTGCTCATACGGAGAAGTTTACGCGGCAGTTGCCAAAGGGATATGAAACACAGATCGGCGACTATGGTGTCGCTCTGAATGTCGGCCAGGCTTTTCGTCTGGCACTCGCGCGGGCCGTTGTTCGGAAGCCAGCACTGCTGTTCATTGAAGAACCTCGCGTTTCACTGGACACAGAAACCAAGACGTTGCTGGATGACACCTACGATCGCATCTGTGAGAGCCGAACAGTGGTCTTTCTGCCGCACCGGCTGTCGACGGTCAAAAAGTGCGGTCGAGTGATCCTGCTGGATGAGGGTCGAGTGGTCGCAGATGGCACACACGACGATCTCATGCACAGTTCGGAGCTGTATCGCCACTGGGAATACATCCGGTTCAATGTCTTCCGCTAAAGAAAATGATCTGGCATTTGTGATGCCCACGGGCAACAGTTTCGTGTGTCAGGAAGGAACGCGGTGTGGAACTCAGTGAATTCGCCCGGCGTGTGTTGCATGACGAGCAGCTGCACAAGAAACTGCTCCGTTCAGAAGAAGCACTCACTGACAATACACAACATGCGGCGGAACGAATTGACCGGCCGGCTCGCCCGCGCGGCCTGAAGTTCGCCGCACGGCGCACGGCACCTGCAATGCCCAAAGGAACCGCCTTGCAGGATCCGGCAAAGCGTGCGATCGCTCATCACATCATGGCGAACCACGAATTGCAGGCGCTGGAAATCATGGCGATGGTGATTCTGGCGTTCCCGGAAGCTCCGAGCGAATTCCGTCGGGGTCTTGGTAGAATTATGCAGGACGAACAGCGGCATACACGAATGCATGTTCAGCGAGCTGATGAACTGGGAATGACGTTTGGCGATCTGCCGGTCAATGGCTATATCTGGACGAAGGCCATGGAATACTCCACGCTGCTCGAATATATCTGCGGGCTGCCGCTGGTGTTCGAAGGAGGCAACTTGGACCATACCGCTGAATTCGAGCAGTATTTTGTCGATGCGGGTGATCATCGAAGTGCCGCTGTCATGCGGGCGATTCATCGCGACGAAATTCGTCACGTAGAATTCGGGATGGACTGGCTGCGACGGCTCAAGCCATCCGGCATGGATGATTTCACGACATGGGAGCAGAACCTGCAGTGGCCCGTCCGACCGTCGACAGCACGCGGCTCAATGTTTCTTGAAGAACCTCGCAGAGAAGCCGGAATGACGGATGATTTTATCGATCGACTGAGGGAGTGGTCAGAGGGAGAGAACAGCTGATCAGTGGTCGTCGTTTTGGAGCCTTACTGCTCACTTCAATCCGAATAACCTGAATTCTGCCAGGAATCCCCCTGTTCAAGTGTCAGACTCGACGATAGTGAGTGATACGAGGAAAAGACTCGTCCAAAGCCCTGGTTCGAACACCGTTTGTTGAACGGTTTTAAGTCGCCGTCGTCGTTCACCCCCTCTGAACGGTGACGGCGATTCTTATTGCGCTACTGATTCAGTGCATTCTTCTGACGCGCGAACCACAATCCTGCGAGTTCCGTCTCATGGCCCGTCGAAAAAAACTCTCGGCGCAAAGCCGGTTTTCACAAAGAGAATTTCAGAATCCATCCGTCTGGCTGTCCGGGTTCATCACCTATTTGAGTGCCGAATGCGGTATGTCGCCGAACACGGTGATGGCGTACCGAAGTGACTTGAAAAAATTTCTGCACTGGAATGAACAAAACACTCGCCAGACGGTTCACGAGATCGATATTCCCTCGATGACTGCCTTTTTGGATCACTTGGCCCGACAGGGGCTGGCTGCCAGCACTATCGGGCGGAATCTAGCAGCGGTCCGGATGTTCTTTCGGTATCTCATGCTGGAGAGCGTAGTAGCCGAAAGTGTTGTGGATCTGATTTCGTCGCCGAAGCTTTGGCAACGACTGCCGAAAGTCCTCAGTCCTGAAATGGTCGAACAACTGCTCTGCGCGCCCCAAGGTTCAATTGATCGTTACGCTCGGAGAGATCGAGCGATCCTGGCAGTGATGTATGCCACTGGCTGTCGCGTGTCAGAAGTGATCGACCTGAAGCTGTCGGATGTGAATCTGGAAGAATACTACGCACGTTGTACAGGCAAAGGGAACAAGCAGCGAATGGTCTCCCTGAATCCGATCGCAGTGCAGGCGATCAATCGCTATTTGAATCTGGAACGTCCGGCGATGGTCGGGAACGCGCAAGATGACGTTGATTCACTGTTTGTTTCACGCAGCGGCAGACGACTGCAGCGAGAAGCTGTATGGGAACTGACTCGTCGGTATGCGACACGCGCCGGATGCGGGGCTGACGTCAGCCCTCACTCCCTTCGTCACAGTTTTGCGACTCATCTGCTGGCTCGTGGGGCTGACATTCGTGCTTTGCAGGAAATGCTGGGACATGCCAGCATTCGGACAACTCAGGTATATACTCAGGTGGACCACACGCGGCTGAAAACAGTGCACAGCCGGTGTCATCCGCGTGGGTGAAGAACACGGTTACTCGTCATTTGGCTGCTGGCATGCTGCCACCAGCATAGCAATCCAGCCGACGAGTAACGCAGTTCCGCCGACGGGTGCTAAGCGACCCCACGGGATTCCACCGTATCGCGGTCCGCCGATCACCAGCAGGTACAGAACACCTGAAAAAAAAACGATTCCGATCGTCAGGGACCATGCCGCGAGACTGAGCACTTTCGAATCCCGCTGACTCTTCCATAGCCCAACCGCCATCAGCGCTAAGGCATGCCACATATGGTATCGCACGCTGGTCTGAAAATCCTGGTAATACTTATACGCTGCCGTCAGAGTCATGCCGGCAACTTGCTTTGGTTCCAACTCAACGTATCTGCGCTCCAGGTATCCGGTGTCTGACAGCACATGCGCACCGAAGGCTCCCAAGAGCACGGAAAGGAATCCAAACAGGGTCGCCAGAATGAGACAGGTGCGAGAGGACATGGGAAGTCCGGAAGGAGGGTTGTGAGACGGGCGCAATCTGCACTTTCACCTTTCCCCATTCAGCTTGCAACTCACCATCACCGTCCGACAAGCATCCCGAAGTATTCTTTAAGCACCTTTGAAGCCGTCCACATGGCTCCGTCCTGAGGAATACAACTCAGCACGACGGCACCTGTGGTGAGTCGTGTCCTGGGCCGCGTGATGAAATCGGCTGGCAATGGATCTGGCTGCAGGTTGTTTCGATGCGCCAGACGGAGAGCTCGCGGCAGATGCCATGCAGACGTGATAAGTCCGATTCGCTGGTTACTGTTTCCGATCGATTCGCTCAGTAAATGCAGTTCTTCTGCCGTGTTGCGCCCTTCCAGTAACTCAATCGATTCTGCCGGGACACCCAGCGACATTAAAACCGACTGTGCCTGCATGGCCGGGTCTGAGCCGCTAGGATCCAGTTCGACGATTCGATGACCTGTACAGATGATTTGTCTGGTGAGTCCGGCGTGAAACATTTGGGCAGTCAGCAGAATTCGATCTCCTGCAGTGTTCCCCTGGATTCTGCGATTTCCGCCAGTTGCTGTGCCTCCTCCCAGCAATACAATCGTGTCAAACCGACCGGCCTCAAGCGGTTGGATGTGCCGATAAGGCTGTTCGAGACTTTGAGCAAGTCTTTCGGAGACCATACCATTACCCATCAGCGTGAGTGCGGTCCAGGGGATCGCGGTCACCAGTACCAGATCACGGCGACCAGCTCGCCGCGCAGCGAGGACGGCGACCAGGAGCAACAGCCAGACGAGTCCCGTCGGCATCACCAAACTGGTCACAACTTTTTCGGCAACGATGCGCCCCAGCGCCCACCACGTTCCGGCCACAAACATCAATGTTCCTACGGCAACACACAGCATGAGCTCGAGCAGCCGGACATCTGCTTTCGGCACCGGAACAGTAGTTTGGGGAGGTGTTTGCAGCACTGGGGTGAAAAAGCAGGGTTAGGCGCCACGCACGAGAACTTGCATTGCGGCAGCGTTGATTTGGATGTTAATCGGCAGTTGGCCGGCAATGTCACCATCTGTTTGCAGGGGAATCGCAGGGGAACGCCGGCCTTCTGCATCCAGGATCCGGGTTTCCGAGAGCGAAACATGCTGTGAGCGAAATCTTACTACATGTTGGTCATTCTGTGCTCGAAAAAGGCTGCGGACGGCATGGATTGCCGTGTGCATCAGAGAACGCTTCCTGAAAACACAAATGTCCAGCTGACCATCGGTTGGGTCAGCATCGGGATTCAGCTGCAGACCGAATCCATATTCCCCGAAATTGCTCACGATAATATGCGAACCAGTGACGGTGTTCCGGGTATCCGCATCCATCACGGTGATTTCCGGAAACCGGTAGCTGGCGAATGTCTGCAGAATTGGACGGATATACGTCCAGCGTCGAATGTGTCCGCTCCGTATGGCATGCAGACAACGAACAACTTCGGCATCGATTCCTGCACTGGCCATCAGCAGGAAACGATTCTCACCGGCCTGTGCCGTATCGAATCTTTCGACGTGTCCGGCCTCAATGACATCCGCCACCACCGAACCGTTGCACGGCATATTCAGATGGCGAGCGACTAAATTCTCCGTACCCATCGGAAGCAGGGCGATCACTCGGTTCGGGTGCCGATTGAACAGGCTGGCAACGGTTCCGTCACCACCTGCAGCGACAATACAGCGCAGGCGGCCATTGACATGTCCGCTGTTGATGAACTCGTCCAGCTGGTCACGATTGGAGAACATCCGCACACAAAGCTGGCGATTCCTGAGTTCGCGAATCAGCTCCAACAGAGCCTGGTGGCTCTTTCCTGCACCGGAAGTGCGGTTCCTCTGAATGACCACAAGATCACCAGCCACAGAGGACGGTGAGGTTTTAGGCTGCTGATTCATGACGACGACTCAGGCGACGGTCTGGAAAATACACATTTAGGCCGACAGTTCATTGTTCGGACCGGCCGATGACTGAATTGCTGGCTCGTGACGTGCGCGGCAGCGTCGCCGCATCCCTATTGACCCGAATGCGGACTCTGGCATGTAATCCCGATCGTGATGTTCACAACGTTTGATCGATACTTGTTGGCCCGGATGCTGCACACGTTTGTCGTGTTCTTTGTAGCAACATACGGTCTTTACGTAGTGATCGATTTATTCACGAACATCGACGCCTTTCAGAGGGAAGCTCACAAAGCTGCGGACGCGACCACACTGGCCGGGCTGCCGGAGTGGACCCAACAGGACCTGCTGCTGAAGATGACACAGCAGATCGGCGTGTACTACACGTTTCGGCTGAGTGATTTTCTGGAGATGGCAGGGCCCATCCTTGTCACGATCTCCGTGGTAACCGTACTGGGCCTGCTCGAAAAATATTCGGAATCTCACCCTTTGCTGGCAGCCGGAATTCCTGCCTTTCGATTGCTGAGACCCATTCTGCTTGGGACAGCTGCACTGAATCTCCTGATCATTGCCAATCAGGAATTGGTCATGCCGGCAATTGCCGTCCAGTTACAAACGTCCCGCGGAAAGGATCATGCGACAAAACAACAAGTCATTCCTGTCTACGATTACTCCAACCATATGATGTCCATCGACGGCGAATCAGTCTCCGTAGCCGAATCGCGGTTGGATGCCGCCACCTTCTATTTGACACCGGAGCTGGCCGAGGGTGGTTGTACGCTGCGAGCGGAATCCGCAGTCTATCTGCCCGCCAGTGCTGAACATCCGTCGGGATGGCTCCTGACCAACCAGACTGGAGTTTTTAACGCGCAGCTGCTTACGCAGGAAGGCCGGGAACGGATTATCCCTCGGCTTAACGGAAAGGACGTGTTTGTTGTTTCGGAAGTCAGTTTTGATCAACTGTACGACCAAGGCAGAAATCCCAAACTATTGTCTTCACTGCAGTTAGTGAAGAGGATCCGAAATCCTGCTACAGGGTCAGTGCCCGTTCGACGACAAAGTCTGGCATTACATGCCCGAATCACGCGACCTTTGCTGTCTCTGCTTTCCGCCGCAATTGCTCTCCCGTTGGTGATGCGAAAGGAATCAATGGGGTTGATTGTTAATCTCGCGATTTGCAGTCTTGTTCTTGTAGTGTCCTTTGGGATCGCTCAAGGCAGCCTGATGCTTGGCAATGCGGGACTAATTCGACCGGACGTAGCAGCATGGTTTCCCGTCGTGGTGACCGGCACGACCAGTGTCTGGACTGCGGGTTACGTTCAAACGTGAGGTTTTTGCCCCGTCAGCCAGCGCCCGTTCAGTCGTTTCACGGACTGGACGACAGACCGAGCATCGCAGGATCTTCGGATGTCAACTTGCGCATGACTCACGCACCAGAATATGCCCCGTCGCCCGATTCATCTGTTCTGGCGAGGTCCTTCGGGACGACTCTGCCGGTTATGCCGGTTTTTTCTAACTTTCCGGTCAAATCGAGTCGATAACAGGGACGTGAGTGCGGGTTTTTCGCACCCACGGCTGTTCTTTGACATCCCAATCAGAAATCATGATCCGATGCGAATCGTATTCGGCTATTGTGTGCCGTGAAGCTATTTGAACTGTCTTGACAGTAAGTCGTTCGCAATCATACAGTTGAGTCAGATCGGCGACAGCTGACGGTGACTCAGAGAGCCTTTCTCGGGAGACGATTTTCGTGACCAAGAAAGAGATTGTGAAGGCGATATCGGAAGAGCTGGGACTCACTCAGCTGAAGACCAAGGAAATCGTACAGAAGACTTTCGATGCCATTGTGGAAACACTCGTCACTGACCATCGCATTGAACTGCGGAACTTCGGCGTTTTTGAAGTAAAAAAGCGGGCTGCTCGTAAAGCTCGAAACCCACGAACCGGTGGGCAGGTACAAGTTCCCGCCAAGTTTGTAGTGACGTTCAAACCTGGCAAGGAGATGGAGGAACGTGTGAGGGAGTTGGAAATGGCGGAAAATGCACGTTTGCAGTCAGCTGCTACAGATTCCTCGCGGGCACTTGGACAGTTCTCAGCTGGTTCCCAAGGCCAGGTGTCCTCTGCGTATTCCCAAGGGACGAGTAATTCACGGGGACCAGGATACGGTACCGATCCAGCTTCAAAGCAATCCGGGTTTAGCTCCTGAATTGTAACTCTCGGAATTCCGTCGCCACATTCGCAGCAGATCATGCTTTCTGATCGGGGTCAGCAGCCCGTTTTGAAATCCGGACTGTCGGATCTGAAAAAGAGATCTCTTGTCGTCGGCTGCACAAAGCAGCTGGAGTCCAGGGAAGGACGCAATGATGAAGCTGCGAAAACGTCTACTGTCAATGCTGTTACTGGTTTGTACTGCCGCCAGTTTCGGCTGTGCGATGCCAATCTGGAGCCCATCACCCGACATTCGCGCTCGCCAGTTGATCTATTCTTCGGAAGGACTTCGACACATCCCGGAAATCTGGGAACGTGTCTGGGGGCTTGAGCTTCCGGATTTGGCGACACCCTATCGTGTTCACGGCGGCGTCATTTGATACCAGCCGGGATGATTCGACACGTCGAGGCCGCTGGTCAGACGAATCCAGCGAGTCGGTTTGGTACATTGCCAGTCTTGCATGACAGAAATCATGGCCCAGGGCTGGATTGAAGGCAGCGACGAAAGCCCGGCATTATGGCCTGCTTCCTCCAAACCCATCGCCCCGATTGATCATTGACAGATCAATGGCCGTGATGAGGGGGCTGTCCTGCCACGGGAGTCCGGCGGAACTGCGGATTTGGAGATTGAATCACTGGCTGACGGGTGGTGAACCCGAATCAAACCGCAGGTTGTTCGGCTGATTTGCCTTGACCCATTCGGCGGCATTGTTAATCAACGCCTGATCGATGTTCGCAGGATTGTCAAGCATCGCGAGACAGATTGGAAGGACCTGATCATAGGCATGCCGTATGAGCTCCGAACGAGGCGCTCGGTTCAGCATTCCATCGTCAGGTTGTTGACCTAGTCGTGCTGGTTCCTCGTGATGAAATGCCAAAAACAGCTCCAGGCTGCACGTTCCCCAGAATTTATTCCCTGAGTCTCGGTTGTAGGCTTCACCCATTTCAGCTGCCAGCTGCGCCACCTTCCACGCCAGCGGCTCAAGGTCAATCCGCTGATCGGTACCCACGCTCCCTAATGCTCCCGCGGCACTGCAGCGGACGACCGGTTCACGTTCTTCGTCCTGCATGACAGACACCAGCATTTCAATCACAACAGGCCTGGGATTGACACCGACCACTTCTCTGGCCGCGCGAATTCGCGACAAAGCATCGATCATATGGAGCTGGTAGGCTGTCGCTGGCAGCCAGGATTTCAGTTCATCCCGAATCGCGAGGGCAAATTTCATTTCAATTTGTGCGCCAGGATTCACGTTTTCCAGATAATGCGCAATGCTTTCCGTTGCTCTCAATTTGATTGCATCCGGTTGCTGTTCGTCCAGAAGAACTTCAACCAGCACATCGGCAGCTTCATCAAGGATTCGGCGTTGCCTGCCGTTAGTGTTTGTTTCCAGCGCGGGGATCAATTCAATGGCGAGTGAACGAGCCTGGAAATTATTCTCAAGCAGGTCTTTCAATAGTTTGAGTGTCTCGGTGCAGACAAGGTGACGGAATTCTTCCCTCTCTTTGCGACCTGGGATATTCTGACCGGCAAGGTGGAGGACATTTTGTCGTAGCCGCTTTTTAACTCCCTGAAACGCAGATTGATTGGTTTTCAACTCGGCGTTTGTCGCTCTGTAAATCTCCCATTTCAGGCCCTCCTGCAGGGCCTGAAATTCGGGTGACCCCTGGCGCGTCCCGCTTCGCATCACGTCCCGGAACGCATCCTCCTGCCTTCTCGTCCGCGGTTTGATTGTGGTGGCCAGATTATCGTTTATCTGCCTCACCTGCTGTACTTTTCGGCGCTGCTCGCCATTATACCTTTCGCGTTCTGTAGCGGTCTCCTGCGCAATGGTGTCGGCCGTCGTGATCACAGTTGCGAGAAGAGCCACGAGCAGGGCCACGAGCAGGGCTACCCTGTACGAATTGAGACGCACGTCGTGAGTCCGAGCCATAAGATTCCATCCAACCTGTGAGACGTCAGTGTCTCGCGATTGTTATAGGGGAGCACGCATCAACTACGCAGATTCCCGCGGGACTGCCGAGGCAGTCAATATCAACGAATTGCGTCACGCCAAGTGGTCAACACTGACGAAGCTGTGACGTCTGGACAGGATCGTAAAACAGATAAAGTTAAAAAGCAGAGAATGAACAATGACATTTTGAACGATTTACGTCCAGAAAGACAGGTCGAACGCAACAATAAATCGCAGGGATTTTTGGGGAATGCCGGGTGAACTAATAAGAACGGTTACTCAGGAAAGTCACGGGGAACCGGCAATGGACCTAATGACCCCACAGAAGTCAAAAAACGAGACCTATTGGCCCGACTCGCCTGAACCATTGTTTCCGCATCTTCTACAGCTGAAAGCAAACAAATCGCTGAGGTCTCTGACGGGAACTACCGAACGTCGTACTGATTAGTTCAAAGAAGGTCCGCCTTCCCACCAGGGATTCGATTCACAGATTCGTCGGAAGAGACCATAAATTGCACTTTCAGCGTGGAGCGGCGGTCACAGCTGCGACAGATTCAACTCGTGTGCACCCACTGCCCGCTATTCGAGCTGTTCTAACAGCAGCAGCTCAAAACTCTGAGGCAAACTCATTTCGGCCATGGTGCGGCTCGGAGCCGGCCAATTCAGTGACGGATCCCGTCGCTGCCCTTAGATAAACATTGCTGCCGGTGCAGACACGGACTGCCGACATCCGTGGTTTCGGCGCTGGGACTCATGCGCCCCAACTGTGGGAAAGAAATAACGCGTCTGCACCGCTCTTTAACTGAGCAAATGGCACCGTTAAACTCCCTCGGCTCTGTGATGAGGGTGACGTTGCCGGCATCGTTCGCATAGAGCTGACGTGGTTGATTTCAGAGAGTCCGCGATGGTTGAAGACTCAACAACTCGTCGACGCAGTCGTAGTGCCCAAGTGGTTCAGGCATATCGCGACTCTCACGAAATCATGTCAGCAGCGCTGTCGATCGCGGTCTGTGCGGGTGGCGGTTATTGGTTGGATTTGAAATACGGCTGGAAGCCGCTGTTGACGATTTTAGGCGTGGCGGTCGGCTGTCTGATGGCAGTCGTATTGCTTCGCCGGCTGCTGGTTCGACTCGATCAACGGTCAATGGACCAGCAAAATGGATCGTCGTCACAACGTGCTTCCAAAAAGTGACAGAACAACTGAAGGACAGCGTTTTCAAATCGGTAGTCGTCTCGACGATGGCAGTTGCCATTGGGTGAGTTGTCTGTTTTTGGTCCACTCGAACGGTGAACGGCCACCTTGGCGTTTTTTGGATGTCGGTCGCCGCAATCTGTTGTTTGATCCCGGGATGGATCGTTGTGTGCCTGTCCGGACTCTCGATCTTTACGCAGATTACTGGCTCGCCTCCACCGGAAATCACACCCGGTGCAGGCTCGGGAAAAGCGACGTCCCAGCAGAACTTCAGCCCTTTTCGGCAGGCATTATTTCTCACTGTGGTGATCACAGTGGGCTGGATTGTTTGTTTTTGGCCAGCGCGGAATTTCGGAGGTGGCTCCGGAGTTTTGTGGATGTCGATCGCGGCAGCGGCCTGTCTTGGGCCTGGATGGATCGTTGTGTTTCTTCCAGGCGTCGCAATCTTCTCCAGCGATCTGGCAGTAATGCTGGTTCAAACGATGGTACGACTGATGTCTGTTTCTGTTGTTGCCGTCGTGGTTAAGAAGATGCATCCCGAACTTGGGTTTGTCGATTTTTTCGGCTGGCTGGTCGGGTTTTATTTTTTGGCACTACTCACTGAAGTTTGGTTGCTGTTTCGACAACGAAGCCCTAGTCAGTCGGTGGCGTCCGTTTCGGATACCGAAGCAAATCGCAGTTCAGGATAGGTCATCACCAGGAAGCGAATCGCGTTTTAATGAGCGCCGAACACGAAGTTGACAATTTTCACCACGTCCGGGATGCAGCGGGCTTCGACATTCCTCGCGGATTGCCGGGTCCGTCCGGCCACGGAACACTGGATATTCATTTGCCGGAGATCTTTGGCTGGCAGATAACGAAGTTCATGGTACTGCAGGTTGTTGCGGCAGTGGTTGTGTTTTTTATTTTTCGTGGTTTGGCTCGACGGATTCAGAATGGAGAGCCCGCGAAGGGCCGGTTCTGGAATTTCTGGGAAGCCATTGCCCTGTATATTCGAGACGAAGTGGTTCGGCCCACGATTGGTGATCATGGGCATGGTAATGATGCTCATGACGGCCATCCGGCTGATCGGTATCTGCCGTTCATCTGGAGTTGTTTTTTCTACATATTGATCTGCAATTTGCTGGGTGCAGTTCCATGGCTGGGTTCCGCGACCGGGAACATCAACGTCACCGGCGCATTGGCAGTTTGTGCATTTGTGGCCACGGTGATATATGGATTCAAGGCCATGGGGCCGGCCGGTTTTTTTGGGAACATGCGACCGGATACCGGTATTGGAGGATGGATCGGCACAGGAATTTCTTACTTTATTTTTGTAATTGAAGTCTTCGGTTTTTTTGTCAAGCACGGCGTGCTGGCAGTTCGTCTGTTTGCAAACATGATGGGTGGTCACACCGTCGTGGCGGTAATACTCGGGTTCATCGCGGCCGCAGCCACCGGCAACAGTTTCCTGTGGGGAGTAGTGACGATTGGCAGTGTGTTTGGTCAGGTGTTGATTGGTCTGCTTGAATTGTTTGTTGCTTTCCTGCAGGCCTATGTGTTTGTATTTTTGGCAACAATCTTCCTTGCTGGTGCCGTGCACGAACACTAGATCCATCAGTTGTCTCAGCCAATGGGCTGGCTGTTTGGTCTGGCCATTGGAATTAACATTTTCCTGTAGAAACATTGTTCGAAGAGGAGTTTCTCGTGAGTCAATTTGTGAAGTACTTCTGTATAGGGATTGCCGCGTTCATTTCGCTGAGCATCCCCGCTGTGGCACAGGACGCGGGCGGCGCACTGATTCCGAAGGCTGTCGGTGCCGGGCTTGTATTGATTGGTGCTGGTCTGGGCATTGGCAAAATCGGAGCCTCGGCAGTTGAAAGCATGGCTCGTCAGCCGGAAGCGATCGGTGATATTCGAGGGGCGATGATTGTGGCCGCAGCGCTGATTGAAGGGGCGACATTCTTCGCGCTCATCATCTGTATGCTCTGAATTCGATTGTGTCTCGGCGACGTGCGGGTTTCCTGCTGTCGAATGTCTGTCCGTTTTTCCATAGCTGGCTGGCTTGGTTTTACTATGTTGCGACAGTTCGTTTTTGGATTATCGCGTGCACTGATCGTGGTGGTCGTGATTGCGTGCTCTGCAGCGAGTTGCCCTGAGCTTGCCGCTGACGATTCGGTTGCGGCTGAGAATGAGGATTCCAGCCATGGTGACGAGGAGACTCACGAAACAGGCGTTCCGATCGGTTTCAAGTTCGATCTTGCACTTTGGTCTTTGGTCGTCTTTCTGATCTTCCTGTTTGTTCTGAAGAAAACAGCCTGGAGACCACTGATTGAAGGGCTGGATAAGCGTGAAGCCGGTATCAGAGCTGTGATAGCCGAAGCTGAAGAAAGCCGGCGAAAGTCTCAGGCGGCGCTTGCCGAGTACGAAGAAAAACTTCATGCCGCCGAGCAGACGGTTGCTGAAATGGTTGCAGAAGCCAAACGCGATGCAGAACGCACCAGCCAGGATATTGTGGCCAAGGCTCAGGCTGAGGTTGAGTCGATTCGGGAACGGGCGAAAGAAGACATCGGCCGAGCCAAAGACGCGGCTCTGACAGAAGTCTTTAGCACCGTCAACAGTCAGGTTGCCCTGGCCACAGAACACGTTCTGGGTCGGGCACTGAATGATGGTGATCAGGAACGACTGATTCAGGAAGCTCTGTCGGGAATCTCCGGCTAAGGATTCCCGCGCATTCGCCGTCCGGTGAAATGGTGATTCTGAGGTGTCTATGTCCGAGCAGCTGAAAACTCGACCCGACCACGTGCTGGAAGATCCCGGCGCGCAGGCCGTTGCGAGTCTTTATGCCCGGTCGTATCTGAATGCGGCAAAGGAGAACGGCGTCGGCGATGCCGACGTGGAGCTAACTTCCTTTGTCAGTGAAGTGTTCGCTCAGAATTCGGCGTTCCGCAGTATTTTGGTCTCTGATGGCATCAGTCGCGACGACAAGCTGGGTCTGATTGATCGGGCTTTGGCACCGAACTGTTCTGGGTTCTTTGCGAATTTTCTGAAGGTGCTGGTGCGGCATGGTCGGATCGGACTGGTTGAGCAGATTCGCGAGGTTGTTGCTGAAGTTCAGGAGGAACTGGCCGGACAAAAGCGAGTGCAGATTCGTTCTGCCAAACCGCTATCCGATGGCTCACGCAGCCAGATTACGGAACAACTAAAAGGCAAACTTGGGTTTGATCCGATTCTCAAAGAATCGGTCGAAGAATCTCTGATCGGCGGCCTGATCATTCAGGTCGGTGACACTGTTTATGACTCATCTCTGCGAACCCGCATCCAAACACTGACGGGTCGTTTGACGGAGAGAACTCTCAATGAAATTCAAAGCGGACGAGATCGCTTCAGTCATCCAGAAGGAGATTGAAGACTTTCGCGGTCAGATTGAGACCGCAGAAGTTGGTCGGGTCATTGAAGTAGGGGACGGCATCGCTCGATGTACCGGTCTGTCGACGGCAATGGCGGGTGAAATGCTCGAATTCCCTGGTGGGATTCGTGGTCTGACCTTCAACCTGGAAGAAAACAGCGTCGGTGTGGTGATTCTGGGGGACTACCTCAAAATTACGGAAGGTGACGAAGTTAAATCGACTGGTGCGCTACTGTCAGTGCCCGTTGGTGATGCCATGCTTGGTCGAGTTGTCGATCCACTGGGAAATCCCATGGACGGCAAGGGGGTGATCATGACCAGCGACACTCGACCGGTAGAACACGAAGCCGTCGGCGTAGCCGGACGACAGCCGGTGAAAGTCCCGCTGCAAACCGGGATCAAAGCCATTGACTCAATGACGCCAATCGGACGTGGACAGCGCGAATTGATCATCGGCGACCGTAAGACCGGCAAGACAGCCGTTGCTCTGGACACGATTCTGAACCAAAAGGGAACAGGTGTAAAATGCGTCTACGTGGCTTGTGGTCAGCGATTAACGTCTGTCGCCGGTGTTGTCGAAGTTCTTCGTGAACACGGAGCGCTGGACTACACGATCGTTGTTGCGTCCAGCTCGGCTGATCCGGCGCCCATGCAGTACATCGCCCCCTACTCCGGTGCGGCGATGGCCGAATATTTCATGTACAACGGGGAAGATACACTGGTTGTCTACGATGACCTCTCTAAGCAGGCGATCGCCTATCGGCAGCTGTCGTTGCTGATGCGGCGCCCGCCCGGCCGTGAAGCTTTCCCGGGAGATGTCTTCTATTGCCATAGTCGACTGCTGGAACGCGCGGTCAAGCTCAGTGATGAACTGGGTGGCGGTTCCATGACGGCTCTGCCGATCATCGAAACACTGGAAGGCGAAGTTTCGGCTTACATTCCGACCAACGTCATTTCAATCACCGATGGTCAGATTTACCTGGACCCGGACCTGTTCTGGAAAGGCATTCGCCCGGCGATCAATGTCGGTATCAGCGTGTCCCGAGTCGGTGGCAATGCCCAGACAAAAGCGATGAAGAAAATTGCGGGCTCTCTGCGGCTGGATCTTGCGGCTTTCCGCGAACTGGAAGCGTTTGCTCAGCTGGGTACGGAACTGGACGCTGCCACCCAACAGCAGCTGGACCGCGGTTATTGTATGGTCGAGTTGCTCAAGCAGGCCCAGTACGAACCACTGCACGTCGCTGACCAGGTCATCGTGATCTATGCCGGTGCGAAAGGTTATTTTGACAATGTACCTGTTGCCGAAGTTCAGGCAACGGAAAAGAAATTACTGAACTTCATTCAGACGGAACATGCAGACACACGTGACAAGCTGTTTGAAGCAGCTGAGCTGACCAGTGAAGTCGAAGAAGCACTCAAGAGTGCTTTGGAGGCATTTAATGCTCGCCAGGCGAGCGCATAGAGACGGTTTGACTCTTCCTGGAGTTGAGTTTCGTCGGCCGCGGAGCGGTGACAGCGTGCAGACCTGGGCGCAAGCCCGGGAAAACATAACATTGAAAAACAGATGAGCCCCGGAAGGGTGACACAGGACCATCGCCGACAGTCTGATGCTCCTCTACGGCTGCGGAATCATTCCAAATTCTGACCTCGGGCTGACGCACGCGGCTGCAAACTGCCGTCCTTTCGGACGGAACAAAGAACGAATCTGGCGACGTAACACATGGCTAACGCACGCTCACTCGTAAAACGTCTTAAGTCGGTCCGCAATATCCGCAAGATTACGCGCACGATGGAGCTGATTGCGACTGGCCGTTTCAAGAAGGCGATGGATCGCGCCACCGAAGCGGCCGCCTATACAAAAAAGATCTCCGAGATCGTCGGAGATCTTGGCAGGGCAGACCTGAAGTTTTCTCACCCGCTGCTGGCGGAACGGCCCGAAGTAAAGAAGTCTGTTCTTCTGGTTCTGACCTCCAATCGTGGTTTGTGTGGAGGATATAACGGAGCTGTTCTTCGAAATACGCTGCGTCAAATGAAGCAGCTTCAGGAAGACGGCGTCGAGTACACACTGGAGGTCTCCGGGAAACGGGGCATCAAGTTCCTGAACTTCCAGAAGATTGATCTTGACCGTACGTACACCCATTTTGAAGACCGGCCCACGTTTGCGGAAGTGGATGAACTGGGGACTCGCTTCGTCGATGACTACATCGCTGGACACATCGACCGGCTGGACGTTTCCTACACATCGTTTGAATCCATTGCGCGACAACATCCTGTTGTTGAATCTATTTTGCCTCTTTCAAATCTGGCCAGTGACAGTGGTGCCAGTACTAAGGGCGGGCATAACAGAGGCGTGGACTACGAATTTCAGCCGTCTCCGCAGGAGATTCTGGAAGAACTTGTTCCGGCCGCATTTCGTGTCAGACTGTTCAAATGCTTTCTCGACGCTGCTGTGAGCGAACAAATCGCTCGCATGGTCGCCATGAAGGGTGCCACGGAAAATGCGGACGAAATGGCTGGAACTCTGAAGCAGCAGTACAACCGAGCACGCCAGGCGGCAATCACGTCCGAGCTGGCCGAAATCATTGGTGGGGCAGCAGCACTCGAATAGATTATCAGCCTGGGCTGGGATAGTGCCGCCACTTCGCGGCTAAAATGAGGACGCAGAGGAAGCTAAAATGAATGAAACAAACACAGGTGCGGTGAGTCAGATCATCGGTTCCACATTCGACGCGGAGTTTCCGGAAGACAAACTTCCCGAAATCTACAACGCACTGAAGATCACTGAGACTGTCAAGGGTATCGAGATTAACGTCACCGGCGAAGTTCAGCAGCACCTTGGCGGCGGCAAAATCCGCTGTGTTGCTTTGGGCAGCACCGACGGCATGGTCCGCGGCATGACAGTCACCGACACCGGCGGCCCAATCTCCGTACCAGTCGGAAAAGGAACGCTGGGTCGAGTCTTCAATGTCACGGGCGACGTAATTGATGGACGCGGTGATGTTGAGCACGATGAGCGGTGGGCAATCCACCGGCACCCTCCCAACCTGGAGGACCTGTCGGCCAAGACCGAACTCTTCGAGACCGGAATTAAGGTCGTCGACCTGCTGACACCATTTGTCCGCGGTGGAAAGGCGGGACTGTTCGGTGGTGCCGGTCTCGGCAAGACCGTGATTCTGACCGAACTGATTGCTCGAATCGCCAGTGCTCACGGCGGTTATTCCGTATTTGCCGGCGTTGGTGAACGGACTCGTGAAGGTAATGACCTGTGGCTGGAAATGCAGGAAACCAAAATTGGCGACACCGGTCGGTCCGTCATTGAACAGACGTGCATGGTATTCGGTCAGATGAACGAACCTCCGGGTGCCCGCCTGCGAGTCGCTCTGGCAGCGTTAACGATGGCCGAATGGTTCCGGGATGCAACAGGCTCAGACACACTGCTGTTCGTGGACAATATCTTCCGCTTCTCCCAGGCCGGTTCCGAAGTGTCCGCTTTGCTGGGACGTATGCCTTCGGCTGTCGGATATCAGCCGACCCTGGGAACTGAACTGGGGGAACTTCAGGAACGCATCACGTCAACCAGCAACGGAGCGATTACATCTGTGCAGGCGGTGTATGTTCCTGCGGACGACCCGACGGACCCGGCTCCTGCGACGGCGTTCTCGCACCTGGACGCGTTCATTTACCTGGAACGAAAGATTTCAGAAAAGGGGATTTATCCGGCCATCGATCCTTTAGCGTCTTCCAGCCGAATTCTGGACCCCCAGTACGTTGGCGAAAGACACTACAATATTGCTCGTCGAGTTCAGCAGACTCTGCAGCGATATCGCGAACTTCAGGACATCATCGCTATTCTGGGTGTCGATGAACTGAGTGAAGACGACAAGATGGTCGTGCATCGCGCACGCCGGATCGAACGCTTTCTGTCTCAACCATTCCTTGTGGCGGAAGTCTTCACCGGCAAAGCCGGCAAGATCACGCCGATGGAAGAAACGATTCGCAGTTTTGAAGAAATCTGCGACGGCAAATGGGATCACCTGCCGGAAGCCGCCTTCATGTATGTCGGAGTCATTGAAGAAGCAGAAGAACAGTACAACAGGATGCAGGCCGAGAACTAGTCCGGGAGTGACCGCTAATGGTTTCGAGCTGCCACTCAGAACACAATATTATGATCAATATCCCGTCTGCCGTGGGAGATGAAGCCCTGAAGGCACTCAATCAGAAGCAAGAAACAACGTTTCGTACGGCTGAAGTCGTAAGTCATCGGAGGGATAAACGTCGGCCTCCGAATTCTCATGAATCCGTGTGCACAATTCTTCTCGGCGTTGCTTCGCGGAGAAGAACGTGGTTGAAGGCGGGAAATGGACTGCCGGACTTCGGCTCATTGTAACCAGGATTCAGCACCATAAACGCAACCTCTGACTTTGGGCTATTCCGCCTGGAAGCGAGAGGGGACAGAAATCACAGGACAACGTCGTGGCTGACCTCCGTTTAGTTCTGGTGACACCTGAAAAAACCATGTTTGACCGCTCGGTAGCCTCGGTCCGTGTTCCTATGTTCGATGGTAGCGCCGGGATCTATCCGGCTCGGGCGCCCCTTGTGGGACGTTTGGGTGTTGGTAAGCTGAAGCTGAACGGCACCGACGGCAGCAGCGAATCGTATTTCGTTGACAGCGGCTTCATTCAGGTTAAGGAGAATCAAGTCTCTGTTTTGACTCATTCGGCTCAACCACTCAGTGAAATTGATCGCGGAGCCGCTCAGGCGGAACTGGACGCAGCCAATGCTGAGAAAGCTGTTGGTGATGCGGAGTTCGCTGTCCTGGCTCACCGCCTGGAACGAGCCCGCAAGCTGGTCAGCCTGTCCTCCGGGAACTAGTATTTCTTGGCTTCCCCGCGAAAATCACTGGCGACCTGGTCGTTTTATCCGTGATCCGTAACTAGATCGTTGACTCCCGAAAAACAACCTGTGTTTGCGACAACAGGACAGAACCACTGCCAATCTAAGACTAAAACCAATGGCAAAAAACTTCGATCCGCGAGTCGACGATCTGGTTATGGAGACTCGCACTGTTTGGGATGATTCCGTCGGCGAACTTTCCGATGAGGATCGATGCTGGGTTTCCCGGATCATTCACCAGCATCCACAGCTGGCCGGCAGGGTCCGTTACGAGCGCACCCACACCGGGTTCACACGTGAAATCACTGTGACGCTCGAAGACATTCAAAAGCTGTATACTGTCCAGACGCGCGAGTCATAGCCCCGAACCGGCATTGGGCTGATACTGCGGGTCAGTTGACACCTGCAGTCTCCATCGTCCTCTTCCGGTGCTCCGAAACCCAACGAACACATCGATCGAAAGTCCAGCTCATGCCAAAGATCAACTTCGTAAATGAGAAGGTCACCGTGGATGCGGCAGACGGAGACAACATTCGGTCTGTTGCTCGTCAGAACGGAGTGCAGCTGTATTCGGGCCCGCACAGGATCTTGAACTGCATGGGCTTCGGACACTGCGGCAGCTGCAATGTGATCATCAAAAACGGCTCCGAAAACTGCAGCAAAAAGGGATTCCTGGAGCAGCTGTGGAAGTGGGTTCATCCTCTGCTGGGCATCAAAATTCTGAGCAATGATGGCAAGGACGTCCGTCTGGCTTGTCAGGCGAAAGTGCATGGTGACGTCGATGTGGAAACGCATCCACCGATCAACTGGCACGGTGACAGGTTCTGGAAGTGAGTGAGGTTCGTGGCATGGCCCTGCCCCGTTTTGTGGGTCCGCTTGATACCAAGGGCCTGAGCGCCATGCTACTCCAGCGGGAGTCTCCTTGTGCCATTGCGAATCGTACTTTTGGGAACAGGCAAATTTGCATTGCCACCCTTTCGCGCGCTGATCCAGTCCGAACATCACATCACGGCTGTTTACACTCAGCCGGAACGCAGCGGTCATGGCCACCATCGACACGTCAACCATGTCAAATTGTTGGCCGAACAGTACTGCATACCTGTCCACCAGCCCGAACGAGTCAATCAACAGGATGTCCTGGACCGACTGGGTTCGTTTGCAGCAGATTTGTTTGTCGTCGCCGCCTACGGGCAGATCTTAAAGCCCGAATTCCTGGCGATTCCACGACTTGGTGCGTTCAATCTGCACGGTTCGCTTTTACCGCGGCATCGAGGTGCTGCGCCGGTGCAGTATGCGATCTGGAAAGGCGACAAGGAGACCGGCGTGACGATGTTTCAGATCGAACCAACGCTGGATTCGGGGCCGATTGTTGGTCAAGTCACCACGCCAATCGGTGCTAAAGACACTTCAGGCGAGCTCATGCACCGTTTGGCAGACATGAGTGGCCCGCTTACGCTGGATGTCGTGCGTCAGCTGGAAGCCGGCATAGCTGTGTTTCAGTCACAGGATGAAAGCCAAGTTACACTGGCACCAAAGATCAACAAGGATGAGGGCATTATCGACTGGAGTCAGTCGGCTGCAGAAATTGATTGTCACGTCCGAGCCATGAGTCCCTGGCCTAAAACGAGCACGTCGCTGAATTTGGGAGAAATGAAGCTGCGCTGCATCCTGATTGATGTGGAACCACTCGGGTCATCGACCGCATCAAAGCCGGGCACTGTGCTGGAATCCGGAAAACGTCTGATCGTCGCAACTGGTTCGGGTGCACTGCTGGTACACCGTATTCAGCCTGAAGGCAGACAGGCCATGGAAGCAGTCGCATTTGCGAACGGATACCGTGTGGCCACCGGATTGAGACTGGGTTCTTAAACTCGAAGGCCTCCCTCGAGCAGCAAGGATGCGGGCGCTGACAGAAGACCTGCGACCAGAACACGTGCGGGCGTCGCAACAACGTCGCATGGACCCTGATGCATCACAGATTCCAGGCGACGTGGTCCATGGTCGATGCCTACAGATCGTCGATCAATCTCTGTCGTTTCAAACGCCTGGTGTCCTGGTGAATTTGTTTCTGTAGTTCCCGCAGGGCTCTCAGGTCGCTCAGTACCTCATGAAACTCCGCCATGTCGCGGACGTCTTCAAGGACTTGTCTGAGTCGTGCAACGACGCTGTCGACTTCCCTTTCTGATTCCGTCACCAGCGTCCCGGAGGATTGGCGGGCTTTCGCAGCGACTCGAAAGCGACTGACGGCACGATCGGCCCGCGGCAAGTCCGTCTCCACGACTTCCTGAAGCGGAACGACGATCTTTTGCCTCATTGTTTCCGAGAGCTGTGCTGGTGGAACGGCGTTGTTGATCAACTGCTGGATGATACCATCAAACCCAATCAGAATTGATTTCAATTCATTTGTCTGTCGCCTGAGAGTATTGCCGCTGCGAGTCGCGCAGGTGGTGAGTCCGATACGGTCTTCGGATTTTGCTTCGTCTCCTGCCGAGTCAATTCGACGAGCCACCATTTCGTGAAAGGCCAGGTCTTCCTGCACCTGCCGAATTTCGCGAATCATTTCTTCGAAGCGACGTCTGAGATTAATTTCGCGTGCGTATAACAGCGAAAGAAGTTCTTCGTTGCTGACGATACGGTAGACTACAGGATCGCCACGAGTCACATTCACATCACCGACTGTACAACCATCGCTGGCGGTGAGCGCAATTGACAGGGTTTGTCCCTCGGTCAGATCCAGTGGCTGGACCTGAAATAATTCCTGTTTCCTGCCGGCGTTCGATGCAGCGGTGTTCAGGCCAAGAATAAACTCTGTTGTATCTTTCGAAAATTGTGATGAGAACGGTCGGGGTCGCCAATGTGTTTCATCATCGACCACGAACTCGAATCCAGCCGATTGCAGCCCGTAATCGTCTCGAATGGAACCCGTGAACGGTATGACCGCGCGTCGCGTGATCGCACTGTCAACGCCGTCAACGTGAACACCGATCACTGGCGGACGGTCTTCGATGCCCCGAACGCGAAATACCAGTGGGCGTGTCGACATGACGTCGTCTCGATCGTGCAAAGAGAATTTCAGTGTTGTATCTGGAGTGATCGACAGCACGTTGTTTGAAAGAGAGAAAGAGGCATCTGTGACTGGAGTTTCCTCTGCCGTGGATTGGGGCTTTTTCATTGACATATTCGAAGCATCCTGCGGCATCAGCAGGAAATCAGCTGTGATCCGCAGACCGTCTGCCGAAATCAGACATGGACCACGGATTGGAACACCGCCGTCGTGAGATTCAAGCAGTGAGGAATCCATATCACTCGACAAGTCGAAATCGTCGGCCCCAATGCGCACAGCCTGCAGGGGTTTGCTGCATACCGCTTCAAGACGAAACTGAGTTCCAATCGGCAGTGACGTGTCACTGCCGGTGATGTAACGTGCGGTACTGCGCAGATGATTCCACCGGGTGTAGTCCGGGAAGTCGCACTGGAGCGAGATCTCATCCAGTGCCGGCGGTGGAACGGATCGAACGATGAGTGGCTGCGGAATCCGAAAGTCGCCCGCCAGCAGTTCAATTTCAATATCTTGCTGCAGTCGAGTAATCACATAGCGAAACAGACGATGGGACGTGGGCGCAACGTACGTACGGCTTGTTGTTCCGTCTGCTCGCTGCACATCGACACGAACACGCTGTGGAATCACCCACGGTTCACCAGTCGGTCGTCGGCCCTCAGGAATCGTCAGTTCCAATTCCAAGTCGTTGCCTCGTGGATGCAGATAAAGGCGTTCTCCGAGCAGCCTCCGAAAAGCCAGACGGCGATTACCGGGTTGCTGGACAACACGAACTTCAAGGTCCGTGGTGCGCTCGTGATAGACGACTTCACAGCGGACAAAGGCATTCCACCAGCGTGGAAATGTCTCCGGTGCGGCAGCTCCCATCCCGACGACCGACAGTATCAGGATCCCGGCCAGACAGCCTCGCTGTTTGAGCGGCGCGTGATCAAAAACATCATTCGACTGAGTGCCCCTCGACAATTGACCGGCATCGGAAACAGTTCGAACGATCATATGTGAAGTGAGTGGCCCACTGACCGGCAATCCCTGAGCGCTCTCCACAGCCGTAATCAGACGATCCTGGAATTCTGGAAATCGACGCTCAAGCAACAACGCCAGGTCCCGATCATGAATCCGTCGCCACACAGAAAGTACGACACTCCGAAACAACAACCAAAGCGCTCCGATCAGCATGGCGACCAGCAGGGACGCTCTGAGGCCGACCGGTAGTTCGATTCGCTGGAACGCAAACCAGCCCAAATCCAGGCCGGTCGTGGCCCAGAACGTAACGACAGCGGCAATCACCATTCCCAGCAGACCGGACAGCAGACAATATCGCCGCAGCTGCCGACGCAGAGTTTGAAGCAGGGTTCGAAGTTCGAACGGCAGTTCCGTGCGAACGAGTTTGTCCGGAGAAGCCACACACTGATTGTAGGCGGTCAACCCATTCCGCACGACTGCTGGTCTGGTTCTCCGTAGCATGACCCCTTGATTCAATCGACATTCAGGAATTTCCCCACCGTACCTGGCAGGCCTGATGCACAGATTTCCAACCGTCTACTGACCAAACGGGGCGTTGCTGTCGCCTTTTTCCGGGCCAACGGCGCGCCATGCGTCAAAACTTTCGCTCAGGCGCGGGGCGATTGAGAGTCTGATCCCGCGTTCGGTCAGAAACACGATCCCGTCCAGCAGTGACAAGTCTCGCAACGCTTTGTTGACGTCCACATCGCCCAGCTCATCAGCAATGGACTCTGCGGCGACGCTGTGATCACTGCGAAACAGCATTTTCATGATATTGAGTGTGGTGCGGGAATCGATGTTCCAGACATCTTTCAGTCGGTGCCATGTGTGCCACGCGGCGCAGAAAAGTCGGGGCGCGAACATTGCGATTCCAATGAGTTTTCCGATGTAGGATCCATCGGAATCCATACTCCCGAACGCCCATGACCATACCAGGGAAATGACAGGCACCACATTCAGGGTGACGTTTTTGCCTTTGCAAAGGGTGTTGTGCAGGCGATCACACAACTCCTTCCTAGCCAGTTTCCACGAGTACAGTCCCGTCACTCCAAAGACCACGATGACCGCCAGGAGTCCGGTGGTGCGACTGTACGCGACAGAGAGCACCAGATAAAGCAATCCAGCCTGAACAAAAAATAAAGCGAGCCCTGCGGCCATCATGCCGACTGCAGCTGCGACTGTCAGCCTGCGTTGAGTTTCAATACGGTCGAAGACCCAGCTCTTGAACCCGTGTTTCTTCATTCAATATGCTGACGACAAAAGGCCAGTGTGATTTGCACACAGAATCGTTTCGTGGCAACAGAATTACAATGCGAAACGATGCTTGGCGTTCAATTCCTGCGACACGTGCAAAGTTGGAACTGCGGCAGGCCGTTGAACGACCTGCCGCACGCCGAGACCGCTGGATCAAGGTTCATAGGCCGGTGTGAGTCGGCTTCACAACTGACCGAGCGACCAAGTTTCGTTGGTTTGGAACTGCGAACTCCTGGTATTACGTCAGGTGGATCTCCTGACCGGAGGTTATCCGATGATTTCGCGGCGCTGATTGACGTAGTCCCATACCACGAAACGGTCCAGATTTTTTCCGGCTGTAAAGAAGACTCGCCCATCCGTGCCTTCTGCAAGGCGATGAGCGAACTGAATATCTTCGTGTGACTGGGACCAGCTGGGCAACAGGAATATGTTAATCGTAATGTTTTCGCGCCGACATAACTGGCCCTGTCGCATGGTTTCCCGTTCAGTGCGTGGGTCCGGCGGATACAGCAGAAACAGGTCACTGCCTTCGAAGTGCGCTGTCGGCAATCCGTCGGTGATCAAAATGATCTGTCGATTGGAAGTGTCCTGGCCAGCGAGAAACTGGCGTGACATCAGGAGCCCGTGCTGCAGGTTCGTGAAGTGCGGCGGAACCTGAAATTCACTGACGTCCTCATTACTCATGTCGACTCTGTATCTCACGATCGGATCAGTAACCGTGGGAATCCTTGGCATCATCGAAACGATATCCCCGGCGTGGACGACCTTCGCAAAACTGGCAACTTCAATGAATCGCAGAAAGTCGCCTGGATACTCCGACTGGATCAATCCGTTGAGCGCGAGGGCCATCCGTTTCACATTGACGTAAAGACTGTCGTAGCGCATCGAGCCGCTCATGTCCATCAGCACCGTCGTCGCACATTTTGGATTGTTGCGAGATCGGTGGATTTCGATGTCCCGTGGCTGCAGACGAAGTGGTCGGTCGTTCCCCTGACGCAGCATGGCATTAATCATCGTTTGAGGAATGTCCATCTGTGCGACCGAGTCACCGAATTCGTATTGCCTGGTACGCTGCAGTTCCACAGCGCCGTCGCCTTCGATCGGTCCCTGATGGCGTCCGGCGCGTGAGGATTCCAGATGACTGAAGATACGTTCGAGTAATCGCCCCTGAAAGATACGGTAAGCCCGGGGTGACAGATGAACCTGACCGTCGGCAGCGGTAATGCCCTGATTCTCCATCAGGTCTTTGAGGTACTGCTGAACCTGCCTTTGGAATTCTCCCAGTCGTTCGATAGATTCCGGGTCGGCAAAGTCAGCCAGGTCCTGCATGTCGATAATGGCCAGCTGAGCTGTCTCTTTAGCCTCTTCCAGCTGTTTCAGCATTTCTTCGATTTGCTTGAGTTCCTCCAGTATCTCAATCGCGCGGGGAATGCTGAGTGCTTCGCGGCCGGTGAATTCCCAGTTGGATGCCAGCAACTCAATCTTGTACTTTTCAGCAAGTGCTTCCATCAGTTGCAGTAACCTGGAAGCAAACGCTGGGTGACTTCGTTCCGCCTGATACCAGAGAAGTTCCAGCTGATAAAGTTGTTCGGCACGAACCGTCCGGTGCAGCTGCTTACGAAATTCAGACGGGACTCTGATGCTTGCGGCGGATTCTGTGAACTGCTGATCCGACAGCCGCAGGACAGTGTCTGTTTCATATTTCGCCAAAATCCGTCGACGCCGTTCTTCCAGCAGAGCAATCAACGCCTCCAGACTGGGGCCCAGGCCTGGAAACTGACCAGGGTCAAGTCGGATCGCGTTGGCCAGTTCCTCTTCCGTAAGTCCTCTCGTGGAACCCCAGTGCAGCATGTGTTCAAAAGCCGGGGAGACGACGTCAGGTGGTGTCTGGGACGGGGGCGGAAAATTTGCGGGGTCGTACTGTTGGTACGTATGGACGATACCGCCGAGATGCGGACTGGATGGACGGCGTGTCACAGTATGTCGTCCGTTGAGACGTGGGTGGATTTTGATTTGGCTCATTATGCATTATGGGGCCGGCGTCCACAGCCGACCAGCGTTGAATGCCCCGTTCTTTGGTCCGCGGGACAACTAGTACCATAACGCAGCTGTTGATATTGTTCCCACGGTCTGGTCAACGTGTGTCGAAAGCAGGATCATGCGTGAACTCACAACACTTACCAGCCAGCGGCATGCCGAACGACTTGCTGGTTATCTGGTAACTCAGTCAATTCCGTCCTCCGTCGAAGACGAGGATGGCCAATGGGTCATCTGGGTGGTCAACGACGACGATCGTGATTCGGCACAGAAAGTTGTGGAAGCGTTTCGACAGAATCCTGAAGACAGCCGTTATGACGCGGCACTTGTGCACGCCAGACAACAGGCAAAACAGAAAGCGAGTGTTCAAAGGAAGAATCGTCGCCGTCCGGTCGACATGACCAAACGCTGGGGTGGCCATTCATGGAATACTCACCCTGCCACCACAACCCTGATTGTGATTTCGGTGCTGGTATCAATCGTCTGTACCGACTGGAAAAATCTCCAACAGGGGATGCTGGGCCTGCCGGCACTTTGCACCAACTTTGAGTCGCCGATCCTGAAAAGTCTGTTCATTTTGGAGCCTGTGCCCATTGATCCCTCCTCTTGGCTGGTTCTGGCACCATTTACACCGGTTTTGTACGGTGAATTCTGGAGGCCGGTGACTCCAATTTTTATCCACTTCGGAGTCCTCCACATTTTGTTCAACATGACATGGATGTATCAGCTGGCTGCGTCAGTTGAATTCGCCAAGGGAACTCGCCGGTATCTTATGCTCGTGCTGATTTTGGCAGTGACATCCAATCTGGGAGAATGTTACTGGTCTCTCTGGAATGGACGGTTCCCATTATTCGGCGGCATGTCCGGAGTCGTCTTCGGGATAATCGGTTATGTGTGGATGCAGGGGAAAACCCAGCCCCACCAAGGCTTAGGACTTCGCCAGGAAACGATTGTCTTCGCTGTTTTATGGCTGTTTCTGTGCATGGGCGGCGCTTTTGGGTCGATTGCCAACGCAGCTCATCTGGTCGGATTCGTTGTCGGTATCGTTCTGGGCGCGCGGCAGGCGCTCTGGAAATCGATGACGCAGTGGATGGGTTCGTAGTACGCATCGACGACCACGCTCAGGTGCGTCTTGCAGCCATTTACTGATCGCCGATACAATCCAAAGATCGGTAGAAGGGTGCTGTTAAAGTCTGACATCGGCCCGGATGGTCGTTTGACCATCCGGGGTCTGCTGCCGAGTCCATTCACGGAGGTCTGTGGGTACGAATGCTGAACTGGATGCGACAGCGATTTTGCTCTGATCTGGCGATCGATCTGGGGACCACGTCCACTCAGATTGGTCTTCCGGGCGAAGGCATTCGGGTGGACGAACCATCAGTTGTCGCTGTGCCCGCCGGTTCCTCCCGTGTGGCGGGCAGAGGGGCAGCCGTGGGCAAACTGGCGTATCAAATGCTGGGCCGGACTCCTGACAGTATTTCCGCCGTCCGCCCACTTCAACATGGTGTCATCAGCAATTTCGAACTCACCGAAGCGATGTTGCGATATTTTATTCGCAAGGCGACACGGCGAAAAATCGGGATGAAGCCGCGAGTGGTCATTGCGGTTCCAGGTGCTATCACAGCGGTCGAAAAACGCGCCGTTTTTAATAGTGCCGAACGCGCCGGTGCAGGACAGATCTGGCTGATCGAAGAGTCACGCGCAGCTGGCATCGGGGCAGGTCTGCCGGTGTCCGAGCCTCTTGCCAGCATGATATGCGACATTGGGGGTGGAACGACTGAAGTAGCCGTGATGAGTCTTGGAGACGTGGTGGCCAGTCGGTCCATTCAAGTCGCCGGCGATGCGATGGATGCCGCAATCGTCAAGTATCTCCGTCGCCAGTATTCATTACGTACGGGCGAGTATTCGGCCGAACAACTTAAGTGTCACATCGGTAGTGCCGCTCCACTGGATCATGAACTCAGCCGCGAAATCAGCGGATTGGATACGGCCAGTGGGGTACCGCGAAAGGCCGTGGTCACGAGCGAGGATGTACGTGAAGCGCTGGATGAACCGCTGGAACGGATTGTTGATTCGGTTCGTGTCACGATTGAAAACTGTCAGCCCGAGCTGGTGGCCGACCTTGCCGATACTGGGATGGTCCTGGCAGGAGGGGGAGCACTTCTGCGAGGAATTGATCGATATCTGAATAAACAACTCGGGATTCCCGTTCGCATCTCCGAATCTCCAAGAACCACGGTCACACGCGGTGCCATGATCTGTCTGGATCATCTCGATCAATGGAGCGACCGGCTCGATGACGGCACTAAGTGAGTCATCAAATGTTGATTGACCGGGATTCCTGTTGGGAAAGCAACGTTCCAGCTCTGCCACCACGATATCCATCCTCGTGGCGACAGGACAGGAGCTTCAACACCCGGAAACCGTTCGTCGAAGAACAAGTCGTGGTTACCGGAACTGTTGATTTCGCACTATGAGTTCTGCACATCAAATACACGGCCTCTGGACTGCATTTGCCTGCGTGCTGCTAATGACGATCGCCGCAGCCTTAGCCGATCGACTGCAGCTGCTGTCCGGCGTACGCCTGATTCTGCATGATGCACTGAGTCCTGGCCGGCTGGTGATTGCAGCAATTCCCGAAAACTCCAAGCATCGGGCCTTTGCTAAGGCAAAGGATCAGCAATCGCAGTCCTATGCAACTCAGTTTCTGGAACTGCAACAGGACCGCCGCGCGCTACTCATCGAAAATGCTCAACTCCACAATCGGCTGCGGCAGCTCACGAATTCAAAAGGGTATAGCAATCATCACCCGAAATTGACCGGATTCGATCTGATTCCTGCACGGGTACTCAGCCGCTACGGAATGCCGTCACTACTTCGCCAGGCGATGATCGATGCCGGAAGATCGCACGGACTGACTCGGTCCCAGCTTGTGCTGGACACTCATGGCATCCTGCTGGATCGAGGAGTCCGAAACGGCATCAGCGAAGGTCGTCGGGTCCTGAACGGATCGGTGGTGTTAGGCCGGATTGACCGGGCTGGACGCTGGGTCAGCCAGCTCGTTCCAGTCACAAACCAGTCATACTCCGCCCGCATCCGCCTTGTCAGGCGTTCCGCTCGAGGTACCCAAATGGGCGTTGAAGGCTTACTGGAAGGTACAGGAGACGCGTGTCACGTGTCCGGGGTTCCGGACACTGCCTCTGTGGCCATCGGCGATGAAGTATTCTCCGCCGATATCGATGGGATGACCGGCCCGCACCTCTATTATGGAACCGTGGTCGGTGCCGATTTCGAATCGGCCGCCGGATGGTCGATCGCCGTAAAGCCGGCCATTCTGCTCTCTGATGTCGAGGATGTCTCAGTTCTTGTCCCCAGACTTAATGCTGCGCATCTCTCAGCACTTGACTGATATTTCGCCAGGCGGGAAAACTAATGAGATTTGTCGTGGCTCGTGTCATACTCGCGTGGGGCGCTATGATCATCGAGCAGAGCCGACCGGACCTCCTGCCGGCTGGAGCTGTACTGCTGCCGGTGGTCATTGCCGGGATGTTGTGGAATCGGAGCGCCGGCGGTGTTGTCGCTGGCGGTGTCGTGCTGATCCTCGACTGGATTGCTCGTCGTCAGGGCCTGCCGCTGTTACCCGTGGTGCTCAGCCTTGGTGTGACTTTAATGCTGCTTCAAAGTTCTTCGATTCACCAGTGGGGCGGAAGACGGACACGTGTGCTGCAGACCCCGGAGTGGGTTCAGCCCTCCGCACTCACGGTGGTTGGTATTGGGTTGTTGACCGGACCCGCCATTGTCGCTCATCACGCAAACTTTTTGGATACACTGCCTGTGTTTGGGAAGTACGCGATGATTTCACTCCCCCTGAGTGTGCTGCTGACCGTCCTGATGAAGCTGGCGGACGAATTTGGTCTCCGACAGTCGACTTAACGTAACGCCGGCTGTCAGCGAACCTGATGATTGTCCCTAGCCATCGTACTTGTTCTGTCACAGGCAGAATCGAGAGATCGAAGATCGCTAACGAACACCCGCCGTGCTGATCGTTTATGCTCAATCAACCCGTCAACTCAGCCTTCGACACCGAATCCGATGAAACAATCGATATGGGTTCGGCTGGTCGTTTTCGCCTGCTGTTCGCCTTCTTCTGTCTGGCTGTGCTCAGCATCCTCGGGCGGATTGGCTGGGTGCAGTCGCAACTCCAAGCGGTGTATCTGGACACACTGAATATCACGACCACGGAGTACGAGCTCATCCCGGCTCGAGACGGCCGAATCCTGGCCGGCAGCGGCGTCCTTGCCGCAGATGAAGATTTATATTCGGTCGAAATTCACTATCGCTGGCTGGAAAATCCGGTCAACGAACAGTGGGTGTCACATCAGCTGCGTTCCAAACTGACACGTGAAGAACGGCTCAACACTGAACTGTCGGCGCGCGTCCGAGAGTCCTGTCTACAGCAGCGAATGCAGCTGTGGCAACAGTTGCACGAAATCTCCGCAGTGCCCTGTGAAACCCTGAAGGCGAGACGTCAGCGCATTCAGAATCGGGTCGAGCACATCGCGGCAGACGTCAATCACCGTCATCAGGAAAGACTGCGACTGCAATCCGGCATTACTGACACCAGCGACCTGCCGACCCTGCCTGAAGCGGAAGCCGTCGGTGTCTTACTGAAGATCGCCGGGGCAATCCGCGATGCAATCACGACACCGCCGCGGCGAACCATTGAAGACCGTATCGTTATACGGGAAGAAGAGGACTATCATACTGTCATTCGGGATATCCCGCTGGCGGTCGCTGGGGAGATTCGAGCACATCCGGAACGATTTCCGGGAACACGCGTCACCGTAGCCACTCGTCGCACGTACCCGCAAGGGACGCTGTGCAGCCATGCTGTCGGAGCCCGCACCGCTTTGCGCGACGACGAACGAAAAACACTTGACCCGGACACGCAACAGGCAATTACCAACTGGGTTCCTCGCCGCGGGCGATCGGGTGTGGAATATTCCTGGGACCATCGACTGCGTGGCACGGCCGGACTGAGAAAAACGGTACGTAATCGGCGGCAGCAAATTGTGGAATCGTCGGTTGTCCGAAACCCGGCCGCCGGCCGTGACGTCGTTCTGACGATTCACCTGGATTTGCAACGCCAGGCAGAACGTCTTCTTGCGGAGGCTTTGACTGATGCACCGCGATTGCTGCTCCCCGTCCCCGACGAAAACAATGTCTTGTCTCAACCAGTTCCTGACGGTGGAAGTGTGGTCATCATGGATATAAAGACCGGACGTCTGCTGGCGGCAGCAAGTGCTCCGAGTTTCGATCTGACGCTGTTTACAGCCGGAACAACCAAGGAATGGGCGGCCGTGAATGCTGACCGACGCCAACCATTTTTGTCCCGAATCACGTCGATGTCTTTGTCCCCTGGTTCTGCATTCAAACCGCTCACGGCTGTTGCCGCCATAGAGAGTGGAGTCCTGAATCCGGATGAACCGTTCTATTGTCAGGGGTATCTGGACAATCCGGACGAACATCGCTGCCTGATCTTTCGATTGCGCGGAACTGGTCATGGAAACACTACTTTACGTCGTGCGCTGGCTCAGTCATGCAATGTCTATTTCTTTCATGTGGCCAGTCAAACGGGTATTGAACCGCTGTCAGACTGGTGCAGTCGCTTTGGCTTTGGAACTTCCACCGGAATCGATCTGCCGTTTGAAAAATCCGGGACATTACCGCCGCGGCCGCCGTGGGATGCCTCCGAGACGGTTCGGCGTCGTTTTGAACGCGAATCACTGGGCCTTGCCATTGGGCAGTCACGGCTCACGGCGACCCCGCTGCAGATCGTCCGGATGATGGCGGCGATTGCGAACGGTGGCTGGCTGGTGGTACCGCATATCGTAAGTCCGGACGGGGTCGCAAGAACCGCAGACGAGATTGACGACTCGCCTCGTGACTTGTCGCGCCACCGGATTCCCGGCATGCACTCTGAGACACTTGAGGTGATTCGAGAAGGACTGACAGCCGCAGTCGAACAACCCTACGGCACGGGATATCGAACAGTTCGACTGAGTGAAGTCACAGTTGCCGGCAAATCAGGGACCGCGGAGACATCCCCAGGTCAACCAGACCACGCGTGGTTCACTGGTTACGTACCGGCTACTGCGCCACAGTATGCCTTCGTGGTGGTGCTGGAACACGGTGGCTCCGGCAGCCGGGCGGCCGGCCCGGTCGCTCGCGGGTTGATACGTTTCATGGCGGCCAACCAACTCATCAGTGATAAGGCTCATCGGGAGAATGAGGTTCCGCCACCGCCTTAGCAGAACAGAACACTTCGACGTACAATGCAGGCACGAAGCGCAATCGCTAATTCTTTAGGATCGGACTCAAGTTTTCGACGTTGGCAGTGGCTTCCTCATGGATGCTTGCGCGACGTCGCTGAAATGTTGCCAGATCGATGCCAACGTGGCCTGTAAGGTTAGCACTGTCCAATCATCAACCGTCGCAACTCAAAGTTGTCATCACTTTCCGTCGTGATGACTGCAAAACAAAAAGCTGACGGTTATTGATTGGTCGGTGCCATAGGATCTGCCCACAGGATACCGACCGCAGCGGCTACTGTCGTCGGACCCTTCCGGCGACTCATCTGAAAGCAGTTCAACTTAGGTTCGACAGAGTTTTACACTCCGTGTCGTTTACGCCGCATGCGCCACAGCGGCAGCAGAGCGACTGTTCCCAGGAACAAGAGTGAAGAGGGTTCAGGAACCGCAGTGGCCTCGATAAAGTCGAGTGACCAGCCATTTCCGTAGTTACCGGCGGTCGTAGCAATGGTAATCGGGTCGGATGCAGCGACGAACGTGTTACCCAGCGAAGTCGTGCCGGTCGAGCTAACGGTTGCGAATGTCCCGCTGGAAAAAGTCATCATGATTTCGTCTGATCCACCGAAACTGGAAACGTCGATATTGTTGAGCCAAACATCGGAATCGAAACTGATCATCAATCCTTCCGCAAGGCCCGGACCTCCGCCCTCTTCGAAGTCGAACCCGTCCGTATCATCACCGGAGGCGGATTGATTGATGCCGAAACCGGAACTCGTGGCGTTAAAAGAACCGGTACTGGCAGTCGCCGTGATTTCCAGACCACTGACCGTGAATGAACCGAATGGTTGGTTGTCGAGTCCACTTCCGATCAGGGTTGTGTTGTCTTCGAACAGGAAAATGATGCCACCATGCGTGCATTGATGTGCACTGCAAATCAGGGCCATCAAAAACAAAGACCGCACCATTATCAGGCCCTCTGGAATACGGGAAACAGAAACCAGTCTGCCGCACACAAACACAAATCGTCGTGACTCAACGACAGGCTTTCAAGTCCCAGAATGCCTTGTCTTCCGGATTTTACATCGCGATTGTGGTGTTCTGCTAGGTTCGGGTCCCCAGACAGCAGCGCCTGGTGGTCGGCCAGGATTCGGACCGTGGATCGATTCGAGACTGAGCAGACGTTCAGATAGGATATGCAGCTTCTCGTCACCTGGATGAGGGAACCTCGGATCATTCCAATGGTCTCCAACATACAACTCATGCAACAAACGGACTCGAATGTCATCCATCGAAATTGATTGCCGTACGGTCAAATCCAGACTCGATTCCGGCGAGAGCTTTCTCCTGCTGGATTGTCGTGAACAGAATGAATGGGACCACGTTCACATTGAGGGGGCTGAGTTGTTACCGATGAGCGAACTCCAGGATCGAGTGACTGAACTGGATGATCATCGCAGCACCGAGATCATCGTCTACTGTCATCACGGGAGCCGCAGTCTTCAAGTTGCAATATGGCTGCAGCGGCAGGGCTTTAACAGCGTTCTCAATATGTCCGGCGGCATCGACAAATGGGCTGAGGAAATTGACTGCAGCATGGCCCGTTACTGAATGTGCGCGGTTCGGCAGCCTAGGCCCGTTCATCAAGATCCGGAGACTTTCGATGAAATCGCTCAATCGCGCTTTATCACAGGAACCACCGGACTTGGCTGTTCATCAATTTCATCAGCAAATGCTCGCAATTCCCGGGGAACTTCAATCCCGATCAGTGTCTTCTTCCGTGAATAGATCAATCGGTGCAAGGGACCTGAGGGAGATAAAACAGTCTCATGTGAAGCTGTTTTGCTCAACTTTGCATGCATCAATCAGCACTGTTGCGGGCCAGGTCGTTGTGGCACCCGGTACATGTTATGACACTGAATTTTGCAATCGTCGCAACAACTCTGGTAGCAAACAGGTGGTCAGGCAAACGGGGTTGATGAGCAGTTTACCTTGCTGCAGATGAGCATGACCGACGTAGATCGCCGGGTTACCATTCCTTAGTTCGCGGCAGATATCGAAGGCAGATTTTCCGACTGCGGCAGCGTCAATATGGATTTCCAGCACGGGCCACTGGTCGGATGCTGCAGGTTCCACGAGGCGAGTGGCAACTTTCGTTTTTGAAAGTCCATCGGCGACCGCTGTGAGCCAGCGGCGATAGTCTTTCAGCTGAGTGTCGTAGGCACCGGACACGAACAGGTCGAGGGCTGTCAACAGCGCTGCAATTTCTTCTTTGGAAACTTTCAAACTCCGACCAATACCGTGCCGCGGAATACCGTCAACTCGCGAACTCTCGATCAGTTCTTCCGGAGGGTCCCAGAGCTCCGGATGATCGTCCATGTCGAGCATTTGCAATGCTGCCGCGGAGATCAGTTCCCGCCGACCACACAGAATTCCGGTCGACTGAGGCCCCCGAATCGCTTTGCCACCACTGAACACAACCAGGTCAGCTCCCGTTCCCGGAATGTCCTGCAGGTTCGACCGAGGCGGCAGTTCACCGGCCGCATCGACCAACACCGGCAGCTTGTGACTATGGGCAACCGCGACCACTTCTTCTAAGGCAGGACGCGAATCTGCTGACTGCACATAGACAACTGCCGCTGTCTGAGGCGTCATCGCGGCTTCATATTCCCAGGCTTCTGTTCGGCGTACCCCCGCTCCGGAAACCTGTTCATTAAAACCTACTTCGATCAGTCGAGCGCCGGTAGCCCGAACCGCGTGGTCGTAGCCGCTTCGCTGTTCGCGAGCGATGATGATTTCATTCGGAAAGCCGTCACAACAGGGCAACTGTTCCATGCGCGCCAGATTGTGTCCTGTCAAAATCGCGGCAGCGCCTAAAGTCAGCCCGCCAGCGGCACCCGATGTCACCAGCCCTGCATCTGTTCGTGTGGCGGTTGCGATGCGTGACGAAGCCACCGCCTGCAAATGTTCCAGTGACACAGTCTCTCCGGCGGCACTGTGAAATGCCTCCAGCACTTCCGCTGACATCGGAGCCCCGCCCAGCCGAGTCACCGATCCACAGGCATTGATAATGGGCTCCACGCCCAGCTGTTCGTAAATGCTCATGCTGTAGGACTACCACCGGATCAACAGGGATACAACTGTCGGCTGAACGGACACAAGCTGGAGAGTTTACGACTCGTGGTTGATTCTCCTTGATAGCAGTATCCTGACCTGCGATTGTACTTCCACTGAAAGACATTGAATCCGGTCTGCATCACAGCATTCATTTCTGAGAACAGGTTCAATCGTGCCACTTAAACCTCCAGTCCCGAACTTTGCGCGACGCAGAATGCTTCTGAGTGCCGGCGCGGTTGCGGCAGGCAGTTCATTCCTCCCGACAGCTGAAGCCCAACCCGGGGCGTCAGCTTCAGTCGCAGACCGTACGACGTCGATCCGTATCAGTCAGTTGACACCCCACGTTTTTCGTGATCGTGTCTTTGTCAGGGTAGACACGAATCACGGAATCAGTGGTTGGGGCGAAATCAAGGGTGTCGTCCCATCAGTCGCTGCGCCTTTGGCGACAGCCATGTTTGAGCTGCTCGACGGGCAAAATCCGACACGCATCGAGCACCTCTGGCAGGTGTTGTATCGCGCTGAACGTAACCAGCGAGGCGGGGCGTTCATGGTGCATTGTATCGCCGGGATTGACATGGCCTTGTGGGATATCACCGGCAAACTGTGGGGGGTCCCCGTTCACCGCTTACTTGGCGGTCCGACACGTGATCGAATTCCTGTTTACCCGTCTGCGACAGCGGTCAAGCTCGGCAGCAGCCCGAAACCCCACTCAGGAAATCCGGCTGACATCACTCCGCTGGTCGAACAGGTTCGCGAGACCAGAAAGCGGCTTGGTGACAGCGGGACGATTATGTTTGATGCGCACAGCGCGATCCCACCTGCAACGTTGATCCAGTTTGCAAACGCCATTGAACCGTACGACATTCTGTTCCTCGAAGAACCGGCGGTTCCCGGCAACATCGAAGTCTTTCGGCGTATCCGCCAGTCGATCAAAATCCCGATAGCAGCCGGTGAGCGAGACCGAACGATCTGGGGCATCCTGCCATATCTGACGGAAGGCGTGCTGGATGTTGTTCAGCCGGATTGCGGTTACACCGGCGGTATCAGCCAGATGAAAAAAATCGCCACGCTCGCAGAAGCCTGGACAGTCCCACTCGCTCCACACTGCACACAGTCCTATCTCGGCATGACCGCCAGTTTTCATGTGGCAGCGGCAGTACCTCATCTGCTAATCCATGAATCGTACGACGACGAATTGTTTGGCCGGTTCATTCATCCACAATGGGAAAAGAAAGATGGACACGTCAGCATCCCGGATGGCACCGGACTCGGCGTCGAAATCGACGAAAAAAAGATGCTGACGCTGGCAAGTGACCCCGCGTATCAGTATCGGTGGCGCGGCCCGAAATTCATGCGTGACGGGTCGGTATCGGATTATTAGGCGCCATCCGGCAGTAGTCGCGGAGACAGCCTTAAGCGCGCGGCAGCCAGAAGGCTGGAAGAACTGGCGGGCCAGCCGAGTGGGTTGCGCTTACAGACCGTATTCAGCTGTGCCGTGAATGAGTGGAAAACGTCGTCCGGATGGCTCCCGAATGGGTGTATCTGGAAGCAGGAGTGCAAGGACTGGCGGAAAGCCAGCGAGCCGAAGCGGACTGTTGGTTGTTTTGCGGCAATCGCAACTCTCTGTTCAGACACTGTCGAATATCCTGAAGACTGGCTTAGCGCCGGCCAAACAATACTTGTCCTGTTTTATTCGGCAAGCATTACGACGGAGCGTGATGGCAACTTTGAGTTGCGACCGTTGTTGATTGGCCAGTGCTTAGTGCAGCTTCAGACTGGCGATTCCGACGATCGCCAGCAGGGCAGAACCAATCCAGAAACGCGTCACAATCTTAATTTCGTGATCGCCGCAAAACAGAAAATGATTGTGCAGGGGGCTGCAGCGGATCAGCCGGCGGCCTGTCAGTCGGTACCAGCCGATCTGAAAAATCACACTCAACGTTTCCAGCACAAAGATGCCTCCCACGATCACCAGCAGCGTTTCCTGTCGAATAACGAGCGCCGACATCGCCAAAAGCCCACCGATGGGCAGGGAACCAGCGTCACCCATAAAGACCTGCGCTGGATAACAGTTGAACCACAAAAACCCCAGCATGGCCCCAACCAGGGCACCCAGTATGATTGTTAGTTCCCCGGCTCCGGTGATGTATGGAATCATGAGATAATCGGCCATGACTCGATGACCGCACAGGTACGTCAGTGCGACAAATGCCGATCCGGCAAAGATGGTGCAACCCGTGGCCAGTCCATCAAGCCCGTCGGTGAGATTGACAGCGTTGGAGGTCCCCACGAAAACCAGGACTCCCCACACAATGAACCATGGCCCCAGAAGAAGCGATGCATTCCCCAGTGGCCAGATCAGTGAAGTACCGTGTGGTAGAGTTCTCTGTTCGAGCCATATCAGGACCACGGCGATGACTGCAACGAAAAGTTGTCCCGAGAGTTTCTGTCTGACCGTGAGCCCCTTGTACGTCGTGGTAAGTTTCACCCAGTCGTCAAGTGCGCCCAGTCCTGTAAGAGACACCAGCACGAAGATTGCTGCCAGCACGTAACGGCTGGAAAGGTCGGCCCAGATGATCGCCGAAAAAAAAACAGCTGCCATCACGAACAATCCTCCCATGGTTGGAGTTTCGTTCTTCGCGGCCTGCAGTTCGTTGAGTCGATCGGAATCGCTGGCAACGCGCTCTGGGAATCGTGTTTTCAGCCAGCGAATCGCCACGGGACCGAGAACCAGAGCGAGCAAAAAAGCGGAAATGCTAGCGGCGGCTGTGCGTGCGGTCAGATAGACACGGGAATCGCCGGTCGTTCGGGATTCCAACTGCTCCAGCAAAGGGCTGAAGTATTGTACGAACCAGAGAAACATGTGAAGGTCAGTGGTGGAACCGCGTGAGAGGCAAAATGGAAATCGCGGGAATTGCCGAAGTCTGACGCAAACCAAAAAACGCTGATACCCCAAGGTCAATTCCGGATCGCGACCAGGAACTGAAGGTAGACCGCAAAAGTCACTGGTCGTCTGTCCAGTGACTGAACGCCATGGATGATCAACTGCTGTCAGACATTTGGTGCGGACTGTGCCCAACAATCATTCTGTGACGTGACAACAAAATCGTTCACTCATATGGTTACGATCAGGAGAAAACAGTCCGATGACACATCCAAAACGCAGGGAGTTTCTAAAGACGACCGGAATTGGCGCTGCGGCATTGGCGGTTTCGCGGTCAGTTCATGCCCGCTCATCCGTCAATGAACGAATCCGCTTAGGACTGATCGGGCCAGGCGGCATGGGATCACACCACCTGCGTACGCTGTTGCTGCGCAATGATGTCGAAATCGCATGGGTCTGTGACGTTGACAAACAACGACTTGCAACCGCAGCGGGCAAAGTGGAATCTGAGCGGGGTCGTTCAATCCAGTCGACCGGTGACCTAAGGAAAGTGCTGGACGACAAGCAAGTCGACGCGGTATTCATCGCGACACCCGATCACTGGCACGCGCCCGCCGCGATCCTTGCCTTGGACGCTGGCAAGCATGTCTATGTGGAAAAACCGTGCTGTCACAATATCCATGAAGGTGGTCTGATGACGGCTGCTGTAGAGCGCAGCGGCAAACTGCTCCAGGTGGGAACCCAAAGCCGCAGCACAGACACTGTTGCCGAAGCCATGCAGCGCCTGCATGAAGGGGAGATCGGAGAGATCCTCGTTGCTAAAGCATGGAACAGCCAGAAGCGAAGATCCATCGGACACTCAATCCCATCCGATCCACCGGTGCATCTGGATTTCGATACATGGCTCGGCCCGGCTCCGGTTGTTCCTTACCGTAAAAATCTGTTACCGAGCGTTTGGCGCTGGTGGAGAAATTTTGGCTGCGGCGATATCGGCAATGACGGCGTCCATGACATTGATGTGGCAGCCTGGGGAATGCGGTTCGATTCTCATCCAACCAAAGTCAGCTGTCACGGCGGAAAACATTTTTTTGATGACGACCAGGAATTCCCTGATACTCAATACGCTATCTTCGAGTATCCGCTCGATGGCAAGCCGAACGGACGCAAGCAACAGCTGATTTTTGAACAGCGTGACTGGTCTCCCTACACTCAGGATGGGTACGAAAACGGTGCAGTTTTCTATGGCACTGACGGCATGTTGATCATCGGTCACACCGTCGGCTGGCGACTCTACGGTCCCCGCAACAAACTCATTGCAGAACGCACCGGACACACCAATCTGCAGGCTCATCATCAAAATTTCTTTGACTGCATTCGAGGAGACAGTACGGAACTCAACGCGGACATTCATGCCGGGCATCGTGCGGCAACACTGGTCCATCTGGCAAATATTTCGGCCGGCCTTGACCGGACTCTCAGTTTCGATCCCGCGAGAGAACAAATCATCGATGACGAAGAAGCGGCACCGATGGTGCGGAGGGCTTACCGGGAAGGACACTGGTCCGTTCCGCAGGAGGCTGTCTGAACCGAACCGTCGACAATGCCTCGACGAACTTTGGCAGCTCCAGGGAGCTGCCAAAGACAGATGATTTGAATCGCTTTGCCTGCGAGCTGCGTTTTGGATATGGAATGTCCCGTTACCGCAGCTTCAATAAAGAAATTTTCACACCGGATTGCAGCCAGGCACCATGACCAAGCGAATGATCGATCCGGTTGTGCACTCGGAAATAGTTGTTGCGGCAGAAACAGCGGCAGTCTTTTGCCCCCGGCAACTCTGGCGATCTACTCATCCGTTACGCGCCAAATAACCAGAATTATTGATCCAGACTGCACGGTGCGTCCGATGATAACTGCGTACCTGACTGTTGCGCTCACGTCGGCTTCGCGCCGGTGCGCTGGACATGACTCACAAGGTCATTTCCAGCGACGATCAGACAGCCGGGTACGGCGAGTGGGAATTCAATAGGAACTGCAGCCACCACAATGGTTTCCGTTCCCTCAGATCAGATCCGCTCCGCTCCTGGAAAGTCCAGCAACCACTGGTAATCCGCCCCAAACAACTGCTCTGCAGTTTCAAGCGGCCTGGAACGGAAGGCATCTCAGCAGGAGAGCTTTCATGCGAAATGTTAGTAAATGGTTATTGGTGCTGGCTGTCCTGGCAGCGGTTCCCGCTGTCGCCAGCGCGGACGGATTTCTGGGCGGACGTCGACAAAAGGCTCCGTCCGGCAATTCAGCTCAGAAACAACATAATCAGCAGCAGGCGGACCAAGTCAAAGCAGCTCTGCGGAAGGCCCGAATCGATGGCTACGGAATCAGTATCGAAGTCATTGAAGGGGTCGTTAAGCTGAGCGGCAATGTCCGCACGCCGAGCCATCTGGCTCGAGCCGGAGAAGCCTGCCAGCAGGTTCCGGGGATCACTCGAGTGGTCAACAGGCTGAAGTATCTGCCGGAACGCAAAGTGCGGTCTGCAGCGGCCACGTTGACGGACTTGGTAAGACGCTCTGGACAGCAGCCAGCCATCCAGCAGGTGAGTGCCGAATCGGCATCTGCTCCCAGCAACCAGCAGGTCGCTGAGCAGATTGGTGGTTCACTGGCGCAGAGCGGTCTGGCGGGCCAGTCCATCTCAATTCACTACCAGAATGGCATCGTTACCCTCACCGGTGAAGTGGATTCAGCAGCACAGCACAATGCAGCAACAGCAGCAGCCAGTGGAGTGCCGGGTGTGATCACGGTGAACAACCGGTTGATGGTAACTCAAGTGGGGTTTGCTCCTAAACAGAAGACGCCGGTCTCATACGGACAGCCATTTACGACTGCTGCGTACTCTCACCAGCTGCCGGCTGCGAACACGGTTCAGGCATCACTTCAGATGTCCACAGTCGCAGCAACACCCGTTGCGATGGGGGGTGCGGGCGTGTTCTCACATCCTCAGCTGCCCAGCCATGCGTGGCCAGCGTATGCTCAATATCCCAATTCAGCGGCCGTGACATATCCGACCCAGTACAGCGCGAGCGCGTTCCCGTACATCGGACCATTCTATCCATACCCTCAGGTTCCTTTGGGATGGCGTGAAGTAAGGCTTCAATGGGACGATGGTTTCTGGAATTTAAATTTCAACAAGTCGGAGAGTGTTTGGGACATACTCTTCAATCCGAGCGGTAAGTAAGCAGCTGGGGCCACAGCGGTTCCGCGTGAACGAACTGGCTGACAACTCAGATTTCAGGGTGTTTTCGTCACAGACGAAGACACCCTTTTTTACTGCTGCTGCGAATGTCAGGTCTCAATTTCGCAAGCAGTTCTCCATGTGTCACCTTCAAAGTTATGTTCAGCCAACCCACCCAATCCCGTTTTGCTACAGTTCAGTTTCGCAGCTCCCGTGCCACAGCGTTCTCATCAGCAGACTCATTTCACCAGCGATTTCTGCCGTTCACAACACTTCAGCTTTGCCCTCACAAGAGCAAAAACACCGCTGAGGTCAAACCATCAGGATTAACGCGGAAACTGCCAATATTGTCACAAGTTGCATAACCGGAACGATCGATACAGAACAAAGACATCCACCGGGATGAGTTGCGGAATACGTCCACACCACTGTGGCACGAGAACGCAGCGGAGGCCTCAACAATCGCCTCCTTCAGACTGATCAGGGCATTTGCCCACAATTCTCTGGCAGGGATATCGAACAATGCAGACGTTTGGCAGACAACTGCGACGTTGGGCCGTGCTAACCGCGATCTGCCTGATGACCTTCGTCAACAGTGGATGCACGTTGACGAGCGGGTTCATCACAGTGCTGTATGAGTACGTCACGTTCTGGGAAGTACCCTTTCCAATTCCGGTTAGTGCCTATCAGTCACAGCGGGTCGAAGACCAGTTGTACGACGGCGAACGTTTCCGCGTTCCGGTTCTGGATCCGATTGAAGGTGAGAATGCTCCTAACTTCTGCATGGATCCTCCCAGTGATTACGAAATCATGAGGACGCTGCCGAACAGTCCTGCTGGTGGCATCGCTTTTCTGAATGAAACACAACGAAACAATGTTCGGATTGTGAAAGAACTGATCGTGGACCGCATTGATGACTGCAAAGTCTACCCAATGGTAGGACCAGCACGACTGCACCACTGCCACTACAAGTGTACAATCTATTATGACAAAGTGATTCGCAGCCACTGGCCAATCCCGTTCACTCACAACGATCAGTCACAGGAAGTGGTCTACCTCGATAAAGATCACCTAATCCGCTGCACCGGACCTGCAACTTATTGAACCAGGCTGTAATGAAGTAGAAATCAAAAAGGGTGGGTACGCTTCGCGTGCCCACCCTTTTTTTTAGATGTCGAATTCACCCGCGACTCATCCCACCTCCGTGAGTCAGGTGAACCAGTAGTGTGTCCGGTTCGTCGCGACTTGTTGTTTCTTTGGCTGGTTGTATTTACTGCTGTTCCAATGCAGATTCAGAATGCGATTTGCGATCTTCCCACCATTCAGACAAATATCCGTACGTCAGAGCCACCGTGATGCCAAGGGACACCAAGCAGCCGGACACCCAGCCTCCATCTTGCTCACTGTCGGCAGCAGGCACAACAGACATGCATTTTTTGGTTTCAGTGGTGGCACAGGTGGCTGAGTTTCCAGGGTTTGGCGTGGGACGGAGAAGCAATAGCCGCAGCCATTAATCCAACCCTCTATCGCCATCGGTACGATCGCACCGATGGATCGTCACATGCTGGGTAAAACGATTCCGTCCACGTAAATCTCTGATCGTCCAGACGCACTGATTCAGGAATTCAGCACCAGGAGCCCAAGAGGGCAGGGAAATGCAATGAATGCGCTGCCAGCTTCTGTCATCGGTCTCCGGGCACACTTTGCGGCGGATGCAGTTCCCGGGAAATACACACCCTCTGATCTTGGCTCGCCACCGGCTGTTTGGCCGGTTCGTACAAATAACTACAATCAGTGAATTTATGAGATCACATTAAATGCAAAGGCTGTCAGCTGACCTGCGCTGGAACCAGCGCGAACGACTGCAGCATTCAGGTTCGCGATGGAGTTTCTGCAACTCAAAGGCAAAGATGTTCTGGTTCTGGGCGTGGCCAACCGAAAGAGCGTCGCATGGAAGACGGCTCAGCAGCTGATGGAGGCAGGTGCACGCGTAATCTTCAGCGTTCGATCGGAAGACCGTGTCGCCACGGTTCGGAGTCTGGCTCCTGATTCACCCGTTTTCATCTGTGATGTCGAACACCAGGAACAGATTGACCGTTTGCGGGATGAGGTGGGCAGGGTAACGTCAGTGCTGCATGGCATCGTGCATTCCGTGGCATTTGCGGATTATTCTTCGGGCTGGTTGCCGTTTCACGAAACACCACGAACTGCATTTCTGCAGGCGGTCGACATCTCCTGCTTTTCGTTGACGGCCGTGTCGCGTGCAATGAAGGACCTGCTGGATCCCGAAAACGGCAGTGTTGTCACGATTTCGATTTCCACGACCCGCATGGCGGCGGAAAACTACGGTTACATGGCTCCGGTGAAGGCAGCTCTGGATTCTTCGATTTGTTTCCTGGCAAAATCATTTTCGAAATTCTCGTCAATTCGGTTCAATGCTGTGTGCCCCGGACTGCTGAAAACATCCGCATCAGCCGGCATTCCGGGATACATCGACAGTTACCTGTTCGCAGAACAGGCGACGCTGCGAAAACGGGCCGTACAGACCGACGAAGTGGCCTCCACTGTCGTGTTTCTGCTGAGTCCCAAGTCATCCGGGATTAACTCACAGCGCATTGTACTCGACGCCGGCATGTCTACCAATTACTTCGATGACGAAATTATCGGGCGTACCAGCGAATAGCTAATAGTTGACAATTTTTCAGCAACGCGGGCGATCAGCTCTTTACCGCGTCAAACGCACTTTGCAGTCTGCGTCGATTGCTCCGGAACGGCGTATTTGATCCCGAAACGGGTGTCGCGACACCCGAATGGAATCCGTGTCTCCCAGCCGCACAAGCTGTTCACGAGCCACGTCGATGGTCTTCTCACCGGGATGCCCATCCACTTGTGTCGAATCACGCCCTTATGGTCGAGAACTGACCAACAATCGCGACGCCGTGCACAGCATTGCGATCACTGCCCACCACTGAGCGACACCGTTCCGCGAAACGATTGAACGTCACCGGTGCCATTCACTCGAAATCGCCGCGTCAGGTGCCAGGCGTGGCTGTTCTGGTAGGCGTAGAGCTGACCTTCGGTCTCGAAGATGCAGCCGCACCAGTTCTCGCCGTCGGCGATCCCGAATTCGCCGACGTACAAGCCGTCCTCGTTGTAAACCAGAAACGTGCCGTCCACATCCAGCACGTAGATCAGCCCTTTGTGCACACCGGCAATGCAACTGGGGTAGTAGAACTCGCCGCGCTGACGTTCAGCGACGGCCTTTCTGCCGACGCGCCAGATCTGGCGGCCTTCGGGAGACAGTTTGCGGAGCGAGTAGCTTTTGTGCCTTTGCGGCCAGACGCCACGGCCGGGGTTTTTGTTCTTCGCGAAGTTGTTATCGTAGTCGGCGGTGATGAGGTAGATGTTGTCGGCCTCGTCCAGGAACGAAATCTCCGGTTGCTCCTGATCGGGTGACGTCCACACCACTTCGATCTTCGCATAGTCGTAGACCGGATTGCCGAGTTTGTTGAAGCCCTCCAGCGGCAGGCGCATCAGCCGGTCGTGGGCACTGAGGTAGATGTTGCCGACCCGATCCACGTGAAAGTCGCCGGCTCCGCCGCGCTTGTTCGAGCCGCGTGGAATGCTGTCCCGCCCTGCGTCCTTGGGGTCAACGAGCGAAATTTCCGCCGCCTGAGCCACACCGTCGCCGTTGGCGTCCGTCCAGATGCCGGGGATCTGAGCACCGGCAGGATGGTTGCCTTTGTGGTTCCACGGGTCGTCGCCCGGCAGGTTGTGAAAGCGAATGCCGATCTGCCCGGCCATGAACAGGTCACGACCAGCGTCTTCGCCCGTGCCGGGTTCGTCTCCGTCGACGAATCGCAAGACGTACAAGTCCGGCGGCATCGAGTTGAACAGAAACCGCTTCCCTTTCAGATAACGCACGCCGCTGAATCCCGTCATGAACGTCGGCATCATTTCGCCCACGTGCCAACCCGCACGAAACCACGAGTACTTCCACTCGTGCGTCCGGCATTTGAAGTCCGCTTTGTATCCCCGCACCTGGCCGAGGCCGCTGATGTAGATCCAGCGCGGGTCGCGCGGGTCGACGGCCGGGCTTTCGCAGTAGTGCGAGTACCACTGAGCCCGAAACTTGCCGTCCGGAGCGAACTTTTGCAGCCGGCTGACGTGCTGTTCGGTGATGTAGATGTTGCCATCGCGATCGACGGCGACATCCGACGGAGCACACAGCCAGGACGGATCGACGCGACCCCACAGCCGTCCCCCCTTGTGACCGATCGTCATCTGAAGCTTGCCGGTGGGCGAGAACTTCTTGATCTGCTGCGAATCACCGCGGTCCGCGACATAGATGTTGCCGTGCGCGTCGAGCGTCAACCCGTGCGGATTGCTCAGCCCGCCGATGACGGTCTTGCGCTTCCCCGTGCGAGGATCGATGCGAAGCACGTTGGTCGTCGAACTGACCAGCAGCGTCCCGTCGGGCGCGTCGGTGATCCCCTGTGGCTGTGGCACGTCCTCGATATCGCGAACAACCTCACCTGTGTCGGCGCGAGCAACGATGATTCGATCCTCGGACGTCACGGGCAGGTACAACAGGCCGTCGTGAACGGCCAGGCCTCGCGCGGGAAGTCGTTCGTACTTTCGCATGTCGCCGGGACGAGTGGGGATGTTCGGTCCGGAATACGGCTGCGGCGGTCGAAAGTTCTCGAACTTGTGGATCACCGCCGCGGGCGGGCGCTTGTTCGGGTCGCCGTAAGGCACGGGCTTGCCCGTCTTCGCGTCGAGCCGGACGACGGACATCTGCTGCCCGTTCAGCCGCTGCAGGTAGACATGTTGGCCGTCCGTATCGATGCCAAACAGCCAGGGAAACACGCCCATTGAACCACGCGGAGGATCCCAGGCCAGCGTGCCGTCGGCGTGGTACTTCTGAATCCGCTCCCCAAACTCGCCGCCGCACGAGAGCAGATAAAACGACCCGTCCGGCTCGCAAACAACTCCAGTGTAGTCCATCGCCTCGGTGAACCCACCCCAGCGATCCGCCGTGTTCGCCACGATGCCGTCCACCTCACCGGAGATCGTCGCGACCAGCCCACGGAACTCGTACCGCCCAGCCGAGACGGGCTTTCCCTGCTCGTCTTTGCCGTCCCAGCCAACGGAGTGCTCGCCAGCTTCCACTGGTTTACCGATCAGCAACGAGCGAACGACGCCACCGTCCCCGTCATACACCGCCAGGCTAACGCGCCCGGCTTTGGCCGTCGTGAAACGGATCTCTTCCGCGTGTGCTGATACGGCAAGCCAGCAAAATGGAAGGGCGAGGACGATAGCATTCTTGTTCATGCGACATGCCGTTGTGTCTGAAGACGGAGCACTCGCATTATCGGCGATTGAATCATGGATTGCCAAACCGGTGGACGCGGCAAATAGAGCAACGTGACGAGACTACGCCGGGTTTCAGCAGAACACCAGCACGAACGAGCTCTGATTGCGCCGTCGGTTGAATCGACTTCGGCAGTTTGCATTCTAGTACAACTCGCGTCGGTGAAACAAACCTCGTTCAGTTCATTTTCTCGTTCGACGGTTGCTGGTGCAGACGTCGACCGCTCCGGTCTCGGCTTTCAGACTGACTTCGGCTGAAGCGTCCGGACGTCCGTCGAAAAACAGATACGTGAATGTCTGACCACACAACACACGCTCTTCAAGTCCCCGATTGTCAGAAAGTAGATCTCTTGCGGGCAGTGATTGGTGATCACCAGACAGGCGACCGGATTGTCGACCCGTTTGTCCCAGTTGTCTGACAATCCCGCCGGCACCAGGTCGTTTGCCACCGCTGCCGGCTGATGACAGGTCACCGAGAATCGGCCTTGCTCGTTTCGCTCCACGTCCCGAACGCATTGCTGTATCGGGCAAATCAGCGTGAAACCACTGAAAAACTATAGGTTTGGACGATAGCCGCTCTTGCAGCGGCGTGCATCCCTTTTCAGTGAATTGCAGAGCGCTTTATTTAAAAGTGGTAGAAGTGTGGTAGTGACTCACAGCATGCCTATTGGCGTTCAAGGCCCAAACTGGATCGCTCATCTTGAGCGGTATTTCGGTTCTCTCAAATCCGAATGCCTCAGCCGGATGATCTTCTTTGGCAGGCGATCACTCGAACGAGCGGTCGCTGAATACGTCGAGCACTACCGCGCGGAGCGAAATCACCAGGGGCTCGGAAACCGGCTCATCGATCCCGATAACCAACGTCAGTAGCAATCGCTTGTTGGACAGCAACCGTCAGGGACGTTCTCTTGGCCATCTCTTCTGCATGGAGCCGCCTTGCATGGAGTTAATAGAGCCTGCGTGTACCTTGTTCTCCTACACCACCCGACCGCCTCGCCCGACCCCACTCAAAGAAAGTCCGCCATGCACCTTGTCCACACCACATCGATCCCCGGCGAGGGTGGCGAACTCGGGCTCTATCAAGGAGGCGCGGACTACTTCATCAAGATCGTGGGCGGCCAGGATCTTATGAACACGCGTGCGCATTCGTCTGAGGACGCGTTGGGGGTGATCGCGTGTAAAGTCCTACGAGCGAAACCGGCGGCTCGGGTTCTCATCGGCGGGGCTGGGATGGGCTTCACATTGTCGGCGACGCTGAAGACACTGGGCGCCGATGCTGAGGTCGTGGTCGCTGAGATCGTGCCTGGAGTGGTGGTAGTGGAACAGGGGCGTTCTGGGATCGTTTGCGGGGCGACCGCTGGACGACACTCGTACGCAGGTTCAAGCGGTCGATGTGACAGTGCTCCTCCAGAAGGAACGCGTTGGCTTTGACGCGATCGTCTTGGACGTGGACAACGGGCCGGACGGGCTGACACGGGCCTCGAATCAGTGGCTGTACTCGAAGGCAGGGCTGTGGGTGGTGTTTAGGGCTCTCCAACCGGGCGGCGCGTTAGCAATTTGGTCCGCAGGGCCGGACAAGGCGTTCACGAGACGGCTTCGTGCGGTAGGCTTTGTGGTCGAGGAGGTTACGGTGCGGGCACATGCGGGTAAGGGGTGCCCGGCATGTGATCTGGATGGCGCGGCGGAGCTAGGATCCTCGCCCTGAGGGCATCGCTGGATGGCGAACCCCCAACCGCTTTCGGCATTGGAGTTGCGATTACACAGATTCCCCCATTTCAACCGCTTGAAATCACTTGGCTCAACACGGAATCTGGTCGATTTTCCTGCCCACGACCGAGTTTCCAATGCAATTCATGCTCCAGCCCTACCACATGGTGCTTGCCACCCTCATTGGCTGGGCCAATGAACGCCAGCAGCAGATCATCGAGTTTCAGAACGACCAGATCGAAGCGTTACTGAAGAAACTCGGGAAGAAGCGTTTGCTGCTGACTGATGATCAGCGTCGCGTGCTGGCTGTGAAAGTACCACCGAAGAGCAGCATGAATGGGCGCGCCATCTATCAGTGGCTGGAACGGCGGCTGTCCCTCCGCCAGATCTGCGTGTTCGATCCTGCAGAGCTGGTTGCACCAGATCAAGAGCCCGATTCGACGGAGAATCGTTAGCACCCGATGACCGAACTGAACGTCCGCCATTGAATTTCATGGTCGGCGGAGTATTTTGACCCTACGGGGTATTTGTGGGTACGAGAATCTCTATCGCGATCACTCGTTCCATCGTTCGGTATTGACCGGCTTTTTATTGAATTCAAGCGGTTCGATGACGAACCGTAGCTTAGCGTGTGACTTCCTTAACGCGGCTTCGACGGCTTCCACTGATGTCGTCCGCGCAATAATGAATCCCAGATAGATCGACCCCTCGGGCAGCGGCACCATCTTCTGACCCACATAGGAAGAAATGGTCACTCGTTCGATACCGTCAACCGACTCGGCGTCGTGTAATCCATGCACTTCACTCAGTTGACCTGCCCGAGGAATGGGAATCATCATCACGCCGGCCGGTTGGCGTTCACGGACGTGTGACTCCAGATCGCCGTCGAGAGCGTGACGAATGATCAATTCTTCCAGCGAGATCCCCGTGCCGAACTTCAACATTCTCGAGCACTGACCGCCGATTGATCGCGCGTTGACCTCAATCACCGACGGGCCATCTGTACCCAGCCGGAGTTCCGCGTGAATCGGTCCTTCGGACAAACCGAGTGCCCGCACAGCGTCGCTCGTACAGCGAGTAATCTGCTCCTGAACGAAGGTCGGCAGATGCGACGGGGTGACATAAATGGTCTCCTCGAAAAACGGACCATCCAGCGGATCCGGCTTGTCGAACAGTGCAAGCACGCGAAGCTGCCCTCGGCTGAGGAGTCCCTCGAGAGCCACTTCTGGTCCTCCGATGAAGTCCTCCACCAGAAAGTGACTCATCGCTGATGATGACTGGTCCCCTTGCCGAGCACTGCGACAAGAGGAATCCGTATCTTCCAACGCCCCTCCGCATTCCGCATTCCGCATTCCGCTTTCCTTTTGAAGAATTCTCGCCAGCCGACCGACTGCCCGCACGAATTCCCGCTCATTGTCGACACGAATCACCCCACGACTGCCCGAAAGACTCAACGGTTTCACGACGCAGGGATAGCGCAATTGGCCAGCCACAATTTCCGCGTTATCGTCCAGCCGACACAGTTGAAAACTCGGTGACGGAACCCCGGCCTGCTGGAACAGGTGACGCATGCGGTGCTTGTTCCCGGCAGCCAGCACCGACTCGACCGAATTCTGCCGCAACGACAACGCGTGGCCAATGGCTGCTGCGGCGACCGTCACTTGGTCGTCCACTGCGACGACCGCAGCGATGGGATATTTGGCAGCGAATCTCATCACCTCGCAGGCGGCCTGCTGGGGATCGTGCAAGCTCAGAGTCAGCAACGCTGTTGGGTTCAGCTTGGCTAGCGTGTTGGGCTTTTCGGAACCGATCGTCACCTCCACGTCCATCTTCATTGCCGCAGCGAGGAACGCCTCAGTTCGGTAGGTCGTTGTTGGCAACAGTAGCAAGATTCGTGGCATCGGTCATTTCGCCGACGGCACGTAATACGGGTTCCGACCGGACGCGTGATCGGTGACATCGAGAATGTCTCCAACTCCCTCGACGGCGGTACGAATTGCGGTTTCAATGCCGAATTTCAAAGTGACGTCGGCCTGACCACACCCTTGGCAGCCACCACCCATCTGGATGTAGACCACGTTGTCTTTCACGTCGATGAGCCGAATAATTCCGCCATGATTTGCCACAGAGGGGTTGATCTCTGTATCCAATACTTGCTGGACACGTTCTCTGATCTCGTCGGTTGACGGAATCTTTCGTCGAAACTCGTCAGAAACTGCCGGCTCTCCCGAGGAGAGAAAATCGCGGATGGCAGCCCCGACTTGTTTGCCAATCACGGGCCACTCATCCCTTCCGGTCTTCCTGACCGTGATCAGGTTATGAGAAACCTGCACGCCGCGCACACCGTCGATGGCGAAGAGTCGTTCCGCCAGCGCCGAGCCTTCAGCTTCCTCTTTGCTGCCGAAGTAGGATGACTTTTCGGGATATACGGGGCGACCGACAGAAAACCGACACATGGCATCGGTGATCGGTTCACCTGTGATGGTGATATCTTCTGGCGTCATCTATGAAACTCCATAGGGGTGTCACGGACTCAACGGACGGGATACGACAATTATTGCACTCACTACTGCATCTTGCACAGATCAGCGGGTCGGTTTCCTCTCATTCCCTCTCTTGGGGAGGAAGGTGAGGGTTCGGGCCTGGGGACGCCGCGAAAACACGCCACTGCCAACGCATCGGTGCAATGAATCGGTGGGAGTCCATCGCGACGATGGATGCCATGATAAGCGGTCTCTCTTCCCGTTTGAAGGAGACCTCACCGGGCCGATCCTTGTAGACGTGTGCATGCCCCACGATCTCGGTCGTACCGCCACCAATGTGCACCGTCGAGTCTCCGCCGAACAGAATCGAATACATTGTTTCGGCCCCTCGAGCACAGGTCATTCCGCTCCACGCCGTCTCTCGCTGATCGCGTGGATTTGATTGCGAGTACGGTCTGGTCACGCATGCGGTCGCCGACTCAACTTGTCCCGGACGTCAGCACTTCCAGAATTCCTCGACAGAAATCGGGCAGATCATCCGGCTTGCGACTCGACACGAAATGCCGATCGATCACCACCGGCTGGTCCTCAAACAGCGCGCCCGCGTTGATCAGATCGTCCCGAATGCCCAACGATCCGGTCACACGTACTCCGGAATACACACCCGCCGAAATCGGAATCCAGCCACCGTGGCAGATGGCGGCGATCAATTTTCCGGCCGAATCGAAAGCGCGAACAAGGTCCAGCACGGCCGGATCGCGCCGCAGTTTGTCGGGCATGAAGCCGCCGGGGACCACGAGGCCCGACCAATGTTGGCTGGCCACTTCCGAGGCCAGCACGTCGGAGATCGCCGCATCTGACCGGCACGGGTAACCGTTCTTGCCGGAATACGTCCGTTGCGCCTGGGGACCGGACACGACCACCGCGGCGCCCGCCTCGAGTAAACGCAGTTTGGGGTACCACAATTCCAGATCTTCGTAGATGTCGTCGACAAACATCAAGATCCGTTTTCCGTCGAGCGGTTCGCTCATGATTACCTCGTACAATGACCCTTCAAGATTGACCGCACAGCCCGGAACTCCTAATGTCGCATCAGGCTCCGACGGTGACAACTTCCCAGCTATTGTCACGGGTATTGTAACGGGTCCCCCAGGCGGACACAGTCCAGCCACGCCACGTTGCAACCGCTGAGACGTTCTGGATGTGTGAACCGTCATACAGGTTCACAAGTCCAGCTGTGGTGAAGTCAGATCGAAAAACCAGCAGAGCAACATGGCAAACAATCATTCAGAGGCCGAACGTCGGTTTTGGGATGCTGCTGCCGGCCCGGCTGTGGCGAATCAGGTGTTGTTCTCGGCTGCCCAGTCTTGTCCAGCTCCCAGTGACGGCCTGGATACTCGTACGGCGAATTAAGGATCGGCTGGGAGAAGAAGTCTGCGGTCATTGCTCAACCGATTTGGATTCGTGGATACAATTGGTCGCTCTGCAGTGTTGTTGCCGAGCGGGTTACCTGAAGCCACTTAATGCGACAGCTTGCTGCAGTTTGCGAAGAGACGTTCGGACCGAAAAAACTTCAGAGCCCTGCCTAAATACATATCGCGACCGCGATGGGGTCAAGCCGCCCCCCCCTCCCCCCAGCCGCTCATTGAAACTCAGGAACTGTGAATCTCTGGGTATGTGCGAGACCGACTGAA
>CAUZPL010000011.1:0-113089 GCA_963581585.1 Planctomycetota bacterium
CACAAAACAATTCTCACCGTATTCAGGTCGGCACCCGTCTATCCATGTCATAACACCGGATCTCTGATGCAGTCGGGCCCGTCAGCAACTGAAAACGCTGCTCCCGAAAGAGCCACGAACCCACTCATCCGGACAGCAGCAAGGACGCGGCTGGATGCGCTCAGCCAGGTTCGCATGCGAGAGTTCCTGCAACGACGTCTCCTCTTCAGCTCTCTGGCGATCTCCATCACACTCACGTCCCTCTTACTGCTTGAGGCGGCCACTGGAGGACATTGGGGCACGATTTGGATTGTGTTTGCGGGTATCCTGGTAACGTGCAGCTGGAGTCTGACGGTAATCCTGCTGCACGTGCGAACGATCAACGATGAACGCAGCCTGCGGCGGATCGAGGCGATCGCATTCGGATGCGGCTTCGCAACGTTGGCCTGTTTGATTTTCGCGAATCTGGAATCCACGAGCCGGACGCATGAGTTTCATAAATACATGCTGACGCTTCGCGAGTCACAGCTCATCTCTGTGGTGCTCGTCGCGATTTACGGAATCATTATCCCCAACCGCAGCCGGCGTTCGCTCTTAATTGCCTCCAGTCTGGCTGCCATTCCGATGGCAGCAATAGTCGCCAGCCTGGTGTCACACGCTCCCGCCTTCCCGAATGTTACGGTCGCAGCCCAACTGCAAATTGCTGTTGAATCGATGATGCTGCTGATTGGTGCGATCTGTTGCGCCACGTTAGGTGCCAGTGTCAGTGAAAAGATTCGAGATCGTAACAACAATATCGAAGAACTGGGATCATATGTTCTGAAGGAACAACTTGGTTCCGGCGGAATGGGTGACGTGTACCTCGCCGAACATCGGCTGCTGAAGCGTTTGTGTGCTGTCAAACTCATCCATCCGGACAAGGCACGCGACTCCCGAGTCAGGGCTCGCTTCGAACAGGAAGTCAAAGCAACTGCCGGATTGACACATCCGAATACTATTCAGGTTTACGATTACGGCACATCGCCTGACGGACGTTTTTTCTACGCCATGGAGTTCCTTGAAGGGTTGAACCTGCATCAGTATGTGCAGCAGTTTGGCATCATGTCACCGGGACGTGTGGTCTACCTCCTGAAACAAATCTGTGGGGCACTCCATGAAGCATGGTGCGAAGGTCTCGTGCACCGCGATATCAAACCCAGCAATATCTTTCTGTCGGAGCGGGGCCATATGTTTGATGTGGCCAAGTTGCTGGACTTCGGTCTCGTGCAGCCGGCGCTGGGATATGACGTCAACATACGCCGTGTGCATACCCAGATTCAGGGGTCACCAGCCTTCATGTGCCCCGAACAGTCATCTGGTCTCGAACCGGACTGCCGAGGAGACATCTATTCGCTGGGAGCCGTGGCCTGGTTCCTGCTCACCGGATATCCGCCGTTTCGCGATGAGAATCCCATCATGCTGATCGTCGCCAACGCGACAGAACCAGTCCCCGATTTTTCTGCAACTGGTGTGAGTGTTCCTGAGGATCTCGTATCCATCATCACCAGGTGTCTTGCCAAGAAACCTGAAGAACGTTTCCACATTCCACGAGATCTGCTCGCGGCGCTCGAAGAATGTACCGCAAACGAAGAATGGACATGGAAGGACGCCGAAGACTGGTGGCTGGCCAACATCCCAGCTCGTTTCGAGGCAAGTCGTCTGGCGAAAGAATGTTCTTTCGAGCTCGAAGATCAGAAAGCCAAATCGACTCCGGCGATCGGTCCTTTGAGTGATACTTTGATTTTCGACCGTGAGGTGGTTGCGGCTGCTGTGCCAGCTGGTTCGTCTCTGCTGATGTCCGACTAACTCCGTTTTTTTTGTCATCGTCGAACATCAGTCATCAGTGTTGCAAATGACGCATGGTCGCTCCTGTTCAGCATTCAATCAGCCTCGACTCGTTTTGTGTCTCTCGCAGCTCGCACCCGTAGTCGAAAATCCAGCCTGTCGTCGATTGCGGTCGATCGAAGCTCCTGCGAAGCTCCAGCATTCCGACACAGCGCCGCACCGGCCATCATCGCGTCGCTGAGATCGCGAATGACTCCTGTCACCTAACGAATTCGCCGATTCGATCTCATGCCATACTCCAGGGATACACCCGTCAGCCGCATGGGGCATCCGTCTCCTTTTGTAACACCGCCCAGCGCACCTTCGATCTACCAGACGGCGGCATTTGATGTCCCGGACCTCGATGTGCTGGACCAGCTCTGTGATGGTCAGCTGGAAGGGTACACCTACACGCGGGACAGCAACCCAAATCATTCCGCACTGGCGCATTCCCTCGCCAGCATGGAAGGTGCCGAGGCCGGTGCTGTCTTTTCATCAGGGATGGGCGCCATTGCCGCGGTCGTCATGTCGATGGTGCGAGCTGGCGATCACCTGCTGGTTTCCGGAAGTCTCTATGGACAGACATTGCAGCTGATGGGCCGCCTGCAGGGCCAGTTCAACTTTCAGGTCACCCAAACCCGCATTATCGACCTTGCTCAGGTTGCCAGGGATGTCCGACCGGATACCAAACTGTGTCTGACCGAAACCATATCCAATCCGATGCTGGAGGTGGCGGACATCGCGGGACTGTCGTCCGTGCTGGGTGAGGTCCCGCTGATCGTCGATAATACATTTACGACGCCTGAGTTAATTCGTCCCCTGGATCATGGTGCCCACGCGGTCGTGCACAGTGCTTCAAAATATCTCAACGGCCACGGTGACGTAATACTGGGTGTCGCGGCCGGGACGCAGCAACTGATGTCGGCCGCAACAGAAACGGCCAGTCTGTTCGGGCAGAATGCAAATCCGTTCGAATCCTGGCTGACGCAGCGAGGTCTGCGAACATTACCAATGCGAATGAAACATATTTGCGAAACGACCCGTGGGCTGGCAACATTCCTGCAGACACAGCGTGGCGTTCGTCGAGTCTGTTTTCCCTTGCTTGAGGGTCATACATCCCGTGCGACAGCAATGCGGCTGTATCCACAAGGCACCGGTGGCATCATCACCATTGAACTTGATGCAGACGGTGTCGAGGCCGTTTCCCGATTTATGCGAGCGATCCCCGAATTACCATTTTCTCCAACTTTGGCCGATGCACGAACGACTCTGTCTCATCCTGCCTCCACTTCAAATCGCTATATGACCACCGCAGAACGTTTGACCGCAGGTATCTCCCCCGAAACGATCAGGATATCTGTCGGACTGGAACACCTGGACCAACTGCAGGATGAGTTCGCTCGAGGTCTTGCGGCCGTGTAGAGCGATGTTGCTGTTCTGTTCCCGTGTTCAGAGTCGTCGGGGCCGTCAATGTTCACATGACCGTGAAATCGCCTGCAAACACAGAATCAGAAGATGCCATGATTGTGACAGCTTCGTGAATCTGACTTATACAGGAGTAACTCCTCGTGCCACGACTTGGCGTTAATATTGATCACGTTGCCACCGTTCGTCAGGCCCGTCTCACCAGTGAACCGGACCCGGTGCATGCCGCGGTGCTGGCAGAAATGGGAGGAGCGGATGGAATCACAGTCCATTTGCGAGAAGACCGTCGACATATCCAGGATCGCGATCTAAAGCTGCTGCGCCAGACCATTCACGCAGACCTGAATCTGGAAATGGCGGTAACCGATGAAATGACCGGGATCGCACTGGAAGTGATTCCGGAACAGGTCACTCTTGTTCCGGAAAAACGAGAGGAACTGACGACAGAAGGCGGCTTGGATGTTATCGGCCAGCGGGATCGGGTGGTTACCTGTGCGCGCCAGCTGCAGGAAGCCGGAATCCGCGTCAGTTTGTTCATTGATCCTGATGAAGCTCAAATTGCGGCGTCTGCGGCACTGGGTGTCGATGCGATAGAAATCCACACCGGGAGTTTTGCGGATGCTGTGAATGCGGACGACCGCGGCATCGAATTGGACAAAGTCGTCTCGTCAGCGCGCAAAACCATCCAAGGCGGTCTGCAACTGAACATGGGACACGGACTCAACTACCGCAACGTCCGTGAAATCGCCCTGATTCCGGACGTCCATGAACTCAACATCGGTCACAGCATCATCAGCCACGCCCTGCTCGTCGGATTCGAACGAGCCGTTCGGGAAATGAAAGAACTCATCGAACCCTGACCGGAACCGAACTTTCGACAACAGTGGCCGGACTGTTACGAGTCTTCAAAAGCCGCTAAGGGTCGCCAAGTTAACAGCGACGAGGGGAGTCGCTTCCATCACATCTGCGGCAAGGGCATTGGCCAGCACGAAGCCGCCATAGAGGACCAGGTAGACAAAAAAGAGCTTCAATCCGAAGCGGGCATTGCGTTTATAATCAATCATCCAAGGTAAAAAACTGCACAGAGCGGCATGCCTCGCCTAGATCAGTTCCCTGATCGGCTCACGATGATCCACCAGGTACTGGGGACGGCCGGCATGGTCTCGAATCGTTGCCGTCATGGTATCGATCCCCAGCCGGTTATAGAGTGTGGCATGCACTTCCTGGTAATGCACTGGGCGATCCTTGGGCACTTCCGCGTACTTGTTGGTTGAACCGATCACCTGGCCAACCTGCATACCACCCCCTGCCAGAAGTGCACAGGATGCCTGTGGCCAGTGATCCCGTCCGCCCCCTTGTTAATGCGGAGTGTGCGACCGAACTCCCCCCAGGCAATCACGGTGACATCGTCCTGAAGGCCACGGTCATGAATATCCTGAACCAGAGCTGTCACCACCTGGTCCAGCTTGGGTAATTGGATCGGAAGCCGCTCAAAATTACCACCATGGCGATCCCAGCTCCCAAAGCTCAGAGTCACGCACCGCACGCCGGCTTCCACCAGCCGCCGTGCCATCAGGAACTGGTCCATCCAGTGGGGGCCGGCATCCTCGCCGAAAGCAGGTGCGGACGAGCCACGACCGTAACGATCCCGCAGCGCCGGGTCTTCTTCTTCCAGATCCATCGCATCGAGCATCTTACTGGAGGTCAGGACATCGAAGGCCTGGCGCGTGTAATCATCAACTCCCTCGTAAGCCTGCTGCTCGTCGAGTTGCGGGCGGAAGCGGTCAAAGCTCGCCAGCAGTGTCTTGCGATCTCCCAGCCGATCCAGATCAATCCCCTGCAGTTTCATATCCGCCAGCCCGTCCCCCTCGGGTTGGAAGGGAGCATAAGACGGCCCCAGGAAGCCGGGGAAACCAGGATTGGAGTAAGGAGCATGTTTTGTCTTGGTCGTCAGCCCCACAAAAGGGGAGACCGATGGATCAACATTGCCATGTAGCCTGGTGACCGCCGAACCAAGCGAGGGACGTCCCGACTGTCGCTGGCTTCCTGAAATCGGGTAACCACTCATGCAGACATCAGAGGCGTGCTGGTCAGGGGAGCCGCAGAGCGAACGAATGATAGTAAACTTATCCATCATCGCCGCCAGCCGCGGCATATGCTCACAAATCTGGATGCCCGGAATACTCGTGGATATTGGTTTAAAGGAGCCGCGAATTTCGATCGGCGCCTTCATTTTCAGATCATACATATCCTGGTGAGAGGGGCCACCAGACAGGCTAGATCATGATCACCGTCTTGTGGGACAGTTTCTTGCCGCACGGACCCGCCGAGGTGGCCTCGGCCCGCAGGACCTGGGACAGCGAGAATCCCCCAATGCGCAAAAAATGGCGGCGGGAAATGCCATCGCAGTGCCGTTGTTCTCGGCCAAGAACACTGAGCAGGGGGTCACTCCATGTGACAAAAAAGAAATTCTCGGTACAGCCCAATTTTATCGGACGGGTGGAATCACCCACAAGTGGGATGTTCCGGCGGCTACCAGGAATCTGATTTCATTATCGGCTGACAGAAGCAATGCCTTGTAGTGGATCACAGTGACCATCGGTAGAATCAGAGGTCGACATGGAACGCAGTGGCCCCTGAAAAAGTTACGAAAAGCGGTGAATGAATCAAGTCTCTACGACCGACTGTCAGAAACGTGAACCAGAAGCGCCACGCAGAATGGGCCAACGGCGGCGATGTGCCATTGTCATTTCGAGGTCTGGAACTGGCGGGTGAGGCAGGAAAAGGGTGCAACGAACTGAAAAAGCTGGAACGGGTGCGCCTGGGCCTGGTCGGTGGCAAAGAAGATATCAACGGTCTTCGCAAAGAACTGGCCGACGTCCTGATCTGCGTCGATCTGATTACGATGGGTCTGGGAATTGACTTGGGAGAAGCCTTGAAAGCCAAGTTCAATAAGACATCCGAAAAATATAGACCTGCAACCAGAATTTGACTCGATTCAACTTCCAAGACAGTTCGTTCCTGCGTCCAGCACCACCATGAGGTCGTTAGCCTATTTGACACGTACCAGCTTCATGACGCGTCCGGAGACATTCCAGTCCTGCACATACAAATTGCCGTCGCTGTCCCAGTAAGAACCATGTGTGCCGCTAAAAATGCCTTCGATCCATTCTTCCTGAGGAATCTGGAAGTTGCGTCCCTTCTCTCGATCGAGATTATGGCCAAGCACCGCGATAATCGTGTTACTTTTGTCCAGAACCACGACTCGTCCATGCAGGTCGGGAACCGACACGAAATCACCGTGGATCGCCACTGATGTGGGCATTCCCAGACCAGTCACCACCTCTTCGATAAAATTGCCATCCAGGTCATAATGCAGCAGACGGCCTCTGGGCTGATGATTGCGATCGCAAATCAGCAGGCGTGGCGGAGCGTAGCGCGTGTCCAGTGTCATCCCGTGAGCCGTATTAAACTCCTTTAGTTCGTTGCCCTTCCTGCCGAAATGCATCAGGTACCTTCCGGTTTTGTCGAACTTGAATATGTGATTACTGGCGTAACCGTCCGACAGGATGATGTCTCCATTCGGGGCAACCGTGATTGCGGTAGGGCTGAACTTCTTCAGCTTGAGTCCTGACTCATCCGGAAACGGCAGCCTGAGTACAATGTCACCGGTAATGGAATCGAATTTGATTCCTTCAGCATCATTGTTGCGGGCTCCGTAGATGAATTCCCGATCACCCTCTTCTCGAATTTCCATGTCGTGGATGTTGGAATAATCATCTCCAATGAATCGACGAAGGACTTTCCCGTCGGGCGAGAACACGAATACGCCCATATTCGCACTGGCGTAGATATTATCCGCCTTGTCGATCACCACACCGCCGTGCGTCGGACCGAGAACGGATTTGCCATCCTCATCGAGCCCCCAGCCGGGGACGGTGTCAAAAGTCATCGCCCCGCTGCCCATACGAACTGGCAGCGTTTTAACAGCCGCCGAAACAGGCACGGAAACGCTACACGTGGCTGCAAGAGCCAGACACAGACAAAAGTTCTTCATCATCCGGCGTCCTGAAGGTATTTCTGTTCGATACGGGAAAGGCGGTAACTCGCCGTTCAGGTCGGGAAATGGCAGGTAGCTACACTGCCGACGGAGACTCACATTCAGCCACCACAGTATCCGTTCACCGGACTCATGTTGCAACCAAATCCATCACTCAGTGAATCGTGGACACCTCTGAATCTGCAATTCCGGGCTGATGCATGTGCCGGACTGTATTTCACACGCCCTGCAGTGCTGAAAACGGCGCACATGTTTGTCACACGGCGATTCCGAGCCCCGTGCCCACATGAAACTCCGTGTCGTCTTCCGGCAACATCCTGTCCGTCCTGCAGATACTGCCCGAATACTGAGTGTTCAGTCACAGTTTTAACAGAATGGACGGGATTAACAGTGAGCCCTCATGTATCAGGCAAAGCGGGTGTCAGTTGCACAGCGCGTTCCTGTGGAACATCGTCATCAGCCAGGTTGGTTCATTTTTTGTCATGTATCCACCATGCCTGTTCGGCTGCGGACAATGGCCACGAGCAGACACCAAGTCTCACAAAAAGAGGATTGACAGCATCAGGAACACCCCTTAGGTGTGTACTCTCCGAACGTCTTCGTATTGCTGCCGGCAACCATCATGGCTAATTTCCACCACTGTGTCGTTCTGCATCACAGCTTCGGCGACAAGGACATGGTGCGCGAGATCACGAACCGGCGGGAAGTCGGACGGGGTGCGGGGATTCGAAAAGGGTGAAGAAAGGAAAACTGAGGGATGAATTAGCCGGTCTTCAGGAGCTTTATCCGTCCGTTAAGCACAGACCGAACACTCCCCGCTTTACTGGTACTCTTCCTGTCGGCGTCAACGGTCGACTGGCTGCTGCAGGAAAGCTACTCTTTCCGCAGTGAATTCCGGAACTCGACGTCTACTTTGCTCAGAACGTGTGCGGTCCGCTGCGAAGTAGTGCAAGCCCGGGGATCTACCGGGGAAGCATGCGGCAGCTTAATCCGAATTCCGGACGTCAACCGCAACAACGCCGTTAGAGGTGTGAACGGGTTCCAACCAGTGGAAAGTGGATGATTCAGTCGCTAAAAATGCGCCCCAACCAGCGTATCTAACCAGTGGATGTCAAAATCGATACCTAACAGGACAATAACGGAAACAGTAATGCAGACCGAACTTCAGCAGGTCAAAGACCGTGTAGCGGAGAAGGGCGAACAGCTTCATCAGCTAAAAAGTGAATTGAGCAAGGCCATTGTGGGCCAGGACGAAATGATCTCACGCCTGCTCACCGGATTGCTGGCCGGTGGCCATGTCTTACTGGAAGGCGTTCCAGGTCTGGCCAAGACGACGGCCATTACTGCTCTGGCGCAGGCACTCTCCATTGGCTTTCAACGAATTCAGTTCACTCCTGATCTGCTTCCGGCCGATCTGCTGGGCACGATGATTTATTTGCCGGTGGACGGGTCATTCAAGATCCGCAAAGGGCCGATTTTTTCCAATCTGATTCTCGCCGACGAAATCAATCGTGCCCCGTCGAAAGTGCAGTCGGCCCTGCTGGAGGCGATGCAGGAAAGGCAGGTCACGATTGGCGATGAAACGTTTGCTCTGGACACGCCGTTTCTCGTGCTGGCAACACAGAATCCGATCGAACAGGAAGGCACGTACCCTCTGCCGGAAGCTCAGGTCGACCGCTTCATGCTGAAGGTGAAGATCACCTATCCGCAACCTGATCAGGAACGCCGGATCCTCGACATGGCTTTGGAAGAAAATACACGACCAATTCGGTCCGTTCTTCAACCTCAGGATATCCTGGACATGCAGGATGTGGTCCGGATGATCTATATCGATGAGCAGGTGCGCAACTACATTGTCTCGGTTGTTCGAGCGACGCGCGAACCGACGGAATTCAAACTCAAAGACATTGCGCCCCTTGTCGAATTTGGGGCTTCTCCGCGTGCTACAATATACTTGGGCTTGGGCGCTCGAGCCAATGCGTTTTTGAACGGTCGCGCCTATGTCACACCCCAGGACGTCAAAGACATCGCCATGGATGTCCTTCGTCACCGTTTGATTCTGACGTACGAAGCGGAAGCCGAAGAGAAAACGTCGGACGACATCATCCGGGAACTGCTGACCACTGTACCGGTGCCGTAATCAGCGGCATAAGGCCCTCGCGTTGACACACATGGCGGAGGCATATGCGGCTCACAAAATCAATTCGGTCATTTCTTATTAGTACGTCAAATGGTATTCCCACTCGATGCCGGAAATCTCTGAAATCCTTCGCAAGGTGCAGCGGATTCAGATTGTCGCCAGTCGCTCGGTCGACGATCTGATGGCTGGTCAGTATCGCAGTGTGTTTCGCGGTCGCGGCATGGAGTTTGAGGAAGTCCGCGAATACCAGCCAGGAGATGACATCCGCACAATCGACTGGAACGTGACAGCTCGCGCAGGCGCACCGTTCATTAAGCGATTTTGTGAAGAACGCGAACTGACAATCCTGTTCCTCGTGGACATTTCAGGATCCGGTATCTTCGGGTCCGGGAATCAGTCCAAGCTGGAGGTAATGGTCGAAATCGCTGCCCTGCTGATGTTTTCGGCACTCAGGAACAATGACAAAGTAGGCCTGCACCTGTTTGCCGACGATGTTATTGCGTGCTACCCGCCACGCAAGAGTAAAGGAAACGTGTTGCGACTGCTCAGGGAAATCATTGCAGCAGAACCCGTCGCAGGTGAAACAAACCTGGAGATGGCTTTGGAATACCTTAACCGTGTGCAGAAACGCCGTGCCGTGGTCTTTGTCATCAGTGATTTTCAGACCAGCGTGTCCCACAAAGCACTTTCGATGACGACCGGACGCCACGATCTCGTCGCGATCACTGTTTCAGATCCTCGTGAGCATGAATTGCCGGACGTCGGTTTTATTCAGCTGGAGGATGCAGAAACCGGTGAAATCGTCGAAGTAGACACGCGAAGCGAGCGTGTCCGGCAACTCTTTCAACTGCAGTCAGAACGTCGCGCCGAAACCATTAAGGTGAATCTGCGAAGGGCAGGCGTAGATCAATTACCTGTGAGCACGCAAGAACCATACACAACGAGCCTGCGAAAATTTTTCGCAGCCAGAGAAAAGCGAAGCCGTTAGAACTATTTTTCCACCGAGCGGACGAGTGGAGTACTCCGAAATCCACTCTGCCAATGATTCACGCTGACAATGATGGCCATTGTTCCGTTTCTCAGGTCCATCGCTCACGCCGCAGGCTGATTTCGGAGAAGTCGGCCTGCAGTGATCGAATACGCCTTGACAGTTGCATCAGACAGCAGCCCCTGGATCCAGCCGACCACACCCCGAAATGAATCTTCGTACGCTGCACGTCCTGATACCACTTGCAATTCTGTCCGGTTGTGGCACGGATAATGAGTTGAAAGATGGATCGAGCGCAGCCGGGTCTGTGCGGTCAGATTCCGTCCGCGGTCCGGTGACATTGATTGTTGAAATCTCTCCGGATGTTGTCCGCCTGTCCGATGAGCCCACGCTAACGGTGACGATTAAATCAGAACCCGGTGTTGAAATCATAAAACCGCCATTCGGAGAATCTGTCGGCGAGTTCCTTGTTCGAAACTTCCATGAACCCCTCCCCACGACGGACGGAAAGGCCAACGTCACTCGGCAGGTCTATACGCTCGAACCGACACGTGCAGGGACATTGACCATCGCCCCGATTGCAGTCAGATTTCAGGACAACCGTACTGACGGTGATGGTGAGGAACATGTTGTCGAGTCCGAAGCACTTCAGGTGGAAGTTCACACCATCGTGGGGGAATCCGCTCCATCGCTGGCAGATCTGAAGCCATCTATCGGACCGATTCAACTGCCATCCACCAGTCCACCCACCTGGCTATGGATGGCCACAGGTCTTGTGGCAGCCATCAGTGCTGCTCTGATTTGGTGGCGACGGCAGCGACGACGACGGACCAGCAAGGAACTGCTGTTAACACCCCAGCAGCTGGCTCGACTGGAACTGGATCGAATCATCAGCCGTCGGCTGTCTGAAACAGATGTCAAGGAATTCTACGTGGAACTCACCGGTGTGGTACGAGTATATATCGAAAGGTCGACCGGCATTCGAGCACCGGAACAGACGACCGAAGAGTTCCTTCGTGAAATCGTGACAAACTCCGTCTTTACCGACGATGAACAGCGTCGCCTGCAGCAGTTCCTTGAATCAGCTGATTTGGTGAAGTTCGCAGGTCATCGGCCGGCGCGGGAAGATATCGATGCCAGCATCAAACGTGCACGTGAGTTTACTCAACGGGATTCCGGCCGGTCCGAGGAGACGGTGGAATGAACGCGTTCCGATTCCATGAACCACTGTCATTGCTGTTGCTGATTCCAGTACTGGCCATTGGATTCTGGTCGGTTCGACGTGATCGCAGGACAGCGGTGATGTATTCCAGTGTAGCACTGCTTCGCGATCTCCCGATAACGATGGCTCAACGATTTCATCGTCTGCTGCCCTGGCTCCGGGTGACCGGGATGCTGTTAATTGTGTTTGCCGTAGCACGTCCTCAATACGGTCGCAAAGAATTCCGAGTGCGAACCGAGGGTATTGCGATCGAAATGTGCATCGATCGTTCAGGGTCGATGCAGGCGATGGACTTCCCGGTCGAAGGAGAACGAGTCAGCCGTCTGGACGCTGTAAAGCATGTCTTTCAGCAGTTTGTTGCCGGCGAAGGTGAGTTTGACGGTCGGCCGGATGACGTTATTGGTCTTGTGGCCTTTGGGGGCTTTGCCGACGCTAAGTGTCCACCGACACTGGACCACGGCACGTTGCTGGAGATTCTGGACACAGTGAAGATTCCGGAACCAATCTATGACCGGCAGGGACATATCATCAACGAGCGTCTGTTGCAGGAAGAGCAGGCCACTGCCATCGGTGATGCGATCGCGGTTGCGGTGGACAGACTGAAAGAAGTCAAAGCCAAAAGCAAAGTGATCGTACTGCTGTCGGACGGCGAAAATACCGCAGGCGTGAACTCGCCGATGGATGCTGCAGCTGCAGCAAAAGCGTTCGACATTCGTATCTATGCCATCGGTGTGGGGTCAAATGGCATGGCGCCGTTTCCATCCACCGATCTGTTCGGACGGCATGTGCTCCGACCTCAGCACGTTCGCCTCGACGAAGCGACACTGAAAGAGTTAGCACACAAGACCAACGGCCGCTACTTCAACGCTCAAGATACTCAGGCACTGGCGGAGGTCTATGCGGAAATTGATCAACTGGAGAAAACAGAAACTGAAGGTCTGATGTATACAGACTATCGTGAATACTTTCAGACGCTGTTGCTGCCCGGAATCGTGTGCGTGTTGCTGGAGTTGGTTCTGAGCGCTACGCGATTCCGGACACTGCCGTAGAGCCACCAACGTTGACATTGCTGTCAATGTCGGATGTTGCGACAAAATGGACTGCTGAATACCGCTGCTTAATGGCGTTCGGCCTGGATTCAAATTGAGCAATTGATGGGCGATGTTCTTGCAGATCCGTCGAAAATGCCTGGCCTTGGTAGAATAAATGGTTTGGCGAGAACCTCACTGTCCGGAATTCGCTTGATGCCGGGGTGACGCTGGCTGTATCAGGGGGTAAAACCGGACAGGATGACAGTGCCCGGTGAATGGATGACGCAGCTGCGACTGACGTGAATCAGGCTGAATCCGGTTGCGTGTTGATCAAACACCGACAACCATGACTCTTTCCAATCCCAGATTCAGCGAATATGCGATGGGGACATATCGCTTCGAAAGCTAGAATCAAACGAAATCATTGTCGTGTTCTGCCCCCCCCTTGATCACTGTCGATGTCCAGCCAGCCACCTCTTTTCCCGAAATTTCCTTCCGATCCTTCTGCAATTACTGCCTTTCCACTGGCGGTAATTGAGCTGGGAACGTCGGCCATTCGGATGGCAATTGGGGTCACCGGCGGCACTAACGGCATTCGCAGCGTGGAACAGCTTGTGCACGGCGTCAGTCTGGGCAAGGACACATTCACACGCGGTGAGATTCAGCGAAGTACACAGCAGCAGTGCGTAGATGTTTTGAAAACCTACCGCCGGAAGCTGGAAGAGTACCAGTGCACGAATCCGCGACACATCCGAGTGGTCGCGACGAGTGCAGTCCGGGAGGCTCAGAATCGCATGGCGTTTCTGGACCGCATCTACGCTGCAACCGGCTTCAACGTTGAACAGATCGACGACGCGGAAATTGCTCGCGTCACCTACCTCGCCATGCAACCGATTCTGCAGTCTTATCCGAAGCTGCAGAATGCCACCACCATGCTGATGGAAGTCGGCGGCGGGAATACGGATGTACTGATCCTGCAGGGCAAGAACATTCTGCATTCGCAGTCATGGCGACTGGGAGCACTGCGACTGCAGGAGATGCTGAAAACTTACAAGACCGCTCAGACCCGGTCCGTGGGAGTCATGACGGGACATATTGAGCGCGTGCTGGAACAGATCCATGAGACTGTACCCAAGGACCGCCCGGTCGAACTGATGGCTTTGGGAGGTGACGTGCGATTCGCTGCCCGTGAGCTGCAGCGCGATCTGGACCATTCACCCATCGTGCGTCTGCCTCTGAATGAGTTGTCACGTCTGACGCACGAAATGTGTAATTTGACCATTGACCAGATCGTACTGAAGTATCATGTCGAACTGTCGCAGGCCGAGACACTCGTGCCGGCGCTGATGACGAACGTTCTGGCGGCTCAAATGCTGGGCGTTGAAGATGTTCTGGTCACTCAGTTCAATCTGCGAGACGCTTTGCTCAGCAGTCTGCTTCGTTCGTCGGAATGGACGGACGAATTCTGTGAACAGGTGATCCGTTCGGCTCGTGAGCTTGCTCGACGGTTTCACGTTGACCTGACTCATGCAGAACACGTGGCGCAGCTGTCTCAGCAACTGTTTCGTGGCCTGCAGGAGCTTCATCAACTTGATTTACGAAGCGAAACGATACTCTTCATTGCAGCTCTGATGCATGAAGTGGGCCTGTACGTCAGTCAGAACGCATATCATAAACATTCGTACTATCTGATCAGCAACGGGGACTTGTTTGGGTTAAGTGACCTTGATCAGCAGCTGGTGGCTTTGCTTGCGCGATACCATCGCCGAGCTCTCCCCAAGCCATCGCATGAACCCTACGCCAGGTTACCTCGGAAAAGCCGTGTGGTCCTGTCGCAGCTTGCCGGGATCCTGCGGCTGGCGGTGAGTCTTGATCAAGGCCGCAGCCAACGGATTCACGACATCCAGTGCCAGCCGGAACGGCAGCGTTTGGTGATTGGCGCACAGGCATCTGCGGGAGACCTGTCGCTGGAACAACAGGCGCTCCGGCAGGAATCCGGGTTGTTTCGAGATATGTTTGGAATGAGTGTCCTTTTGAGGAGAACTGATCCGTAGACCACTCATTACTCGGCTCCTGTGATGTCGAAATCGTGTTGTCAGGAACCCAGTCTGTCTGCCTCCCGTACGAATGGACACAGACACGTAATTGAAAAACACTGCTATGCGGGAAGAATTCTTCAATCGAGAACTCAGCTGGCTGGAATTCAACCAGCGCGTGCTGGATGAAGGACGTGACTCCTCAGTTCCTTTGCTTGAAAGACTGAGATTTCTCGCTATCGCTGCGTCGAATCTGGATGAATTTTTCATGGTTCGCGTTGGCGGTCTGCAGACGGCAATTCGCCGTAACCGCGCAACAGTGGATCCTGCCGGGATGGCAACAGCCGAACAGCTGACCGCTGCGGCCACTCGGGTCGACTCCATGATGGCTGACCTGTATGAATGCTTTCTGAATGAACTGCATCCACAGCTGTCGGAAATTGGCATTCGCCGCCGACATTCCACGGAACTCACGGAAGTTCAAACGGCCTACGTGGAGCGCGTCTTTGAGGAACAAATCTCGTCAATCCTGGCTCCGCTCGCGGTTTATGATCCGACCGATTTTCCACTGTTGCAGGGCCGTACCATCAATGTGGCTGTCCAGCTCGCACCGGAAGAAGGCAACGTCGGGTTTCGATTTGCTGTGATTCCGTTCGGCAAATCAGATCTGCGGTTCATCACGCTGCCATCGGATGGCGGTTTCGAATTCATTCTCGGGGAAGACTTGATCGAACTGTTCATTCAGCGATTCTTTCCGGGCGAAGAAATTATTTCCTCGGCACCGTTTCGGATCACCCGTAACGCTGATCTGAGCGTTCGTGAGGATGACGGATCCGATCTGCTGGCCGAAATAGAAGAAATTCTGGACGAACGCAAAGACAGTTTTTGCGTACGGCTGGAACTGTCGGATCAGGTTACCACGTCCCTGCAGCATTTTCTGAAGTCGTTGTTACGCATCGACGACAGCGACATTTATGTGGTGCCCGGACCAGTCGGCTTCAGCGACTTCATGTATCTGACCGACCTGAACGGTTTCAGCGATTACCGTTATCCGAGATGGATCCCGCGGGAATCGTCGCACATTGAACCCGGGACATCGATTTTCGACGTTATTCGGGACGGCGATATTCTGCTGCTGCATCCGTACGAATCGTTTGATCCTGTAGTGCGGCTGGTCAACGAAGCAGCCGACGATCCGGATGTGCTGGCAATTAAACAAACACTGTACCGCACCAGTCGCAATAGTCCCATTGTGGAAGGCCTCATGCGAGCTGCGGAAAACGGCAAGAATGTGACCGTGATCGTGGAACTGAAAGCTCGCTTCGACGAAGCCCGGAATATCAAGTGGGCGAAACAAATGGAATATGCCGGTGTCCAGGTGATTTACGGCGTCCGCGGTCTGAAAACACATGCCAAGGCCTGTATTGTTGTGCGGCGAGAACCACAGGGCTATGTCCGCTACGTACATTTTGGCACCGGTAACTACAATGAGATCACTGCAGGTTTGTACACGGACCTGAGTTACATCACCTGCGACGAAGACCTCGGCAGCGATGCGGTTTCCTGGTTCAATGCAGTGACCGGATATTCACAGCTTCAGGAACTCCGCTGTCTTGTGTCAGCTCCAGTGGGCCTGCGCGAGAAACTGCTGGAGATGATTTCTCTGGAAACAGAACGTGCCCGTCAGGGTGGCGAAGCCAGAATCGTCGCCAAGTGCAATTCTCTGGCTGATCCAAAGATCATTCGGGCACTCTATGAGGCATCTCAGGCAGGCGTCGACATTCAGCTGAACGTCCGCGGTATCTGTTGCCTCAAGCCACAGGTTCCAGGTCTGAGTGACCGCATTCATGTGACGAGTATCATTGATCGATTTCTGGAGCACTCCAGAATTTACTACTTTTATCATGGCGGCGATCGACTGGTATTCATGTCCAGTGCCGACCTGATGCCGAGAAATCTGGACCGTCGCGTGGAGCTGCTGATCCCGGTGCTGGACAGTGACTGCAGGCAGCGTGTGATTGAGGGTCTGGAACTGTGTCTTAAAGATAACGTGAAAGCTCGTCGTATTCTGCGGGACGGTGGTGACGGTTCAGTTGCGACGACGTCACAACCGATCCGCAGCCAGGAAGAATCTCAGCGTCAGGCAACGGAAGCAGCCGAGAGTGCCGTGAAACGTAAACGAATGATGTTTACGCCTCAGGAGCCGCATTAGCCAGACCAGGCTAACCCAGTGTGAATTTCGGCAGTCGTACGACTTCTCCTCCATTGGTTGCAGATTTGTGAGCACAGATCCCCACACACGTCCAGTTCGCACTGGTGACTGCATTCGGCCACGGATCGCAGTCCTTCAAGAGAGCAGACACGAATTCGTGTACGAGATGAGGGTGCGAACCACCATGGCCTCCCCCCTGAACAAACGACAGATGCTCGGCGTCATGAATTTCACGAGGCAAAGTGAAACGCTGGATCTCTTCCGGTAACAGGTGAGCGTAGTCCGGTACTTCGATCAATTCCGGAATCTCAGGTTCCGACCTTTTGGCTGTGTGGATCACATGCCGCCCATCCTCGGTCAGAGACCATTCGAAGCTCTTCTTTGTGCCATAGACGTCAAAGCTCTCACGATACTGCCGAGCGACATCATACAAAGATCGCCAGATATGAGCCGACACATCAGAATCCTTGAGCTTGACGTGACATGTTTCAATGGCAAACCGATTACCTGATTTCCGAGCGATATCATCGCGGACCGTCCCAGAACCAAAGCAGCTGACGTATTCGGCCCGAGCATTCATCAGTCCCAGGCACGGACTCACGACGTGCGTCGCGTAATGCATGGGAATCATTTCTTCCCAGTAACCGGGCCATCCATCCATGTCCTGCGGATGAGACGCGGCCAGATGCTGGATTTTTCCGAGATCTCCTTTCTCACAGAGTTCCTTGATAAACAGAAACTCGCGGCTGTAGACCACAGTTTCGGCCATCATATACTTCAGTCCCGTGTCGGCCACCTTTTCAACGATCTGCCGACATTCATCGATAGTAGTCGCCATGGGCACCGTACACATCACGTGCTTACCGGCATCCAGCGCCCGCAATGACATTACTGCGTGATCAGGAACTGGACTGTTGATGTGGACGTAGTCAATTGACGGATCAGCCAGCAAGTCGTCATAGCGAGTAAACCGTTTTTCAATGCAGAACTGATCGCCGGTCCTGTTCAGTTCAGCCTGATTGCGACGACAAATGGCTGACACGGTGGCATTCGGATGAGCCTGATAGATGGGGATAAACTCTGCGCCAAAGCCCAGGCCAATCATGGCCACATTCACATGATCCATTCCGTTTACCTCCCCTGTTGCTGTGCCGGACTGATGGGTATTGCAGATTGTTGCCGAGGTGGAATGACCGGACAAACCTGTGTCGTTTCCTGCTTGATGGAACTGGGATTGAGAGGATAATTGGTTCCAGCTGATTAACTGCATTATCCGGAGGACCAAAATGGGTACAACTCAATTCCCTCGACGCAGTGTTCTCAAATCAACACTGGTGTGGGCCGGAGCGAACGTCTGGACTGGCCGGCAAGATCGATCATATGGGTTTGCAGGTGCAAATGAACGACCACGCGTGGCGGCTGTGGGCACCGGCAGCCGGTGGTATCAGAAGGCCACGGGAATCGACGGCCCCCATGGATCTGCTCCGCGTTTTCGTAAATACGGAGACTATGTCGCTGTCTGTGATGCCGATGCTGATCGTGTCGCACGGGCGAAAGACATCGTCAAAGACTGGACGGGAACCATACCCGACGCAGTCGAAGACTATCGAGCTGTCATTGATCGAGATGACGTGGATATCGTTCACATCTCCACACCGGATCACTGGCACGCCAAAATCGCCATTGAAGCAATGTTGTCGGGCAAAGACGTCTATTGTGAAAAACCAATGACACTGACGATTGATGAAGGCCGCCGGATGTGTGGCGTGACACGTCATACCGGTCAGATCGTGCAGATCGGCACACAGCAGCGGAGCAATCCTCAATTCATTCGGGCAATTGCCATGATCCGCGCAGGACGCATCGGTAAAGTCGAAAAGCTCACCTGTAGTCTTGGCGGAGCACCCGCAAGTCCTCAGTTGCCGGCAGTTGATATTCCCCGAACTTTCAACTGGGACCTGTGGCAGGGACCTGTGGTCGCCCAGCCGTTCCGCTATCTTGCCGGACCCAATGGCGAAACGAAAAGCTGGTCACGCACTCACTACGAGTTCCGCTGGTGGTACGAATACTCGGGAGGCAAACTGACGGACTGGGGAGCTCACCACGTTGATATTGCTACCTGGGCAATGGATAAAACGGACACCGGTCCAGTATCCGTCAATCCGATAATGGTCAAACACCCCATAGAGTTTAAGGCGGGTTATCCGATCCGGGACGATCAATACAACACCGCCACTGAATTCCTGATCAAGGCCACTTACGCGGAGGGCGTCGAGTTGGTTCTACGGCACGATCGAGATAATGGAATCATATTTGAAGGATCAGAGGGCAGGATTTTCGTGAATCGCGGACGACTGTCAGGCAAGCCAGTTGAAAATCTGGCTCAGAATCCACTGCCGGATGGAGCGCTGGAAGCGGTGTACAAGAATCGTTCGCTGACGAACCATATTCGTAACTTCTTCGAGGCGGCCCGGGATCGGGCAGAACCGATATCAGATGTTTTCAGCCACCACCGAGCGTTGAGCACATGCCATCTGGCTGGTATAGCTGCTCGACTGGGTCGTAAACTGCGGTGGAACCCGGTAACGGAGCAAATTGTTGGCGATCAACAGGCCCAACGTTTCATTAGCCGGGACCGCCGCCATGGTTTCGACATTGAAGGATGACAGCAATTGCTGATTGAATGTCTCAAATGAGGCAGACGGTTACGCCGACACTCATGCGTCCAAACAGGGCAGGCTGTTTGCCAGCCAGCCCCGAGTTTGCTGGCGCAGATGAAATCTGGAATTCTGACCACTGCTGGCAATTGACAGCTATTCGGGTAGAATCGTGTCGCAACGCGTGGTGGCTGTTGTCCGCCTGCTCCAATCGGATCTCAGAGCTCCGTTGTCTCTTACTGTCGCCTGAATGTTCACCGGTCTGGTCGAAGGACAAGGAACCGTCAGAGTCCTGAAAAAGGAATCTGTTGGTCTGCGCGTCACGGTTGCGCCCGACAGCACCTGTTTCGCTGTCAGCGAGTTGAGGCTGGGTGAAAGTGTCAGCATATGTGGGTGCTGTCTGACGGTTGTGGAAATCCATGCCGATGCAGTCGACTTCGAGGCAGGTGAGGAGACTCTGGCGAGAACAAATCTGGGCGGGATTGAACAGGGTGCCCGTGTCAACCTGGAACGTGCTCTCGCCGCGGGTGATCGACTCGGCGGGCACTTCGTTCAGGGACATGTCGATGGCACGGCCGTGGTAGGTGAGCTCACTTGCCATCAGGAGTGGGTCGACATGTGGTTTCGATGTTCTGCTGACCTCACGAATCTCATGGTGCCTAAGGGGTCTGTGGCGGTGGACGGTGTCAGCCTCACGCTGGTTAACGTGAAACCCGATCGGTTCTCAGTCGCCCTCATTCCTCACACGCTGGAATTGACCACACTGGGAGTCTGCAGGCCTGGAGAGATCGTCAATGTTGAAGCCGATATTCTTGGCAAGTACGTCGCAAAGTTTGTGAGAGGTATTCAAACATCGTAATCGAATTCCGTGTCTGTTCGGCCGACAGGGTCGACTCATGAAAGACGAATCACGGCAGACGCGATCACATCTGATGTCGCTCTTCCGCGAACACGGGTTCAATCCGCGCACGGATCTGGGTCAGAATTTTCTGATCGACATCAACCTCGTCGAATTTGCGGTCCGCGCGGCCGACATTTCCAAAGATGATTTGATTCTGGAAGTTGGCACCGGCACAGGCGGAATGACGACGTTTCTCGCAGCACAGGCAGCACACGTCGTCAGCGTTGAAGTGGACCCCAAGATGTTTAGTCTGGCCACTCACGTGACCCGAAACTGCCACAACATCACACTCATCAATCGTGACATTCTGCACAACAAGAACACACTGTCTCCCGAAATTGTGGCACTGTTGCGTCAAGAAATACACAGGCGGCCTGATGGACAATTCAAACTGGTCGCCAACCTGCCGTATAACGTGGCGACTCCGGTCATATCCAATCTGGTTGCATCGGATCTGCCGTGGTCCGCGATCGTAGCCACCATCCAGCTGGAACTCGGTGAGAAAATGATTGCCGAACCAAGAACCAGCAGCTACAGCGCACTGTCCGTATGGCTGCAGTCGCAATGCAGCGTGCAAATCATTCGTCGACTGCCTCCGCAGGTCTTCTGGCCCCGTCCTAAAGTTCATTCTGCGATTGTCAGTCTGCGGCGTCACGACGGCCGTGGCGGCCGAATTGAGGATCGCCCATTCTTTCTTGACTTCATTCGGCGGCTGTTTCATCAACGCCGAAAACTGATGAGAACTGTTCTGTGCGGGATGTACCGAAAACAATTGTCGAAAACAGATGTCGACGCTGTCCTGGCCGAGCTGGGGCAGGGTTCGAAATCACGAGCCGACCAGCTGGACGTGACAACACTTCTCCGACTGGCCAACCATTTTTATCGAGCAGTCAATGAACGGCCGGACCGGGAATCAACGTTAACCTGCCGGTGATCCGTGTGCCGCATTTGAAACCTGTGTCCACCGAGTCACCCCAGGCTGGTCCACTGACTCTTTGAATTGAAGGGAATCCCACCATGGAAGATCGCATTGCTTATCGGGGTCTCACATTCGACGACGTGCTGCTGGAACCGGGTTACAGCGAAGTCATGCCGTCCTCATGTGACCTCAGTTCTTCACTCACCCGCAATATTTCTCTGAATATCCCGATCGTCAGCAGCCCTATGGATACCGTCACTACCGCAGACATGGCCATTGCTATGGCACAGCTGGGGGGGATCGGCGTTATTCACAAAAACATGACGCTTGAAGAACAGGCTCAGGAAGTCTACCGGGTGAAGCGAAGTGAACACGGCGTGATCGTGGATCCTGTCACTTTGCCGTCGGAAACCAATGTTTCCGAAGCCCGTCGCATCATGGATGAACGCAATATCGGAGGCGTCCCCATCACCACAGACGGGCAACTGGTAGGAATTCTTACGCGGCGGGATCTGCGTTTTCTTGACTCCACTGACGGTCCGGTGGCCGATGTCATGACGCGAGACAATCTGGTGACTGCGCCTGAAAATACCAGTCTTGATGAAGCGGAACAGATCCTGCTGGAAAACAGAGTCGAGAAACTACTGCTCATAGACGATCAATATCAACTGAGAGGTCTGATTACGATCAAGGACATTGACAAGAATCAGCAGTTTCCGCAGGCCTCCAAGGACGCGCGGGGCCGACTGCGGGTCGGTGCTGCCGTCGGTATCCATGATTTTGATCGAGCCGCTCTGATGATCGAACAGGGTGTCGATGTTCTGGTCGTGGACAGTGCTCACGGACATTCGAAGAATATCATCGAGACTGTTCAGACACTCAAAGACAGATTTGAGATCGATATCATCGCCGGAAATGTAGCGACGGCTGAGGGCGCGAAGGCGCTGTCCGATGCCGGTGCGGACGGAGTGAAAGTGGGGATCGGTCCGGGTTCCATTTGTACAACTCGGATTATCTCCGGCATCGGAGTTCCACAGTTGTCAGCGATCTTTTACGCGGCCAAGGTGCTGGAAGGTACCGGGGTTCCTGTCATCGCCGACGGTGGTATTCGATTCAGTGGAGATATCACCAAGGCACTGGCAGCCGGAGCAAGGACCGTGATGATCGGCGGACTGCTGGCGGGGGTCGATGAGAGTCCTGGAGAGATGATTCTTTTCCAGGGACGCAGCTTCAAGCGGTACCGTGGAATGGGTTCGCTGGGAGCGATGGTAAAAGGTAGCCGTGAACGCTATCGACAGGGTTCACGTGCTGGCAGTGATGATTCCAAACTGGTACCGGAAGGCGTGGAAGGTCAAGTTCCTTACAAAGGGCCCCTGCAGCCGCTGTTGTATCAACTCACCGGCGGTTTGCGGTCAGGTATGGGATACGTTGGCGCAAACACAATTCAGGATCTGCAGTCCCAGGCACGTTTTATCGAAGTTTCGGCCGCGTCAGTTCGAGAGAACCATCCTCATGATATTGCAATTACCCAAGAAGCTCCCAACTACTCTGTGGAACACAGCCTCATCGAAGGACGGTGACCCAAAGCCTCGCTGCTCCGGCGCAGTGCGGCTGAACATGATGATCACACTTGTCCTGTGCAGCGTCCCGCAGACGATGGCAGCCGATTCGGGACTCCCCGATCAGCCGCCAGATCCATCATCAGCCGCCATTCCATTTCCAGCAGACGACTCGCTGCCGGTGGCCACACCCGCTCCCCGCAGCAACTCTCCTGTGAACACTCAACGGGAATCCGAGGAGTCAGCAGAATTGCAATCGCGACGGATCGGCGAAATCCGTCCGTCACTTGAGTACGCGTGGGGCGATGTTGATGAGTCGGCTCTTCCTGAAGACTTTTCCAGCAATCCGGATGATGAACCGATCAGGCGTACGATCAAAACGCCGTTACTATTGCAGTGGCAGCCGTCTAATTTGTGGTATCACCCGCTGTATTTCGAAGATCCGGCACTGGAGCGATACGGACACACCTACAGCCCCGTGGTGCAGTCGCTTGTGTCCACCGGCCGTTTCCTTGGTCAGACGGTCACCATACCGTATCACGCCACGCTGCGACCAATGCAGTCCCGGGAATATCCGCTCGGCTGGTATCGACCAGGCGAGCGGTCTCCGTATCTGACGTACCGGCCAGCTTGGAATGATGAGGCCGCAGTTACTCAGGCGCTGTCGGTCGTAGGCTTGTTCTTCCTGATTCCATAGAATTCCTGCCAATCTTCAAATCGCTTTCGTCTGCAGTTGATCAAGTATCGGCTGTGTTTGTCGTGATTGCTCCACACGACTTGCACAGAAACAACCCTTGGGACAGCACCTCAGGCGGTCGTTTCGCTTGCGGACTCATCCGAATTCAGTAGTGTCACGTGATACCGATACCCGTATCTGTCCAGGAGCATTTATGTTTCGCATTGTTCTGATTCTGTTGGCGATTTTGTGTCCGACGTTCATGCTGTCGACCTGCCAGGCGGAACCCAGAATTAAGGCGCTAATCGTTGACGGCCAAAATAACCACAGTGTCTGGCCCAAGACAACGGTGATGATGAAACACTATCTGGAGTCCAGCGGCTTTTTTGAAGTTGACGTCGCTCGGACTGCATTCACTGTGAATGGTGAAGCCCTGCTGGACGAATATCCGATTGAAGGCGTGAAATCGACGCCGGCCCGGCAGGCGGTTACGGATCCGGATTTCAAACCGGATTTTTCCGGATACAAGGTTGTGATTTCCAACATGGGCTGGAGAGCAGCTCCATGGCCCGTCGAAACACAAACCGCATTCGAAACGTGGATGAAAGCCGGAGGAGGGCTCGTTGTCATTCACGCAGCGAACAATTCGTTTCCAAAATGGCGGGCCTGGAACGAAATGATTGGCCTCGGGGGCTGGGATGGTCGGACCGAGAAAGATGGTCCTTATGTCTACACCAACAAGCATGGCGACGTCATTCGTGATACTGCAGTGGGCCAGGGTGGTCATCACGGGCAACAGCACGTGTACTCTGTCGTCATTCGTGACGGCAGTCATCCGATCACTCAGGACATGCCCATTGAGTGGTTGCATGCCAGAGACGAACTCTATGACCGGCTGAGAGGGCCTGCGCTGAATATGCAGTTACTGGCGACGTCCTACAGCGATCCTGCTACCGGCGGCAGTGATCGACACGAGCCGATCATGTTCACCGTCGGCTACGGCAAGGGTCGTGTATTTCACACACCGATGGGCCATGGAGACTACTCTCAGGAATGCGTGGGTTTCATCACCGTGTTGCTTCGAGGCACCGAATGGGCGGCCACCGGTGAGGTGACCGTTCCGGTACCGAACGACTTTCCGACCGCTCAGGCCGTCAGTTCACGCCGGTTTCAACGATAGCCGAAACGAATCAATACGATGCCTGTGATTTGCTCATAATAATCCTTGTCGTTTTTTCCCTCCTGAGGATCCACACGGACATTCCTGCGGCCACATTGAAAATATATTTACACCCTCGGAGCAAAGATGCATAAAAACAAATGAGGAATTTTATCTAGTCTAAATACAGGAAGAAAACGGAAATTAAATGAACGGCTTAGTCTGTTCCAGATTTAAAATGCCGTCGCGAAAATTAAAGAACAAGCTGAATCGTTTTTGCATAAAGCATAAATGCACAACAATATAATTTATCACGTTATAGGCTTAGAAGGTTGTGCCCATCACGGTTTAGAAAATATTCTTGGAAACTCTAGAATAGAATGTTGTCATCTGAGATTCGAGATCCACAGGCTTTCCATATCTTGTATTAGGAAAATGACGTTTCTTTGTCCTCTTCCTTGTTACACTATGATTTCTAATAACGAGTCCAAGATGCTCTGCAGTTATATCAAAATCAGAAAATGAGGAGGCGGCAAATCACTGCAGTCGCCTGGGACTACTGATTACAGGCCTGGCCGTAACTCACAAAACGCGGCAGCCGTACGCTAGGTCTGTCAGAATGACCATGCTTAAGTGACCGACTGGAGAAGAGTCAGTGAAAGTAGGGATCACGGGTGCGACCGGTTTTCTGGGACACTACATCGTCCGCAAAATGCAGGCTGTTGGGAACGTCTGCCGTTGTTGGTACCGTTCGAAGGATCGTTGTTACCAGACAAATCACAGTTCTGCAGTGGAATGGGTCCATGGGGAACTGGGAAACACCGATGCCTGTGACGGGCTTGTGAACGGCTGTGATGCCATTGTTCATTCGGGGCTTCACCGCAGTGGCTCGGCGTTCCGCGGCGGCGAAGGTGATGTAGAGGACTTTGTTCGCCGGAATATCCTGGGCACTGTTGAGCTGATTGAAGCGGCGCGGCGCCACAAAGTGGGCCGTTTCGTGTTTATCTCCACCTGTGCCGTTCACGAAAAAATTCTGGACGACCGACCACTGGACGAAGCTCATCCGCTCTGGATGACAACTCACTACGGCGCCCATAAAGCGGCTGTGGAACAGTTCGTCCACAGTTACGGATTTGGTGCAGGATATCCGATCTGCGCCCTGCGACCCACGGGCATATATGGCCTGCATCACGAGCCAGCGCACAGCAAGTGGTACAATCTTGTCCGGCAGGTTGTGCAGGGCGAAACGGTCGAATGTTCCCGCGGAGGCAAAGAAGTCCATGCGGCGGATGTCGCAGAAGCAGTCGATATCCTTCTCCACGCCGACAGCATTGCCGGAGAAGCCTACAGCTGTTACGACCGCTATGTATCAGAACTGGAGGTAGCCCGTCTGGCGAAGAACATCAGCGGCTCAGCATCGCAAATCCACGGAGATCTGCCAGCCCCCAAGCATCAGATCGTCAGTGACAAAATCCGCGACCTGGGCATGGCCTTTGGTGGTGATCGGCATTTGAAACAAACCGTCACCGAACTCGTTGAAACTATGAAATGAGACGTCGTCCCGCTGGTTTTCGGGCCACAGTGCATCGGTTTGGCGTGTCAATCCGGAACCGCTGAAACGACTGTGTGATCCGGGCGCTGCAGACTGTGGAGCTTTCATGCCGAGGTTCACCACAGCCGGACGGCTACTGCGACGGTTTCTTGATGGCTTCTTCATAAAGAACCTGAGCGCGATCTTTCAATTCGTGCGTTGTCCGCCATTCCTCGGCAGATGGCAAGGGTGCACTAATCTCCGCAATATTTTGATTTAATGTAACCTTCTCCAGGAACTCTCAGTGATGCTCAATTTGGTTGCCTTCATGTGCATGAAACCTTCTTCGGACGGCAGCACGGCCTCGACCGGGAGGGGTGATTTACCAACAAACTCTATGTCCATGTGACCAATGGAAACCACGATTCAATTCTGCATTTGCCCCGTTGTGCTGGGTTGTCACAAATCCTGTATGATTCGAGAGCTGCCGCAACATGATTGGTCTCTATGCGAGTGAGTTGCTGCGGAATGACATTTCAAGAGCACAGGCGTGTGACAAGCAGCAGCCCGCAGTACCTCCATGAGGTCACTTCGACGAGTTCATCAGAGCGTCCTTCAATCAAACAGGCAGACTGATTTACACCGGCGAATCACAGTTTTCCGGCGTCGAGGATACATTTATCACCGGCTTCGATGGATAGTGGTTGACACGGTCTGCGTTCATAATGCAGCAAGCCATCAAACATTCGAAAGGGCGGAATCAATGCGAACGTTACAACTCGGTACCCTGCTCGCTGTCGTATTGCTCATTGCGTGCACGGTGGCAGCTGCGAACACTCAGGCTGCTGACGAAACCTCGCCCAGGCGTTATCGTGTGATTTTCAATTGCGATGGGCACGCCGTGGCAAAAGACGCGAATGGTGATCTCAACCAGTGGATTGAAAACCTCTTCGCACCGCTCGCCGACAGTCACGTGGAAGCGCTTTTTTGGTGTGACGGGGCTGGTGGCAACACGGCGAACTACGAGAGCCAGGTGCTGGAACGAACCGGTGCTCGTTCCGGCCAGCCGAGGACCTACATCGATCATTGGATTGAGGAAGGCAATGACCCTCCGAGAATTGTGGTGCGTGAAGCAAAGAAGCGCAATCTTGACGTCTTCTACTCGTTTCGCATCAATGACATCCATGATTCGTTTATACCGGATGAAATGCCAACCTTCAAAATTGATCATCCCGAATGGATGATCGGCGAACGCAATTACGGAGGCGTGACAAGCTTTCGGTCGGCACTCAATTTTGCAGTCCCGGAAGTCCGCGAACTGAAATTTCGCGTTATCGAGGAGCTGATGCGGAAATACGACTTCGACGGTCTTGAAATCGACTTCATGCGAAGTTCACCTTACTTTCTACCAGGGACTGAATCGAAAAATGCGCACCTCCTGACGGAGCTACTCGAGCGAACCAGAAAGCACCTCAACGAACGCGGCAAACAAAGAGGTCGACCGGTGATACTGGCAGTTCGCGTCAATGAAAGTCTGCAGTCATGTTCCCTTGACGGCTACGACGTTGCTGCATGGATCGACCGGGGACTTGTCGATATCGTCACGCTCGGCAGTGGTGTGATGGACATCGAAGTGGAAGAATTCAAGGAACTTGCCGCAAACCGGAACGTGTATGTTTACCCATGTCTGTACGGCTGGCCGAGCAAATACAGTCCGATTCCGGCCGAGCTGGCTTCGGGGCTTGCACTGAATTACCACGCACAGGGCGCTGACGGGATATATCTTTTCAACTGGTTCCCGCACACGACGAACAACAGCGAAAGCACCGGCGCGTACATGTTCGGGCTTATGAAGCAGCTTGGCGACTCAGAAATACTCCGCCGCGGTCAGCAGTACCTGATGTTTGCAGTTGACCGAGGCCGACCTGAGCGTGCTTATCAACGCAACTGGCTGCACTGTGTGCTTCCCGAAACGCTGTCTACAGACCAACCACTCGAAGTCTCAATGCGGGTACTGGCGAGGTTCTCCGATGAAACGAAGCTGACGCTCCGCTTACATGTCGACAACCTGAAGTCAGATGATGGTGTGGTCGTAAAACTGAACGGCACTTCAGTTGATGACTGGGCTGCCGACGATGGAAACCACCTCCAGGCTCTGATCACTGCCGAACAACTTCGCTTTGGTGTGAATCAGTTCGAATTAAGTTTAGCACGACAGGTGGCCGACTCAAAAGCTCCAAGAACGGTAACCGCTCTCGAACTTCACGTGACGCAGCATTGATACCGGTCTCCTGTCTATAAGCTCTTTCCTGAACCCTTTCACCCACAGCCCCTCCGGACGCTGACCCAATCGAAAGATTGAGAATGCAATAAATCACATAACAGGAAACCAGAACCGCACCGAATGGTCGAGTTAACTTCCCCTTTTTTGACACAGCAATCCCAACGCGAAAACAAAGCAGAATCAGGAGCATCGCCGGGAAATGCAGTTTGAAAAAGAAAGGCTCAACTCGCAGTCCCTCCGGGGTCACCGCTGCAGCTGCTCCCGCGACGAACAACACGTTAAGAATGTCGGCTCCAATGACGTTTCCCACTGCTAAGGCCCCCTGCTCTTTGCGCACAGCCGTGATTGCCGTGACAAGCTCCGGTAAACTCGTTCCGAAGGCAACAATAGTTGCTGCAATCACTGCCTTGGGAATACCAGCTGTCACGGCAAGGATTTTGGTGCATTCGATCAACCCGATACTCGACAACACAACGAAAAAACTTCCGCCGAGTATCGACAAAACTAACAGCGGCACCGGCGAGTCGTGTTCCGATTTTTCTCCGGGCTCATCGTTCGCATGCTTTGCGAGACGCACTGACCACGCCATGTAGACGACGAGCCCAAAGAGGAACACGAAACCAGCGCTCTGTGGCAAACTGGAATTCTCGCTGAAGATGCTTCCTGGCTCTGCGTAGGGTATACAGCACAGCACTAACAGGATCCCTGAACCGAACTGAACCCAACCCTGTTGGTTGACTACATTACGGCTCAGAGGTAGCGGCGCTAACAGACATGCCGTTCCAAGAATCAACCCCGTATCGCAGACAATCGAACCAACTGCGTTACCTAATGCAATTTCAGAATCACCGTTAACAGCTGCCAGGACTGAGACAACCGCTTCGGGAAAAGTTGTGCCCACAGATACGATCGTTGCTCCAACGATCACCTTTGGCATCCCTGTTCGCAGCGACAACGTGACAGCTTTTTCGACCATCCAGTCTGCGCTTTTCCCCAGCACACCGATACATACCACCATAACTCCCAGAAGCGCCAACATATGCGTCTCTGCGATCGATTCAAAGAATCGGGTGACTTGATGTTCCATGTTTGAATCTCTTGTCAATTCGGTCTTATTCGCTGCCGGACGATGTCTGGCGAGCGTCAGGACTGACCAGCTCGGACGACAAAGCTCAACATGACGTTGCTTTGAGTCGAAAGGTTTGCGGTTTCGCAGGGATTTCGGATCGGAATCAGAATCACCGTAAACCCTTCAAAGAACACTCTTTAAGAAATGACAGATCACTGTGCCTGTGGCTGAGACTGGTGCACAACCACAAAAAGTCATAGTGAAAACCGGACTCGCGGTTCATATCTCCAATGAAGTCTTGCGAAATCACCAGGTAAGCCGGAAAAACAGCAGTCTTCAACATCTCGGATTCCTAAAAAATTCGGGAAGCGACCCCGTTACGTCAACCAAAGCCCGCAGGGTTAACCTCATCACCAAGCTCCCGTCTGGAAGGGAAAGTGACGGACGCACCATCCGGTTGAGGTTCATCCAAAAAAACTGCAGTGGTGTCCACTTCGGGCATTGTGTCCCGGCAGAGCAACGGGAAATACTCAATTATCGGGATCTGGGGATGCGTTAGTTCGAGGTGCATATGAGTGATGCCGCAGGTGTGAGAAATCAGGGTCACATCCGCCACGGAGGCGATTTAACGAGCTTTGGTAAAACCGCCGCGGGTCGGACTGGATGATGTCCATCGCCCACTTTTCTATGATTTGTTATAAACCGAACCGAGTTTACTCGCGCTTCTCCGCCCTGAAAATCAGCGTCGATATTTCCCGGCGCAGTTTGGCGTAGCTGTTGAGACCGTGCAACTCCTCCGTGTCGTGTTTGTGCTCGTCGACTCATTCACTACCATTTTTCGCGACCCAGGAGCGGTAACATGAGGGATTCGTGCACGTTGATTTTCGCAGTTCCGACGATTGTGACGCGGCACAAGAATGTACTTGTGCTGCGCAGGGCTGTGGGATGGCCATCTGAGAATAATGGAATGCGTCAGTCACCCCAGTGGTGCTGAGCATCCTCAATGATTTGCTCGTAGCGAGAACGAGCTTCCGAATAGATCGTCAGAACGGACTGCTGAGCGTCTGCGTCTGGAAAGCGGTCCGGCTGTGATTTCGCGATTGCCGCAAGATGATCGATCCAGCGGAGCATATAACGACCGTCCTCCGCCGATGCCGCAGGTTTCTCATCGACGGAAACGTACACTGGACTTGTGTGAGCCTGACGAAGGAGATCGTCGGGGGCTCGGAAGAGCGCACGGGACGCAAACCAGCCGCTGCGTTTGGGTGTCAGTGTGACTTCCAGCTGAGCTTTGACGATCGGATCCGGTGACTCTGTGAGCAAATCCCGAGACGCCACGATCCGTCCGTCATGAATGATCTGCAGCGATTCAAGACGCTGGATTGATCGCACGGCTGTCCGGATCGCAACAGCCTGCTGCTGATCCGATTTCATCACAATCGTATCACCGACTGTTTGGTTGTTTGCTGTGAACGTCAGCATGGGACCAGTCGTCGCAAATGTGCGTCCATCATGAATCGCCGTCCACATTTTTTCGGCGGTCAGCGGTTCTTCGATGCGAGCGAAGACGCGGTTGTAGCCGGTCGGCGAATCCATCACACCAATCGCCGACCCACCGGACACACCAAGCTTGAAGCCGCAGTTCAGAAAACGGTAATAGAGCGCGTTTGTTCGATGAAACAATCCATCGCCCGCCGCTGCATTTGACTCACCAGCTGCAAGCGGTCCGATCATGCCCCAGCCCCCGGCTCCGGTTGTCGAGCGATGGAAATGGTTGTGGCAGACCTGAATCGTGTCGAGCATGCCCAGCGCCACACCGACAACAGATTCAGCCCACGACGGTTTATCACTATCGAACACGGACCGCGGAGAATGCCGCCGAGCGACTCGACACAGTTCGGCATCTGTAGGAAAGTGTTCTCCATATCGTCGCGACGTGATGGGTTGAGTCAGGTTGAATAAAAACGTCGCTCCGATCGTCGCGCCCGGTGCTGCCCTGTGATCGATCCGCTCAATCTCGATGTTGTTACGCGTGATGATGTGGCGGTCATCAATCTGAATCGGCCGAGTGAACGCCGTGTCCGGCCATTTTGCCTGCCAGATTTCACCCTGCCCTCGCAGCCAGTAGGTAAATGACGGAATTAAATGGACATCATCCGCCAGTGAAAGCTGGCGGAGAACCTGCCGATTGTCGTGGCCCAGGTGCACATGAAGATCGGCCGAATACCACCCGGTGGACGGCATATCAACCCATCGCTGGATCTTGATCGTCTCAGTGACAGTCGCTCCCTCAGGAACGTCCACTCGTACATCCGCTGGAAGGAATTCCTGCCCCTTCTCGATATGCACGACTGCCGGACCAGCTGGCGCCACTACCGTGAATACCCCGTCACAACTGAAGCTGCGGTCTTTGGCGTACGGAGTGGCAGTGGCCGGAGCCACAGGTTTGAAGAACCGTATTCCCGCTGCATCCACCCACGCACGAGCCGGCGTGAGCTTTCCCCTGTCATCAACGATGCGGATTTCGACTCGACCATCATCAGCAGTACCTGCGGACGGAATCAGCAAAGCGGCCAGAACCAATGCATTCAATGAACTGTCAGGTCGCCTCTTACAAGTCATGCTGTCTGAGCCTGTATATGGGTGCGGTCGAATTCGCAGGTCATCATTCACTCGCTCCTGCCAGACAGTATTCCGGAGACAGCCGACGGACACCAGCGGATGCGGTGCAGCCTGCTCCGAGAATAATTATGATTGAACTGGAGATCAGGCTTGTTTCCCAGACCGTGACAGAAGCCCGTATCACGTTGGATCGCGCGTCCACCAGATGCGACACCTGCCATTCGATTCCTTTTTTGCAGCCAGTATCACGGGGCCCTTCAAATCCAGCCAGTTTGAGGAAGTGTGGAGGACATCGTGTGTATTGTATACTGTCGTATAGCAACGTTTAGCAGGAATGATACGGATGATTCAGCCTGCGGACCTGTGGCCCCATTTTACTGATTTCGAATCAGCAATCCGCAAATACCGAGACAGACTCACCAGGTTCGGCAGACATTTGTTTCGCCACATCCTCATACCTGATACTTAGTCATGGTGTCCTGGATTGGTCTGGGATCAGCCCGGCCATCGGCCGGAGCGTATACTGGAGGGAAAATGATCAATGGACAAGGAACGCGTTTTGATTACCGGTATGAGCGGGCTCATTGGGGGAATCATGCGACGGGCATTGGAGGACAGGTATGACCTGGTCGCGCTGAACCGCAGTGAAGTATCGGGCGTACGATGTATTCAGGCCGACATTGCTGATCTGGAGGCCATCCGACCTGCGTTTGAAGGGGTGGAGTGTCGTCTTGCACTTGGCTGCCGATGCCAACGCTCAGGACTCGCTCTGTGACGTCGTCCATCACAATATCAACGGGACATACAATGTGTTCGAGGCGGCACGCGCTGCCGGAGTACGACGCATCGTCTCAACGTCGAGCGGTTCTGTCATGCAGGTATCACGAACTGGACGAACCCTAACGAACGCTGGTGGAAGGTCCTGATACTCCCTTACCGACCAATTGGCCAATGGTCACGTATCTGGCTCCTTTTCGTCCTGACGGACTGTACGGTTGCAGCAAGGTCTGGGGCGAAGCACTGGCGCGGTTCTACTCTGATGAGTACGACATGTCAGTGATTTGCGTGCGGCTCGGAGCGGTGCTGGCAGATGATCAACCCAATCAGCCACGGATGTTTTCTGCATAGTGCAGTCACCGAGACGCCGGTCAGATGTTTGAAAATGTATCGCAGCGCCAGACGAACTGCGGCTCGACATTTTCTATGCGGTCTCAAACAATCGACGAAACTATCATGATCTGGACCATTCTCGCAAGGTAATCGGCTACGAGCCGCAGGATGACGCGGATGCATTTGTGTCTCGATAAAGGTGACCGGTGGTTTTGCTGCCTTGAATCACACTGACGTCAGTGGTCTTTCCTTCAATCACGCTGGCGTCCACTCTTTTGAAACAGATGCCAATCCCGGTGACGCAGTGGGTGGCGAACAGGATCTCTACCGAACGCTGTTCACGCCCCCTGCCGCTGATCACCACGTATGCGAAGTGGCCGAGTTTCTGCAGGGTTTCAACGATTTGTCTCAATCGGAGACGCTGGTCGCGGCCGGACAGTCTTTTCTGCGCAAATCGCAACAATGATTAAAACCGCGGCACCGACGGGGTAGGCCCAGAAAAGGTGAATGTTCAGCAGTTGCAGACCGAAAACAGATCCGCAGGCACAGCATGTCCCTGCCGCAATACCCGGCCAATGACCCCGACGCATCAATGCGAGAAGTCCAATTCCAAGCAGAGGGCCATACGCATAGGCCGCCACGCTGAACAAACGGTCCAGTAACACGCCCCCAGCGAATGGAAGAAGACAGCCAGCAGGCAGAGGACCAATCCCCAAAGGATTACCGCGAGCCTGGCAGTGAGAACATAATGACTTTCCCCGGCACCTCTCCGCACATACCGTCGATAGATTCCCCTCACCGACGTCTGCGACAGGGCGGCCAGGGCCGAATCGAGTGTCGAGATGCCCGCGGCAAAAATTGCGGCAATGATCAGAGCGGAAAGACCGGCTGGAAGATTGTTGACAACATGGTAGGGAATAATTCGATCGACGTTTTCTGTCATTCGGGCCGCGGCATCCGCGGGCAGTGGCTGGACGTGGTAGTAGAGGACCAGACCGAGTCCCACGGCCAGCATCACAAAGGCCATCACCAGCGTCCCCCCACACGACGCAAATACTGCATTACGAGCCTGGCGTGCGTCTCTTAAGTACATCAGCCGCTGGGTCACAACCTGATCGGTCGAGTTGAGCCCCAGTTCATAGAAAGGAAATGCAAGCAGGGCGACCCAGATGGTATATTCTTTCGCCGGGTCCAGTGACCAGTCGATCAGAACGAGTTTTGCATTCTCATCAAGAACGGCGAGCATTGGGGTCCAACCCATTGAGATGTGGGCATTCATCCAGAATAAGATGGATATCCCGCCCAAAAAGAAAACAACCGCTTGAATCACATCAGTTCAGATCACCGCCTTGATGCCGCCGACGACACAGTGAGCGGCGGAAAAGACACCGAGAATGAATATGCACAAGTTGCCAGAGAGACCGGTGACTTCACTCAGAACGAGTGCCGTGGCAACAAGGCGCACGGCCTGAGTTAAGACGGCGCTGATCAGAAAGAGGAGACGTGCCAACAGTGCCGGTCGATTGCCCATGAATTCATAAGGGCTGTAAATCACCTCGTAGAAGTACGGCTTGACGAAGAGAATAACCATCAGAAACTTGCCGATGACAACACCCATCATCATCTGGCCGTAGCCGGTGTTTCCGTTTGCTGCGAAGACCGCGGCAGGAACGGCAATCAACGTGATTCCGCTCGTCTGCGATGCAATGATGGAGAGGCTCACTGCCCACCAGGGGGAGCTCCTCATCACCAAGAAAAAATCCGGTCAGACTGGAAGTTCTGGATCCCAACACGTGCCCGAACGTGGCGGTGCCGATGAGAAAAACCGCAACGATCGACCAGTTAAAGAAACCATAGTTCCCAGGATCGTCCGGCATCAAACCCCCGGTTCGTGATCAACAAGGGAACCACTGATCGGACCAGTCAGAAATCCTAATAACGCAGTACGGGTCGATGGGAACTGTCTCGCTGGTTGCGCCAGCTGTAAATCATTTGAATTCATATCATTGATCTTTGCAGTTCCAGTCGAACCGGTCCAGTCGCACCACTGTCTCCTCACGCTGTCGTTGCTCTACCACCTGGACAGAAACCTCCGTCTGTCCTTACCGCACAGTGCCAATGGATGATCAAGTGTTCTAATTGTCGTCAGTATCACTCCGCGATTGAATCCCGGTATGACTTCGAATCTTCCACGAACTCAAGGTCGATCGCCCGTACCAGCCGACTGAACGTGGTCCTTGATTCCTGCTCGTTGTTCCGTGTCGATCTGGTCGGAATGACCGACAACCGGTTCGCCAAAGCTCCGACGAAGACATCTGCAGCGGGGGCTGGCTACCAACGGCTTATCTTCCCGATCAACTCCTCCGGTACGTCAATCAATCGGGCGTTTCGCGACCCATCGCAGACAGGTCGCAAAGTCAGGCCAATATGTCGTGTACCACGCTGCCATGCACGTCGGTCAGACGGAAATCCCGCCCGGCAAAGCGAAACGTGAGTTTCTGATGATCGAGTCCGAGACAGTGAAGAATCGTGGCGTGGAGGTCGTGGTAGTGCACTCGGTCTTCGATCGCGGCAAATCCAAGGTCGTCGGTGGCACCATGAATGTGGCCGCCTCTGATGCCCCCACCCGCCAGCAGAAACGAAAAACCATAATGGTTGTGATCGCGACCCGAGAGTTTCGGCAACTCGGCGACCGGCGTCCGTCCGAACTCACCGCCCACGATCACGAGCGTGCTGTCGAGCAAGCCTCGCTGTTTGAGGTCGGTGAGAAAAGCGTAGAGAGGCTGGTCCGCGTCCGTTGCCAGTCGTCTGTGCGCGTTCTCCAGGTTTTCGTGACTGTCCCAGCCACCACTGGGGTGGGTGAACACCTGAACGAATCGCACGCCACGTTCGATCATACGACGCGCAATGATCATCTGACGAGCGTGTGGCCCTGAGCCGTACAGCTCATGGATGTGTTGCGGCTCCTGATTGACATCCAGCACGTCGCTTGCGTCCAGCTGCATTCGCGAGGCCAGTTCGAACGATTGAATGCGTGCCTCCAGCCGAGAGTCCGCCGGACGAGTCTCGCGATGCAGTTCGTTCAGACGCCGCACAAGATCGAGTTGGCGTCGCTGTCCAAGGCTCGAGAAGCTCGTGTTACGAACGTTTTCGATCAGTCGGTCAATATCTTGGTGCTTCGTCTCCAGAAACGTACCTTGATAGGCACCTGGAAGGAATGAGGACCCCCACAATCGCGCGCCGAACGTGGGGCGACCGTTCGGACAAAGCGCGAAGTATCCCGGCAGATTCTGGTTTTCTGAACCGAGACCGTAGGTCGCCCACGCTCCCCAGCTTGGCCGGGTCACCACGTTGTGGCCACAGGTGAGCAGCAGAATTGACGGTTCGTGATTTGGGACGTCACAGTACATCGAGCGAACAACGCAAATATCATCGATCACCTCACCGGTCTTCTTGAAAAGATCACTCACCGGAATACCACTCTCACCGTATCGCCGGAACGTAAACGGCGAACGCATAACCGCGCCCGTCTTGCGCTCGGTGGGTAACCCAAGGTTGCCCGCAGGTTTACCATGCAGACGGTCCAGCATCGGCTTGGGATCAAACGTATCTATTTGCGACGGTCCGCCTGTAAGAAAAAAGTGCACGACGTGCTGGGCTGTCGGAGCAAAGTGTGGCTTCTTCGGTGCCAGCGGATTGAGGTTGACGCCGCTGCTGCCTGCCGGCTCAGCAGCACGCAGCATGCCGTCGTCCGCCAGTACGCCGGCGAGTCCCAAGAGGCCAAAGCCAGCACCGAAGCTGGTCAGAAGCTGGCGTCGAGACGGGCCGGCAGGAGCCGGGTGCACTGTTTCAGTGTGTTTGCTTTGTGCCATGGTTTCGTGGGTGGTCAGTCAACGAAGATAAATTCGTTCGTCATGAGAAGCGCTTGGGCGAACTGCTGCCACGTGTTGGCTTGCGGTCCTCGAAAGTCCACACGCGAACTCCAGCGGGCCACCTTTTCGCGCCGACCGGAACTGTCCACGGCGTAGATCAGCACCGGCCAGTCAAACCTATCATCAGATCCATCCAGGCATCCGTCGACAACAAAATCGAGGGTCTCGCCGGAAACGACTTCCAAACTCCTCGATTCAGTCGCTATCTCGCTTCCGTGAGTTTTCCACAGGCCAAGCTCTCCCTGCCGATCAGAGATCAGTCGTGCGCAGACACCGTCGCCTGACTTGCTGCTGATTACCTTTTCCCCGTCTTTGACGGTTTCCATTTTCGCAACGTGTACCAGTTTCCCCGCTACTGTGATGTGCATATTGGTCGGTGCTGTCCATCGTCGAATGACCGACGGCTCAGGTGTCGGATGAGTCGTACCGCCCGTCAGGTTCAGGGACAGTCCGGTCGACTCCTCGGGATCCTTGGAAGAATCAGGCCCGGGAGTCTGTGCAGACACGTGCCACGCTACACCACTCCAGTAATGAAACGGGGTAAAGCTGGTGACGTGGGCGTTGTCATCCACTCTTCCCCACCCATACGCCCAACGTTCGTAACTCGGCGGGGGATCCGACCCTGATTCGAAGAACGATTCCGCTGCAGCCAGTTCCTCCGGTCCTGGATCACGAGCCAGAACAACATGGTACAGCGAACGGATTCGATTCTCCTGTGTCGTGACACCAGAGGCCGTATTTGATACGGCATCGGCATACTTCAGGAGATCTCCGGCGCACTCCACGACGAAGTGATGGTTCATCATGAACAGAGTCTGTTGCGGTACCGTCGTTTCCGATCGGCCGCTGCTCGTTGCATCAGGGCTGGGAAAATCAAACGCCGAGAAGAGACTTGGAAGTGAGCTCCGATTGACGAAGCCGTAGACCGTCCGTCTCTTCGTGAACGGCCGGATCAACAGATCCACTGATGAGCCGCCCATTTTTGTATTCAATGTGCCGGTCACGGCCAGGAGTGAGTCCCGGACACCTTCAAACCCTCGCCTTCGTCGATTCTGCCTCCAAAAGAGGGCATTTTCGGCGTCGACGCCCGCAGCGTCCGCGCGATGCCGGCTCACCTGCCGCCAGGTGGCCGAAAGAAGGATGCGTCGATGGAGTTTTTTAATCGACCAGTTGTCTTCAATCAGTCGACTGGCAAGGTGATCGAGCAGCTCTGCCTGTCGAGGCGGTTCGCTCCGCCGGCCAAAGTCACTCGGTGTCGTGACCAATGGCTCACCGAAGTGATGCATCCAGATTCGGTTGACGATCACGCGTGCCGTGAGTGGATTCTTCGGGCTGACAATCGCCCTGGCAAGCTCCAGCCGACCACTTCCCTGATTTGTAAAGGGGCGGCGATTCTTCCCTGCGATAACACGCAGAAATTGACGTGGCACTCGTTGCCGGGGCTGTGTCGGATTGCCGCGATGGAAAACGCGAGGCTCGTGGGGCCGGGTATCGTGCAGGACCATCGCACGCGGTGCAAGGTCCGTCCCCTTTGCTGCCCACTCTTCCACGGCCTTCAACAGTTTTTGGACCTCTTCCTGTGCTATACGATCCGGCAATAATCGGATCAGATTAAAACCAATGTCAGGCAGTGGAATGCTGGCGGGCGCATCAGGGGCATAAAGGATTTGACGCAGCTCCTCCCATGCGGAATCAGCCAGGGCTTCCGGTTCCGGGGTTCCGTTCTTCCTCGACTCGGCGACGATTGCCTGCCACATTGAATCCGTCTCGACCAGCAGATCTCCGTAGAGCTTCGCCGCATCTTCCAGGGACTCCGGCGGGTGCTTTCGGAGTGCCGCAGCGACAATGGGGTTGACGCTCTGTGCGGAAACCCCGTCTGCGGAATCAGCGATCCGGGCAGAGTACTTCCGCGCCTCTTCAGCGAAGCGTTCCCGAGGAAGCGCGGCGAGCGTGTGCCACGGACTGAGCACCGGGTCGTTGATCCGACGGGTCCTGCGGATGAGTGACTGCCAGCGCAATCGCATCGTTGGGTTGAGCTCACCGGGATCGATGATGATCAAAAAGTTATCGATCACAACCCCACTGTCTTCGTCCTGCTGGGCCGCGAGCAGATATTCACCCGCACGGTCTCTTGCTCCCTTCACCAGCTCCACGTGCTTTTTCTTCGCATACCTGGTGAGTGCCACGACTCGATTGTGAAGTTCCTCTTCGTATTTTCTGAACTCGTCGGTGTCTGGTGGATCACCGACGACCGGGTTCACCAGTGGTTCCGAAGAGCTGCGAAAGACACCGTAAAGCGAGTAGTAGTCAGCGGTCGGAATTGGGTCGTACTTGTGATCGTGGCAGCGTGCGCAGGCGACGGTCAGTCCCATGAGACCGCGCGTCACAACGTCGATCCGGTCATCAAGTACGTCGTGCAGGTTGTTCGTGAAGCGCTGGCCAACCGTCAGAAAACCCAGCGCCGCTGACACGTGCCGGTACTTGTCCTGCGGAAGCTGGTCTGCGGCGATCTGCTGGACCACGAAGTCATCATAGGGTACATCATCGTTAAAGGCACTGATCACGTAATCCCGATAGCTGTAGGCGTACGGATAATTCAGATCTTCAAAATATGCGAACCCCTTTGTGTCCGAGTAGCGCGCAACATCCAGCCAGTGGCGACCCCAGCGCTCACCGTAGTGTGGCGACGCGAGCAGCCGATCAACGATGCTGGTGTAGGCGCCGGGCGCCGGATCGTTCACAAACTGCTGCACGTCATCATACGTCGGTGGCATTCCGAGCAGGTCGAAGGCGAGACGCCGAAGGAGTGTGTACCGATCCGCAGCTTCCGAAGGAGCCACCGACGCCGCCTCCAGCCGCGCGAGAATGTACGCATCGATTGACGTGCGTAACCAGGTGCTGTCCACGGTGGCCGGCACCGGTGGGTCCTGAATCGGCTGGAATGCCCAGTGCGTCGTGGCCCCAACAGTCTCAAACGAAAGAGTCTCATTCTCCGGCCAAAACGCACCCATCTGAATCCAGCGCTCGATCGCGAGGATTTCTCCGGGCGACAGCTCGCGGTCAGGCGGCATCGCCGGATCATCCTGGCGACGGATGGCGTGAACAAGGCGGCTGTGCGCGGGATCGCCAGGAACTATGGCCGGACCAAGGTCACCTCCTGAGAGCAAATGCTCACGCGAGTCCACTCGCAGTCCACTCTCCTGGGTATTTGGCCCGTGGCATTCCAGACAACGCGAAACAAAAACGGGTCGCACGTACCGCTCAAAGAAATCTGCGTGCACCACATCATCTGCAGCGATCACACAGGATTGCCGATTGGCACCTGAAATCAGGCAGAGGATCAAACAAAATACCTGGCCGACACGAGTCATACGGTGCATTATAATCCCAGACTGTTGTGAAGGAAATCTAAAGTTAACACAGTCCGATGTGGACCTGAAATTGATCCCGCCTGAAATGAGGTATCCTTAATTTGAGGTGACACAACCTCGCGGGTCAGACGGAATCTCATATGGGATACAGGCCATCTCCCACTGATAATTCGTCGAACAGTCGTTCATTGAAGATTGTTTGTGCCTGCGATATACAGGTGAGCTGATGGATTTGAACTGCTGCGTGGAAATGTGACCTGTGCCGACATTTCCTCGCGGGAGCAAACTATGTTGTTCACCGATGTGGTCGAAACAGTCACCGCAGGGAGCTTCATCGGTGCTCAGCTGCAGGCGCTGACGCCAGTATGCCGTGACCAGACTCAGGTCGGTTGTGCCCAGGGGTGGTCCGGCGCCGAGATGGCGGAAATCCTGCGAGACAATCCGGCACTTGGCACCACGTTTGACAAAAAACATGACAAAGACAGGAAAGGAATGTTCCACCATCACGATTTTCTTCTAGGTTTACTGAATACCAAAAGTGTCGTTAGAGCATGGTCGCATACAGAAAAATGCCTCTGCCAAAATCTCATTTCTTCGACTTTGCAGGCAGACGGGTGCCATTTTGTTTCGACGACCGCAACTCGTTCTCCGTCGAGCCCGATTTCCTGAACCCCGCCATTTCCTGTCACTATCTGCGTCTGTTAGCGCCAAAAACGGTGATGATCACGAAACCTTCGATTGAAAGTTGCCATGAAATTTTCACGACGACAGTTATTAACCAAAGCCGCGACCGTCATACCGCTGGGAACCCTGTTGGCGGGAAGCAGTATCTGGGCGGCCGAACGACGGCGACCAAAGATCGCAGCACTGACAACGGTCTATACGAAGTACTCACACTCGCAGCATATCGTGGATCGATTTCTCGAAGGCTATGGCTGGCAGGGCCGACACCATAAGCCGGCCATGGATCTCGTTTCACTGTACGTCGAACAACAACCTGAAAACGATCTGAGTCGGGAGCGTGAACAACGCTATCCTGGGCTTAAGATCTATCCGACCATCGCAGAGGCACTGACACTGGGCGGCAACGACCTGGCTGTGGACGGCGTCCTGCTGATCGGCGAACACGGCGTATATCCGAACAATGAAAAAGGTCAAAAGCTCTACCCTCGCTACGAGTACTTTCAGCAGGTCGTCGATGTGTATCGCAACAGTGGACGCACGGTACCGCTGTTCAACGACAAGCATCTGTCGTGGAAATGGGAGTGGGCCAGGGAAATGGTGGACATTGCCGACGAAATGGGTTTCGGTTTCATGGCGGGGTCATCCGTCCCCGTTGCACGACGATTGCCCTCGATCGATCTGCCCTCGGGAGCCAAGGTCGAAGAAACAATTTGTCTGCGGGGTGACTTCCACGGTTTGGAAGCTATGCAGTCGATCGTCGAACGGCGGCACGGTGGCGAGACCGGTGTGCGTGCGGTCGAGCTTCTGTGCGGTGAACGGTTCTGGAAAGGCCTGGAAGCGGGTTCGTGGGAAGCAGGCGGGTTCGACCGACAACTCCTGCAGGCAGCAATTTCACGCAGCAATACCGTTGACCCCGTGCGATCCAACTATGGAGTTGTGTTCCCGACAGTCGACGACATTCGGCGCATGTCACCGGGATCCAGTGCCATACGATTCGAATATCTTGATGGAACGAAAGCAACTCAGGTGCGTTTTGCGGCCGTGCAGGACTGTACGATTGCCGCAAGGCTCAAGGGTGGTGAGCTGTTTTCAACATTGATGTATTTACCCTACTACTCAATGCGCAATTTCTTTAATCCGCAGGTGCACCACATGGAATCTCTGTTCCTGACTGGTCAATCACCTTATCCCGTCGAGCGCACACTGCTGACCAGTGGAATGGACGCAATGATCCACGAATTGTCTTTCCGGAATCTGGAACGTCTGGAAACTCCCCATCTGCATGTCCAATACGAACCAACGCGAGATTCAACGTTCTGGCAAACCTGATCTGAAAGCATCACGGCATTCTCTAATGACACGACGACGACCAGACAGAACGATCACTCTCAATGCAGAATGGTCAGTCCGGCCAATGACATATTACTGATGCCGTTTTAGTTACTGCGACTGTCTTGTTTTCAGCGAAAAATCTACACATTGCAATAATGTGACTCACGTGGCGCCGTATAGCGGATATCGAGTTCCGGAGTGGCCATCCGAGTGTGGCCACTGACTTTGGAATCAAGACACCGATCCAGGACCGCACTTGCCAGCTGAGTGCGTTCAACCGGGTAGGGTGCCTTACCCGTCCTGATCATCTCGACAATCTTGTGAACCAGACAGGCGGAGTATGCGACGTTTGGACGTTCCGGGAGGAAGAACTGCGTGGACTGCAGTTCGTCGGTACCCCTGAGGCGCGCCGCGAAAGTATAATCGCCGACAGCGCCGTTCAGCATCAGCAACGTCGTTTGCAGTCCGTCATTGCGTTCAATGAAGTAAGCAGCAGGGTGTTTGACCAGCTTGCGGAGGTCGCCATTATTAGCGAGGTCCTGGGGGTGCTGACTGTCGCCGTACTGGGTGTCTGAGCGGGACAATGCTGCCTCCAGCAGATCCTGTGACCAGCGACCATTGACTCCGGCCGTCCAGACCGCATCGCCTTCCACCATCTGAACCGACCTGATGCCCGTCTCGCCTCCCTTTCGGCGTTCAACCATGCACTGCATCGCCTCAAGGGCATGATAGTCCATGGCGTCCGAAGACCCAACGCCGATCATCAGTGCCTCCTCGATCTCACAGCCAAAAGGCAACTCCAGCGACTGGAACCGCCAGGTGACGGGCAGGGAAGAACCGGCGAGAAACGGAAACTTCAGACGGCGGGCCGTTTCCACCATCTCCTTCGCCTGCCGCCAACTCCATGAAAGATGCTTGTCGTTGAAGACCGGCACGGCGCGACCATCCATCTCAAAAACGTCGACGATCTGTTGAAAGAACTCGTAACGGGGATACAGCTTCTGGCCCTTGTGGTTCCGAGGGTAGTTCCCGTGCTCTCCGATGACCACGACGGCGTCGACGGCGAGCCTGCTGCCGCCGTTGCGCAGTGTTTCGGCAATCGTGGGATAAACTTTGAACCCAAACTCCGCGGCGCGCGCAGCGCTTTGATCGTCCCCAGGTTTCTGATCGATGTAGAGCGACACTACCTCAATGTCCGGTCGTTGCCACGTACCGGCGTATGGATATCCTACAAGAAAGCGATCTCCCATATGCTGAGCGTGACTGAGGTAGTTCCAGATCGTCGCGACAATGGCGACACGCTTCTTCGGGCGACCGTCATCGGACCGAGCAAAGAGAGCGGCATCGATCTCGCTCGCATGCCGGACAAACGGGCCTGCCAATGCGGCGATGGACGATGTTTTCAGGAGATCTCGTCTGGTGATCATCTTCTGTGTCAACTCCTCCAGAAGGTCGAACTTTCGGTCGGTTCGTAGTGAATCGCCAGGTGCGGCGTCTCGATGCGTTTCTGTCCGAGCCAGAGAGACTCCACACCAGCTGCGGTCAACCCGGTGGTCAGGAGCGTCCGGTCGATGGGGCACGTTGGCTTGCCGGTCAGAATCATCTGCTCGATGGCGTTCACCTGCGGGCTAAAGAAATTGCGAGGGTTGTGACTGTCAATATGAAACCGCAAAGAGAGCAACTCGCTGTTTCCCTTCAGCCGCGCAGCGAAGGTGAAGTCGTGAATCAGCCCCTCAAGAAGAAGCATGGTTGCTTTGGTGCCGTCGGAATATTCGTAGCGATAGGCGACCGGGCGCTCGGTCGTGATGAGCGATGGGATCTCGTCGATCGTTGGCATGACGTGATTGAAACCCGCGCGCAGCTGTGATAGGTAATGACTTCGGCAAAGGCAGGCCTCGAACAGCCGGGCATCCCAGCCACCGGCTTCCCACGATCCCTTCGCCATGGCTTCGTAGACCGAAGCGTCTCTGAGTGCATGCATGGATACGACACCGGTCTCGCCACCCTTGCGGCGTTCCATCATGCACTGCATACCCTCAAGACAGTGAATGTCGTAACCGTCGACGCCGCCCGGGGCGAGTCCGACGATCTCCTCAACTTCTGCGTCCTGCGGAATCTCCACCGGCGGCATCCGGCGGTTGTGGGGCACTGACGAGCCCGCGATGAAGGGGAAGTCCATGGCCTTCGATGTCCTGACCATCTCCGTTGCCCACTCCCAGTTCCAGGAAAGGTGCTTGTCGCTAAAGACCGGTGCCGTCCGTCCACTGTTGCGAAAGACGTCGACGATCTCCATGAAAAATTCATACCGTGGCCAGAGCGTCTGTCCCTTCCTGTTCTGCGGGTACCGGCCGTGCTCACCGATCAGCACAACACCGTCGACAGCCAGTTTCTCGCCGCCCAGAGTGAGTGCTTCGGCTATCGTCGGATAGATCTTCATTGACGGGAACCGCCGGGCCCGGTCGCGCGCGAGATCACCTTCACCAAACTGATCAACATAAATGGCGACAAGATCCATCGGAGGATGATGGTGTCGACCCTGCCATCCGTAGCCCCACAGAAAACGATCAATGATGTGCTGCGCATGAGCATTCGTACGGTACTCGGTAACGACAGCAGTGATCCTCGGACGTGCCATGCGGGAGGCTCCGGTTCAGAGGGTTGACAAAGAGTCTGGCCGTCTGACTGGACATCGTCCGGTTCATTGACTCCGATACCACATGTTCAATGAATGGCAGTATCGACGAGCCGGACAGAATCCGCAACTCCCTGATGATGAACTGTCAGGTGCTGGACCTTGGCATTTCCAGTCTCACTTTAACCGGTCTGATGATGCTTCAGGACCACCAGTCCTCAGTCGGCGAAACTGTGTCCGAACCGCCAACCGCTCACCAGGCCTGATCCTGACCCTGGTATCCGCGGAATTGATGTCTTAAAACGAACTTGTTGTCTCCACTCAGATTTCCGGAGTAATTCTCGTGACAACTCAGACAACGTCAGCACTGTTCGGAACGCAGACCATGATTCTGTTCAGCACTGCGCTGCTGAGCGGCCTGGTCACTGAACAAAGTGATGCCGGAGAAAAACCGATGATCTACAAGGTCGCGAGGGTGAAACAGAAGATTGCCGTCAATGCTCTTTGGGATGGTGATTTCTGGCGCGACGTGGAGTCGCTTAGCCTGAAGCATTTCATGGGCGCGAAGCCAGAGCATTTTCCGAAAGTGCAGGCCAAGCTGGCGTATGATGACAAGTCTGTCTATGTGATTTTTCAAGTGGACGACCGATATGTCCGGGCGGTGGCCAAAAAACATCAGGACGCGGTGTTCCGTGACAGCTGTGTCGAGTTCTTCTTCACACCCAGTGGCAATGTTGCGCAGGGATATTTTAATCTGGAAATGAACTGCGGGGGAACGATGCTGTTTTATTACCAGCGTGCTCCGTCTCAGTCATCGGTGCCGATATCCGGTGCAGACCTCTCACGGATTAAAGTGTCGCATTCACTGCCGAAAATAATTGACCCTGAAATCGCCGACCCGACGCAGTGGACCGTTGCTTACCGGCTGCCGGTCGCAATGTTCAGCAAGTACTTTTCAGCCAGAATTCAGCAGCCGGCACCCGGCATAACTTGGCGGGCCAATCTGTACAAATGTGCTGACGATACATCCCATCCGCACTGGCTGACGTGGTCACCGGTCAATTTTGCGGAGCCCGATTTCCACCGGCCGCATTCGTTCGGATCACTGGTGTTTGAATAAACATGAGCCAGGCTGGTTCCGCTGCGCAAAGTGAAACTCACTCCGCAGTCTTTCTGCGCCAGACGCCGTGTAATCCCGACTTATTAGATGACTGGTCAATTGCCTCAACAGCTGTCCGTGTTTGTGGACGTCAATCCGTGTGGCCCGGAATAAGACAGACAACGTGGGGATTTCGGGTTAAAGCATTGCGTAAGAGATGGACCCGTCACCTGTGGCGGTCACCGTGGGAACATTGCACAAAACATCCGGTATGAATCAGAAACAGGAATTCAACATGCCGCAGATCGAAGTAGTCCACGAAGGCCCCATTTACCGCAATCCCGATCCGGGCTACGGTCATGTGCTGGCCTGTTTCAGTACGGTGGTACAGCTCTCCGATCACGAACTTTTCTGTACATACAACCGGGGCGCCGCCATATACGCCACCGATCTTTCATTTTATGCAGCACGCTCGACCGACAGTGGCCGGAGCTGGCCGGAGCAGACCTGTATTCATGACAGCTCCACAGATGATTTGCCATATTCGTATCATGATCCAATGCTCTGTCGTCTGAACGATGGAGCGCTGGTTATCACGGCCTTTCGTGTCGACCGCAGCGACCCGAAGCGTCCGATTTTCAATGAACAAACGGGAGGAATCTGTGAATTTGAACTTGTGCAGCTGCGTTCATTCGATGGTGGGCACACCTGGTCCCGTCCGCAGCCGATGACTGTCCCCAGTGACATGATTCTGACGCCCAGTTCCGGTGTGATCGAATTGAATGATGGCCGGTGGTTCCTGCCCTGCGATCGATGGCACGCATTTGACTCACGACAACCGTACCGACCACAGGTCGTGGGTCTGTTCTCGGACGATCACGGTGTGACGTGGACAAACCCGGTCGTCATCGCCGACACCAACCCACAAAACAAAGGCTTCTGGCATGGCCAGGTGTTCCGCCTTGACGACTCCCGCCTGTTCACGCTGTTCTGGACGGCTCTGATCAAAGAAAATCTCGATAACCAGGGGTTACACCGCTGCGTCGGATCCTCGGATGGCAAAGAATGGTCAGAACCGGTACGCACAGAGGTGCCAGGCCAGACCAATCACGCCGTTGACCTTGGAAAGGGCCGAATGCTTGATCTCTACACACGACGCGACGGTCCCCGGCCGGGGTTCTTCGCCGTCCTGTCTGCGAATGAAGGACAGACGTGGGATTTGGAAAACCAGGTCTGCGTTTGGGATGCATCCGGACGTGACAAACTGGGAGTCAACGCGCCCGATACCTTTCCTCGTTCGCATGACACTATTGCCTTCGGCGCCCCGAGGGCCATAGGTCTGGCGGACGGTGACGTGATGGCGACTTACTGGTGCACCGAGATGAGTGTGACCCACGTCCGCTGTGCACGGTTACGAGTGCAAGATAAGTAGTGTCGGCTGTTTGTTTGCGCCAAAGGAAATCAATCCCAAGTACAGTGACCAGTCGTGTCCGGAGATCCCTGTTGGCGGCAAATGCAGAGTCACTGCTGAGGTCTCAGGGCACGGACTGCTTCCGCACTCTCTGTCGGTAAACAGTGGTCACTGTCTGTCCGGCAGTATCGAAGCGAATTCCTGACGCTGCACAGTGTCCTTGAACAGCACATCGGCACAATCTTCGACATCAAAGCGAAACATCGCCTGTGTCGCCAGACTCATATCGATGTCACTGACCAGCAGCTCTTCACGGCTGAGTTCGGTTTGGGCATGCACACGACCGTCCGGGGCAACAAACATCGACCGACTGTTCTGGTGTGGAATGAGACATGCGTTGCAGGACGCGAACCAGATAGTGTTTTCGGCAGCCCGTGTGGTGATCATCGCGTGATGAATGGGGATTTTCCAGGCGTTGGGACGTGTGGTATTGTTCTGAGGGTGAAAGACAATCCGTGCACCCTGGCGAACGCATTCAGCGGTTGTTTCAGAAAACCGGAATCCTTCAAAACAGATTACCACACCAACACAAACACCCCACAGTTCGAATGTCCCGATTGAGTCGCCAGGTGAATATGCAAGTGCATCGAGTGGGGTCAGTTTCGTTTTGTGATGGACGCCGAGGATACTGCCCTGTTCGTTGATGACCAAAACGGAATTGTACGGCTTCGCCTGCGGATCGGATGGTACCGGCGTCTCAGTCCCCAGGATGCACGCCATACCGAACGTGGCGCAGCGCCTCGCCACTTCTTCGTGCAGCTCGCTGAGTCTTTCAGTCGGCGACGGAGTGTCGATTTCGGCGATGTCCACTCGATAACCAACCGTCTGTGTTTCCGGGAAACACAGAATCTGCACACCTGCACTGGCAGCCTGTTCCAGGAATCGCAGAATCGTTGCTGCGTTCGTATCAAAGTCGCCTGTCTGCTGCGTTTGCGCCAGCCCGATCTTTAATGTTGTTGTCACTTTGGCTCTGCTCCGACCTTGTCCACCGTATCGGCAAATTGCCGAGGATATCAGTTTACAGCTGAGAAACAGAGTCAGATCGGCTTTGGCCAATCATCTCAGCCAACCGGGAGCAGCAGTTATTGGCCTCGCTGTAAACCCTGATGAATCCGGGACTGCCGGACAGCACGCCCGGACCCCAACCGTGAATGAACAGACCCAAAGAGGTTCGTCCAGGCAATTTGTGCCAACAGCAGATTGAGTTCAATCTTTGACTGAGCTGATCCCGGAGTATGGCATCTTTTACAGGTCCTGACGCCCGTTCCAAACGCCCGGGTATCTGTTTGCCAAATAAAACGAATTGTCGGGGTTGGAATACAGAGTCTCAGTCGACGTAGAATCAGGTACCGATGTTCTCATCCCGTTTACGTACTGTGCTACAACCGCAATTTATGAATCAGACATTTCGAAACAAATCATACTGCCACAGCAGAATGCAGAGTCATCGCTGTTGGCGATGGCTGATCCCGGTCTTTCTGGCACTGTCCGTCACCGGTTGCGACGGTAACAATATGTCCCCGTCCCGGCCTCAGGTAACGACATCTGAGACAGCCGATGCAAAGCGGCGGGTCGAACAGCCAGCTGCGACCATGACGAATTCCGTCGGCATGAAACTGACACGTATTCCCGTCGGTGAGTTTCTGATGGGATCTGCCGGTTCGGATCCGGGGGCGCGTGAAGACGAACAGCCGCAGCATCGGGTACGAATCACAAGGCCGTTTTACATGGGCACGTATGAGGTGACACAGGGACAATTCGAGGAGCTGATGCGATCCAACCCCAGTTCCTTCACGAAAAGCGGGCTGCTGAAAAACATACCGGACGAAGTGGAAGCTTCACAGTTTCCGGTTGACGCCGTTACGTGGTACGAAGCGGTGGAATTCTGCAGACGGCTCTCGCATCTGCCGGACGAACAGGCAGCCGGCCGTGTATACCGTCTGCCAACAGAAGCGGAATGGGAATACACCTGTCGCGCCGGAACGGCAACTGTCTTCTGTTTCGGAGATTCAATTTCTTCGACCCAGGCGAACTTCAACGGTGCGGAACCATTCGGAAGCGCCGAGGAGGGACCGTTTTTGAACCAGACAACCCCTGTGGGCTCCTACGAACCCAACGTGTTGGGTTTGTACGACATGCACGGCAACCTGCACGAGTGGTGTATGGACAGATTTGACCGGGACTATTACCGCATCTCGCCTGATGAAAATCCGCAGGGACCTCAACAGGGAACGTCTCGCGTAATTCGTGGCGGAGACTGGTACAGCGACGGTCGTGACTGCCGCAGTGCGTTTCGATACGCGGATATCCCGGAAGGTCGGTTTTACGCGCTGGGCATGCGCGTTGTGTGCGAGTTAACGTCGGAAGGCGGAGCGCTTGACCCGATTATCGCAGCGGCAGGGCAGTCAGATAATGTGCATTCGCCGCAGGTGACGTCAGCGGTTTCAACGTTACGTCCTATGCCAGATTCCGGTGAAGACTGGCCGCGTTGGCGCGGCCCGCGTGGCGATGGAACGTGGTGCGCCCGCAAGTTACCCGTCACATGGCCGGAAAACGGGTTACAGCGAGTCTGGCAGCAGGAACTCGGCGGGGGTTACGGTGGCATCACCGTTTCCCAGAGTCGCACGTGCGTCATGGACCGGCAGCGCGAGCCGGAGGACGTTGAGCGCGTGCTGTGTTTCAACGCGGTAAGCGGGGAACCACTCTGGTCTCACTCTTATCCGGTTGACTACAGCGGAGTCAGCTACGACAACGGTCCGCGCGGCACACCTACCGTGTTCCAGGACCATGTCTACACGCTCGGTGCCGTCGGTCATTTGTATTGCTTTGATGCCGCCAGTGGAACAGTGGTTTGGACACAGGATCTCGTCGCCGACTTTGGAGCTCGCATACCAATCTGGGGGCTGAGCGCCTCACCAGTGGTCTGTGATGACCTGCTGATCGTCCACCCCGGCGGAGAACCAAACGGCTGTCTGATGGCCTTCGATCGGAATACCGGTGAAGAACGCTGGAGAAGTTTGCCCGATGCGGCTGGCTATGCAACACCGATCCTGATCGAACATTATGGGAAGAGACAACTGGTTGCCTGGACACCTACACATGTCCGTGGTCTCGATCCGCTGACCGGAGAAATACTGTGGACAGTGGCGTTCCAGGTGAACTTTGGCACGTCGATTGCCTGTCCGATATTCCAGGAAGGGTTAGTGCTGGTCTGCAGTTACTACGATGGCAGCAAAGCCATTCGTCCAGGCATCGATTCCGAAACGGCAGAAGTGGTGTGGCACGATCGGCGCAACCTGCGCGGTGTGATGATGCAGCCGCTTTACCGCGATGGATACGTATATCTGCTCGACAAGCGGCACGGGCTCACGTGCTTCGAGCTGGCCACGGGAAACAAGACGTGGGACGACGACAATCGCATGACTCCCAAAGGACGGAATCCACAGGCCACCATGGTCTGGCTGGGAGATGAAGACCTCGCAATTGTGTTGAATTCCGACGGTGATTTGATTCTGGTTCGACTCAATCCCGATGGTTATCAGGAAGAGGCGCGAAGCAACATCATCGGCCGTACCTGGGCTCACCCGGCTTATGCCGGCAATTGCGTTTACGCGCGCAGCGACACCGAAATTATCTGTGTACTACTGCCTGGCGCAGATCAGTAAGACGGCGCAGCTCACGGCTCCACGTTGTTCCGCTCACCTTCGGTGACTTCAATCGCTCCAGCCGCACCAGTGTGTGTCTGTTCGCCGGGCCGCATACCGTTCTGATGAGCGCAATTCGGAGACGAAATGCATCGCCCACCGCGGGTTCGTTGCGAAGAAACCGGGATTGATAAAGTAACAGCGCCTGTTGGGGAGTTGAATGAGTCCAGCCGTCTGGTTTTCCCGTGCTGTGAGACCTTGGGCCCCCAAAACCGCGACTTAGAGGGCAACCGCCTCCAGGCGTTCCATCCACCGCTGGACCTGGAGTGCATCGGTGTACGTTGCACCGGGTGGTACCGGCTGCACGCCACGGACGACCCGACAAAAGCAGCGCAGTTCTTCAGCCAGCATCCCGGTTGCACTATCGGAGCCAACCAGGATTTCCAGAGCCAGTGGCCACCGAGCACGCTGATCCCAGACCTCCAACGGCCGGGGATTGGAGCAGATTCGCGCCGACCATCCGGCACCGAACAGTTCCATCCGATCAAACCCACGAGGCGGCATTCCCTTTGGCGTCAGATACGACGCGGCAAACGACGCCACCAGACCGCTTTCCCATTTCAGTTGTGCCAGGGCCAGATCAATGACGCCGGCGGGCGTGCGATGAAATTGTGCACTCAAGTGGACCGGCTCGGCACCGTCGACGAGTGCCTGTACACAATACAAGTCGTGCACCATCGCTGCGTGCAGCGGATTCTCGTCGGGAAACGCCTCCACGATGGTGTCCGGACGGTGGCGCACGCAGTTGAGATAGCTAAGCGGACCACGCTCTGCAACTTCCTCACGCAACTGTCGAAATTCGCTGTTAAACAGCAAAATGTGACCCAGCATCAAATTGCCTGAATCGGCGCCGACCAGCGACTCCAGACTGCGCGCCTCTGCCGGATCGCTGGCAATCGGTTTCTCCAGAAGTACGACTTTCCCCGCCTCTAACAGCGCACGGGTCACCGGAACATGCGCAGCAGTAGAACAAGCGACGACCCACGCTTCGGCGTCCGACTCATCAATTGCCTGCAACAGGTCGGTCCATCCTGGAACACCCGGATGCTCACCAGCAACTGCATTCAGACTCGACTGCCGGCGCGCGACCAGCCCGACCAGCTCTGCTTCCGCGAGTTCTCGCAGCGTGGCGGCGTGCAGTTTCCCAAATCGTCCCAGACCGACGACACCTGTCTTGACGGGTTCGAAACGCAATGCGGCCATTGGTTCTCTTTCTGATCCGAGCCAAAAACAACTTCCTCCCTCCACGGCGGGATCGTATCACCTCTTCCTGACCAGACTCTATCCGCGGTCGACCGGGGGTACCACACTACCGGCGTCGAACGGTCGATCTTCAACCCGCCCCGACGACGTTTCGCTGCACATCAGACAGCGTCTGCGATTGATTTTTGACGGACACCTCGACTTGCAGTGATCAACATCTTGCCAGACGTTGAACACTTGATGTTGTGAAACGCCAAAGGTGCTATGAACGTGATTTAGTCCTGGAAATCGAGTGCCACTGGATCCATTCGGCTGACGGGCGGACCGTGTTCCCCTGCGGTAGCCATCCCGGTGCAGCTACCAGCGGCAGCAACGCGTTTCCCGTCACTCGAATCACCGCAGGTCCCTGCAGCGGTCAATCTGAGCACGAGTGTTCCAGTGCATAATACGATAAATGCGGGAATAACGAGCCACATCACGCTTGATCGGGCTGGTGGCTCCAGCGGTTCGGTCTGAGGTGCATTGCAGGGATTCTGTATTTCCATATAACGCTTCGCACCGCTGGTCAGCTGCGGCCAGCATAATTCGGCCCGTTTTACTGATCCTTTAACGCCGCTAGAGCATTCAGTTTGGCATCGCTGAGGTAGCCATAGCGGTTGATCCAGAGGCCATCGACGTTGCTGTGGGCAATGATTTGGAAACGCCGCGAGAAATCGTCCACCGGCCCGTAGCCGTGAACCAGCGCGATAAGCCTGGTTGATCCGGCATTCCTCAGTGCCGAACGGACCTGGTAAATTTTGCGGCGTTGCGGTTCGTCGGCGATGGGATGCGGTTCGTCCGGTTGAGGATAGTGGTATTGATCCAGAGACTCGATGTTACTGGTGGAGTCTGCGAGATCCATGAGCGAGACCAGTGCACGGGTGAGCAATCTTTCGTCGAGACCGGTGTTGGTTTTCAGCAGATGTCTGCCCCAGAATGTGACCATCAGTGGCCAGTGCATGGTGTACAATTTTGGCGAAATGCAGTCGACGTGGGGAGCGACTGAGGTGAAGTCGAGACCTGTCAGCAGTGAGTACGGAGGCATGAAGGCGTGGGCCGTTAGTTCGACGGAATCCGCGCCGGCATCGTCGAGTATCTCACGCCAGTGACGAATCAGATCCGTGGACAGGGCCGCTTTCAGCCGCAGCCATTCGAAACAGCCGGGGAAGCGGGACAGAAGTCGCATTGCCGCGAACTGCCCACGGCTGATGTCTGCGAACTCCGCCAGATCGTCGTTGGTCAGGTAACCGTTCAGGTATTTGTAGAACCGGACCACGTCTTCGCGAATAGAGGATAAATTGAAACCGTGTGTGGTCGCCCATCCTGCGACATGCGGACTGAAGTCCTGGAAAACTTCACCGAAGGTGTAACAGGGGTACTCAGGCCAATCGATGCGAAAGCCGTTGATACGCGGATAGGCGGCCAGCAGGTCGCGGACGTAAGCGGCGTTGTAGTCGCGGATGGCCTGGCTGGCCAGACTCCCGGTGTCAGCCATCCGACTGGTGGGTATTGTTCCGTCGGGCAGTTGAGGACGGTCTACATCTCTGAGGCCTGACGGCTGTGCTGCTCCCACCTGCAGGTACACTTTCAGTCCGCTGTCGGCGGCAGCATCAATGAACCGGCCGATCAGTGAACCATACTGGTCGGTCAAGTCATTTGGCCTCCGCGGTGGATACGTGATTCCGCTGTAGAAATCTGTGCGGGGACAGAAACTGGGACCGCTGCGAACCCAGAGCGCTCGTTTGCCGAACAACATGCGGTCGAACAGCCGCGGGCTGCTGCCGGCGTCGTCGGGGGGTTGAAAGCTGCCGGTGTGCCGGTCGGCCGGCGCAGTAACGGTGGGGTTACAGGCGACGGCCGTGGCGCCGACTCGCTGCAGGTTCTCCAGGATCGGTTCGATGCCTTCGCTGAGGATGAAATCACCAAGGACTGTGATACCGAGTGTCTTCAGGAACATAATCTGCTCCGGAGACCGGCTGTTGAAAACACCCGACCTCCCCGTGGAGATGAAAATGAACAGTCAGGAATCCGCTCGTCAGGGGAGGCACGGGAGCAATGGCTGTGATCGACTCCAGAATTCACGACGGCGTCCGAAGCAACCAGCCCAGCGTAACTACGAACCAGTCACGATGAGAGGCCGCAGCATACAGGGCAGAACGAACACGACAGCATAGTTGGTCCACAGTCAGCCGGCGAACGGCCTGGGCGGACGAACGAGTCTTTTCTGACACACGGCAAATCAGTTCCGTGACGTTTGAAGGGAGATAGGAAAGATTCATGATATGATGACCTCTTACACTGACCATTCAACGTTCCCGGATAAGTGATGCGGCATATAAATTGGGCCTGGACTTTCTGGTTGCATTGGTATTAGCAAGGTCCTGCGGCGAGCCGACGTGGCTTATCAGTCGCATCGCTGTGGTCAGCTCTGCTGTAGTATTATCTTTGTGATGTCGCGGTACCCTGATCCACTTCCGGAGAGTTCAATGTCCCGTCGTGCTGATGTGATTATCGTGGGTGGAGGCATCACGGGGTTGAGTACAGCGCTCCATCTCAAGCAGCGGGGCGTCACCGACGTCGTCGTTCTGGAGAGACACTTCATAGGTGCGGGTCAGTCGGGGCGTGCGGCTGGAATCATCCGCGCCACCGTTCAGCACCCGACTGTGTCTGCAACCCAGCTCGAGGGACAGGCGTTCTTTGACTCATTTGAATCCCGATACGGAATCCCCCTGGACGTCAATCGAGTTGGTTACCTGCTTATCGCTCAGTCGCACGAGCGTGAATACGTCGAACAAACCGCCGCCGTCGCGAAAAAATCCGGTTGTGTCCTGAGTGAAATCGACTCGCACGAGGCAGCTGATCTGCAACCCGGCCTCAACGCTGAGGACGACTGCATCTATCTGTACGAGCCTGGAGCTATCTTCGTGGACCCGATGCCGGCAACACACGCGGTGCTTCTGGCAGCGAAGGCTCTCGGTGTCACTGTGTTGGAAGGATGTGAAGTCGGGACTATCCGGGTCGAAGGTGACAAAGTGTCAGGAGTCGAATCAGCAGCAGGCCGCTTCGAGGCACCCAGTCTGTTAATCGCGACATCCGTCTGGGGACAGCCACAACTCTCTGCTCTTGGCGTGGATGTGCCGGTAAGACCCCATATCGCACAAATGGCGTTTTACCAGGTACCGCCAGCGTCGCCGTTCCGGTTGCGACGAATCATCTTCGACTCACGTGCAAATCTCTACATGCGGCCGGAACACGAATTACAGCTGTTTGCAGGCCGCAAGGAGCGCGATTTCATCGAGACGGACAGCAATTCGATCGACCCGGATAACTACAGACAAACCGCAACACATCAGGCCGTTGCCGACATGAGCCGAAAGCTGGCCGTAACCTTGCCATTCATGAGTCAGGGCTTCGTACATCGCACTTATGCGTGCACATATGACATCACTCCGGATGAAATGCCCATTCTGGACCGAGCAACGACGATCCGTGGTCTCACTTTTGCAGTTGGATTCAGCGGAGGCGGTTTCTCAACATCTCCCTGGGTTGGAAAACGAATGGCCGACTTGATCGCCGATGGCTCAAACCCCAACGATCTGCAACTGTTCAATCGGGAGCGGTTTGACAAAGGAAAGTTGATTCGGTGGAGTAACACACCGACCTGAGCTAGCGAACATCCAATGCAATACCAGGCCTTCCGTTCCACCTGGGATGTGCCCGTCGATGACGGGGGGATGCGAAATACATGACGACAACAGCCCGTTTCAAGCCGCGTCTTCTGTTTCAAGCTCAGAGCTTCACCTCTGCGCCGCTTGCTCCCAGTCGGATCGTCTTACGACCGATGTCATGATACGCCTCGACGCGTCGAACGGTTCGGTTGCGGGATCTTATCAGAATAGACTCGGTGACGCAGTGCTGAACCTTGTCACGAATTCCGTGCAGCATAGGCGAATCACTGATTCCGGTTGCGGCAAAGATGATGTGGTCGCCCTGGGCCATTTCATCGACCGTCCAAATCCTGTTCAGATCCGCCTCCGAACATGATTCATCCTTCAACAGGCTTTGACGCTCCGCCCCATCCTTCGGCCAGATACGGCACAGCTGCTCACCACCGAGACACTTGATGGCCGCCGCCGCCAGAACGGCCTCGGGACTGCCGCCAATGCCCAGATACATATCGACTCCCGAATCCGGCAGACTGGGAGCAATGGCAGCTGCAACATCTCCGTCCGAAATCAGTCGGATATGGCAACCCGCTTGCCGCAGCGCAGTAATGACGTCCCTGTGACGCGGGCGGTCGAGTACCACAGCCACCAGGTCTTCCACGCGTTTGTTCAGCCGCCTGGCTATGATTTGCAGGTTGGATTCGATCGGTTCATCCAGCACCAGGCTGCCATCGGCCACGACCTGCGGGCCCACGGCCATCTTCTCCATGTAGTGAGAAGCAATGGCGGGAAACAGACCACGGGGATCATCGTCTGGCTTTTCGCAGGTGGTGACGGCAAGTACGGAAATCGCACCCGGAAGTCCTTTCGAAGTCAGGGTCGTGCCATCGATCGGATCGACTGCAATCGCCATGGGGATAGAGCCTGCCCGCCAGGAACCAAGACGTTCGTCAGTAAAGATCCCGGGGGCATTATCTTTGCGACCTTCACCAATTCGCACCAGCCCCTTGCAGTCAATGAGCTGGAACATGCCACGGATAGCATCTGCCGCAGCGTCATCGGCCTGTTCCTTTTCACCTTTTCCAAACCATGTCCATGCAGTGAGCGCAGCATTCTCCGTGCAACGTACTAGGTCGAGATCAATTGCACGTTCCGGATCGGGTCGCCGTTCGGACATGATCATTCCCCTTTAATTTCCCATCCTGAGTTCGCTGCGGCGAAGATATCGCCAGGCTCATCTTTTGGCGAACCGCCGCAATAGGTTTCGACACCGATCCATCAGCTCTCCACAGTACTTTGCCTGTCGAAAGATCACTTTTACGTATGCTCGCGGGGCATTGAACTTTCGCAGGCACCCTCATTTGTCAGTGACAGGTGTTGACACCGTTTTTACATGGATCGTTGCCGGCAGCACGCACACCATCTTCAACGACTGACCACCATGCTCCGTCGTGACGACTGCCGAACCAAACCGGAGAGTAATTGATTGACTGATGCTAACGGTAACGGATAGTAACAGAGCGAAGTGTCGGCGAGTTGGCGGAGGTGGGGCTGAAAAGGACTGCTTTGTACTGGATCCAGCCTCCCGGATCGATTCCTGTCAGCCGGACTTCTGGCTTCGTGTAGAACTGACTGGTCCCGCGGGGCCCCCGCCACTGAGCGGACTTCAGGGCTGCTCTGGTCCGGGCCGAGCGTATCTGAAACTCCAGGCCTGTGCGAACTGGGGTCGCTCCGTTCCATTCGAGTGAGTCAAAGCGTGCGGCCGGACCCGCATTGAAGGGAGGTGAAACATACTCGTAACGGTCCCCACGATCATATATGTGGCCCGAATCGCAAGTGAGCAGATGGGGTCCGAGTCCCGGCAGCAACGTCCGGCGCTTTTCAGAAAAGCCGTTCTCACTTCCCCAGTAGAGAAATGAGTCATTGCGATGGTTACCCGCCTTGGTATGGCAGGCAAACAGGATATCGGCGTTGCCATCCTGGTTGAAATCGTTGACCAGAACACCGGAAGCAGAGTTAGTGGGCAGTTGAGTGATCCGGAGATCGTCAAATTCGGCCCCGTCGTTCCAGTAGATGACTGAGGGATCGCTGCGGGTGTGACCGGCGTGATAATTTGTGAGGACTAGGTCGAGCAAGCCGTTCCGATTCAGGTCGGCTACCGCCACATCCGCATTGCCAACCGACGGCAGGACCTTCTGGTGTGACTCGTCAAAACCCTGTGGACTGCCCCAGTAAATGAAGGTATCTCCCTGGGGCGAACCGCCAAATGACTGCGCCTTGTCGGGTGCCGGTTTTGCGTCGAACAGGTTGCATGCGATAATGTCCAGCCAGCCGTCCCGGTTCAGGTCGGCCAAATCGACGGCGACACAAACCCGACAGGCCAAAGCTGTCTTCCGGCGGTTGTCGAATCCCAGCGGACTGTTCCAGAAGATCATGACCTGGTTGTCCGTCGTCCCGAAAATGATATCGAGCCATCCGTTCCGGTCGAGATCTCCAATCGTGTGTCCGCGAATGCTGCCAATCCGAAAAACGAAGTGATTGTCACCGGAAAAACCTGCAGGCCCTCCCAGGCACAGACGGGTGGCTTTCTGTCCAGGCTGCCACTGACTCAAAGAAACATCCAGGTATCCATCTCGATTAAAATCGGCGACCCTCGAGCAAAACGCCCCCTGATCACCCAGCAGGCTCCTGTTGTGTGGGGAGAAACCATCGCCCCCGCCCCAGTAAATTCCCGGACCATGTTCGTGATCTTCAATCGACGCAAAGACCAGATCCGGATGTCCGTCACGATTCATATCGGCACTGCAGTAGAAACCTGCACCGCTGGGCAGCACCTGTCGGCGATCTGCCTGAAATCCTTTCTGCGAATCACCCCAGTAGATATAAGCGGGTATGGGAGAAGAGGTCTGGCGCGCATTAACGAAGACCAGATCCGGATGTCGGTCTCCATCCAGATCAGCCGCCTGGACTCCGCTGGCCTCCCCGGTGGGCAGTTCCAGTCGACTGTCCGGTTCGAAGCCGGACCTGGCACCCCAGTAAACCCAGGCCTGCGGTTTCTGGTGATTTTTCCCCTGTGACTGGGCGAAGGCCAGATCCGGATAACCATCGTGGTTTAGATCCTCCGCGACCACGCAAGTGGGGCTATGCGTTGGCAGGGCAGTGCGTTTTTGCGGACGGTAACCATCTGGTGAGCCCCAGTAGATGTAGGATGCGCCGCCGGATTTGTTTGCAAAGACCAGGTCCGGATGACCGTCCCGGTTCAAGTCCGCCACCGTGACATCCGACGCCGCGACAGTCGGCAGCAAAGTGTATGCACTGGCCGAGTAACCCTGCTCTGAACCCCAGTAGACGGCTGAAGCAATCCGCACGGTGTCGATGATATTGTACATGCCCAGTTCCCGACTCTGCAGGCGATAGGCGTTCGCCAGCACGACTTCAGGAATGCCGTCACCGTTTAAATCACTAACCGCAATTGCCGACGTCCGTTCTCCTTGCAGATGAGTGGAAGGTCGCTGCGAGTAGTCACCTCCACGGCTCCCCCAGTAGATGAGCGCTCCCCCTTCCTCATCTGTGTTGCCCTCGTTGGCAAAAATCAGGTCCAGGCAACCGTCCCGGTCCAGGTCATACGCCGCCACATCACGGCAGTTAACGGTCCTGAGTTCGAGCCTCCGATCGGGCGAATACCCTGTTGCAGAACCCCAGTAGATATACGACTCGTTAGCTCGATCCACCGTCGCGTGGTAGCCGAGTCCGCTGTTGGCAAAGACCACGTCGAGATGTCCATCCTGGTTCAAATCGTCCACAGCGACGGCTCGTGCCCCCATGGTGGGAAGTCCGCTGCGTCGGGAGACATCAAAGCCGTTTGGACTTCCCCAGTAGATCCAGGAGTCCAGATCTGTCCTTGTCCCGTTGAAGTTATTGGCAACGATCAGATCAACGTGGCCGTCACCGTCCAGATCCGCTGCGGCACTGTCACTGCCTCCATTTGTGGGTAGTTCAACACGGTGGTTCCCGGCGAAGGAATCACCTCCTCGATAAATGAACAGATCGGCCCTTTCATTGGGATCGTGTTCGTTCGGCAGGACCACATCGGACTGACCATCTCCGTTCAGGTCGAGGCGGTTGATGAGGACCACCTCTCCATCCGCAGTTACATAAGCGTTCGTGCTGTCGCTGAGGGTGCCATCCACGAAGTCCAGGAAGGACGTGGTTTTCCACACCTTCACGTCCGCCGCCTGCTGTGCCCGAACTGACTGGCTCGCGAGGATCAGGAACAGCATTGAGACACTCACTATCCGGTGTCCTGGAATGTTATGTCTCCGGTGATGGTTTTCGTTTCCCCAATCCATCCTTCCCTCCGCTTGTTACTCAACGATACCTGTCAACAACGGAATGGAAATCAGCGGTTCGTGTATCTTTATGTCATTCCTGGGATGAGCTGTCAATCTCTCATGGACAGAATGCCCTGTCCCACTTCCTGCCTGAAGGGCGTCAGGGCAAAACAAAGCGGTCAGCGACGAATGACATCGGCTTGCTGCCCCGGTTATCACCAGGTAAAGACGTCACCCGGACTGCAGCAGATCCATTCAGCTGATACACTGATGTGGGACGGATCCCGCTGACGCTGGTTTGGACCGCTGAGTGAACAAAAGGTGGAGACATGACCTGGGAATTCGAACTGCTCCAGCCGCCATATGGTGATGTGAGCGAAGGGCCGGTTTGGGATGGCTCGACGCTGTTGTACACGCAGATTCAAGCCTGCCGGATCATGCGTTACGATCCGCAAACAACCAGATTGAGCATTTTTCGTACGGATACGAATTATGCCAACGGCATGGTGATGGATTCCGAAATGCGGATCCTCGCGTGCGAGGGCGGCGCGCGAAGAGTAGTCCGCTACGAGCGGAATGAGGACGTCACGGTGCTGGTCGACGGTTTCGAGGGACAACACCTGAACATTCCTAACGACCTGGTTCTCGATCTTCAGGGACGGGTCTGGTTTACTGATCCGTTTTACGAAGGTGCGGGTGGTCCCTTCAGTTACGATCGGGCCAGCAGGGAGCTTGATCATGATTCTGTCTATCGTCTGGAACCCAATGACGGTGAGAACTGGACGATTGAGCGGATGACCTTCGACACGACGCGTCCAAATGGACTCCTGCTTTCCGCGGACCACAAAACGCTGTATGTCGCTCAAAGCGGCCGCCGTCCGGAAGAGAAACGTGAACTGCGCGCCTATCCGATTGAAGACAACGGAATGCTGGGAGCCTGCACTGTGTTACATGATTTCGGTGAGCACCGTGGCGTCGACGGAATGTGTTTAGACGCTGCTGGAAACATTTTTGCCACGGCTGGATTCGAGCTGGGCGGACCGGGGCCGTCCATCTATGTCTTCTCGCCAGGTGGAGAAGTGCTCCAGCGACATGATGTCCCGGCTCAGCGGCCGACAAACTGCGCGTTTGGTGACGAGGATTTGTCCGCGTTGTATGTCACATCTACAGAAGGGCACTTGTTCCGTGTGCAAACGGATCATCAGGGACTCTCGCTGTTGGGCTGAAGACGACCGGCACCAGGCCAGACCGTCATGAGTCACCGGTAAGAACCTGTCTGAGCCTTTCAGCAACAATGTCCGCTTCGCCTTCGATTAACGTATTGACCACGACCTGAAGGCTGGTGTCGTCCGCTCCGACCCAGATGCGAGGGTCGCCGGAGTCCAGCTTCCGTTTGATCTGTGGAGCATCGCTTCCCACAACCGTCTCATCTACCGTAATGACCATCACGTAAGGCACGTAATGTCCTGTCTCGATACGATTCGTGCTGACTCCGTCGATTCCACTGACGGCCTCACCAATGATGGAAAACCTGGCTTCGTACTCCTGAATCCGAGCTGAATGGTCCATCGTGAACCAATCCTCGACTGCGGTCACGACAGCAACAATTTCATGTCGGTCGACTTTCATGGCACGACCCACCGCCCGCCCGTCGTCGTAGTGGAAGGAGACAAAGCTGTGGGCCGACACTGCATCGATGAGTTCTTTTTTTCCGCACACGAACCCCGCAGAATGCGGTGCCCCCATGTACTTGGCACCGAACGTAACGAGATCCGCAGACTGAGCGTTGCTGCGGAAGTACTCCAGGGGAAAGATCTGGGAACAGGCGTCAGCAATCGTGGTGACTCCGCGCGAGCGTGCGACGGCCACTGTCTCCTCGAGCGACAGAATTGCATCGTCAAAGGGTGGTTGTATGTAATACACGACGGCTGCGGTGTTTGGTCCAATAGCCGCCTCCAGATCCTGTCGGGTGGTGCCGGCCTCGTCGCCCGCTTCGACGAGCCGTGCTCCGGTGAGCGTGAAGCAACGGTCGAACATATAGCGGTTTCGCTTCTGGATGACGACCTCGTTGTTCATACCCATAGTGTCGGGCAGGCGCGCAATCCTGTCCGGATCCGTTCCCGCCATACACGCGGCGATACTAAGAGCCTGGGCAGCCGCGCCACCTGCCGTGACCATGGCCATCTCGGCGCCGAGAAGTTCTGCGATGTATTCTCCGGACTTTTGCAGAAGCTCCTGCATGTCGACGGAGGCGTGGTTGGCCTCGTCCATCGCGCGCTCCACTTTTCTGCTCAACGTCCAGCCACCCAGTTCCGTCGCCACACCCCACGCATTGATGACCGGCCGAATTCCCAGCTTCTCATAGATTCCAGTGGTACCTGTCATTTGGCATCTTCCTTGCGGCGTTCCCCGGTGCGTTGATTGACTGTCTTCACTGTAAATGCCAGCAACCCTGCAGGGAACAGGCATCGATTTGTTCGCAGCAGTCTGAGCTTTGCGGCGACTGTTCAGTTCCGGCTTACATTTGACGAAGGTTATCCTGCCCGGCAAGAAACGCCACCTAATTCGGAGGCTGAAATGTGCCGCCGAAAATCGTCAATGAACCAGACAATATGTCCATCGCCAGAAAGGCTGTGGCCGTTACGGCCCGGACCCCTTTTCCAGGGACAATGCCAATGCCCAACTGTCGTTCAGTGTGAACCCAGGCAGGTAATAACAGCCGCAGGTTTTGGGACCAGGTTCGGCATAATTTTCTAAGGCATTTCCTGAAAATTCCGTATTGAATCTCTTCCCGTTCAGAAAATGCGTACGTCTTATGCTCGCGCTTCGGACAGAGCCTGGCCAGCGGTCAGCTCAAGGAAACGCAGATCATTGCCCAGGTCGATAAAACGGAAACCCTGGGCAAGCCGCTGACGGGTGGAGGACGCGTCTTTAGTGGGGATTCCTGCCGGCTTGCCCGCGCGCTCACAGCCCTGGCGGAAACGCTCTAACGCAGCCTCGTGCTCTGGATGACCTGCTTCCACGCCCATAGAGAGCGCAAGATCCGCCGGACCCAGGAATCCGATATCCACCCCGTCCACGCTGGCTATACTCTCAGCATTCTCGATGCCTTCCATGTCTTCGATCTGGGGAATGCACAGAACCGCGTCGTTGATCCAGTCGCTGTAACCTGGCAGGGTGACACAGCGACCGGTTCCGACGGAACGGAGTCCTCTGGGCGGGAAACGAGTGGCAGCTGCCAGTGCGGCGGCTTGTTCCGCATTGCTAACATGGGGAATGACCACGCCCCAGGCTCCGGCGTCCAGAACACGGGCGATGGTGACTGGATCATGATCCCAGACGCGGACCAGAGGTACAGCGCCGCGAGATTCAATGGCGCGGAACGTGTGAGCGATGAGACCAAGATCGAAGGCGGCGTGTTCAGCATCGACGGCCAGCCACTGATAACCCGCTGCGGCCATCACCTCCGCACTGACTGGCGAGGCCAGATTGAGCCACGAGCCAATGGAAGATTCTCCTGATTCAAGCGTTGTGCGTATGGCATTTTTCAAAATATTTCCTTTCACAGTAGTTACCGAAAATTCCGGTCACATATCCGGATTTTCTCAGCAATTGCGGAAGCGTCGTTGTGGACAGAGCCATCCGCTCACGTTCTTTGATCGTGTGTGTGACACTGTTCCTGAACTCATGTCGTCCGCTGAAAACTGCCGAGCGCGTCGAAGCACATGTCGGACTGACATGAAAGTCGGTGAATCGAGTTGACATACAGTAAAAACGGTCCAGATTGGGCGTACTGAGTACCCGATTGCCCATGCAGGAGAGCTCACCCATTCCCTGATCATCGGTCATCACCAGGATAATGCTGGGCCGTGAACCAGCCAGTGTCTCGCCGTGAGCAAGGCCCCCAACGTGCACACTCAGAACGACAGCAGCAGATAATAAAACAGCAGCGAGATGTTTCATGTGACGACACACCAGCGAGCAACATCCAAATAGCAGGTCAGCCACGTTGACAATCAATCGACCGGCGGACACCTGGACTAATATTTTCATTTCCTGGAAATCGCAGTCGACCGCAGGATCCGTCGAAAACCAGACCAACGAATAGACCACGGCCATTAATGGCGGGCTGATATTGTAGTCGATCACCGTGTCGAAACTATCGAATGACCAGTCAGGCCGGTCCCGTCGCGGGCCGCGGCGACAAACCATAATCGGACCGGTGTTCGAGCAGATAACGGCAATGCAACTCATCCGGACAGGGCTGTAAATCAGGCACACGGGAATCCGCGGTCCTTCATCGTCGGTTCACATCGGCTGATCCGCCGGTTCCTTTTGTTCTGACCAAAAACAATCCTCCGGCTGGACACTGCCCGGTTCGATAACCTTCAGCTCCTCGAGCTGTTCGATAAGCTGCTGCCAGCGTTCAGTGGTCATGCTGCCAACTGGTGCCTTGTTGTCTGTCTGACACAACTCCTGTAGAGCCGCCGCACCGAACTCCAGGGCTGCTAGGCTCATGTCTGAGTTTTCAGCGTGAATACGATTGTTGGTCAATTCCGGTGTTTTCAGGTAAGCCGACCAGCCACTGCGACAGACTTGGGTCATTCTTTTGACCATGTCCGGCTGCTCATGGAGGATGTCTTCTGACGTCACCAGTACGCTGGCATACGGATTATATCCGATGTCTGACAGCATAAGCGTAACAGGGTCGCCGCCCTGTTCCTTTGCAATGAACGGCTCACTGAACACGTAAGCCTGTTGAGCAAAGCCTGGTTTGGACAGAAATTCACCAACGAGTCCATTGAATGGGACAATTGTGACATCATTCAGCGGCAGGTGCTTCTTCATCCACAAGGCGAACGGCCTGGTCTCGCTGATGGCCAGTTCCACACCGGACAGCGCTTCAAGGGAGGTGATTCCTGAAGACGCATGAACCATGATACATCGAGGGGACTGCTGAACCGGAGCAAGCAAAGCAACAATCGGTAACCCACGCGAGCGTTGCTCGACGACCTGGTCCGCACTGGCAATTGCAAATTGAATCCGCCCCATGGCCAGTTCCTGCAAAATCAGCCGCGACGCAGAAGGCCGGCCAGGGATCAACTCCACAGTCAGTCTGTGAGCCTCAAAACCGCCCAGCTCGTCAGCAGCAAAGTATCCACCATGTTCTGCTTCGGGATACCAGTTCAACGCCAGTTGCACGGAATCGTGGGTATCCGGCTTCGAAGTTGTTTCAGGCTCGGCACAACCTGCAGTGAGTATGACCGATACTGTCAGCAGGAGTCCTGCGTATTTCATTTTTCGCGCTCTCTTGAAACTGGCAACAGAGTTCGGTCAGCCGGTGAAAAATCCAGTCTACACTTGTTGTCCTGTGGCACCCCGTCCGAAATGACCTAGGATGTGAGAGCGACCAGATTCAACAGCAGTCCAACCAGGGTCATTATTCGAGACGAAAATTACCGTACATGCGATTGTCAGACGTACTTTCAGTTGAGGAATTGGCTGTTTCGATCGAGATTTTTCCTCCAAAAACAGATGCCGGTGATCAGGCGCTCCGGAGTCACCTGAAGCAGCTGGTCGAATACGATCCGGCATTCATTTCCTGTACCTTCGGAGCGGGGGGGTCCACCCGCGATCGCACTGTGCAATGGTGTCAGGAAATCCAGAACGACCTGCACCAAACAGCCGTGGCTCATCTGACGTGTGTAGGGTCCACGCGGGATGAACTTATTGAGATGTTGAATTCTGCGGATGCGGCCGGAGTTCGTAATATCATGGCCCTCCGTGGTGATGCGCCTCAGGGACAGGACAGATTTCAGGCCGTTGAAGGCGGACTTCGGTACGCGAACGAACTCGTTGAATTGATTCGTGAACACCACCCGGACTGGGGCATCGGGGTTGCCGGTTACCCGGAGAAGCACCAGGAAGCGTCGAATCCAGACATTGATCTGCAGAACCTTAAACGCAAAGTGGATGCCGGTGCTGATACGGTCATTACACAGTTATTCTTTTCCAATGATTATTTCTTTTCATTTCGAGATCGCTGTCAGGCGATTGGAATCAAGGTCCCTGTAATCCCGGGCATCATGCCAATCACGGACTATGCCCGCATTCAACGAATTACGGCCATGTGCGGCAGTTCCTTCCCGAGTAAGCTGGCGGTGCGGCTGGCAGCTGTGCAGGAAGACAAGCCGGCCCAATTCGAAATCGGTGTTGAACACGCAGTCACCCAATGCGAGCATCTTAAGGCGGAAGGGGTGCCAGGTATTCATTTCTATGCGTTGAATCGGTCTGACGCGTGCCGCCAGATTCTGGATGCTCTTTCAGCGAAATAGCGAACCGGCTCGTCAGTTGTCCGGAACCACATGACTGCGGTCTGTCAACAGGATCATGGAGCCTACGAATGAATGTCCCAGGTCTTCCCGAAATTCAGGCTCTGTTGAAAGAGTATAACCAGGAACACCTGCTGCAGTTCCGCGCGCAGCTGACGGATGCACAGTTGCAGTCGCTTCTGTCACAGATTTGCAGAATCGACTTTTCGCTGCTGACCACATCGGCCGAAGCAACTGCATGTGACAACGTCCCTCGTGCTGAGCGGGCCGCCACACCGCGATCCGTGATTCTCCAGCCAAGTTCATTAAACGATCAGCAGATACGTGACACCGCGGAAATGATCGGCAGCCAGCTGCTCAGTGACGACAAAGTTGCTGTCATCACGGTTGCCGGCGGACAGGGCAGCCGCCTGGGATTCAACCATCCCAAAGGGATGTATCCCATTGGGCCAAAATCAGATCGAACACTGTTCCAGATTTTCGCTGAACAGATCCTGGCCCGAAGACAATATCACGACGCCCGCATTCACTGGTATCTGATGACCAGTGCGGCGACTCATGATGAAACTATCGCGTTCTTCGAACAGCATGAATTTTTTGGGCTCGGCAGCAACACTGTCTCTTTTTTTCAGCAGGGAAGTCTGCCGGCGGTCGATGTTGAAACCGGCGCCATTTTGATGAACAGTCCTGACAGCCTGTGTCTGTCACCGGACGGACACGGTGGCATGGTGACAGCGCTGCAGGTCTCGGGTTGTCTCAGTCGGATGGCAGAACAGAGGGTGGACCATCTCTTTTACCATCAGGTGGATAATCCCACGGTCATCATTTGCGATCCCGTTCTGATCGGACTGCACCGGCAAGAAGCATCACAACTCACCACCAATGTTGTGTGCAGGACGGATTCGACAGAACGCATGGGAGTACTTGTCGACATCGATGGTCATACAGAGATTATTGAATACAGTGAACTGACTCCCGAGCAGGCAGCTGCGCGGGACGAAAACGGACAGTGGATCTTCTGGGCCGGTAACACCGCTATCCATGTGTTTCGTCGCGATTTCTTGGAATACCTCACGGATGACGGAATCCGTCTGCCTCTGCATCAGGCTTGCAAAAAGGTGGCCTGTATTGATGTCACTGGAAAAACAGTGAATACACAGGAACGTGACGCGATCAAGTTCGAACGATTTATCTTTGATTCGCTTCCGCTGGCTCAACGAACACTCATTGTGGAAGGTGACCGCCAGCGTGAGTTCAATCCGGTGAAGAATGCTGTCGGAAACGACACTCCACAGACTTCGCGCGATGCATTAAGTCGCATTGGTCGCCGGTGGCTTCGAGCAGCGGGCGCGTCCGTCGACGACGGGCTTATTGTGGAAATCAGCCCGCTTGTTGCACTCACAGCTGAACAGCTGGCTGAACGGTTGACGCGGGACAATGTGACCCTGGATGATTTCACAGGTTGACCTGTGGCCGTCGATCGCCGCTGGACATATGGTACGTTGAAGTGCTCCACTGAACTTACCTCCCTGCCTGCTAAGCCCGTTCAGGGCCCGATTTCACACCTTTGCCTGGTGCGGCGCGGTTATTGACTCACGTTGCCAAGCCCGTGGCAACGTGAGTCAATAACCGCCAGCGGGGCGGCATCATTTTTGACCAGAGTCACAATCATTCGCTGCAATCCAGTCCCTGACATGAGAATACCGACAACCTTGTTTCTAGTTATATCTGCTGCGTCGGTTCATGCCGCCGACTGGCAGCCGCTGTGGCCCGAAGGCGCTCCGTGGGCGAAAGGCTCCAGTGAGCACGATATTCCCGCAATTTTGTCCTTCCCGGCAGCCCCGGATAACAACCCGGGTTGCGCTGTGATTGTCTGCCCGGGAGGCAGCTACCATGGCCTGGCCATGGATCATGAAGGCCATCAAATCGTGCGGTGACTGAACAAGCGCGGCGTGAACGCCTGGATCCTGCGATACCGTCTTGGATCTCATAGCTATCACCATCCCGTTCAGAGAGGTGATGTTCTGCGAGCGATTCGCACCGTTCGATCGGGCGCCACTGTTCATGGTGTTGCCGTGGATCGTATTGGAGTCTGGGGATTCTCCGCAGGGGGGCATCTGGCATCCACTGCCGCGACACATTTTGATGGAGGTACCCCGGATGCCGACGATCCGATTGACCGCGTCAGCAGCCGACCGGATTTCGCCATTCTGTGTTATCCGGTGATTACGATGGACGACGCTTTCACTCACAAACGTTCTCGCAGCAATCTGCTCGGACCGAATCAGGACAATGTGGACCTGATGTCGAACGAAAAACATGTCACAAAAGACACCCCGCCAACATTTATCTTTCACACCACAGAGGATCAGGCTGTGCCAGTCAGGAATGCGATCGAGTTCTACACAGCGCTGCAGGAGTCCGGTGTTTCCTGCGAACTGCACGTTTATCAGAAAGGACGCCATGGTGTCGGACTGGGGGGAGACGACCCGATACTCTCAACCTGGCCGGCACGTTTGGAAGACTGGCTGGAAAGCAACCGTTTTCTCAGGGTCCAGTGACGATTGGTGTCCTGGCCGGCAGACCAAAACAAAAATCAAACAGAACCTGCCGCCTGTTTAAAACCGATTATGAGTCTGTTGATGAATCCGGACGACAGTGATCTGCCGCCCGCACAGAAATACACCACTGCGGGTACCCAGCAGGACGAAAGCCAGATGCTGGAGGAAGTCCCGCGATATCGACCTGTTTGCACAGTGTTCAACGCTGAAAATCAGGGTCCCCCGAATTTTTCAGAACCATCCCGGCTTAACCTGGCACTGTGACTGCGGGCAACCGGCCAGCGATCGTTGCTGGAACAGAACTCCGTCGATTTATGACTTTAATGGCGGTTTTCCGCCGGTCTTCTTTCGCATCATATTAGTAAGACTTTCTGCTGACAGAATTGGCCTCGCGCCATAGCGGCAGCTTCAGGCCGCCGTATGATGAACACAGTCGCTGGGTGTCCACGTGACTCATGAATTCATTGTCGGAGACATCTTATGTCCGGTTCTCGTCGTCATTTTCTCACATCCGCCGGAACGACCGCCACAGTACTGGCTTCTGCTTCACTCACTCGACCACTTTACGCCGGAACGACTCAGACCGAACGGGTCCATCTGGGCATCGTCGGTTGTGGCGGCATTATGACTAATCATGTGAAGGGGCTGGTGAGTCGCAAAGAGAATGTATCTATTTCGTGGTTGTGTGACGTGGATGAAGCTCAGATCAGCCGCATGGCCAGGCACGTCACAGGATTTCAGTCAAAAGCTCCGAAGCAAACAGCTCGATACGAAGACGTCATTCGGGACAGCGACGTGGATGCCGTCATCATTGGCACGCCGCACCACTGGCATGCTCCTATTGCCATCAGTGCAATGCAGGAAGGCAAAGAGGTCTACATCGAAAAACCAATTTCCCATGTTTACAACGAGGGCCATGAGATTATCAAGGCGTCAGAAAAATATGGTCGGGTGGTCCAGCAGGGCAGCCAGATGCGTAATAGCCCTGTCACAGAACGAGCCGCAAAATTGCTTAATGAGGGTGTCATCGGTGACATCAAAGTCGCTCGTGCATGGACGGCCGAAACTCGCCGTGTCGTTACGCCGGTTCCGGACAGCGTTCCTCCGAAGGGCGTCAACTACGATCGGTGGCTGGGACCGGCACCGAAGCGTGCCTTCAACAAGTATCGGTTTCATCAAACATGGCGGATGTATCGCGACTATGGGAACGGTGAAATCGGCGACGACGGCATCCACGACATCGACATGGCTGCGTGGGGACTGGGCATAAGTTCACCACCCGCTCAGATTACGGCTCGAGGCAGCCGCATGATGCTGCATGGTCACGCCAGTGAATACCCGGACAATTTGACCGTGACCTGGGAATTCCCCGATGGCCGACTGATGATTTACGAAAACTATCCGTTCACAGCATACGGCCTGCATGGGTTTGACAACGGGAATGTGTTCTACGGAACAACCGGGTATATGGTCTTCTCGCGGCGCGGAGCATTCAGTGTATTCCTCGGCCCGAAAGGAAAACCCGGTCCGACCGAGGGCGATGTCCGGGGAGAACGGGGCTACGCTGAACACATGGCCGAATTCCTGAACGCTGTTCGTACTCGAAACCGCAGAACTAAAGCAAATGCCCGGACGGCTCATCTCTCCTGCGCTTTGGTGCATCTCGGAGAAATCGCCTATCGCACCAGCGGTCGACTGGAATTTGACCCAAAAACGGAGTCGTTCATCGGAAACGACGAAGCAAACGCACTTCTGGGCAAACCTTATCGGGATCCGTACACGTTGCCGGAGATTGCGTAGGTCCCGTTCAGCCTCAGCAATAATTCGATTCCGAGAGAGCATGGCTGTCGTCTTAGCGAACGACCGCTAATTTATGTGCTGTGGCGAGGGTGATCATTATGCAGAGATATGAGGCCGTTGTTCTTTCGACACAGGCTAAGACGATGTACGGCCAATGCAGGTATCGGCGATGTTCCACTCGGCCCGAAATGCCTGCTCCATTGACTGTCTGAAGCGTATCACCTCGTTCGTCGGGTCAATCGAAATATCAGACCAGTGTACCAGCTGTCCGGACGGCACATCCCGAACAAGCTTCAGTCCGTGTGCCAGACCGATCGGCAGCCCCCCTGACTCCAGACTGTCACGGGCCGGTATCAGTCTGCCCCAAACAGTAAAACCACCCTCGCCATCGAGAACTTCACCGGCCGCCAGGTTTCGCTTGGCAGTGGCCACCACGTCACCTCGAAAACCATTGGTACACCCGGTCGGCTCTCCACGTAACGCTGCAGAAAAAATCGAGATGTTCAATTCCATACCAATAAGGTGATACGGCTTGTACATCGCGGCATAACGCCCGGTCTCATCAATTAACAAGCCGTACTGCCGGAAGCACTCGGCTGAATAGTCATGCGGCGCTTCCAGCACCACATAGACTCCCCAGCGCAGATCCCGATACACCGGACGTCCGTCTCGTTCCAGTGACGAAATCACTTCCACCTGTCCCTTATGGTGCAACTGCCCCCCCATGTCCCGGGGCCGTAATACATGTGGCAAATCATCGGTACCACAGGGAGGAAATGCGAGGCCCTGCGGCGCTGGTGTCAACCCCGTGGCATTGGCAACAGCCGCCATCTCGATCGCCGATTTCGTCCCGTCGAGAAAGGAATTGAACATCTGTGGGTTCATCCCGGCTGCGCCTGCCTGTTCCGCTGTGAGGCCATAGTGATCCCAGACCGTATGCGGAGTGGAATCATGATACGACGGCAGATACTTCGTTCCCTTGCCAGCTGCCACGACATCAAACCCACAGGATCGCGCCCAATCGACCAGCTCACATGTCAAAGCTGGCTGATCACCATACGCCATCGAGTAAACCGTTCCGGCTGTTTCTGCTTCGCGAGCAAGTAACGGCCCCACGAGCACGTCGGCCTCAACGTTTACCATGACAACATGCTTGCCTTCCCGCATTGCGGCGCGGGCGTGGGTGACACCGGCTGCTGGATGTCCGGTCGCTTCAACCACAACATCAATATCATCCGCAGCAATCAGTGTCATGCCGTCATCGACGAAACGAGTGCGGGACACCCGCTCTGCGTCCCAGCCCGCAGTGCTGCAGGCCGCATGTCGACGGCACGGATCAACATCAGCAATCACTGTCACCTGCAGACCGGGAGTCGAAGGCACCTGCGACAAAAACATGGAACCGAATTTTCCGGCTCCGATGAGTCCAACTCGAATCGGCCCGTCAGTTTCCATCCGCTGCTGCAAAAGTTGCAACAAGCTCATATCAGTTCGGGCAGGGGCTTATGGTTGTCAACGAGATAGTGGGGCCGACCTGCCAGATCGGTGAGTTGTGTCGTGGCGACGTCGATGCCGAGTTGCCCATACAGCGTCGCAAAGACCTCCTGAAAGTGAACCGGCCGTGTGAGTGGCTCTTCACCCCATCGTGTTGTTGAACCGATGACCTGTCCGGTTTTCATGCCGCCGCCGGCAAGCAGTCCCCCCGCGACTTTCGACCAGTGGTCACGTCCGGCGTTTGCATTGATTTTCGGAGTTCGGCCGAACTCACCCCACACAACCACCGCAACTTCATCCAGCAGACCCCGCTGAGACAGGTCTTCAATCAATGCGGAAAGACCAAGATCAAACAGTGGCAGAGCTCCGCGAGCTTCATTGAAATTATCTGAGTGCCAGTCCCAGTTGTAATCACCCGTCAGCATCCGACCGAACGGCCATCGGCTGAAGGCAAGCGTCACACAGCGGGCTCCGGCCTCAATCACTCGGCGCGCCAGCAGGAACTGATCCAGGTGCGTTTTCCCCTGACGCTCACCCGGATACTGCCGGTCCAGACCGTAAAGAGCTTTTGTCGAAGGATCTTCGCGGCTTAAATCGAGCGCTTGTGCAAGCCGAGGGGCGGTCAGCAATCCGAACGCCTGTTTCTGGAAATCATCTAAACCGTCGAAAGTATCAGCATGATCCACTTTTCGGCGAAACTGATCGAAACTTGACAGCAAAGCACGGCGGTTCGACAAGCGGTCCAGACTTGCCCCGTTCAGTATCAGATTCCCGCGTTCAACAGCCTGAGCCTGGAAACCGGCATGACCGGCGCCGAGAAACCCTGGCTGTCCTGGGTCTGTCCGCATGATGAATCGTGCATCCGGATCAACCGGTGCGAGATCGACACAGGCCGGCACACCATTGACTTTTGGACCGAATTGCTTCGAAAGTATGGCCCCCACAGAAGGCCAGTCCCCGGGTGGAAAACCAGGCACGATGGGGGAGGATGGCATCGGCGGATGTGACTCCCACCCCGTCGCACACCAATGACAGTTGTGGTCGTCTTTGAACCCCACCAGCGAACGCAGAAACGTCAGCTTGTCAGCGTTCGCAGCCAACCGCGGCAGCAGCTCGCAGATTTCGATGCCAGGCACACAGGTTGGGATCGGCTGAAACTCTCCACGAATTTCGCTCGGTGCTTCCGGCTTCAGATCGTACATGTCCAGATGTGAGGGGCCACCGGGCAGCAGCACCATGATGATGCCTTTGGCCGGACCATGTCCGCCACCTTCTGATTCGCTGCGCAGAATCTGAGGCAGAGTCATACCACCCAGACCGAGAGCTCCGATTTGCATCCAGCTTCGACGCGATATACCGTCGCAGTAGCGCGACTTTGGACCAGCGATTTTCAGCATCGTCGAGTGTCCTGCTATCTTCGACCGTCAGTACAGCGTACGGGCCAAAACCTGTTCTTCCGTTGCCTGTGGTCGTTCATAAAACGACGCACCGTCCGTACCTGTCTGTTTCGTGACGAAATGTCTCCAGTCTTCAGAAGAATGATAACCTGCCCGACGAAGATCCCCAAACCATTTAAACCGAATCTGCCTATTGGTGCTGATTTGGCCATTGATCGTGCGTCCTTTGTCATTTCGGTCGAGACATACGGGGCAGGACGGGAAAGCCATGCTGGACCACAATATGGGACCAGGGTGTCTGGGGATGCCGCCGTTTCGCTGAACGTGGCATCGATCTTTTAACCGAACCGTCGATACGCGTATCGGGCATGATGATCCACGGACACTCTCTGCTGCCTTGTATATGTTGCAAATTTCGTGTTGAAACAGATGCTGGCAATTGCTGCAAACGACCAACCCAGAAGTACATTTCAGCATTGCAGTTGCACTACGCGACTTTCCGGACGAATTAAGCCCAAAACGTGACCGGTTATATCCGTGCGAAAAGAGGACGTGTTCTCGCCTGCTGTGGTACCGCCTGATAGTATTGATGCGATGAGAACCCATCATGTGACACTGATGATCCTGCTGCTCACGCTGCTTCATGGGACAGCTGCTGCTGAGCAACAGCAGGTCACCGATGCGATTCGGCTGGCGTTTTTCACCGATGTTGCAACGCTTCTGAACAGCCATTGTGTTAAATGCCATGGCGCGGACAAGCAGGAGAGCGAACTGCAGTTGACGACTTTGGAGGGCCTCCTGACCGGAGGAGCCTCAGGAGCTGCGATTCAGCCGGGCAGGCCCCAGGAAAGTCTGTTGGTCCAGTTAATCCGGCCGGACAGCGATCCGCATATGCCTCCCAAAAGCCAGCTCAACGAAAATGAAATCGCAAAGATCGAAGCCTGGGTCCGATCATTGCCGGAAGATCTCACAGTTGGTTCCGAACACATACACGCTGCCAGCGGCGAACACTGGGCCTTCCGGACACCTGTACGCCCCCCGGTTCCGCACGTGGAACAACAACAGTGGGTTCGCACTCCCATTGATGCATTCATTTTTTCGCGTCTGCAGGATGCTGGTATTTCGCCGTCACGGCCGGCGGCCCCCGGCCAGCTGATTCGCCGGGCTGCGTTCGACCTGACCGGACTGCCACCGCTTCAGGCAGACGTTGAGGCATTCGAACAGCAAACACTCCACAATCCCGACGATGCCTGGTGCAGCCTCGTCGAACGCCTCCTCGCCTCACCGCATTACGGCGAACGCTGGGGACGTCACTGGCTGGACCTTGCGCGCTACGCCGATTCGAACGGCTTTGAATTCGACTTCGAACGACCGTATGCCTGGCACTATCGGGACTGGGTCATTGACTGCTTCAACGACGATCAGCCATATGATCAGTTTCTGACGGAACAGCTCGCCGGCGACGAGATTGCCCCCGGGAATTTCAAGGCACACGTAGCCACCGGTTTTTGTCGAAACGGTCCAACTGTGGGCAATCAGACGCTGGAAAAGCATCGCTGGGATGAGCTTGATGATGTGATCTCGACAACTTCGGAAGTCTTTCTTGGTCTGACCCTGGGTTGCGCGCGTTGCCACGACCACAAGTACGACCCAATTTCTCAGCGTGAGTACTACTCACTGCTTGCCATCTTCAACAATCTTGCCAAACGGCAGCCATTAATCGGTACACCGGAAGAACAGCAGCAGTGGACTCAGCTTGATACTGAAATCGGCCAGCTGCGCAAGAAAATCGGTGAGATAAAGGAGGAACCATCCGCTGGCGACTGGCAGATCGAAAACGGTGAACTTCTTCAGCAGCGCCTCGCACCGGATGTTCGGCTCATTTTTGGTGACCCGGAGTGGACGGACTATACGGTGGAGGTGGAAGTGCTGAAGACCGGAGGAACAAGCGGCTCGCTCCTTTATGATGCAGGGATCTCACTTGCATTTCGGGCCACTGACACCGATCAATTCTACTGGCTTCGCATCGGTGTATCCGACAATCGTGAATACAGCCTGGCAATTGTCGACAACGGTGACCGCACTCCAGTCACGCGCAGAATTGCAGGTACAGTTGAAAGCGATCGCTGGTATCAACTTCGGGTCACTGTTCAGGGGACATCAATTCGCGTGTGGATCGATAATCAGCCTGCATTTGACGTACAGCATAGGCGGTATCGGAAAGGCGGGATCGGACTGGGCAACTGGCTGGCGACGTCGCGCTGGCGCAACCTGGTGGTCCGCGATATGGACGGAACGATCCTGCTCGCCGGATTCCCGAATCCGGCGAATGCAATCTCACCCAAATACCTCGCTGGCAAGGAAACCGCGGATGACCTCAACGAAAGAATTCGCAATCTTAAAGCGGAAGCCGCTCTGTTACCTTTTGCCATGTCAATTGCCGATGAAGGCCGCCAGCCAAGAGAAACACGGCTGTTTCACCGAGGTGACCACCGCACGCCTGGACCGGTCGTACAGCCGGCAGTGCCGACGGCACTCTCGGCCATCCCGATTGAATTCCCTGATGCAGATGCAAACGCGGGCACGACCGGCCGCCGCAGCCGTTTTGCGCGCTGGCTGACGTCACCTCAGAACTCTTTGACAGCGCGTGTGATGTCCAACCGCATCTGGCAGTACCACTTCGGTCGAGGTCTGGTCGAAACATCCAGTAACTTCGGCTTTAACGGGGCTCGGCCGAGTCACTCCGCATTACTCGACTGGCTGGCCGTTGAATTCATTGAGAGCGGCTGGAGTGTTAAGCACATGCACAGGGTGATTATGGCGTCGAGTGTGTACCAGCAAAGCAGCGCGCGTGCGCAGAAACTGAGTCCGGACACAGGAGTTTCCCCACTACGAGGTCTGGAGGCGGACAGGGACCGCAACGTCAACAACCCACGATCGGTCGACCCTGAGAATCATCTGTTATGGCGATTCTTCGGACGACGCCTCGAGTCCGAATTAATCCGGGACCGTATTCTTGCAGCCAGCGGATCTCTCAATAAGTCGATGCACGGGCCGGGAATCCGTCCGAGGATTCATCCGGTGATCATCGCCACCAGCACAACCCGCAAGTGGCCGACCGTAGAGCACGAAAACACCGAGCACTGGCGGCGCAGCGTCTACATTTTTGTCCGCCGATCCGTGCAGATGCCTATGCTGGAGGCATTTGACTCACCCACGACGACTCAAAGCTGTGAATGCCGGTTGACGACAACCGTTGCGACGCAGGCACTGCAGCTGATGAACGATGCATTCACCAACCAGCAGGCTGCCATCATGGCCGGACGTGTCAGGACGGATTCCGGACACGACAATCGCCGCATGATCACAGAAATCTACTGGGATAGTCTGGCTCGTGCGCCGACGGAATCGGAACTGTCGGCCTGCCTCACCTTTCTAAATCAACAGCAGGAATACCACCAAAACCAGTTTGATGATGAAACAAGTGCTGAACTCAATGCCCTGACAGATCTTTGTCACGTCATGTTCAACCTGAACGAATTTATCTATATCGATTAAGAGTTTTCCAGCGTCGGATGGAAAGAATGTCGCTCGTGTGTTCCCGTGTTCGAGGCGTTCTGTCCGCCTCCTCCCGAGATCCCGTGTGAACACGCAACTGACAGCTGCTGTACCGGAAAAAGATCATGAGCTCACCGGCAACTCCCGCGTTCTGGTCCAGACGCCGACTGCTGCAAACGGCGGGGGGCGGCTTTGGTACGCTGCCACTGCACACCCTGCTCGATCGTGACGGATTGCTGGCCGAGGAAACGAAGTCCGCCGTCAATCCACTTGCTTCGGAACCGCCGGCGTCATCGGCTAAAGCGAAAGCAGTCATCTTTATCTTCGCCTACGGCGGACCCAGTCACGTCGACCTGCTGGATCCGAAGCCGGCACTCGAAAAATGGCATGACAAACCGATTCCGGTGTTCCGCAGGGAAGACGCGTTCAACAAAACAACTCTCGCCACAGCGATGCCGAGTCCATACCGATTCGGGCGGTGCGGAGAATCGGGACTGCCTGTCTCAGAGTTGTTTCCCAACATCGGCCGCTGCGCAGACGATCTGTGCATTATTCGTTCGTTACATTGTGAGTCCAACAATCACGCCCCTGCGCTTTTTCAGATGAATACCGGATTCACCCGGCCGGGCATGCCCAGCATGGGTGCCTGGATAACCTATGGGCTCGGGACGGAGAATGACTCGCTGCCGGCGTTTGTTGTAATGTGGGATCACCGTGGTGGACCGATTGGCGGGGCGCAAAACTGGACATCGGGATTCATTCCGGCTGCGTATCAGGGCACACCGTTTCGCAGTCAGGGCGAGCCAATCATCGATTTAAATCTGCCCGCAAATGTTACCCCCGAGCAGCAGCGAGCCCGTTTGAATCTTCTGGCGGAACTTAACGAGAGGCATCTGGAAGCAAATCCTGGAGAGCAGGAACTGGTCGCTCGTATTTACAGCTACGAACTAGCCTATCGCATGCAGATGGCGGCCCCGGAGGCCGTGGACGTTCAACAGGAAACGAAAGAAACACAGCAACTGTATGGTATGGACCAGCCCATCAGTGCGTATTTCGGACACCAGTGCCTTATGGCAAGACGTCTCATTGAACGCGGAGTGCGGTTTGTACAACTGTATTCCGGTGGAGGTGATCAAATGCTGAGTTGGGACGCGCATGGTGACCTGAGGGCAAATCTGGAGCAACACTGTCCGGAAATCGATCAACCGGTTGCCGGCCTGATTCAGGACCTGAAACAACGGGGTCTGCTGAGCGAGACACTAATCATCTGGGGTGGCGAATTCGGCCGCATGCCGACCCATGAGGGCAGTTCCGGTCGAGACCATAATCCTCGCGGGTTTTCGATGTTTCTTGCCGGTGGCGGTATCAGGGGTGGGATGACTTACGGAGCAACGGATGAATTCGGCTACGCTGCAGTGGAAAACCCGGTGTCAATCCCCGATCTGCATGCCACCTGCCTGCAGCTGATGGGATACGATCACACAAAACTGACGTTTCGTCACCGCGGCCGTGATATGCGGCTGACCGATGTCAGCGGTCACGTGATCAATGACGTGATCACTTAACCAGCATTATACGTCTCCAGGAGTCAGAAAGATGTTGATGCAGCGCGTCTGCAGACTGCGAGATTTGTACCCGGATTGCAGAGACGCTGGTACAGAGTCCGCAAGACTGTCGGCCGAACTGCTTCCGGTCCTGATGATGCTGCAGCAGGTGGGAATCGATCAACCGGAGACTGCCGTACAACTCATGGTCAACGTCCGTGGTCCCGATGAGGGAATGAGCGTTCGAGACAGCCCAGCGGTCACCGAGTCCGTAACGCCTGAAGTTCACGGGGAATGCCTCGGCAGAGGGACAGAACATCAACTCATCTGCAGCTGCAAATCCCAGCCAGCCGGATCGTCGGTCTGGGAGACCATGTGACCGTCACGACAGTCCCAGGCCTCGAACCAATCGTCAGCCTCAGGCCCCGGCAGCTCGTGGTTGTCGGAGTTTCACAGGCAGAAAAGCGTCAAGGCCACCAAATTTGGGTTGTCAAGCAAAGGTTGTCAGGGTGCCGGAAGTTTGTCCAAAACAATCTGCCGACACTCAACAGTTCCCACATGGCCATCACAATCTTCGTGGCGGGAGGTTTTGCACCCGGACCTTCCATCTTCACACCAGGTTGCCGGGTGCCAAACCCGATAACCTCACTGTGCATACGATCCTTTCCGCTGGAAAAATGCTGTTACTCCCGGAATATGACTTAGTTCGACAGAACGGCATTCAATCGCCACGGTCCGGATTCAGCAAACCATCTGTCACAAACCCTCCCGTAGGTCCTGCCTGCTCCCTCTGTTGGAAAAGAGAGATTGCCATCCATCCGTTCCGTATGTGATATGGCAGCACGACCAGCGTGATGTTCTCCCGGAGAAGTCCCGTGCCAGTACTGAATGGTGTTTGTTCGTTCGATGAGAAGGATAATTTTGTCCAGGTCAATATCGGAGATGCATTTGCCAAAGGACAATGGCACACTGTGGAACCGATCCTGCAGCATCTGATTGGTCAGCTGATGGGATGCAGGTCTCGGACCGTTCTTCTGAATCTGTCATTGCTGAGCAGTACCAACAGTGCGATCGTCACAGCAATTCTTCGGATCTGGAAGAGAATTACTGCCAATGGTGGTCGCTTCGTTGTTTTGGCACCGTCGGTCGAGACACGCCGGATTCTCAGCGTTGCCGGACTGAATGGGCACCTGTCCATCGCAAAGGACACCGGTGATGCGCTGCACCAGCTGGGAGTTTCCAGTACTCCCATGCTGATAGGCCGGCAGACCAGGTTGCTTCAATGGGTTTCAACCGTTGCGACCGCTGCCTCTGTTGCCTCGCTGTTTGCTCTGTTTTTGTCTCTGGGCCCGATGAAATTTCAACCGTCGATCCTGTTAGTGCCGATTGTGAGCGCAGCGATAGCCAGTGGTGTAGGGTGGTTTGCAGCCGCCCGGGAAATCGGGGCATTTCGAAATCTCTCACGACTCGTGTCGGTCACAGGCATCATCACGTTGATTACAGCCATTGGACAGTGGCCGATCTGAATGAATCGGGCAACACGCGCGACAGCAAATTTTTCCCGGCATTGTTTGTCCGGTAAATCGTCAGCTGAGTGAACGAATGAGAGCCGTCGCCATTCGTTTCGTCTCCGCGGCATTCAACGCATTATCGTCGTCGGTGTCGAACTCCATGCAACGCGTCACAAAGGTTTCAACCATTTGTTCCGGGGACAGCTGTGAAGAAGGAAACGTCTGCTTGCCTGTTTTGCGGGACCAAGAAGCTGACTTCCGTTTTTTCCGGCGTTGCAATTGTTTGAGTTCCGCCAGAACCGCGGTCGCAACCTGAGTTAATTCCTCCTGATCGAGCCGATCATCTTGGTCGAGATCGAAACGTCCGGCGGCTCTCACGAACTGATCCGAACTTGGCTGTCTTTGACGGTTATTGTTGGCCAGCCCGCGATTTTTCCGTCCGTTCCGGATTTTGAAGGTGTTCATCCCGATGAGGTTACTCATACCCGTTGAAACACCGAGCCGCACGCCGGTTCTGCCCGGTGTGACGAAACCGCCAACCCGCAGTCCACCACCAGTGACAACACCATTTTGTCGAGTAACCCCAAAACTGAACTGTGCTTTGGACTGACTGGCAAACAAAATCAGGAGGCTGGCAACGGCAGTAAACAGAAGACATATTCGAACCATCGTATGGCTCCTTCGCATGGCGGACACTTAGACTCGTACTGGACGACCGAACTTCATTCGCCGAAAATAGTCTACCTAAATCTGTCACGGACTGACCACAAATGTCAAAATCACCGGCAGGGAAGTTTTCTGTCTCCTGGTGAAAAAATGACCGATGGTGTACCGAATTATTTTCGGAGCCCGCTGCAACCCCGGCTTTTCCAGTACAATCTGAACGAAGAACGAAGTAAGTCCAGGATTTCCAAAAAGAGCACGGCCATCCATTCTCTGCCTCTGTTGCCTAGGCTTCCTCTGTTGCCTCTGTGGCTTAAATATGGTTGATGCGTTTCACTTTTGCATGCACCGTGCAGCGATGGCGGTGACAGGCAGTCATGAACTAACCACGTGACGCTTTGCAGCGGCGTCGTACAAAACGAAGCAAACTGATGGCGATCCCACTCGATCAAATCGCGAACATGCCGGCGTTTTCGCCCTGCTACCCGATGCCACCGGCGCGTTACCGAAATGTGCGGTTCCAGTATGTTTACTTTCGCGCCGATGTAGCGGCCGTGGACCGTCTGCTGCCGGCTTGCTTCGAGCCGGCAGCAGACGGCTTTTGCGCGGCATTCGGACTGTCCGCAGAGTGGACCGCGAATTATGGACGGTTCCAAGAGAGTGGTTTGGTGGTCAAGTGCAGTTATCAGGGCCGGACAGGATTTTTCGCTCCCGTGGTCTTTCTGAACTCGCGCGGCAGCATCCCGGCTGGTCGCGAAATCTACGGGACGCCGAAAGTGTCTGCGGACATAGACGTGGGAATGGATGAACGCGTGATGTATACACTGACACAAATGGCCGGTACGTCGGTGTTGAGTGTTCGATCGACGATGCACCGTCCGGCGACTGTGGACGATATGCCCGCATTACAACCCTCATGGCGATTGAAAGTCATCCCTCGTGCCGACGGCCGTGGAGCGGAAGTAATGCAGCTCATTGACGTGAGTCATGTTACGACGGACGTCACCGTCCACGTGTGTCGCGCGGGTGATGGCGTCGTCGAATTCGGATGCGTTCCGGTCTATGACCTGTCGGGCTTCACGCCGCGTGAGTACCTGGGTGCACACTACATCGAAATGGATTATACTGAGCAATACGCGGAAATTGTCGAAGACCTGCTGCAGAGAGGTTAATGCGACGGCCTGTGGGATTGGTCAGGCTTGATTTTTGTTGGCTGGCGAACGTGCAAAGGAATGGTTGCTCGTGGCGCTGGTGGCCGATTTTCGGAAATGCCGCAGGGTACGACAACAGTACCAAATCACCTTGAATGTCATATCAATGTTGTGCATGATCTGTTGTCGCGACCGTCAACAGACACCTGCCCAATGAGTCTGTTTGTGAACACCTGCAGTTGTAAGAGATCCCTATACCGCACAGATTGTTTCGCCGTGGTGATTCATGCGGCGGTTGCACTGCTGGGATGTATTCTCAGCACCAATGTGGCTGTCGGCACTGAGTCCGCTGAAAATGTCTCCGAGCCGGTATTACAGTCGTTGATTCCGATCGGCGGTGTCCGAGCAACCACGTGCGAAATCGAAGTGCGTGGTACTGCTCTGTCGGGCACTGTTGAGACCTGGTTCGCAGGAAGTGATGGTCTCGAAGCTGTGGTGCTGCCGAATTCCAGCAGTGATGAACGGGTGCGGCTGCAGGTGACAATTCAGCCAGACGCAACCGTCGGTCCTGTTCCTCTGCGGCTCGTCACTCCACTCGGCGTCTCCAACGCTCTGTACTTTCACGTTCACGCCGAACCGACTATTACCGAATCGCGACCCGCGGAGAAGACCCGCGATCGTTCGAGCCAGGCGCAGATCGTCCGGTTGCCGGCGGTGGTGCAGGGAGTGATCACTCGGCAGGGAGAACTGGACTACTACGCGTTTGACGTCGAAAAGGACCGGGAACTCACATTCCAGGTCCTCCTCAGCCGTGAGTCGCTTATGAAAGGTTTTCGACCGCAACTGAGGCTGTTTGATCCGACCGGAAGCTGGTTCGATCCCAGGCAGCTTACCAGACTCGCGTTCCACAGCGAAGTTGTGGAAGGCGATACGCCGGTCACCACAGCGCTGGTCTTCCGCTTTCCCACAGCAGGTCGTTATCTGCTGGAGCTCGGTTCGGAACGACATAAAGGGGCGCCCGATTTTTCCTACGCGCTGCGAATTGTTTCAGAGAACGTCCGCAATCGTTTCTATGGTGAACCTCCAACACGTGTCTCGCGAGTCTTCGCGCGCCGGTTGAAGGCGGATCATCTGCAGTATCTTTGGTCACGGTCCGTTGCTTCGCCCGCACAGTCTCTGTCCGACAATTTACAACTCAGTACCACGATCGAACAGGAGCCGAATGATGGGGCCGCACAGGCCATGCACGTACCGGTGCCAGGACTGGTTGAAGGCACAATCGGGCGCCCCGGCGATATCGATCGTTTCACATTCACCGTGGAAGCGAATCAGAGACTGGCATTCGAAATTGAAACGTCGGACCTCTCTCCGCCTCACTTCAACCCCCGACTGGAAATCACCGATGCCGTGGGACGCACAGTGCTGACGAATCTGCATCGGCAGAATCTGGTCAAAGACGGTCGGTGGGAGCTGAAACGTCTTGAGCCCAAAATCATCCGCACGTTCGAACAGGCCGGAACCTGGGCACTGGAAATCCGCGATGTAACGGCCCGCGCCGGAAATCCAGAGTGTCAATACCGTCTTTTAATCCGTCAACAGATCCCTCATATCGGTGAAACAGCAATTGCAACGTTGAAGCGGCAATTCGAAGACACACGCATCGATCCGTATCGAATCAATCTGCAGCCGGGACAGGCGAAGACCATTACAGTCGAGACCTCAATCGAAGAAATCGGGGCGGACGTTGTTGAAGGAGGGGGGACTCGCCGTTTCACTGATGGTCCCGGGCAAGTGGCCGTACTGGTCCAAAATCTTCCCCCTGGAGTCCACACTTATCCTGGCAACTACATCGAGAACACGCGTGAAACGGACCGCACGACCGCCAATCCGTATAACCTGCTCCCGGACACGCTGAAGACGACCATTGTATTTGAAGCCAATGATGATGCCGCGGTGATGGAATCACCCGTGATGATTCAGGTCATCGTCCGTCCGCTGATTGACGGACAACCGGGCGCACGCATCGTTGCCGGTGAGCTGCCGTTGATGGTGACCCAACGGCCGGCTGTGAGTCCATTCGATCGTCCGACAGTTCTGTCTGACGCAACTGATCCCGTACCGGAGCCAACGCAAGTCGCGCCTGAACCACCCGAGGTATCTCCGGAAATCTTTGACTCTACCGTCGAAGTCTTGTCCACACCAACTGACGCTGTTTTCGACAGATCTGATGCTTCAGCTGAGCCACCAGTCGCTGTCGTTCAGTCCACACCAGACAGCGACAACCTGATTCGGTCTTTACGACTCGCCCCTGAGACACTGCAACTCCGAGGGATGGGTGCCACCCAGCGTCTTCTGGTTCTGGCAAAATTTGCGGACGGACTGGAACACGATGTGACTGACAAAAGTTCTTTTGTGATTTCCCACCAGCACGTCGTCAAAATGGATGCCGGCGGTAAACTGGCCGGCCTTGCCGATGGCAAGGCTGAACTGACAGCCGCGTTTGACGGAAAAACAGTCACGGCGTCAGTTATGGTTGAGGATTCCGCAAACAGTCGTCCGGTGGATTTCGCTCGTGATGTAGGAGGTGTTCTGACGAAACACGGATGTAACAACAGTCAGTGCCACGGCAGTGTCAAAGGCAAAGGTGGATTCAAGCTGTCGATTGGGGCCGTGTTTCCCGAAAAGGATTTTCACTGGATCGTTGACGGTGGAACCTATCACGTGATGACTCCGGAGGTGGACGAATCCAGGCCACCGGTCTCCCGCCTCAATCGCGACAATGCGGCACAAAGCCTGCTTCTGCTGAAAGCGACGCAGGAAGTTTCTCATGAAGGAGGGCAACGGCTGACCCGAAACGACCCAGGTTACAGAACAATCATCGAATGGATCGCCGGTGGTGCCCGATTCAGGGAGGTGGACGAACAGTATCCGTCCGGAATCGACAGAATTGAAGTGACACCGGGAGAACTGGTGCTCGAACCATCTTCGGAGCATGGTCTGCTGGTCACAGCCCGTCTTGCCGACGGCTCCGCAGACGATCTTACGGACGAGGTGTCCTTCGAGTCGATCAATCCGGACGTGGCAGAGGTCACCCGCCAGGGACGTATCAGTGCCCGGAATACCGGCGAGGCAGACATTATTATTCGGGCTGCGGGCCATGCAGCGAGTGCCAGGGTCATTGTCGTTGGCAGTCCGGGTCCGGACTATCCGATACTGGAACCGGTAAACTTCATTGACGAGTACGTGTTTGGAAAACTGCGGGGTGCCCGGATCCTGCCCTCCGGCCACTCAAGTGACGCCGAGTTTCTCCGGCGTATCTGTTTGGACGTGACCGGCACACTGCCACCGCCGGTACGCGTGCGTGAATTTTTGTCCAGTTCGGATGTGGACAAACGGGATCAGCTTATTGAGGTCCTGCTCGATTCACCGGAATATGTCGAGTTCTGGACCTATCGCTTCAGTGAACTCTTTCGTGTGTTTAGCGGTGCCACGCTGAATTCCGAACACGCCCGACTTCACGAAAACTGGATCCACGAAAATATCGCTGAAAATAAACCCTACGATCAGGTGGCCCGCGAGAGACTCACCGCTCAAGGCTATGACTCGCCCGCCTGGCACTACTGGACGTTTCGCGACATCACGCCGGCGACAGAGGTCGCGACAGAACAGTTACGAGTGTTCGCCGGCCGTCGGCTCGGCTGCGCCCAGTGTCACGACCACCCATTCGAGAACTGGAGCCAGGACCAGTTCTGGGGGATCGCAGCATTCTTCGGAAACATGACCCGGATTGCCGACGTCCCCGGCATGCGTGGTCCTTATTTCGTCATCGATGATTCAGCCGGTCATGGGTTTCGAAAAGTTGGACGAGGAAAACTGATTCATCCCCGAACAAAAGCGCAGGTTGAACCTGCCTTACTCGATGGCGATGTACTGCCGATGGAGGAACGAATCGATCCTCGTAGGCATCTGGCCGAGTGGATGACTTCGTCCGACAACTCCTTTTTTTCTGAAGCGATTGTCAATCGCATGTGGTCCTGTTTCTTTGGACGGGGAATCGTGGAGCCGGTGGATGACTTTCGTACGTCAAATCCGCCGTCTCATCCCAAACTGCTGGCCGCGCTGTCCACAGACTTTGTCGAACATGACTACGACCTGAAGCACCTGATCAGAACGATTCTCCATTCGCGAACATATCAATTTTGCAGTGAGCCGAATGAGAGTAATGAGGGCGATGAAATCAACTACTCACGTGCACTGCCGCGATTGCTTGATCCTCCGGTGCTGCTGGACCTGATCGCTCAGGTCACCGGCATCGAATCAGAACTCGTCGCATCCGGCGAGGATGATGTGACGACTGGAGTCCCGGCAGGAATGCGGGCAATCAGCTCCCTCCCCGGTGACACTCCCTGCCGATTCTTTGAGGCCTACAATCGCAATGACCGGCGCGGCGTCCCCGAAAACAAACCTCAGCTCAGCCTGCTTCGCAGCCTGCATCGGCTTGTGGGACCGACATATTCGACCGGCTTTGTGGGCAGGGGCGGTCGACTGGACCGTTTGATTGAGAGAGAGTCGACCGATCAGGAAATCATCGAAGAATTCTATCTCGCAGCCCTCTCACGGTTTCCGACCGATCGCGAACGGAGCGAACTCGCCCGCCTGGCCACGGAACAGCCTTCACGAAATCTGGGGCTTGAGTCATTGATCTGGGCACTGCTCAACGCGCGAGAGTTCGTTTATAATCATTAAACAGCATCAATTCGTGCGATCTGAGGTGCAGTCGAATGCCGCAGCCACGACCAAAACAAACAACACAGCAGACAATTCACTGTCGGAGCAAACACCCCTGCGGTGTTGCGTGCGGACGCCGTGACTTTTTGCGTGTGGGTGCTCTGAGCTATCTTGGGATTCGTCTGAGCGATGTACTGCGTTCAAGCCCCCTGATGGCATCGGAAAACTTCAGTCCGGTAGTTCCGACGGCGACGGCACAATCCTGCATCCTGGTCTGGCTTCATGGCGGGCAGAGCCATCTGGACAGCTGGGACGTCAAAGGCAACAGTGGTTTTAAGCCAATTGCCACTAACGTCAGCGGGATCGAGGTCTCGGAGCTTCAGCCACGAATTGCCCGACACATGGACAAGCTGTCAGTCATCCGATCGATGACTTCTCCCTGCCCCGATCATCCCGGCGGCACCTACTACGCGTTCACCGGCCATCTGCCGAGCACGACAACGCGCTTCCCCAGCATCGGGTCGATTGCCTTAAAGGAGTTGGGGCCGCGCACGAACCTGCCGGCCTATGTGACGACTGGTCGAGGACGAATGAACTGTCGGAGTGCAGGATTCATCCCGCCTCAGTACGAACCGTTCGTGATTCCAAACCCCGGTGCGAAAGACTTTCAGGTCACCGACCTGCGTCTGCCGGAAGGTATTACCACGGAAGTCCTTAATTCACGCCGCTCATTTCTTAATGTCGTTGACCGGCAGTACCGCGCAACAGCCCGCAGCGCCGAGTTCGCCAAGGCGGATACGTATGACGATCTGGCCATGAAAATGATTCTCTCGCCGGCTGTTCTCAGGGCGTTCGACCTGTCTCAGGAGCCCTCAAAAATTCAGGACGCCTACGGTCCACTTCGTGTCGGACGAGGGGTCCTGCTGGCACGACGGCTCATCGAGGCGGGATGTCGGTTCGTAACGATTGATGGTTACAACTCCTCCATCGGCGGCGACTGGGATACACATTTCAGAAATGACTCCGACTTGCGCAATCGATTGGCGCCCCCGCTGGATCAGGCTCTTTCCGCTTTAATGGAAGACCTGGAGGCACGAGGTCTTTTGGCGTCCACAATTGTCCTCGTGATGGGAGAATTCGGTCGAACACCCGCTATCAATCCCGGCGCAGGACGCGACCACTGGCCAAACTGCTGGTCTCTGGCAGTCGGCGGGGGCGGCATCCAGGGAGGCAGGGTCGTGGGTAAAAGTGACGACCAGGGGGCATACGTAGCCGATCGTCCTGTGACAATTGGGGACCTCTTCGCAACACTGTACAAGGCTCTGGGTATTGACTGGACCAAAACATACCTGGGGCCAGGAAACCGTCCGGTGTACATTGCAAATTCACGGGACGATACGCTCGGACAGCCTGTCGAAGAACTGTTTTAATTCTTCACCCGCTTCATCATAGAGGCGCGGGCGTGACCTGTCGGTGTCGTCGGCCCGGCATGATCCGAAGCATACGGCGGCACGCAGATTCCAGGACCGAATGCATGCAGTGCCTGACCGGCAGCGTAACGTCGCTGCGCGGGCAGACCAGTTGGTCCGAGTGGTCCCTGACTTTATTGCGGGAAAGCACGGTCCGGCACGACCGCCGGTCGCCAGTCCTGAGGCAACACCGATGTCCTGCCGGCGAAGTATCCGTAACAAAAAAGCTATCGAGTTGTCCGGTTTAATGTCCGTCGCCCGCAGTTTCTTGCGGATTTTACTCCCCACGAGTCCTTCGGATTCCATTACGTTAACATAGAGTAAACGGAAGATTACGGTGAATTTGTCCGGGAACCTTTGTGCAACAGGTGATCGATGATGGAAAGACGACATTTTGTCCAAACCGCTGTGGCCACGGGACTGGGAGCTGGTGCTGCAGTCGTTACTTCGAACGATACAGTGGCTTCTCCGCAGGTCAGCAGCAGGCCGAAGTATCGTGCCGGAATCATTGGACTGGGGTGGATGGGGCTGCTGTATGATCTGGCGGAGCGCATCCCGGACCGGTTTGACGTCGACGATGTCAACCGTCCGACCCCAAAGCTGAATGTCCACCGCCAGTTCCATTACCACACGCATCCCGGAAATGAGGGACTTCCCACTTCCTATGCCGAAGCGCTGTGGGACAGGCCGGAAGTCGAGCTGGTCGCCGGCGGCGAACGGGACAAGCAACGGCTCAAGGTGTTCGGTGATCGTTACGGCATCGAGGCTCTGTACACCGACGGCGTCGAAATGATGCGCAAAGAAAAACTCGACATTGTGGCCATCTGTACAAACACAAGAGGTCGCGCTTTTCTCACGGTCAAAGCGGCAGAACTTGGTGCCAAAGCCATTTTCACTGAAAAGCCGATGGCCCACACCCTCGACGAGGCGGATGCGATGGTCAGGAGCTGCGCCGATCGTGGGATTCCACTGTGCTGTGGTTCTATTACGACGACACACCCGTCGTTTGCCAATGCGAAAGAACTGGTCCAGGGCGGTATCATCGGGGACGTCCTGTCAATTGAAGCGTCGGGACCGTCTGCACAGCACCAGAACTGGTCTTACTTCCTCGACAGTGCGCCGGCATGGGTCGTTGGCATCGGCGATTTACCCCGGCGCGAGTCCGGCAGCGATGAATTTACCGGACAGGGAGTGATGGCCACAGAGGACGGCCAAATGGTACATTTCCTGAAGGGGGCGCCTGGCATACGGCTGAGCGGCAGCCAGGGAGAAATGACGTTCGACTATAATAACGCGTGGCAATTGTGGCAGGATATGGAAACACCGGGCGGCAAACGCCGAGTGCAGGTCTCCTGGCCCGGGCCACAGTTCGTGCCGCCATACGGGGCCGTATATTGCCTGGCCGATATCCTGGACTGTCTTGAGAACAAGCTGGATGAACCCAAGAACTCAGGCAGGCGGGTGGCTGTCGCTCTCGAAGTTGAAATTGCGATGAAGCAATCCGCAAAGCAAGGGGCCAAACGCATCGAGCTGCCACTAACAGATCGATCGCTGGGACTGAATTACGACTGGTTCCGTTGATTCTGCTGTGAACGTGATTGTCACTTGATGTCAGGCAGACTGGTCCCAAACAGACTCGTTCTTTCACCCCACACATCATTGAGTTCTGCCGTTTTGTCCTGCTGCACGCGTTCTCTGCACCTGCGCTGACGTCATCTGGACTGCTGCGCTCGGTGACTGTACGGAGCCTTACTGTGTTTATGCGGCAGCCAATTGACCGGAAGAGTCACGGATGAGCTGATCGATCGAAGCCGAGAGCCCTGGATGTAAACGGCCTGTCTTCAGAATATGATCGACGATCACTTTCCCGCATACCAAACATCCGGTCAGGACAGCAGCCGGTAAGATTGTACTCACAGCCATCGACGTCTGGAGTCGGCAGCGGAATTCTGACTGCAAACCTGAGTATTCGCGGAACATCCCAACCCCTGTCCCGCACCCAAATCCCTCAGCGAACTCCATGATATCAAGTGGGTTTACGAAGCTTTCAAAGACGGCTTTGTACTGCGGCTGACGGTAGCTCGCAGAAATATCGCCGCCGGAACACCAGAGAAAAGCTTTGAAGACATCTCGAATCTGGCGCAACAGCATGAACTGCGTTCAGAAATCAACAGTTGCGCGCGTTTGGAGAACACTTTGGACACGCTTTACAGAACAGCAGCCATTTTTGCCACCATGCGCATTGCCGAGCGGGTAGACAATTTTGTGGCAGCGCACGGAAAGACGGTGCTCTGTGTTCTTTGGGACGGACCTTTCACCGAATTTCTAAACGATCTCCGGCAGGGACGGCACTTCGATCAGCCGTTAACCAACTTCCTGAAGGAAAAACAATTGCCTTACGTGGATCTGCTGAAAGCCCATATGGCAGACTCCCTGCAGTTCAATTTCTCAGCAGACGATTATCTCAAACACTACTATGTGGGACATTACAATCCCCCAAGGAAACCTCTTTCAGGTCCTTGCCATCAAGACAAACTGGTGGAGATGCTTGGACCAAAACCCGTACCGTATCGATCGTAAATGGTGAAATTCATCTTACAGTTTTGAGCACTGTCGTTGCTTCGGGATTCACTTTGGATTTAGCTATTTGTCCGTTTCTGACGCGGTTTCAAAAAAGCCTCCTGCAGACCGGCTACAACCGGTCATTGGGCTCCGGACCTGACGGACGTGCTAACACGTCCACTTGCAGCCTGATCCCGACAGCGGGGTGGACATTACCATGCCCCATCGCAATTACGCTGAAATAGCAGCGGCGTCCTACTACGAACTCGGTCACCTTGTGGGTGAGCAATTCGGTGACTTTTTGGGGCACACACTTGAGACTGAAAGACAGGCGTCGACCTGGCGAGCGCGGTGCAGTCGCGCCCAGGCCCTGCTGGCTCCTGCGACAAAGCATTTTCCTCACCTGACAGAGGAATTGAAGGGTTACTCTGAAGGAGCAGGAGTTCCTTTTGAGGAACTCTGGGCAGTCAGTGTCGAAGACGAGCTTGATGGCGGGGATGTCAACAAATGTACCACCATCGTCACAAACAACGGACAATCAATTGCCCATACCGAGGACTGGGACAGTAACGCCCGGGATACTCTGTCAGTATTGAAAAAAACGGTCGGTGAGCTCACCGTCCTGGAGTTATTTTATGCCAACACGCTCGGTGGCAATGCCATCTCGATAAACTCGCATGGAATTGTCCATGCGGTCAATACCCTTTCACATACCGATCATCAGGTAGGTGTACCCAGAAACGTCGTGGCCCGATGGCTCTCAGAGACCAAATCACCGGATGCTGATATCCGGAATTTGCAGAACATCAGGAGGTCTGCAGGATATCACCATACCATGCTTGGTACCGACGGGAGGCTATGGAGTCTGGAATGCTCGGCTCGCCGAATGCAGCCGTCCAGACCGGATTGTCCTTTCGTCCATACCAACCATTTCGTTACGGACCTTTGCGCTGTTGAAGATGATGATGGCAGTTGTGGCACTTATCAAAGGTATGACCGTGCAACAGCCCGAGCACAGCACCCCATGACCCGAGTACAACTCCAGACGCTTCTAAGTGACAACTTGAGTGGTGCCTCAGTAAACATTTTTAGTGACATGACGATCGGCAGAGCGATTATCGACCTGGAAAACCTGGAAGCCCATTTCTGGTTACTTCGCGAACAGGAATCAGGCTGGTTGCGTTATCCGATTGACTTCCTTTCGAAATAACCATCAGGGTGGGAAACCGGATGCCGGCGTCTCGTATTGGGGAGCGGATTCCAAAGTGACAGTCCCGGAACACCGGAAAAAGATACCTGGAATGAGTACTGCCGACATCCCTGGAATTCACCACAGACCAGGCTTTTGAGAATCGATTCCACCATATTGCCCAGTCGAAGACCGGCCAATCCCGGGAAGACAAAATGGAAGACCATTGAAAAGCCGACCACGACCTGCAGGAGGCCCACAAATGTCTGAAGAGGCCTCATCGTTGCTCACGTCTCATTGAATCTGATGTGTCGGGATCCCTTCCCAGCGAGTGGACGGCGGAAGGGTTTCCCCCTTCATCAACAAAGAAAGCGGACCAATGACGGAACCTGACTGCATCTCAGTGTCGTAGAGAACCACCGACAAATTGCCCACCGAACATTCGTCTCCGATCTTCAGACGAGATGACTTCATCACGCGATCTTCAAACAAATGGTTTTGAATGACCACTCCCGAATTCAATGCGGCGTAGTCGCCAATCTCAACCAGGTCAAATTCCGAGAACAGCGAGGTTTCCAGATAGACGTGTTTGCCGATCTTGCAACCGAGTAACCGCAAGTACCAGGCATAGAACGGGGTGCCCAGCATGGGCGCAAGGATCGGAGAGCCCACCGTTTCATAGACACCATTGACCACCTCGTTCCACCAGACGTAGACCGACCAGAGTGGTTTGAATACCGGCTCAAAGGTACCCATTAATACCTTTTTAATCGCCACAACGGAAAGGGCCGTCAGCAGCGCCAGAGCGAGTCCTGCCACTGGCAGCGATAACAGAATTCCCGGCAGGGGAAGAACATCGAATGCCACCACAATATAGGCAACAAATAGGAGCAGAGCGGAAATTCCAATCAGGTTGGGAAGCAGAATTCGGACCGCATCGATCAAATACCGCTGAATGTAGAGTTTCCGGCTAGGCTCATAGGTCTCGTGTATTTCAAAGCCACCCACTTTTTGGCGATACGGCAGTTCAAAGGAAGGGGATCCCAGCCATTCGGTGCCGTCGGGCGTGGTCTCTCCAACACCACCAGGCGGTGTGGACAGACAACCCAGTAAACAGCCATCTCCCAGGCTGGCGCCCGCTGGCAACATCGCGTTGTTGCCGACAAAACTTCGACGCCCGATGCGATTTTCTGCCAGTTGAACCTGCCCACGGAAAAAGCGGCGCCCTCCGACCATCGAACCGTCAGCGAAAAAACTTTCGTCTCCAATGATGGTCAAATCGGGCGTCATTTGAGACACGGTGGAAATTTCAGCTCTCTTGCCGATTCTGGCTCCCAGCATCCTCAGCCAGGGGGAAAGATAGATCGTTGTATACAAATTGTGCACGTAGCTGCGGCTGATCGTGATGAAGGTGTCAACAAGCCATTTGCGGAGAAAAAACCAACTTTCGATCGGATACAGGCCGGGTTCCACACAAGGCAGAATCGCTTTTTTGATTGCTGCAACCAACAAGCAAAATGTAATCAAACTCAGCGGAGCTGCCGGCAGGATCATCAGGATCAACCAGGGAACTCCACCCAGGGAATATGCTCCCAGCAACATCGCAACAGTGGGCAAAGTGGTCGCGACCATCACTGTCGTCAGCACTCCCAGCAGGAGAAAATGGTACATGCCATACAGGAACGGCTTTCTCGAAGATGCCTGCTCTTCTGTGACCTGAGGAAGCGGAACATTGCTTTTTTCTGCAGGAGACCCACGTCGGGATTCACCGGCAGAGATCACTTCCCCGTCGGAGATCAGAGAAAGGTCGTCGAGGACTGCGTCGTCCTCCATGCGGGCTTCGAGACCAATGACGCAATGGGTACCGATGAAACACCGGCTGCCGATTTCCACACCGCCAATCACCAGCATCCCGTCTTCCACCCGATAGCCCAGGAGTTGTGTCTGTGACCCAATCGACGTGTCGTCACCTATATTCACCAGGTCATAGACCGCGCATTGAGGGGTGTCGATGATGCAGTTTTTTCCAACCTGCGCACCCATCATACGGTAATACAGACTCATCACCGGTGTCCCCGAAAGGATTCCCAGCCCACTGATGGACTGAAAACGTGTCGCCAGCCACCAGCGAAAATAATAAATACTCCAAAGAGGATATCGGCCGGCCTTGTAGCGCCCGATCACGACCCACTTGAGGACAATACTGCTGACGAGGAGCGCTGGATAACTCAGGAACATCAGCGCAGCGGCTGCCACTATTACGGTGCTGAGGGTAAGCAGGCCCTTCATCAGTCCCAGAATCACCAGGATGAGCGAGACAACAGGGAGTGATGCAACTCCGTAAAATAATGCAAGGAAGACACCCTGTAAGGCATAACAAAGACCTCGCTGCCAGCGAGGTACACTTTCAAAAACCTCGCGACTCGAGGGCTGTTTCACCTGTTCCGCTTCGCAGGCATCCACTGCCGCTCTCTCTTCCTGACGCTCAGTAAGGTGAGCCGCCAGTTGTCGGATCGTTGGAAATCTGTAGCAGTCACGGATGGCCACTTCCACCAGACAGTCCTTACGCATAAGAGAGACCATCCGGGCGGCGAGCAGAGAATAACCTCTGAGGTCCAGGAAAAAATCGTCCTCCACTGAAATCGGAGAGACGCGAAAGATTGCCTCCCATGCTTCCTTGAGCTGACATTCCATGTCCGTCACCGGCATAACGATGTCGCGCTCTGTCTCGACAAGGGGGGCCTCGGGCTCGGGAAGTCGTTTGCGATCAACTTTCCCGCTCGCCAATGTCGGCACTTCCGCGAGAACATCGAGGTAACCAGGAATCATGTAGGCAGGAAGACGGTCCCTCAGGAACTGCAAAACGCTGTCGCGTGACCATGGAGCTGAAATCTCATGAAGCACCACATATGCCGCGAGCTGCTGAATCGAGTCGCGCTCGAATACGTCAATCACGGCCATCTGAATCACGGGGTGTTCCCGCAATACCGATTCAATTTCGGTGAGCTCGATACGATAGCCGCGAATCTTCACCTGCCGGTCAATCCTGCCGTGAAATTCAAGCTCACCATCCGCGTTCTCGGAGACCAGATCGCCGGTTCGGTAGAATTTTTCGCAGGAGTCTGACCCCAGGAACAAATTGGGAATGAACTGCTTCCTGGTCAGTTCCGGCTGACCGAAATAACCACGAGCAACCCCGACGCCTCCAATGTAGAGTTCACCAGGAGTGCCAGGGGCAACCGGCTGCATACTCTCATCGAGGATGTGAGTGGTGTAGCCTCGCAGCGGTTTGCCAATTGTGACAGGCTTGTCTGGCTGACATTCCGCTACCGTCGTGTTAACTGTTGCTTCGGTCGGACCATATACGTTCAGCATCCTTCGCCCCGGCCTTGCCCACCGATTGACCAGTTCCGGCGGACACACTTCGCCGCTGACGATCACCAGCCGGAGAGAGGGAATATCCTCTTCGAACATCGACAGAAACGTCGGTACCGTTGAAAAAACCGTCACTTCTTTTTCTTTGAACAGCCGTGCGACTTCGTGACTCAAACGGATGATCTCCGAAGTACCCACGACCAGCGAAGCACCGTTGGAAAATGCCATCCACATTTCTTCAACTGAGCCATCGAAACCCAGGGAGAATCCCTGGTAAACACGGTCGTCTGACGTGATGTCGCAAACCTCGTTGAAGGAGGACACGAACTCCACGACGTTCCTGTGCTCCGGCATCACACCTTTGGGACGCCCTGTTGTCCCGGACGTGTAAAGAACATACGTCAGATCATCCGGCGTCACCTGTGTCTCTTCCATCGACAACCGCTCGGATGAGTGTGCCGCGATCTCCATGGCCTGATCGTCGATCAGGACAACAGAACCATCAAATGTATCCGGAATCCCGCCGGACAGTACTGACTCCGAAACGATCACGCTGGCACCGGACTCATCGAGGATATGCCGCATTCGATCTTTTGGAAAAGACGGATCTATGGGGACATAACCTGCACCCGCTTTGAGAGTTGCAAGTACTGAGATGATCGGCTTTTCAGATCGTTCGAAGTACAGGGCCACCAGCGAACCCGGACCAACATCGTGGTCGCGAAGATGCCGTGCCAGCTGATTGGCCCGTCGTTCCACATGTCCGTAGGAGAGTCGTTCTTCTCTGCAAATCAGTGCAGGGTGCTCAGGACGAATGTCTGCCTGCATTTCAAAGAGCTCATGCAGACAACTTAGTTTTGTCATGACCGTATTCATGGCTCATCCGTATATCCGGTTGAGGGCAGGTATGATCGTAAACACAGGGGTCCGGCCATGCAGGCCCGGGTTGCGTCAAGAGCATCGTCGATGATCTGCTGCCTTTCCCTGACGTCCAGCCAGCGTGCCTGCACCGACTCACTCAAACTGTGCAGCGGATCAAAATACAGAAAGAACTGGCCCGGTTTCACAGACGGAGCGGTATAGACCGCGACACCTGTTTCCGCATCGTAGAATTCGTGGGAGTGAATCTCGCGTTTGCCGCCTCCTCCTGGGGCATCGCAAACAAAAGTGGGTGTATTGAATCCCGCAGTGGAACCGCGAACATGCTTTTCCAATGACTGCGCAGCGGCCACACTCGTACGCAACCCCTCTATTCCCTTCACCATGTCGCAAAGGTAAACGTAATAAGGCTGCACATTGATATAGCTCAATCGACGCACCAGAGTTGTCATAGTCTCTGCGTTGTCGTTTACACCCCTTTGCAGAACGGACTGGTTTCGTACCGTGATCCCGCGTCTGAACAACCTGGACATCGCTCTGTGACTGATCCAGGTTATTTCAGCGGGGTGGTTGAAATGAGTATGAACCACCACTTCTTTCTGATTTCTTCGACCGTAGTCCACCACCCGGGAAAGTGCATTCACCCAGGCAGTGTCGGAGATGATCTTTTGAGGCATCACCGCCAGACCCTTGGTGGCAAACCTGATTCTGCGAATGTTGGACATTCCCAGCAGAGTCATGCCAATCGCTTCCAGCTGTTTCGGCTGCAGGTTGTAGCAGTCTCCGCCACTGATCACGATATCTTCCAGTTCCGGCCTCGATGCGATGTAGGCAAACGCCTGACGCCACCGCTCGATGTTGACGTTTAAGGCAACCTTTTTTACCTGATCCGTGTTCAGTCCGATCGAATAACTTCTGGTACAAAAACGACAATAGACAGGGCAGGTATCCAGAGGCAAAAAGAGTGCTTTGTCTCCGTAACGATGGGTCAGACCGGCAACCGGAGAGTCTTTCTGCTCGTGAAGAGAATCAAGACTCAACTGAGGATGATCCTGTTCCAGACCTGGCCCAACAGGTATGAACTGGGTACGGATGGGACAGCTGTACGGATCACTCCAGTCAATCAGAGAGATCAGATACGGCGATACTCGCAACGACATCGGTGCCTGCTGCAACCCAGCCTGAACGTCTGCATAAAATTTCTCGGGGACCAGGTCGCCAACGGTATTTCTCAAGCGTTTGAGGTTGGTAACCGAGTGTGTTGCCTGCCATTTGTGATCGAGGAATTTCGCGGTATTGATCGCCTCATAACCTGGAATCCCTCGCCAGAACTCGCCCTGCAGCAGTGCCCTGTGCACCAGCGATTCTTCCGGAACCGGGGGTTTGCGCGGAGCGACAGACAAATCTTCCCAACCCGCGAGTCTCGCGATGACAGACTGGGCGTTAAACGTCGGTTGAACTTTCAGAGCAACATTATTTTTCGCACCTTTGAGTGTTTTGTTCGAACGACGAAAATTCACATCCGACAACTGAATACCCATATCTCGAACTCCTTGATGACAGGCGTGTTCCACCGGCACAAAGCAATGACCATGCCAACCAGTGGCTCCTTGGAAAACACTGAGTGGTCGAAAAAGCATCCATGCCCACGCAGGTAAGTTCGTGGACCTGGTCCGGCCAGGCAGTCTGACTGTCCGAACAACCGGACCCCGGATCCCGGACCAAATCATCCACGCGAGGGGTAAACCTGCGTCGGTCGTCAGAGAGTCGCCGGATTTCGGAAAAAACAAGTTGAAAAGTCAACTGGCAAAAGAACGCTGTGAGAAACCGCAGTAATGAACGTTGTATCGCTGCGGAACAATACAACTGATGCAAAACAGCACGGTGAAAAGCCACAGCAGGGAAACCAGGAACCCGAATTGAATCGGATTGGCAATGATGCAAGAGCTGCTGCTGATTAAGTCCCCATTGTATTTTTTGCTGACGTCATCACGTAAAAACACAAATCTCTCTTAACCATGCTGCTAGTCCTGCCGGCCCTCAATCCGGCTGGCGAACACCTTGTATGGCAGGAGAATATCGCTGTGCGCGGTGAAATCGCTGACGGTCAGTTCTTGAGTGTGCAAAATTCAACTTCACAGCAACCTCGTGAACCCGACGATGTTCTCGAACGCTTTGTAAGATAAGAGTCAAGCTTGCCGAGGTGATCATGAAAGGATCTTCATGGAGACACATTCAGTCCTGTGGAGCGAGAGGCTATTGGGGAAACTCGCTTTCACTGCCGTGCCTGGATCGATTTCCTGTGGCAAAAGATTCCAAGGTGATGCAGACACCGAAGGATCGGACAATTCACCCTACACCGTATGACCGTGCTGTTGTTTATTTGCTTGGCGGGATACCAGAATCAGGTGCCAGCGTGTTGTGCTGTTCGCACGGGATGCAAAGACATGAATAACGAGCACCACAGGAGAGTGATTATGTACAGAAAGACGCTTTTATTCTCAGGGATCGGTGTGATGTTCTGCAGCGGTTGTACCGAACCACGGTGGCAACGTCTGGAGAGACTGGGAGCCGCCGTCATCGTGAGACAAGGCGTGATTATTGATATTGACTTCCACAAAACCCAGATCACTGATGCCGAGCTCGTACATCTTGAGGGACTGACCAGTCTGGGGAATCTCAGACTCAACGATACCCGGATCACAGATACCGGGCTGGTGCATCTTGCGGGGCTGACTAATCTGCTGAATCTCATGCTCAACGATACCCAGATCACAGGATCGGGACTCGTACATCTCCAGGGCCTGACAAAACTGGAGGGCTTGTATCTCAACGACACCCGGATCACCGATGCGGAACTCGTGCATCTTGCGGGACTGACCAGTCTGCGGCATCTCTACCTCAGCGACATCCGGATGACCGACGTGGGGCTTGTGCATCTTGCGGGACTGACCAATCTGCGGCATCTCCACCTCGACGCTACCCGGATCACTGATGCGGGACTGACGCATCTTGAGAAGCTGCATAATCTGGCGGTTCTCGTTCTCAACGACACCAGGATTACCGGTGCGGGGCTGGTGTATCTTGAGAGCCTGAGGCATCTTGAGGCTCTCTACCTCAACGACACCCGGATCACCGACGAGGTTCTGGTGCAATTCAACGGGCTGACCGGTCTGCACCACCTTGAACTCCATGGCACCTCTGTCACCGACGCGGGTGTCGCGGAACTCAAAAAGGCGTTGCCGCAGTGTAACATCCACCACCACTAACCACTGCAGCGACAGATTCTTGAACGTCGTGAGACTGGAGGCGGATGAGCAAGGAAGAATGGGATGAATGGCGCTAACTCACGCCCGCTTCGTCTTCCCGGACTAAGTCAAGATTGTTGAAAGCCACGGATTATTGGGTAACGGCGAACAATGACCGACAACCCGAGCCAGTCCCCGAACACGGTTCTCACGAGCGATAAATCCATGATTCGTACTGACCCGCTGACGCTCTGCAGACTTAACGTTTTTTCTCCGATACCGGCCACGACGCTCGATGCTTGTCGTTGTAGAGTCCAATTTTCTCGAACGGAATTCGTTGGAAGCCAGGAATTCTGGTGTACACGATTGAATCATCCCGCAACTGAAAATTCATATTGTCGGCGTCGATGAATCCTGGATCTTCGTCGGCCGCAAAATTGTTCTCGATCTGCATGTACGGATTCCTGATGTGGCCGGAGCTTGTTTTCCGGCACCACTTTTCAGGATCACGCCAACCACTGTATATCGAAACATTGTTGCGAAGTGTATTTCCCAGCGGCGCGCGAGGATGATCATTGAGTATCCTCGCTAATCGTGGAAACCGAGTACTCCAGGGCGGATTTTGATAATCCACCGAAGTCAACTTCCTGAACATTCCTGTTTCCCTGATATCGCCTCCAGGATTCAGAAATGACCACCGGAGCCCACGATTATCGATTCCCACCGGCTGGTCACACTCGATAAAGATATTGTTTTCGATCCGGTTATCACGTCCGCCGCCAATCCATATCGTCTGGTGTGTCTTGTAGAAGACGTTACCGATCGTGTCGGTAGAGCAAACGCCGTCGTCCAGGTAGACAACACGTGTGTAGGCCCCCGTCAGGTGAGGGATATCGGAAGGGATGTGGTGGATAAAGTTGTGTCGAATCTTGTTGCCCCTGAAGGTCCAGTCATATCCACTGTAGAGCACTCCGGCGTCGCTGGTCTCAAGGTCCATGTGATGGATTTCATTCAGCTCAATGACGTGGTCATTTCCTTCGTAGCGGATCGCATAATGGGGTCCATCATGGATCAAATTGTGTGCGACGCGGTGTCCCACGCCCTGTAGTGTGATTGCGGGACGTTCCGACCTGCCCAGCACCGCAATGTCGTAGATGTGATTATTGACCAGCTCGATTCCCGACGACGTCAGCGTCGCACGATCACCGCCCATAACCCGTATCCCCTGTGCGCCAAAGTTGTGAATGTCACAGCCGACCAGGCGGTGGTTCGTGCCTCCATGCAGCCAAACGGCGTCCGAGCCGGTATTCCGGATGGTACAGGCGGTCAGTTGGATACTCGTGCCGCCCAGAATATAGACGGCCTGCCCCCGCACTGCTTCGAAGGTCAATCCGCGAAACGTGACATACGATGTGTTCCGTGTCATGACGAGAGGTTGCAGTAATGTGGACACAATGATCGGTTTTTCCGCAAACTGATGTGTGGGGAGCACGTAAAGCATTCCTTGCTGACGATCCAGGTACCATTCGCCGGGCCGGTCGATCTCCTCGATCGCGTTGAACGCGTAAAAACGGCGAGCAGACGTATGGCCGTCGCCAAGTGGTCGGGACAGATGGATTTCATGATCGTCCGGAAGTACTTGGCTCGCGTTCACGATGATGGCTCTGTAATCGGCCTGCCAGTAACCATGTAGAAGCACTTCTTCCGGCTGTTTCCACTGTTTTGGCGGACTGCCGTCGTAGTCGAAACGAAAGTGTTGCGTGTCGTTCGGCGTCCGGCGGATTGCGCGAGCCCAGCCTGAATTTGGCCAGCGAGCCTGAGGCATGCGCTGTTCACCGCAAAAAAGCGCCAGCCCGCCTTCCAGAAAACCATTTTCGTAGTGCGTGTTGCCAACAGACTTGAGATCCAGTTGCCGGACTTTGTCACGGACATGCAGGTCCAGGCGTGCCAGTGTGTCGGGATCGGTGACGGGGACCAGCGAACTGGGCGCTATCAGCTTGCCGCCTGCCAATCGCGCCTGCTCCCCTTCCGCTGCTCGATAGACGACCGGTGCCTCGGCTGACCCTGAGTCTTCTGCCGTAAGTTCGAATGACTGCTGCCGGACATAGATTCCACCGGCCAGCCAGACGGTAACCCCGGTGGCCTGCGGGAGCAATTTCTTGAGCTGGCGCAGCCGGTCCCGTGCTGCTTCCAGTGTGCGCAAAGGTGATGCGCGCGAACCGGACTGCGTATCATCCCCCGTCGGAGCTACATAAAGTTCAATGCGCTCGTCCGCGGCACCCGCTTCGCCGCAAAGCACACCGGCTAAAGAGAGGATTGACAAACCCATTGCCAGTGTTATCGAAGCGCTGTCGTAATGTATCGCAGGCCGAATCATCGTCCAAATGTCCATGTCCGTTTTTTCGAGTTCGGGATTTGGTTTGCTGTTGAGAATTTGTTTTGCAATGAAGCTTACTTTTCTGTGGATCGCATTCAAAATCAATCGGCTCACCATTTTGTGCTGTCTTGAGCCTGACTTCGTGGACCAGACCGAATGTTGTTCTCGCGATTTCACACTTCGATCACATCGGATCCCGGTGGAATGCTGCCGGGCTGCGATTTTCGCGCAGGGCGGCAGACAGTCGCTTCCTGCATCCGGCAGAAGACCTTGAATGAAAAGCAAGAGTTACCGTGTGCGGCACCCATGGGCTGACCGGATGTTTACTTAAAACAGTGAATGTTCTTGGTAATCTCGACAATTGATCCAATTGCGGTGGTGTAGCTCAGTGGGTGAGGGCAGTGGCCTTTTAATCCGCGTGTCGGGTGTTCGAGTCTCTACGCCCTCGATGAAAATGCGTTGTGCTTGATAAAACACTGAGTACCAGCGTATTTTCTGAGCTTTCGGTGTGTCACCTTGTGTGACTCTTTTCTCCATTTCGCACACCTGCTGTGCCACATAGTGTGCCACTGGCCGACGTCATTTCTCGCCGCTGCGCTGCCGAAGTCAGTAGATCCGTGAATGTTCGCTGGTCAGAATGGCGCACGTCACTCAGCAGGTTTACTTCTGGGGGCCCGAGGTGTCTGTCACGACGGTCAATTTTCCGTTTCTGCGGAATCACGATCCATCGTTGCTGAAACTGGCGGCGCTGGCCGAGAGGTTCGTATTTGAGGACCCGAACACGGCGCTCATCAAGATCCGCCAGCTCGCTGAAACTCTGGCAAAAAGTGTCGCAGCAGAAGTCGGACTCACCTGTGGCCCTGACCAATCGATCCTCGCGAAAGCGTTCCGCGGCGAGTTGGTCCCGCAGGACCCGCGCGACGAACCGGCCTGGGAACTCCTCACCCACATCCGCACCACCCGCGCAGCCACTGCACCCACAAAGAAAACCCGCAAGCGAAAGGCAAAACACCAATGACTCATGAGCTGCAGACCCTGGAAGAGTTCCTGGCTGATCCCGAGAACCCGCATAAGGTCGAAGGACAGCTTGGAACGAATGCCAACGCCGTCTATCTGCCAAAAACAAAGAAGATTGTGAACGTCTACCTGTCTCCGGAACAGGCATTAAGAGTTGCCAGGAATCTCGTGCAGAAGGCTGAAATGCTGATCTCAAATAATGTCCAGGACTGCGGAATTCAGTTGTGGATCAATCAGAGGAAGGACAAGACCGGAACACTCAGTTTCGGACTCGCCGACCTTGTGAAGAAAAATCCAATCGAACCGTGAGACGTGGCCAATCGATCTTGGCAAAATCGTTCCGTGCGAGCTGGTCCAGCAGGATCTTCGCGGTACAGTGGAATCAGAACTCATGTCCATGGATAAGGAACTGTTCTCCAGAGTAATTTTCCAAAACACAATGTGGAACATGACCTGCAATGATTGACGTTGAGCAAGAATTTTGAAAGTGGCGGCCTCAGCTGCGCGATACAACGAAGCGTATCCAGCTGATTAAATGAAGAGTATGGGCAGCGCAGAGGAGGATTCCGACACGGGGAATATTAAAGCGGAGCGACATGAAGGAATTCCTCAAGAAGCTGGAACGCCCGGCGAGTAGAAATAGAGGTATGTTTGGAAAAGGTGTTTGCAAGCATGGCAGAAGAATCAAAAGAACTCCGTCTTGCACGCTATCTCAGGGAGTTTGTTGGCCTGCGGACCACAAACATCCGAGATGTGTCGAAGTACGATTCCGTCCTCTGGTTGGCCGAAATGCCACAAGAATCGGAATGCACGAGTCCGGCGTGGATCGATGGCGGGGAGGTCGGAGAATCTTGGTTGGAAGTTCGCAAACAGCAAATGCCGAAGACTCCTGATCCATCGGATATAGTGTTGCCGTGGGCGGATAAGGTGGCACTCCGGAAGGCGACGGAGGACCTGCCTAGCTTAAATCCGGTGGCGTTTTTTCCTGACGATGCTGCCGAACTCGAAGACGATGAAGAACCGCCTTTAGTACAACGACACCTCGTTGATCATCCAGAAGTCGTTGTTGCGTACGACCGCTTTCGTCCGACCTGGGAGGATTGGTCAATCCAATACCGTCGGCGACAACGCATCCAAACGCGTCTATGCCGAATTGTTTGGACTTTATACACAATTGCAGAAGCAGGGCGAAATCGTCGAAATCGTTCTGGGACTCGGGCTGCTGGAATGGCGAATCTCGGTCAGGGGACGGACTGTTTTGACCCGCCGTCACGTCGTTCGAGCTCGGGCAGACCTGAAGTTCGATCCACGATCAGGCATCATTCGGCTCGAATGTCCTTCCGAAGGCGCCGATCTCCAGATCGAAGATGACATGCTCGAAGCGGAGTGGCGCCCGGATCGCACGCACACGACGCAAGTCGCCGAACAATTGCAAGAGATTGGTGATAACATTTGGGACCGAGAATTGATTCACGCAGCCTTGAAGTCTTGGGCAGAATCACTCCACCCCGACACTGAGTGGTCCCCGAGCTTGTCGTTCGACGGAGCAAACGACAATAAGCCACGGCTCACGTTTGCGCCAGCCATTATTCTACGGAAGCGAAACCAAAGGGGGATGGTCCGCATCTACGACTCACTGATTGATTGGCTCAACAAGGAAAACGAACCCTCTTCAAGGGGTTGGAAAGGGCTGGTCGATGATCAAGATGACCTTGATGACAGCGAACACAAGCCACCCAACGGTCCCCGTCCTGCACGACGGCAACCTCCAGAAGACGTCTGCTTTCCACTCCCGGCAAATCGCGAACAACGTCGTATCGTTGATGCAATACAAAGACGACGGGGAGTTCTCGTTCAAGGCCCTCCTGGAACAGGAAAGAGTCACACTATTGCGAACCTTGTGTGTCACCTGCTGGCAACCGGAAAGCGTCTGCTAATTACTGCGGAGACTGGCCGAGCGCTGCAAGTTCTCAAGGACAAACTGCCGCCGGATATTCGACCGCTCTGCGTGTGCCTGCTGGGTCAGGGAGGAGATTCGTTCGCCGAACTCAATGCATCAGTTCAGGCGATCACAAATCGGATCTCATTAGGGCATCCGGGCGCGTATGACGAGCAGATAAAAGATGTTGATCGAGAAATCGATGCGGCACGGCGAGATTTGGCGGAAACCGACTCCAAACTCCGTAGTTTGCGGGAAAACGAGACAGACACGCACTCACTGCTGAACGGTGCGTACTAGGGATCGGCCTCGCGAATTGCCGAACGGGTGTCTGACGAACGTAGACAGCACGGATGGCTTCATGTCCCCTTAATCGGCGATGACACGCCACCACTTCACAACAAGCAGTGCCTGGAGTGGCTGCGGATCCGGCGAAGTTATGACTCGGAGACGATCGAAGAATGTGAGTTGCGGACCGTGGCGAGCGACAGGATTCCTGAGCCGACTGATTTCGCTTCAGCCGTCGAAACCGAGCGCGCAGCCCAGGATGCGGTCGATCGAATCGCTGAGCTGAAATCGCACCCCGCCTATGAAGGGATCAGTAATTGGGACGCTAGTGTCCGAGCCTCACTGAGATCGACCCTTCTTGAACTCGAAGAACACCGACACGTCATGCAGCAAGTTGACACGCCTTGGGGAGTAGATGCGGTAAAGGCCATTCTGACGGGCCATCGCGCAGTATGGGCTTCACTGTTGGACAGGTCGCGAGTCTTGACCTCATCGATTGAGATGAGCTTGAGCGTCATCCGCAATACGGTTCTATCGATTACGAAAAGACGGGAGCGACGCAAGGCTCGATCCGACATTTCCATTGTTCAACGCCACTTTGCGACGGGTGGCGGATGGAAGGTGTTTGGCATCTTCACTCCGAGGGCCGTCAAAGCTCAGATGTATTTGAAGGAAGAAGTTCGGATTGATGGCCAGGGACTGGTTGAAGTGGACATGCTGGATTTAGCCGCCGCTCACCTTGACATGGAATTTGCCGTAGAGGAACTGGAACGACTCTGGTCCGATTTGGGCGAGCTTCCTCCCGGAGTCGACGTTAGGGTACGCATCGCTGCAATTACCGAACACCTTGAGCAACTTGAGCGATCAATCGAGTATGGGGATCGCTGTCGTGATTGCGGAATGCAAATGGCCGCAGCGACACCGAGCATACCCGAGCCGAATTGGCTTGAAGGAGAGACTGTTTCCTATCTCGAAATCCTCGACGCGTCGCCTATCGAAGAGCGTCTCTCCCATTCGAGAGATGATTTCGAAGCAATCCTCAGCGAGTTGAATTCGGTTGTCGCGCTGCACGACAGTCACTCGATCGTTCGGAGTCAGATGGAAGCTGTCACGGATCGCAATGTAACAGGTTACAGCGAAGGATACGGCAGGCTGCTGCAAATCGAACAAACTCGCGTCGATCAGAAAGTTGCCGCACGTATCGAATCTGAAATTAACAAGTTCATTCCGGACCTAGTTGCGAGCGTGCTCGAATCGCAGGACGACGACTCCTGGGACGAACGATTCTCAGAATTCGAGGCGGCATGAAACCATAGACAAGATTGGCGTCCTGCTTGCTAAGTCGGCTTCATTGAGGGCATGGACGCACTTCGTCAATCGCCTCTCGCAGGGCGAGACGGCCGCACTGAAGAGCTGGCGCGAAGCCGTGCGAGCGATGGGTAGGGGCACGGGACGGTCGGCAAGAATGGAGAGACTCCGACGCGAAGCACGTGGGTACATGGATCGATGCCGCAAGGCGATTCCCGTCTGGATCATGCCTCGCTATCTCGTAGCCGAGATGGTGGAGCCCGCACCGGGGCATTACGACACCGTCATCGTCGATGAAGCCAGTCAATTGGGAATCGAGAGCCTCTTCCTCTTCTTCATCGCGAAAAAGATGGTGGTCGTCGGGGATGATCAGCAGATCAGCCCCTATGGGATCGGAATCAAAGACGATGCGATAGCGGCATTACAGAAGCTCTATCTTGAAGACATTCCGCACCGACATGCTCTGTCGCCACAAAGTAGCCTCTACGCAAATGCCAAGATCCGCTTTGGTGAAAATATCGTTCTGCGAGAACACTTCCGTTGCATGCCTGAGATCATTCAATTCTCCAACGATCTCTGCTATGCGATCAATGGAACGCCGCTCGACCCGCTACGTGCATATTCAGCCAATCGACTGCTGCCTATTGTCGTGCGGCATGTCCCGACGGGGTGTCGCACGGGTGGCAAAGGCCACGTAGTTAACGAGCCGGAGGCAGATGCAGTCGTCGCTCAGATTATAGCGTGCCTCAAAGATCCGCGATATGGCCGCGATCGACCCGGCGTCGTTAAAACCATGGGCGTTATCAGCCTTCAGGGTGAAACGCAGGCGAAGTTAATTGAGCGAAAGCTTCTCGACCATATTGAGCCCGAGGTAATTGAAGAACGACGTCTGATCTGCGGGGATGCATACACATTCCAAGGTGATGAACGCCACACGATATTCCTCAGTATGGTTGCTGCACCAAACGAGAGAATCGGGACATTCTCAGGGTTTTCCGCGCGCCAGAGATTTAACGTTGCCGCCAGCCGGGCCCAGGATCAACTCTGGTTGTTTCACACGGCCACGCTTGATGACCTTAGTCCACGTTGCATGCGCTATCGGCTTCTCAAGTACATGCTCGCCCCCGAGCGAGACGTCACTTTCGCCGATGAGCAGAATTTTGACTCACAGTTCGAGCGGTATGTGTTTGACATTCTCAGCAGTCGTGGATACCACGTCAGGACGCAGGTCTGCGTCGGCGATCCAACGAACCATCGCTACCGGATCGACTTGGTCGTTGAGGGAATGCAGGGGCGTCTGGCGGTCGAATGTGACGGCGACGAGTGGCATGGACCAGACCGTTACGAGCAGGACATGGCTCGGCAGCGCGATCTGGAACGCGCCGGCTGGCAGTTCGTGCGAATTCCTGGCGGAGACTTCTACCGTGATCGCGAACAGGCGATGGAACCAGTCTGGACGGAGCTCGAACGGCTAGGCATCCGTCCAGGCGGCATCGACCAGTCGGCAGCCCCGCCTCCGGAACCCGCCATAGTTGCCCTTACGCCCTTAGCTGCCGACCTGTCAGACCCTGCGGACGAAATGATCGACGAAGTGGATACCGCTGAGCCTCAGCCTACCTCGACCGAGACCAAAACAGTTGAAGTCGCACCACCAACCGCCACTCGACCGTCTCCGTATATCCAGTACGACGGGACAGGATGTGACGACCCTCGAACCGGAACGACATCTACAATTGCAGAAGGCCTTGCGAACATCGTGAACGCAGAAGGCCCGATGTTTGCCCGACACGCGTACGACATCTATCGGCAATCGTGCGAAATTAGTCGCATGGATAAAAAACTGAAGAAGAAGATGAACAAAGCTATGCAATGCGCGATCGACCAGGGACTCGTCGTCAAAGAGGATGAACTGAACAAAGGAGGTCTATTGCATTGCATAATGCGCTCCCGAGGAGTTCCCCCGATCCGGTTCCGAGAGCGGGGACCCAGACAAATTGACGAAATCCCTCCCAGCGAACTGCGGGTCGCCGCTTTGATTACCAAATCGACCACCCGCTTTCCGAGTGCATCTGATGAGCATTTGCGGGCCGTTCTCGACTTCTATGGACTATCACGACTCACAAACAACGCGCGCCGGACAATAGAAAAATGCCTCACACTCGAACTTCAGTCGGTTGACGATTTCTTTAGAGATCTCGCCGAATGATCGCGGTTTCTAAACGGGCCAGTTCGATTTCCATCGTGCGTTACTGCTCGAGGTTGCCGCTGTACTGCAGGTACTATCGATTCAAATGAAACTGGATCGAGTGGAAAGCGTCTTTTCTGTTCCACGCCAAAGGCAGAGCGGAGTTCTTCACGCTTTTACAGATCCCTGTTGTGATTTGGTGTCGGCATTTGGGCACCGACTTGCAAACGCCAGTTTTGCAACGAATTTTGTAATTGCCGGGCCTTGTCCGGCATCTGCGAAGCCAGATTGTTGCGCTCGCTCAGGTCACGTGACAGGTCGTACAACTCGAGCCGACCGTCTTCGAATAATTCGATCAGCTTGAAGTTCCCCTGGCGAATCGCGCCGTGCGGATTGGACAGCCCACCGTAATGCGGAAAGTGCCAGTAGACAGCGTCGCGCTTGCAGCCGCCGGTTCCCGCAGGCACCGGCGTTATTCGACAGCGGATACTTTACAGTTTGCTGCTTTTGCAAACGGCACAAAGCAGCGCTTCAATGGGACCGGTGTTATTCGGCAACGGAGACCTCCGGCGGCTTCGGGCGACTGACGTGTGATTCAGCTCGTCTTCGGCGCGTGAACATGGCTGAATCTGTACCAAACTCAAATTCTGCGCCGTTTTTTTGAAAATCACATCTTACGCGTGAAAATTCAGGGCGGTATAAGTCCAGCATCGCCCTAGTCGCATCCAGAGCCTTGGCAAGGTCTTCGAAACAAAGAAGCAGAGCAAGACGCAGGCATCGAAGCCTGCCTGAGCTTCGGTTTGATGAACTCGACGCCAAATGAGGATACCGTGCCTGTGAAAAGCATAGTCAGGTCTTCGCTCCTTACTAAGCGGAACCGAAGCAAACTCGGCATCGGCTGTGCCACGGTCTTCCTTTTGATGTTCGTCCTTGCCTTCGGCGGGTTTGGCGGATGGGGAGTCTACCAGCAGTTTCGTGTCCGCTATTTTCTGCCGGTCCAGGGTGAGGTGACGCATTCCGAAGTTGGGGTTAACAGGAGCAGCGATGGAAGTACGTTCTATCCGGACATCCGCTTCCGCTACATGGTGGACGGCCAAACACACGATACCGGCCAATATCGCATCCAGGTGATCAGCTCACGTGGTCGAAGCGGCAAACAGAAGGTCGTACGCCGCTACCCCGTGGGTTCAAAAGTCCAGGCGTCGTACGACCCGGACAAACCGGAAGTGGCTGTGATCAACAATTCGTTCAGCTTCTTTCCGGTAATTTTCCTTGCCATTGGTGTGATTGTGTTGGGACTCATCATCGGCATTTGGGTGTGGCACATTAAAGGCGGGAGCCTGAGCTGGATGAGTTCACTGCCGGAGCAGCAGGGAGCCGCCGCGCGGGAGCCGCGTGGTCACGATGTGCGGCTGCGACCGTTCAAAGGGGGCCCGCTCGTAAGCTCCTTCAGTGAAAATGTCATGTTCTGCGTGGGATGGAACGCCATTATGTGGACCATAGCACTGGTGATGTGGTTTGGCGTTGAAAAAAATGAAGTGCCGTGGTGGGCGTGGCTGACCCTGGTCCTGTTCCTCGCTATCGGTCTGTATATGATTATCAAGACGATTATGATGGGCATGGCAAGGATGAAGTTGTCCGAACCCACGCTGACCGCTTCTGTACATCCCCTTCGCCCGGACGAGTCGTTCCAGGTGCACTTTAGTCAGCGGGCAAAGCAACCGGTTTATGTCGAGCGAGTGACAGTAAGGCTGGTCTGCCGCAAGTCGGATACGTACCACACCGGCGGCGGCGACGGCGGCACCACCACAGACAGCCACGACGTGCACGAAGCCGAGCATGAGATTGCGCGCGATATCCAGGTAGACTCACATCACCCGATCGATGTCACGCTGGAGTTGCAGATCCCTGAAAACGGCATGGACACATGCCATGCGCTGCGCAACCGAATCGACTGGTTGCTTGAAGTGTGCGTCGCCGCAGTTAATTGGCCGGACTACACGGAAACATTTGAGCTGAAAGTAGAATCCGAGCGGGCTCACGCTACGTAGAGCCGGCCAGGCCCGTGATCATGCTGCCGAGGCAGGAAAGCGGATCAGCGTACAGAACTTCACAACCGCTGCTCGGTTGACTATCGACGTCGGGGCATCAGTGGCCGTCGAAGATAAGGTGTGGCTGCCTGGACCTGTCCAGCGACGAGAGGTTCCAGACCTTCACCGTCTTGTCCAGGCCCCCGCTGCCGCTGACGATCTGCTTCCTGTCCAGGCTGAATGCCACGCTGTAGACATGAACTGAGTGTCCTTTGAGGATGACGGTTGGCTTGGCAACGACGGCGTTGGCGTCAGGTCTGTTCGCGACGCCGTCTTTCTTTCCGGTCTCCGACCCACACACAGCGAGACAACACAGCAACAGGCAGACGGTCAGTCGTTTCATGGCGTCACGTTTTGAGCAGTGGGCTCATACAATTCTGATCCCTCGATTTTAGGCGTCTGCCGGTGGCCATGCTGTTAGCGGTTGCCCGCCGTTTCAGCTCACCGCGAACAGCTCTCGACGCCTGCAGACTGGTCAGTTCACCCACCGATGCGAACAGCACCTGAGTTGCCAGGCCCCGATCCTCAGCGATCAACCGCTCGAACTCGCTCGATTCCCTGCCGACGGCTCGCATGCTGCGGCGATCCGTCCCGAATCTCTTGGGCTACTGCAGATTCTGTGGTTTCCCTTGGCCCGTGTTGTACAGGTCGCGGTTGTGCCGCAGTTTATCCCGAAAGCGGCGGAGGCGGTCGGTATCTTTGGGAGTGATGCCACGACGGAAGTGGAAGACAATGTTTCGCAGCTCGTTGATGTCGGCGAAGTCAGCGTCCACCAGTTCCCGCATCGTGTCGAACATTGGCTAGTTTGATTTCGAGCAGATCATCGACCGGTATTGTCCGAAGGTGAACTCATCCAGCTCCTGCGGCCGTGGCGAGTTCGGCGGTACCTGCATCGTCGCGATCAGTTGCGCCAAGGCTTCGTCGTCCACCACTTCGTGAATCAGGTCTCGGATTTCATGTTCGATCTCATACAGCAACACAAAGGCTTCGGCGAAGTCATTCAAGCGACCGAAAATGTCGGCGATACACAGAATGCCGAGGAGATTTCGGTCATCGCCGACCAGGACGTAGTCGATGTCTCCCTAGTCCGTCTCCGTGTCGATGTACATTTCCGGATCGATGAAACGAGCAGGCTCCACCGATTCGCGAACCTGCAATTCGATTAGCTTGATGCGCGCCTTGATGTTCCTCAGGTCACAGGCTCGCGTGCTGAACGACTTCCAGGTGAAGACACCGATGATCTGTGATTTATCATTCTGGACGGGCAACTGCGAAAAGTTGTTGTCGATCATCCGTTCGATCGCATCGTGCGCTGCCGTGTCCTCATCAATGATAAGTGGTTGTTGATGTTTCGGCAGGAGCGCCCTGGCAGGTCCAAACGGCCCGGGTCGGCGGCGACACTTCTTGTCCGTCTTTGCCGCTAGGTCTTCATGTTGAATTTTCATCACAACGGCCTCCTTCAGTAGACCCAGAGTTCTAGCTCGTCCGCGGTTTCTCTTTTCTGGTACAGCACTTCAT